>CAZMBN010000005.1:1437-43428 GCA_964564825.1 uncultured Opitutales bacterium
CTTCCCGTCGGGGCAAGAGCATTTTTCCGACGTCTTTGCCGCGCAGACACAGGCGGAACCGCAGTTGCAGGCGGATGCTTCGGATGCGCATGTGCAATTTGCACCGGGGCATTTGCACGCGGCGGAACACTTGTCTTTGGACTGTTGACAGTTTTTATCCGACGGGCATTTGCATCCTTCCGCACAATTCTTGACGGACGGACAGTTGCCCGGTTGGCCGCATTTTGCGGTGGTATCGGCGTACGATATCGTTGCAAAGAAAACGGTGCAGGCTGCCAAAACGGCTGGAAGTATCTTTTTCATGGTAATTTCCTTCTTGTTAAGTAGTGTTTTGTTTTAGTACCACAAAATAATGTATCGCGTATCGGTAAATGCAAGCAATTTAGGCAAAAATCGATTTTACGGAAGTTTGTATCCCATGTGGCGCTTGTAGGCGGCGATGGTGTTTTTCATGAGCATCGCCACGGTCATGGGACCGACGCCGCCCGGCACGGGCGTTATTTTCGAGCATTTTTTTACGACATTTTCAAAATCGACGTCTCCGACAAGTCTGTATCCCGATTTTGTTGAAGGGGAGGGGATTCTGTTTATTCCCACGTCTATTACGCAGGCGCCGTCCTTCACCATGTCGGCGCCGACGGCGCGCGCTTTGCCGATGGCGGCGATAAGTATATCCGCCTGCGAGCAAATTTCCCTAAGCCCTTCGCTTTTTGAATGGCATACCGTCACGGTGGCGTCCACGCCTTTTTTCATAAGCAGGAGGGCGGCGGGTTTTCCCACAATGAGGCTTCTCCCCACCACGACCGCCCTTTTCCCCGCCGTCTCGACGCCCGAACGCCTTATCAATTCGATTATGCCGGCGGGAGTACACGCCGCAAAAGCCCCGGGATCCCCCTGGCAGAGAAGTCCGAGGTTCGCGTTGCTGAATCCGTCCACATCCTTGTCCGCGCGGACCCTGTTGAAGGTGTCGCGTTCGGAGAGGTGCGGGGGCAGCGGCGCCTGGACCAGTACGGCGTCCACGCCGTCGTCGCCGTTAAGCGAATCTATAAGCGCGTTTAATTCGTCCTGACCCGTATTTTCCGCAAGAACGTGCAGGACGCTGTCGATGCCGATTTCCGCGGCGACGCGTTCCTTCCTCCTTACATAGGACACCGAGGCGGGATCCTCCCCCACCCTGATGAACGCCACGCACGGCTTGCGCGGCGCGTCCACGCCGTCCAATTCCGCCCTAAGCTCCCCGTGGATACTCGAGGCTATCGCATTTCCGTCTATTATTTCCGCCATAAAAACAGTTGCGCGGGGTTAGCGCGCCAGTCTGAGGGATTCCGCGCATACGACGTTTTCGCCGTCGCGTTTAACCATGGGACCCCTGACCACGACCACCTTCCCCATGAAAGGTTCCATCCTGTAGACGACAAGCCTCGTGGTGTCCAGATAGGCAATGAATCCGCCGTTGATGTCGTACAGCGCGTATTTGTAGGGCGCCGTAGTATGGACGGGCGCGTACGTCGGACCCGTGTATTCCAACGTGCATGTCATTTCCCTTGGAACCGAGGGATAATCCGTGGTGGAGGTTCCGCACGACGACAACGCAAGCGTGGCGGACAGGGATACGAGGGACGCGCGCAGGAATTTAATGATTCTCATGCCCGAAGAGTTAATCCCCCCGCCGTTTTTTGCAAGACGTTTTTCGGGTGCGGCCTGCGGCGGCGCTTTTATTTCTTGCCTAAGATTTCGGCGCGTCTATCTTGGCGGCGTATGAAAAAAATCCTGATTCTCGGAGTCGGAGGATTTATAGGGTCGTCTCTATTGTGGAAAATTCTTGGGAAGACGGACTGGAAGGTGGTCGGAGTCGACATCTCCGGTGAAAAAATTTCGCACTGCTTAAAATCCGATAGGTTCGTTTTCCATCGGAGGGATATTAGGGATTCCGGTTTTATAGACGCCGAAATACGCAAATGCGACGTGGTTGTCCCCCTTGCGGCGATTGCGACCCCGCTGCTCTATGTAAAGGATCCACTGAGGGTCTTCAACTTGGATTTTGAATTGAATCTTTCGATAATAAAGAAGTGCGTCGAACATCGAAAGCGGATAGTATTTCCCTCGACCTCCGAGGTTTACGGAATGTGTCCGGACGGTGATTTTGACGAATACGAATCAAATCTGGTTTTGGGTCCGGTTGCGAAGGAACGTTGGATATACTCCTGCATAAAACAATTGCTCGACCGCATCATATGGGCGTACGGTAAACACGAAGGACTTAACTTTACCCTGTTTAGACCCTTCAACTTCATAGGTCCAAAACTCGACGACATAAAGTCCCCAAAAGAGGGGGCGTCGAGGGTGCTGACCCAGTTCTCCCACAACATAATAAACGGCAAGCCCATAAGGCTTGTGGACGGCGGTTTGCAGAAACGCGCGTTTACTTTTATAGACGACGGCGTGGAATGCCTGCTTAAAATACTTGAAAACAAGGACGGTTGCGCCGAAGGTAAAATATTCAACATAGGAAATCCCTACGAGGAATACTCCGTAAAAGACCTCGCAAAAATTCTGATAGAGGAGTTTTCAAAATATCCCGAATACGCCGAGCGGGCGAAAAACGCAAAAATAGAGAACGTATCGTCCAAGGACTATTACGGGGAGGGCTACCAGGACGTGCCGCGTAGAATGCCGTCGATAAAAAGGGCCGAGGTCGAATTGGGGTGGAGGCCCGTTACGGATTTGCGGACGGCGGTAAAACTTACCCTCGACTACCACCTTCTTGGCAAGGACTATGAACTTGGGGAATCATGAAGCTTGCCGTAAAAGTCGATGTGGACACCTATCGCGGCACTCTCTTCGGCGTGCCGAAGCTGTCGGAAATTTTTAAGAAACACGAAATTCCTGCGGCTTTTTTCTTTTCCTTCGGACCCGACAATACGGGGAAATCGCTTTGCAGGATATTTAAGAAGGGTTTCTTAAGCAAGTGTCTGCGTTCCAATGTAATAGGAAATTACGGATTAAGGGAACTCATGTACGGCACGCTGTTGCCGCCTCCGGTAATTTATAGGAGGTGCGCGCCCCAAATAAGAACGGCGGGCGAGTCCGGTTTTGAATGCGGAATTCACTCGTGGGACCATTTTAAATGGCAAAATAGACTGCGGGAAATGAGGTCCACCGAGATAGCCGCGGAGTTCACGAAGGCGTCCGTGGAATTCGAGAAAATTTTCGGGAGGAAACCCGAAAGTTGCGGGGCTCCGGGTTGGCAGGCGAGTCCGTCCTCCCTTGAAATCCAGGATTGCGCTGGTCTATTGTACGCCTCCGACGTCCGGGGGAGTTCGCCCTTTTTCCCATCCATGGGCGGCAAAAATTTCAAAACGCTGCAAATTCCGTCGACTTTGCCGACTCTCGACGAGATTCTCGGTTTACCAAGTCCCGGGGATGCGGCGGCGTCGATTTTCAAGGCGATGGAGGCGGAGGAGTATTCCGTCATGACGGTACATGCGGAGCTTGAAGGCATGGCGTATTCCGGGTGGTTTGAATCGTTTATTGTCGATGCAAAGTCGCGCGGCGTGGAGTTTTATTCCCTAAGCGGGCGCGCCCGAGAACTCTTGAGATCCCCCTCGAACGTACCCCGTTTCGAAATAAAAATGCTTCCTTTCCCCGGAAGGAGCGGACTTATCGCCCAACAAAGCGGAAACGAACTATGATGCGGACGGTTGTTATCCTTATGCTGGGGGTCTTCTGTTGCTCCCGCCTATGCGCCCAACAGCTGGGCGGTTTAATCGGCAATACTCCGGACGGAACCCAGACCCCGCCGCCGTCGGAGAATTCGAAAGGGTTGGACGAGATTATGTCGAAGGCCGAAAAAGGGGACCCCGCCTCGATGCTCGCCCTCGGCAGTTTCTACGTTTCCGGAAAATACGGGGTTGAACGCAACCCCGCCAAGGCGCTCGAGTTGGTGGAGTCCTCCGCCCGAAAAGGGTTTGCGCCCGCGCAGATCTATTTGGGGTGCATATACGGGGAGGGAAAGATTGTTGAACGCAACTTTAACGAGGCCGCAAAGTGGAGGGAGGAGGGCGCATCCAACGGCAACGCCGACGACAAATGGGCACTCGGCAACGCCTATTTGTACGGATACCTGCTGCCTAAAAACCAAATGAAGGCGCTTTATTGGATAACGCAGGCGGCGCAGTCGAAGCACGTGAAAGCCATGCTCAAGCTTGTCGAAATATATAAGAATTCGGGGGACAAGGAACAGTTGGATTATTGGAACAAGAAACTTTCGCTGATTGAAATCGATGCGGCAGAAAACGGAAACGTCGTTGCAATGCTGGATATAGCCAAGAAGTTTATGCGCGGAAAAGACGGCTTCCCCCGCAACGCCGCAAGCGGGGTGTTTTGGTACAAAAAGGCGGCCGACGCGGGAAACCGCGAGGCTCTGGAGTATGTGGCAAAGATGTACGCGTCGGGAAGATACCTTGAAAAAAATCCGGAAAAAGCCAGGGATATGTTCGAAAAAATCGCGGAAACGGATCCCGGTTTTGAAAACGATATAGCCGTTTTTTACGCCGACGGGCGCGAGATCCCCCCGGACCCCGCGAGGGCCCGGTACTGGTTCGAGAAATCCGTCAAGAACGGCGGCGGTATGGACAAGTTGCAATTGGCGTTCAGATACTGGACCGCGAGGGGTGTTCCCCCCGATATAGAAAGGGCGAAGGAGTTGTGTGCGGAGGTTGTAAACTCCGGGTGGGACGGCAGATTTTCGGGGGAGGCAAGCGCCGCAAAGGCGATGTTGTCGGACATGGAAAACAATGTTACCCCTCCGGAGAACATGGCGAAATATTCCGGGCGGTAGCCTGGGTATCCTCCGTTGTAAAAACGCGCGGGAACGCAACTCCACCCGGTATCCGGAGCTTTACCGCATTTCCCGGCTTTTAAAGTTCCGGTGCCGGCGCTTGCCTAGGACGACTTCCCGACGCTTGTCTTTTTTATCTTATACAGAAGAATTCTAACCCCCCGCGGGGCGTACTTTAACGGAGGGTAGAACGCATAGCTTAGGAATATTACGGCAAAACTGTATTCCCGCAGGTAGATTATCAATATTATGCACGCAACCAGCAATACAAACGACCTGAAACGCATGCTCGTCGTCCAGTTTATGTGCTTGAACGACGGATACGGAATATTGGTAATCATCATCCACGAGATCAGGATCATAAGGGGGATTAGCAGCGACATGTACGTCTTCAAATCGAAGCTGAGCATCGTCAAGGCGATAGACGCCATTGTCCCCGCCGCCGCGGGGGCGGGCAGCCCCGAAAAGTCCCCCTTTTCGTATTTTTCGTGCCCCGCAATATAGGGGTTTGTCAGCACGTTGAAACGCGCAAGCCGGACCGAAGTGCACAAAAGAAACAGAAAGCCTATCAGCCATCCCGTATTCTGTATGAATTTTGCGTGCAGTGGCGGGGTGCTTTCCGTGGGCTGGAGTATCAGAAAGCATATCAGCAGACTCGGAGCCACTCCAAAGGATATGCTGTCGGCCAAGGAGTCGAACTCCTTGCCGAATAGGGATGTCTTGCCGCTCGTCCGCGCTATGCGTCCGTCGAAAGCGTCGCAAAAAAATGCCGCAAGTATGCACAATATCGCCAGCAAATAATATCCCGTGCCGTTTTCCGGGGATCCCATAGGCGCAATGAGGGATGCTATGTAGTCTATGGTCCTGTCCTGCGATTGGTAGTTGAATTTCCCCTGTATGCAAAGTACTATCGACAGGAATCCGAAAAACAGGTTTCCGGCCGTGAAGGAATTCGGGAGTATGTAAATCTTGCTCGCCTGGTGCACGTTCCGGCACAGATCTTTTTTTGTCTCTTCGGGTCTGGTCATTTTTTCAAGGATTCAAGATAACTCCAAAAATTGTTTTCCTGTTCCAACATGGTCTCCTCCTTAAACGGAAGCTTGAATCTAAATACAAAGTCTTCAAGGGTATGCTGGTGGAGAATGTAATGCGCGTGCAAAGTCGTGCCGTCCTCGAGAATTTCAAAATATACGCGGTAGTCCCCCGTGCGCAACCTGTAGCATATTTTCCCCGCTCTGTGTATTTTCCCTATGTCCGGCAATCCGCTCTCGATCTGTTGCCGTGTCAGAGAACCGAACGATTTCATAATCTCGAGTTGCGTAAGCTTATCGAGTTTGTTGAGTTCGGCCATACTTTGGTCGCTGAATGTCACCTGGTACATTTGGCGGTTTTTTCGGGAACGCTATACATGGGACGGGATTCTTCAAACCAAAATTTACCGAAACTTTCCGGGCTTTTCGTCCGTTAAAAAGGACACTTACCCCAAGTTTACCTTAACAAAAAGGATTTCTATGAAAAAGGTGTTTTTTGCCGTAGTATCCGCGGTAACGGCGGCGGCGTCCGCCGTCTATCCGCAGTCTCCGGCCTCGGGCGGGACTTCCCCGACGGAAATGGAGGCCCTTATGAACGCGGCGTTTTCCGCACTCGCCAATATGGACGCGACTACGAGGATTCAACTCTTGAAGCAGTTCGACAAGGACGGCGACGGCCGCTTGTCGAAGTCGGAACGCGAGGCGGGCATGCAGCTGTTGAAGGAGAAAACGGTCGACCTCGAGGACTTGAGAAAAAAACACGCGGAGGGCGTTATAAAAAAGTTCGACAAGGACGGCGACGGAAAACTCGGACCCGAGGAAGTGGCAATCTTTCTCGAAGAGCACCGCAAGATGTTTGAGGATTTCCGCGCCCAGAGGTTGCCGCGGGATATAGAACGCAACATACCCAAAGACGTCCTGGTTAAGTTCGACAGCGACGGCGACGGCAAATTGAGCCGCGACGAACGCCGCAAGATGTTCGTGCAGGCGCGCCGGAAACACCAGGAGTTGATGAACAAGTACGACAAGGACGGCGACGGCAGGCTTTCGGATTCCGAAAAAGACGATCTCTTGAACAGTTCCGAGTTTAAGTCGATGATGAAGCAGATGATGGGCGACGGAGTCAAATTTAGGATGCCTTCGGCCGCCGTGCCCGCATCCTTACCGCGAAAGTAACCGCCGCGGTTCGGTTTTTTATCGCGCTTTGCATCGGTCGCGTCGTACCTTCCGGTATCGACGCCGGCGAAATCGTCTTCCATGAACTTTGGGAAGACGACGGCCGCGCCGTTTCCCACTGCCGGGTTTTGGATATTGACAAAAGTTTGGGCAAATAAATAAAATCGGCGGCGATATGACAACTGGAGACGGTAGGAAGCATGTTTGGAAGTTTTTTAAGGCGGGGGGAATGTACCAGCCTTACATAGATTCCGGCGAAGATATAAAATATTTGGGCGAACTCGACCAGAAATTATGGTCGGCGCTGAGTTGTCCCTCGGGCGGGTTGTTTTTTGACGAAAAAACGCTCAAGCTTATAGACGAGGACGGGGATTCGCATGTGCGGCGCAACGATATAGTATCCGCCGCGAAGTGGACCTGCTCGCTGTTGAAGGATTGCGGGAGTTTGATGAAGTCTTCCGATTCGCTCGAATTGTCGAATATAGACGATTCCACGGACGAGGGGGCGGTGTTGTTGTCGAGCGCCCGGCGCATTCTGGAAAGCGTGGGGAAGGGCGGCGCCCAAAGCATATCCCTTTCCGATTTCGAGGGGGAAGGTTCCCTGTTTGCCGGCACCCTGTTTAACGCCGACGGCGTAATAACCGTCGATTCCTGCGGTTCCGACGAATCCCTCAAGGAACTTGTTTCCGACGTAATGTCCGTTGGAGGCGCCAAGACGGACCGGTCCGGAAAGCCCGGAGTGGACGCCGGACTGGTGAAGTCGTTTTTTGACGATGCGCGCGCATACGACGAATGGTTGAATGCGGGGAAAAATCCGTCCAACCGTTCCGTGTTCGGGGATTCGATTGCGGATGCGTTTGCTGCTTTTAAGGATGTGGAGGATAAAATAGACGATTTTTTCGCGCGCGCGAAAATTTTGGAGTACAGCCCGGGCAGCGAATCCGTTGTGAATGCAAGCTGCGAGCAAATAAAAGAAATCGCCTCGTCGCAAATGAGCGAAACCTCCCCCGGACTTGCGGGCTTTCCGATTGCGCGGGTGTTGCCCCGCGGCGAGTTGGACCTTTCGAATGGGTTGAATCCGGCGTGGTCCGCCAAGGCGGACGCCTTTATGCAAAAGGTTGTTTCGCCGTTGCTGGGGAAGTCTTCGATAACATCGGACGATTGGAATCGCGTGAAATCGGCGTTTAAACCGTTTGAAGATTGGCTCGCTTCGAAACCCGCATCCAAAATATCGGACTTGCCCGAAGAAAGAGTGCGTAAAATAGTGGCGGAAAACAGGATCGACGCGCTAATGGAATTGATATCCAAAGACGAGTCGTTAAAGGACGAATTTGAGAATATAGGCAAGGTGGAAAAGCTTGTCCGCCTGCATAAGAATCTTGCCGAGTTGGCGATGAATTACGTGAGTTTTCAAAAATTCTATCTGCGCGGGAATTCTGCCATATTCCAATTTGGCTCGCTTTACATAGACAGAAGGGTCTGCCGGTTGTGCGTTAGGGTCGACGACATAGAAAAACATTCCGGGATGGCCCCCCTTAGTTACGGATATTTGTTGTATTGCGTGTGCAGGCGTAAAAACGAACAGGACACGAACATAGTGGCCCTTGTAAGCGCGGGGGATTCCGACAACCTCATTGTGGGCAGGCACGGAGTTTTCTACGATAGGCTCGGCAGGGATTGGGACGCCACAATCGTAAAGATTGTGGACAACCCCATAAGCATAGGGCAGTCCTTCTTTTCCCCATATAAACGCCTGGTAAAATGGATTAGCGAACAAATTTCCAAGCGTGCAAGCGCCCTCGATGTTTCCGGCGATCCCGCCAAGTTGATGGATCAAAAGGCGAAGAAAATAGACATAGGAACGGTGGCCGCCCTGGGGGTTGCCGTCGGCGGCATAACCACGGCGTTCGGCATGCTGCTCGACGCGTTCCTTGGTTTGGGATACTGGATCCCCCTGGGAATTCTCGCCATAATTTTATTGATTTCGGCACCGTCGGTGTTTTTGGCCGCCATGAAACTTAAAATGCGGAATCTTGCCCCGCTTTTGGATGCCAGCGGCTGGGCGGTGAACAGTAAGGCGACCATAAATATAGCTTTTGGGGCGAGTCTTACGCGAATGGGGAGGTTGCCCCGCAACGCCGATAAAAGAAGCTCGGATCCCTACGAAAATACGTTCCCGGCGCGCCGCGCGGTTGCGGTTGTATTGGTGTTGGCGTGTTTTATCCTCGGCGCGTTGTGGTATGGAAACATTTTGGCTCCCGTAGGCTTGGAAGCCCCGTCGTGGTCGTCCTTTTGCGCAACGAAACCAGACGGCGGAGACGGTACGGTTTCGTCCGTTCCGCCGGCGGATTCGAAAACTCCGTCCGCCGCTTCCCGCGAACCCGGACGCGTGCAAAACGATGCTCCCAAGGGCTTCCAGCCCAAGAGTATGGGGAGCAGATGGCAAAAATAACGGTTGGCGCCGTCGTCGAAACGGTTTTTATCAAGCGCACGGAACAGCGCGGCGCCTTCTTTTAGCGTACGCGACTTCAATATCGCAACATGTTATAATTCAATGTCTAATATCAACGAAAAAAATTCCCCCATTTTTAATTGACCGGACCGCGGTTCGTAAAAATTATCTGCGGGCATGGGGAATTTTGTACATTTGCACGTCCACACGGACTATAGCTTTCTCGACGGGTGCTCGCGCATCGACAAGCTCATGGCAAGGGTTGAAGAGTTGGGGATGCCGGCCGTCGCCATGACGGACCACGGCAATATGTGCGGGGCGATAGAGTTCTACAACGAGGCGCGAAAACACGGAATAAAGCCGATAATAGGAATGGAAGCCTACTATGTTGACGACCATTCGATGGAGGATCGGCCTAATTGCGGCAGGGAAAAGAGCGACGACATAGACGGAATTGAACCCGATCCGTCGATGTTGCGACCCGAAAACTACCCTCAATTCCAGATACACCATAAGACATTGATAGCAAAGGATTATTCCGGTTTTCTGAACCTTGCAAAACTTACGAGCGAATCCTACGAGAGGGGATTTTACAGGAAACCCCGCATAGATTGCGAAACTTTGGCGAAATATTCGGAGGGCATAATAGCCTTGAGCGGATGCCTAAACGGAGTGGCGTCGCAATACCTGTTGTATTCCGACTACGACAACGCCCGCAAGGCTACGGCTAGGTTTGTGGAAATATTCGGCCGCGAAAACTACTTTATAGAGGTGCAAAATCATTCCATTCCCGCGCAACGCAAAATTATTCCCGGTCTGATAAAACTCGCGCGCGAATTCGGCTTGAAATTGGTGGCCACAAACGACACGCACTATGTCCGCAAGGAGGACGCTTCCGCGCACGACGCGATGCTTTGCATTCAAACCAAGCATAAGTTGTCCGATGAAAACCGGATGCGCTATCCAAGCAACGAGTTTTATATAAAGAGCCGGGATGAGATGGAACTATCCTTTCCCGAGCTTCCGGAAGCGCTCGACAATACCCTTGAAGTCGCCGAGATGGTCGACATCAAAATACCCTTCGGAAAGACCCACTACCCCAAGTACGTCCAACCCGAAGGACTTTCCTTCGAGCGGGACGAAAAAAATTTCAATAGAATACTCGATCTTTATGTGGCGGAAAAAAACCAAGTTATAAAACAAAACGGAGGTGGGGCGAATTTTTCGCTGAGCGTGGAGAAAAGGTCCGACTTGATGGAAAACGGGCTTTTCCTCTTCGATTTGGCGAAAAAAGGACTGATGAGTCGCTACGGCGTCGATTACTCCAACCCGGACAAATATTCCCCAAAACAGGGAGAGGATAGGGACAGGGCGCGGTACCTTTGCAAAAAACTCGACTACGAACTGTCGATTATCATCGGTGCGGAGTTTGTCGACTACTTTTTGATAGTCTACGATTTTATAAATTGGGCGCGTAGCAGGGGTATTCCCGTCGGTCCCGGACGCGGAAGCGGAGCGGGTTGCATGATAGCCTATCTGATAAGAATTACCGATATAGACCCGATACGCTTTCATTTGCTTTTCGAACGGATGCTGTCGCTAGAGCGTGTTTCCCCTCCGGACTTTGACGTGGATTTTTGCCAGCGCCGCCGCGACGAAGTTGTGGACTACGTTCGTTCCAAATACGGTTTTGACCGCGTCGCAAACATTGTAACCTTTGCAAAACTCGGCGCCAAGGCGGTTGTAAGGGACGTTGCGCGGGTTAACGGGATATCGTTTGCCCGCGCCGACGCGTTGGCGAAAAAAATTCCGGACGGCCTCCAAATAACTTTGAAAAAAGCCCTCGAAACTTCCGCCGAACTTAGAACCGAACTGGCGGATCCGTCGATAAAGACCGTTTTTGAACAATCCGACGTCCTGGAAGGGATGATAAGACAGCCGGGCAAGCATGCCTGCGGGATTATAATCGGAAACCAGCGCCTCGACAATCTCATTCCCACGATGGTGCAGGAGGAGACCCTTACCACGCAGTTTGCAAAGACCCCCGTTGAGGATCTCGGTCTTTTAAAGGTCGATTTTCTCGGACTCGATACGCTCACCGTTATATCAGACGCGCAGGACAACGTTAGACGGGTGCGCAAGTTGCCGGGTTTCGACATAGGGAAAATTCCCTTAAACGATCCCGCGACATTCAGGTTGTTAAACAGCGGCAGGACGGTGGGAGTGTTCCAGCTTGAAAGCGAAGGTATGCGCAATTTGTGCAGGAAAATACACCTAAGTTCATTTGAGGAAATTATTGCGCTTATAGCCCTGTACCGCCCGGGTCCGATGGAGTTCATTCCGCAATACATAGAGGCGAAGTTGGATCCCAGGAAGCTCCATGTTCCGCACCCCCTTCTAAAGGATCTTGTCCGCGAAACATACGGTGTGCTTGTCTACCAGGAACAAGTTATGATGGCGGCCCAGATAATAGCCGGATATACCTTGGGAGAAGCCGACATACTGCGGCGCGCCATGGGGAAGAAAAAACCGGAAGTGATGAAAAAGCAACGCGCGGTGTTCGCGAGAAAGGCGAAAGAGCGCAATAATATCGGGGAAAGGGAAGCTCTTGAGATTTTTGCGGTACTGGAGAAGTTTGCGGAATACGGTTTTAATAAATCCCATTCGACGGCCTACGCCGATCTGAGCTATAAAACGGCTTATCTAAAGGCGAACAACCCGGTGGAATTCATGGCGGCCTTGCTTTCAAGTTCAATCGGAAAGATAGAAAAAGTTTCGAAATTCGTAAAGGAATGCGGTTCCCTGAAGATAAAGATACTTGGTCCCGACATCAATATCTCCCGGGAGATGTTTACCCCCGTAATCGATGAATCCTGGCGTCCCTCGTCGCGCGGGGAAATATTCGAAAAATCCCCGGGCTCCATACGCTTTGGAATTGCTGCTATAAAGGGCGTGGGTAGCGCCGCCGCGGAGTCGATAACCCGCGAACGCGACGCAAACGGTCCTTTTTCCGACATATTTAACTTTGTCAGACGCGTGGGCACGGCGACCTTAAACAGGCGCGTGCTTGAGAACCTAATAAAAACCGGCGCGTTCGACTCGTTCGGATACGATCGTGCGCATCTGCTCGGTAGTATAGATGTTGTTGTAAAACATGTAAGGGAATTGGATATGGATGCGCGCTCGGGGCAGACAAACCTTTTCGATTTATTGGGAACGGGCGTCGTTGCGGGGAATTCACCGGGAAGTATGATAGACACAAGCCGCCCCGTTATGCCTTTGAAAGAAAAGTTGTCCGCCGAAGGAGAGTTGCTCGGTTATTACATATCCGGGCATCCGATGAACGAATTTGCCCCGTTCGACTTTGCCCTCGACAAGGTTCCCGGCATCTCTTGCGACTCGAAAGTCCCGTTCAGGGTGTGCGGGGTGGTGTCCGATATCGAAAAACGCCAATCGAAAAAGGACGGCAGCCAGTGGTGTTTTTTCACCCTCTCGTCCCGCGGCAATTACAGGAAATTGAAGATAAACCTGTTTTCCTCCGCCTATGAAAAATTCGGGAAAAACATTTCAGAGGGAGACTGCGTATGCGTTGTCGGAGAATGCCGCGGGGACTATGCGGACGACTCCCAAACGGGCGAATTGAAATTCGACGGCCAGGAAGTATACGGTATGTCCGAGGCGGTAACGAAGTTTTGTTCCGGGGTTGACTGGACTATTTCCGCGGATTCCCGCGGCGGGCGGTTTGCGGAATTGTTGGTCGGCTGTATCCGCCACGATGCTCCGGGGTCGTCGATCGCGCATAAGGTTACGATAAAGACGGGCGAGAACGAAGGTGTTGAAATGTCATCCTCTGACAAAGGGAAAAGTTCCTATAATTCCGCGGTTTTCGGGCGGCTTGTTTCGGATCCCGCGGTCTTGGGGGTCGATGTCCATGTGAATCCGGTTCATAGAAGAAACGCGCGTCAAAAGTTCCCGCGGTAAATCGAAATCGGAATTCCCTTGCGGTGATTGGACGGATCGTACGAACGCGTTGTACCTCTTGCGGTGTTTAGTTAGAGATTGGACGATGGAACAAGCGACGGCGTGTAACTTCCCCCGTCCTTGTCCTCTTTCTTTTCCGGAGGTTTGATATTGAATTTTTTAAAATCTTCGTCGGACGGGGAGCTGACTTCAACGTTGTCCGGAGAGATCTTCCCCCCGATTTTAAACGGAAGGTCCACGTTTGCCGCCATGTCCACCACCTCTTGCGCGGTTTTCCCATCGAGTTTCCGCTCTATCGACGCGTCGGGTTCGCCTTTTTGTTTTGCCTCGTACATGAGTTTGGCTATCGCCTCGGAAAATTCCCCCTGTTTTTCAACCGGCAACGACACCATTATCCCTCCCACGCTCTTGCCGAAATTTTCCGCGCTGCTGCCGTCAATTGTCGCATTTTTTCTGTTGCGTATCTGGGGCGTCAGTTCGCGCGATATTGCCATAATTTCTTCGGCGCTCCTGCCGTCCAGAAGTTCCAGCATATCCGTGTCGCCCGTCTCATTGGGATTTTGGGCGAGAACCACGCCTATGGCCGCCATGGCGCCGGCAAAGGCCTGCTGCTTAAAATCGTCGTCGATCGACAGAAGCATGTCGGCAAAGGATTGTTGAAGTCTTTCCGGGGAGGACGCGTCGAGACGCGGGAGCGATACGTCCGCCTTGTTTGCCTTGGGAATGTTTTTCAGTATGTTGCGCAGATTCGGGGTTACAACATGTCCTCCTTTCCCGTCCGTATGTCCGGAGATTGGCTTTGTCCCGTGCCTCGGTTCGACGGGGAAGGGGAGGAACGGAGACGCCTTGAATGCGCCGACATCGTTTGCCTCAAGCTCGAGGGGAAGAACCAGGAGTATTAACGGGAGGATAAATTGTTTTGCAAACATTATCGGCGCTGTCTACCGCGAGAAATTTTTAATGCTCGATTTTTTGCCCCTTATGGGAAAAAACGGAGGGGCTTTGGACCCTTCCGGGAAAGTTGGTTTATTATCTTGGTTTGTTTATCCGAAGATTCTAAGAATCCGCTCAAGCCACGTCGGGGGAACCGACGCCTCCCATCCCTTACGCGGCGTCTCTTTGACGTACTGCGCCGCTTCGGGTCTGTTTGTAGAGCGCATGTTCTTGGCGTCCCACTCGATTCTCCCTCCAATCCTTTGGGCGAGAGCGCCGAGCAGCGCAATCTCCGTAAGTTGGGACGAGTAGTCGAAGTTCGAACCGCATTCGTCGATATTGCCCTTGATTGCGTCGAACCATTCGAGATAAAGATTGTCCTCCCGCACCCTGGGAATGGTTTTAGCCGGCAGATTTCTCTTAAATTCGTTGAAGAACTTCGTGTTCGCCATACGAGGATTGAAATTCGGCCGTACGCCGGTCTCGATAGTATGGTTGTCCCCAACCATGAGCATGCCGACATTCTTCAGGGACCTGTCTTTGTCCCAATCGTGGGGCAGTTTCTTTGGCAGGAGTCCGCCGTCGTACCAATACATGGCAAGTTCCGGATGTTTCTCGGTTTTTGGGAAGGTCCATTTCACCACCGACGAGTTCGGGATGAACACTTTACTGTCGAAACTGGAGTTCGATTCAACCAGTTCGACGGAAACCGGATCCTTCAAGTCGAGACACCAAACCGGCGCGTCTCCCGTATGGCAAAACCAGTCTCCCAACATGCCCGTTCCGTAATCCCAGAAGCTGCGCCACGCCTGCGGATGCAAAACGGGATTGTAATCGTGGTACTTCGCCTGGCCTATCCATAAATCCCATGCTATGTGTTCCGGGGCTTTTTCCTTGTTTATGGGAATTCCCTCCTTCGGCTTCATAAAGGATAGGGTTCCCCAGAAGGGACCGGTGGTCATTACGTGCACTTCGCGTACGGGACCCGTCACTCCGCTGTCGAACCATTCCTTTATCATGCGAATGGCGCTGGTGGCGTGCCCCTGGTTCATCATCTGCGTTTTAACCTTGTAGTAATTTTTTGCTTTTTTCAACTCGCGCGCCTGCCAGATGTTGTGGGTCAACGGCTTTTGCACGGCGACGTGTTTCCCGCAGGACATGGAGTCTATCGCTATTTTAAAGTGGGTGTGGTCGGGTGTCGAAACGCAGACAGCGTCTATATCCTTGCCCATTTTATCGAGCATTTCGCGGTAATCCGTGAACTTTTTCACGCCGTTGCAGTATTTATTGTAGTTCTCCGCGCTGTACTTCCAATCCACATCGCACACGGCGACAACCCTCGCGTCTTTTTCCCCGCTCCCCTGCTTACCCTTGATGCCGGGGAAGGTCATGTAACCTATGCCTCCGACTCCGACGCATGCGAGGTTTATCTTTTCATTTGGAGATTTTGTGCGCGCAATCGAAAATCTCGGCAGTACAAACGTTGCGGCGGACGTCGCCCCCATGTTCTTTATGAATTTCCTTCTATCCATCATATATACCCTTCCTGTGTGGCTTTTGATATGTGCAATATATCAATCGGAACAGATCACGACCCCCATTCTGAAGGGTCGAAGACGGGTTGTCAACGTTTATAATTGGGGAGGCACGCTTTTAGTGTTTGGAGGATTTCCATATGAGGAAACAGCCCGATCCCTGAAATATTAAGTTTGGAATCCAAATCAGCAGATCGGGACGAAGCGATGGATATTTTTCCATCCACGAAATCACGACTATGAGCAGATAATAGCTCAACGCCAGAGCCAACGCGATGGCGAGATTTGCAAATGTTTCTGTTCTTGAAGCTTTTATTCCAAGAGGAACGGCAAGGAGAACCATGGAGAATATTGAAAAAGCCATGGCGAAATTCTTTTGTATTTGAACCTGGACATCTATGCGGTCGCGGAACTTTTGCCCCTCCGAGAGGGTTGAGGGATCCGCCCCTCTATGCCAGGAGGTGCGCGCCTTCAGCAATTCCCCGAACGTCATTAATTTCAACTTCGTCTTATGTCCGTCGAACGATCCTATTATTCTGTCCAAGGGAAGCTTTATTTCGAGTTCGCTTCCGTAAGTATAACGTTCGCCTTTGAGTTCCCCCCATACGTCCTTCAACCGCAAGACTATTTCGTCCGACAGATCGTCGTACGTCAATAACGCGCTTTTCGATTGTATAAACACGGGAGGATTGCCGTTGCGGCCGATTTCCCATAACCTGAAATTCAACAGCTTCTCCCCGTCGGATTTGTCGGAATACATGACATACCCGGGAAAATCCCTGATAAACGCCCCGGGGTATATGAGTTGGAGGGGATTCGACCGTATGAGGTTTTTTAGGGAACTTTTATATGCGTAATTGGCTACGGGTGCATAGTAGAAATTTATGGCCACCGAAAATATCGAGGCGACTATCGCCAGTAGAAACACCGGTGCCGCCATGCTGTAAATCGATCTTCCGCAGGCTTTTATCGCAACAACTTCGCTTTGCGCCGACATCCTGCCGAAAACCAACAATATTCCGGTAAGCATTCCCAGCGGTAGGGCGTAAGGGACGACTCCCGGAATTATGAGCGCCACAATATAAAAGAAGAAGCTTAGACTGAGGCGTCCGGCGGACAAGTCCCCCATCACCTCCTTTACAACGTTGCCCAACACAAGCACAAAAACAAAAAGGGCGACCGTCATAAAGGTCGCAGTCGCCACCTGTTTGAATATAAATTTGTTGAGCGTGCCCATGGAAACTTCGCACATTAAAACCGACGCCGGGAGCCCTTGGCAACTTTATTTTAGCCTTCAATCGCCCCCGCACGCGCCGACCCGACCCAAGCGCTAAGCCTGCTTAAGATGCCAAATTTCCGTAGCGTACTCTTGTATCGTGCGGTCGGAGGAAAATTTCCCGATTCGCGCGGTGTTTAGTATCGCCATTTTCGCCCAACGGCGTTTGTCAAGGAAAGCCTGTCCCGCTTTTTCCTGCGCGGCGCAATACGCTTCAAAATCGGCGCATACCATAAACGGATCCCCCCAATCCAATACGGATTTGCGCATCGGCATGAATGCGTCGGGATTTTCCGGTACAAAATAGTCGGACACAATCCAGTCCAGCAAAGATTTGAGTTCGGGATCGTTCGAGTAGAAATCCCACGGATTATATCCCGATCCCTTCAATTTTTGCACGTCCTTTACCGTCATACCGAATATGAATATGTTTTCGGGTCCCACCGCCTCCAGTATTTCCACGTTCGCGCCGTCGAGGGTTCCCATGGTTACCGCGCCGTTTAGCGCCAGTTTCATATTTCCCGTTCCCGACGCCTCTTTCCCCGCCGTGGAAATCTGTTCAGAGAGGTCCGCCGCGGGAATTATGTCCATTGCGCTCGAAACATTGTAGTTAGGTATAAATACGACCTTCAGCATGCCGTTTATACGTCTGTCGGAGTTGATTTTGTCTCCGATTTTATTTATGGCGTATATTATGTTCTTCGCAATATCGTAGCCCGGAGCGGCTTTTGCCCCAAAAATGAACACGCGCGGCGGTATATTCAGACTAGGATTGTGCAAAAGGCTTTTATACAAATGCAATATATGGAGCAGGTTTAAATGCTGCCTTTTGTATTCGTGCAGCCGCTTAATTTGCACGTCGAACATCGCCCCGGGGTCGACGTCTATTCCGCATTTTCGCTTTATTATGGAGGATAGGTTCTTTTTGTTCTCAAGTTTCACCTCCATGAATTCGTCTTGGAACGAGCGGTCTCCGGCGTATTTCTGAAGCTCGCGCAGCATTCCGAGATCCTTCGGCCAGCATGCCCCCCCTATTTTTTTGTCTATAAGTTTGGACAGGCCGGGATTGCAGACTTTCAGCCAGCGGCGCGGGGTGACCCCGTTTGTTTTATTGTTGAATTTCTCCGGGGATATTTCAAAGAACCCCCTCAGAACGCTGTCTTTCAGCAATTCCGTGTGCAATGCGGCGACGCCGTTTACGCTGAAGCTGCCCACCACCGCCAAGTACGCCATTCTTATCATTTTTGGCTGGCCTTCCTCTATTATGGAGAGGGCTTCCTGCTTTGAATTGTCGTTCGGATATATTTCGGCAACCTTTTTGAGCCAACGGGCGTTGATTTCGTATATTATCTGCAGATGCCTGGGCAATATTTTTTCGAAGAACGATACCGACCATTTTTCGAGGGCCTCCGGCAGCAGGGTGTGGTTCGTATATGCGAACACCTTCTGGCAAATCCTCCAGGCCTCGTCCCAGCCCATGAAATAGTTGTCGACAAATAAACGCATGAGCTCGGGAACGGCTATTGCGGGGTGGGTGTCGTTCAGTTGTATGACGACTTTATCCGGAAATTGGCTCCAATCGGAGTGTTCGCTTCTATAGCGTCTTATTATGTCCTGGAGCGAACACGACACGAAGAAATATTGTTGAATTAGGCGCAGGATTTTCCCGTTCTCCGTTTTGTCGTTGGGATAGAGAACTTTAGAGACGGTTTCGCTCATGGCTTTTTCGTGAACGGCCTGCGCATATCCGCCCTCGTTGAACGCGTTGAGATCGAATTCGTTGGACGCCCGGGATTCCCAGAGACGGAGGAAGTTGACCGTTTTCGCTCCGTATCCTACGACGGGAATGTCCCACGGTACTCCAAGTATGTTGCCCTTCGGGTGCCATATCGGAATCCAGTCGCCTTTGTTCGTCATCGTGTTTTGCACAAATCCCCCCATGGGCACTTTTGTGACTTTTTCCGGCCGGACAATTTCCCACGGAGAACCGTAACGCAACCAGTTGTCTGGCGACTCCACCTGTTTTCCATTCTCAAAGCTTTGCGTAAACAGACCGAATTCGTAACGGATGCCGTATCCCACGGCCGGATAATTCAGCGTTGCGAGCGAATCTTGAAAGCAGGCCGCAAGGCGTCCAAGCCCCCCGTTGCCCAATCCCATATCGACTTCTTCGGATATTATCTCCTTGTAGTCGAGTCCCAATTCGGACAGCGCCTTCTTTGTAACGTCGAGCAGGTTGGCATTCACCAAAGTGTCCGCGGTGAGTCTGCCCACAAGGTATTCAAGCGATAAGTAGTATACGCGCTTTACGTCCTTCTGGTGCTGCCTATTCATCGTCTCTATGAAACGGTTCATAGTATGGTCGCGTATGGCCAGGGCGGTGGCCACCCACCAGTCCCTTTTTGACGCCGTGGAGACCGCGCGCGCCAGGGATGTCTCCAAGTGCTTCAGTATGCTCCTACGCATCCCGTCCACGCTTTCCTTAACGTAAAAGGGACATGAGTTGGAGTCCGTAACGCTCTTCTTATCTCCTGATTCCATTTTCATATCGATTCCATTGTTGGTAAAGTCGGCAACTCTACGGTCGTTCTTACCCGTTACAAGCATTTATTGCTTTAGCGGCGTTAGAAGAGGGTTGGCTGATCGTCCATTTCCGTAAAGCCGCCGGTTTTTTTCGATATGGGATTTCCCGCCGTCGATTTAAAGGCATCCGTCCCGGGAGCTTCCGGATTTGCGGCGTTGCGCGCGGTCGACAGCATTTTAAGGAAATCGTCCTCGCTTAATATTTTCGTCCCGTAGACGAGCGCGTTTTTCATCTTGTTTCCGGTCGATTTTCCGTCGGAGACCACAAAATCGGTGGAAGCGCTCACGGTCGACGACACTTTGCCTCCGAATTCTTCTATCAACGCCTTCGCCCGGTTGCGTCCCATTGACTCGAGTTTCCCAGTTATTGCGAACGTCCTCCCGTGGAAGGGGGAATTTCCCGGGTTGGACGGGATTTTTTCGGAATTTTCGAATCTCAGACCGCAAACGCGAAGCTTTTCTATGGTTTCAATGTTGTGAGGATCGTCGAAAAACGCCCGCACCGACAGCGCCCTCACGGGTTGGGATTCCCGCAAAATGTCCGGACTTTTCTTTTTTGAACCCCCTCCAAAACCTTCCAGGCTTTTTATTTCGTCAATACCGGCCTTCATGAGGTTGTCGAGCGAACCGAATTTTTTTGCGAGCGCCTTTGCGAACTGCTCTCCTATCTCGAGTATACCGAGCCCGAAGACCAGTCTCCATAAGTCGCGGTTCTTGGATTCTTCTATCGAAGCGAGCAGGTTTTCAGCGCTTTTCTCCGCGAATTTATCGAGCTTAAGTATATCGTCGATTGTAAGCTTGTAAATGTCGGACGGGTCTTTTATCCCGCACGTATCCACGAGTTTTTCCACAACGGACCTTCCCATTCCCCTGATATCCATGCAATCGCGCGACGCAAAATGTTCGAGCCTCCCGCGGACTTGGGGGGGGCACGCCAAGTTCGGACACCGGTACAGCATTTTTTCCCCGAGACGTCTTAATTTTGATCCGCATTCCGGGCAGTATTCCGGGAATTCGTAGGGTACGCTGTCGGCGGGGCGTTTTGAAGTATCCACCCCCACTACGGCGGGTATAATCTCTCCCGCTTTTTCCACAATTACGACGTCGCCCGCACGTATGTCCTTCGATGCTATATAGCCCGCGTTGTGCAGCGTGGCGCGCGATACCGTGCTGCCCGAAATCCGGACTGGCTCAAGTTCGGCAACCGGGGTGACGGTGCCGGTTCTGCCCACTTGTTCGGTTATCGATTTTAGCCTTGTGGAGGCGCGTTCCGCACGGTACTTCCACGCCACCGCCCATCTGGGAGCGTGGCTGGTGGATCCCGCGCGCGAATGGAGGGTAACGTCGTCGAGTTTAACGACCGCCCCGTCGGTATTGAAATCGAATTCGTTTCTTAACTCCTCGAGTTCCGATATTTTTTCGAAGACTTCCTCCGTGCCGCTGGCGCGTTCGTGCCAGTCGACGTGCGGAAGTCCCAGCTTGTCGAGTTCGTCCGGGAGGCTTGATTGAAGATCGAGTTCGAACCCCTCCGATTTCCCCACGGAGTAAAAAACCGCCATTAGGGACCGCGTCGCCAATATTTTGGCGTCGAGCAGCTTCATTGTTCCCGCCGCCAGGTTGCGCGGATTGGCGGGAAGCGACTTTTCTATGTTTTTCGTATCACCGTCCGGTATCGTACCGCGCGGTTTTTCCGTTTCATCGGGGAATTTCTGTCTAAATTTGCGTTCCAATTCCGTACGCGCGTTTGCTCTTATCTTTTCGAATTCCGGGAGGGTCATATACCCCTCCCCGCGTATCTCGAGGAGTTTTGGAATTTTGTCCCCCTCCAGTCTGGACGGCAGATTCTTGAAGACGGAAGAGTTCTTTGTTATGTCGTCCCCGCGTTCGCCGTTTCCGCGCGTGAGAAGATATTTTAGCGTTCCGTTTTCATATACGGCGGAAATTCCCGCGCCGTCTATTTTTGGTTCGATACAATAGGGAAGTTTCGCGTTTTCGGGGAAACCTAGAACTTTTTTCAACTTGAAGTCGAAATCCCGGAGCTCCGCGATGTTGAAAACATTATCGAGGCTCAGCATCGGGCTCAAATGTTCGCGGGAAATAAAGGATTGCGACAAATCGGTCCCGATTTTTTGCGACGGCGAATCCTTGTCGAAAAACCTGGGGAATTCCGACTCCAGCGCCCTCAGCTCCCGCATGAGCGCATCGAAATCGTCGTCCGATATCTGCGGCGCGTTTTCTATGCGGTACAGGCGTTCGTGCCTTTCAATCAATTCCCGCAGTTCGTAGATTCTGCGCTTTGCCTGCGATTCGTCCATAGGTGTCTGATCCCTATTTTCCCTCCGATTTGAAAATTTTCGGGGCGTAAAAACGTCTAATTTCTTCGGCTTTCCCCTCAAACGGATTTCCATCCTTTCCGGAGGCGTCCTTTCCGAAAATGGGGTTTAGGACGTTGTAGGTCGATTCGGGAATATCGCGGTTGTCTACGGCCCAACAACAGTATTTTCTAACAAGGGGAACCCTCGATGCCGTCTCGACTACGGTGTTTAGGGCGGCGCGGTGTAGTACGCCGATCATGAAACGGGCCCATTCCTTCCGCGTGGCGGGTTTGCGCCGCTTGTTTACCATGTCGCGTGCAAACGCGCCTTCTTTGGAATTTGCAAGCAGGTCTATTATTCTCCTCACGGGGCGGTATCTTCCGTTTGCAAAAAATTCCCCCCACAACATGTCTATTTGCGCCGCCCCTATTACGGGGTGCCACGATTCGTATGGATTGGGGAATTCGGCCTTGTTTAGCAGCGAGATGTAGTCCTTCTCCCTAGAGGTCAGAAGCGAACCGTCTATTTCCGGTATTTCCAATATTTTAAAAAGAAATATGGTTTTTGCCCTGTCAAGGGGGGTGGCGTTTGCAAAACTGTTTCTTATGTACGGAATTAAGAACATGTTGCGTTTGAAAGCCGTCCTGAAAAATCCGATATATGTGTAATTCAGGGAATTCGGCGCATCCTTTTGTTCCAAATTTAATGCCGGGCTGAAGAATAAGGAGTAGAGAAGTTCCGGAGACGGGGTCAGATAAAAACTTCTTATCAGGGCGTCCAAATTTTTCGTGTCGGTTAACGGCGGCGGAGCCTGCCAGGTTTTCAAATCCATGTAGGCAAAACAGGAACTTTCGGCTCCGCCGATATTGTCGCGGGCGGTCATGGTGAATTTGTATCGTCCGGTCTTGTACTTTTTGTCGAAACGTACCTCAAGGACGTCGGGGCAGGCTATTATTATGTCGTCGAATTTTTTTTCACCTTCAAACGACGCCTTGTCCACGAATACCGTCGTAGTATTGTCCGGATAATCCGCCTTTACGGAATACGTGACGTTGAATTTCCCGCGTCTTGTGGAGGCGTTGTAGATGAAGGGGAAAATCGAGAATACCTGGTTTGTATAAACAACGGTCGTTTTCGCTAAGTAGGGAACCGAGCCCGGAGGGATATTGAACCACCACTCCATTTCGGAATCTTGAAAACTCGCCAAAAGCGACGGGGAAAATGCGTTGTCTTTAACGTCCGCCTTGTCCCCGCCCACAATGAACAGGGAATTTTGCTCGGATATCCTTTCTTTCGGCTTCGGAGCCTCCTGCTCGAAAATTATGGACTTTTGCGGGTTGCCGTTCGGCGGGATTACCGCCTGTCCAAACGCGTACGGTCCGCAAGTCGCCGCAAGCGATAAAACCGCAAGCGTTTTCATGGCGTGCGTATATCCCCTCGTGTTCATATCCGCCCCGCTTCCCTGAGGAACTTCTCGACTACGGGCATATCCGCCTTGTATGTGATCCCCTGCCAGCGGTCGTCCGTCGGAAGAACCTTCGCCGACATATCGCTGTCTTTTAGCGATTGGTTTACGGCCGCTGGCAGGTAAAATTCGGCTGTTTGGCTCTTCGAGTTTGCGAGCAGGAAATCCTCGAAATATGTTCCCAATAGCGACATGAACTCTTTCGGGAACGCCCAGAAATTCAACGAGGTGTATTCGTCTCCATAAAAAATTTCCCCGCCGTCGCACGTTATATGTCCGACGGCGTCGCGGCGTATTCCGGTATACTCCGAAATGGAGAGAAGTTCCAAACCGGCGTTTGTTTCGCATATCCCCCTCGACACTCCGCCGTTTTCGGACAGCGTATTTTTTAATTTATAACCGGCAAGTGCGCAGGTATCCGCTTTGTTTCCGTCGAGGAATCGTGCAACCAGTCCGTACGTCTTCGCCCCGTAATAATCGTCTGCGTTCACGGCCAGGAAGGGCGTCTTAACCCGCTCCGAGCACGCCAGAACGGCGTGTCCCGTGCCCCAGGGTTTGCGCCTGCCGGCGGGGAGCCTTTCGCCGGCCTCGTCCTGGAAGACATAGTGCACGTCGACGACATCCTCGTATTTTTTGGACACCGCTTCGCGGAAATCCCGTTCAATATCGCGGCGTATTACGAATATCGCGCAATCGAATCCCGACGCCACGGCGTCTTCGACGGCGAAGTCGAGGATTACTTTTCGTGAATTTCCAAATTTTGCGGTCTGCTTCAAGCCTCCGAACCGGCTGCCGATTCCGGCTGCCATAGCTATAAATGTCTTATTCATGATTTGTGCGTGAAGATGTGAGCTATGGCCGCTCCCGCGGCATCGGCTTCGTCGGACGGCAATATTCCTGCTTTGTCCACGAGCGCCGCCACGGATTTTGCAACCTGTTCTTTGCTCGCCCTTCCGTATCCTATTACGGCCTGTTTTATCCTCAGGGGGGGGTAGTCAAAAACTTCAAGTCCCTCCCCTGCCAATGCCGCGATTGCCGCGCCGCGCGAAGATCCCAAAATTAGGGCGGTCTTATAATTTTGAACGTAAACACACTGTTCTATCGCCGCACATACAGGTTTATGGGTGCGTATCATCAGCTGTGTTTCAAGAAATATCCTGGCGAGACATTGCGGCATCGTCATTCTTGGGGAGTTCCTCACGGTGATGGAATCGACGTAACGGAGCGAACCGTCCGGAGTTGATTCTATTACTGCAAGACCCGTTCCCCTCAGGCTGGGATCTATTCCCAACACCTTGCCACACAATTGTTCTCTTCCCGACCCGGGCATCGAATATTTCGGGGATTTTTTGCCATTCAACCGGCGGTCCGCGTAGGGTCGAAGCTTGGTTTCCCCTCCCCTTATTTTTTCGGCCCACAAACTGCGTACGCTTCTGCCCATTGCACCGCTTTTTCGTTTACCGGGAAACGGCGAACCGCCAAGTCGATTCACCCGGATTTTTACTTGTCGATTCCATAACTTTTTGGAGGGATTTTTTCAGAATATATATTTTTTGTAAAACTAAAACGTAATATTCTTTACACGGGTGCTGACCGTTGCGATATTGGCGAAGTGAAGTCCCATGCCATCTTTAAAATGCTCGTGTTCATACTGACTCTTGTTGGCGCGGCAATATCCTGGGTTTTGTATGCGACTTGGAGCGGTATGGGGGAGGAAAATGAACAGTCGATTAAGACGTTGGTGCTTCTCAAAAATCAAATTTCAACGCTCGAGCGGGATAAAAAATACAAAAAGGAATACCATCAAAGACTTGTCCTCGACGATGAGTTCGCCGGACGTATAGCGCGTGAAAAACTCGGGTTTTCCTACACGGGCGAAACCGTATTCCGCTTTAACGATTCCACCCGGTATTCCGGGCGGGGGGAAGCGAAGAATCCCGCTGGAAACGCGTCCGCGTTCGACTCCAAGAGTTTTGGAACGGAAGGATCGTCGTCTTCAAAATCTCCATTTTTGACGGATGTCGACGACGGAAAATTTTTCGCCTCCGAAGTCAGGACGGTCGAACTGGAATCTTCGCAATCCGTTCCGGGCGGAATTTCAACGGACGGGGCAATCAAACCGGAGTTTCGCATAGACATGACTGGTGCCGCGGACACAAATATCGGAGAATATCCGGGGCGGCGACCGTCCTCCGGAAGCGGTGCCGAAGCGCAGTATGTTCCGAAGCCCAAGTCCGCGGGAGGAGGGTTGATCGATGCCCATGGATCCGAAATCGGACATTTAAAACTGCGCACCTACGTTTCGAAGGTTAGGCTTCGCAAACGTTCGTCGCTACCGAAAAATATCAGATTTAGGGCGCAATGAAAATTTTAAAGGCATGGTGGTCCGCCGTGGACGAAATAAGCGTCGTATTGAGCAGGGATTGCGCGGAAATCCCGGAATTCAGGTTGGTTGGAAATTCTGTTCCCGCGAACTATACGGTCGACAGGATTTCGAAATACGATTTTTCAAAATATACGTCCTATTACATCGACGAAAATAAGCTGCACTTCATGTTGGGATCGGGGAATTTCGAAAATTTCTGCGGCGACTCGAAAACGGACTACTACGTTTGCGGGGATTTCAACGCGTGGAACGGATTCGATAAACCAGAATGGAAGATGGAAAAGACCGGGTCGACGGATTTTCAGCGTCAATTGAGCGTCGATATTCCGGCGTTGGGGTTGAGGAAACGTTCCGCATCGTTCAAATTCATATCGTCGACCGGCAGATGGCTCGAGCCGCGTTCCGACGCCCCAAACGCGGTGTTCGACAAGTCCGGGAACATGAATCTCGGGCTTTCCCTCGATAGGGGCGGATGTAACGTTTTTGCATTGAAATTCGACGGTGCCTGCGCGCCGGGCGGCGATCTTTCGGTAGCCGCTCCCGAATACGGGATATCCGCGCCGGTCGGCCACGGCAAACTGTTGACCGGCATGTATTCCGGCGCGAAACTCGGCGCCTATAAGAAGGACGGTTGTACCCACTTTTCCATATTCGCCCCGCGTGCCGATGCTGTTTATGTGAGAACGTGGTCGGACGGGGACAGGGGGGAAAACCTTCTTAAGGCGTCCACTTCCGACGGAGCTGTATGGACGGCCGCCGCCGCCGCCGATTTAAGCGGGGCGTACTATTTTTTCCATATCGACGGAAAAAACGGGAACGCCTCAAGCGCTTTCGATCCCCGTTTTTCCGTGGCGGACCCGTACGCCAACGCCATGGTTTCGTCGTCGGGTCCGTCCATCGTCAAGTACGAATCGGATCTTCCCGTGCCCGCGGCTTTTACCCCCCCCTCGTGGAATAATCTGGTTGTTATGGAGGTTCACCTTCGGGACATACTTGCCCGTGCGCCGGCGGAGCTCGATAGCGGTCAACGTGCGACTTTTGCGGGATTGAGCAAATGGTTGTCCGACAAATCTTGCTACATAAGGCAAACGGGAGTCAATTGCGTGGAACTACAGCCCGTTCAAGAGTTCACGGCGGCCGTGCCGTCGGATTACGAGTGGGGGTATATGCCGGTAAATTGGTTTTCCCCGTCGAGCAGTTACGCGACAAATCCCAGAAATGCCTCCCAAAACGACGAATTCGCCGGACTTGTGCGCGCGTTCCACAACGCCGGCATCAGCGTGGTTTTGGATGTCGTCTACAACCACGTGGGGGAACCTAACTATCTCGAGCGGGTCGACAAGGAATATTACTTCGAGACGAATTCAAATTTCGAATTTCTGAACTTTAGCGGATGCGGAAACGATTTCCGCGCGCGTTCTCCAATGGCGAAAAGAATGGTGTTTGACAGCCTCAAAACGCTCGTCCTCCGCTACGGGGTGGACGGATTCCGTTTCGACCTCGCGGAATTACTGGGATTAGGGCTTTTGGGGGAAATAGAACGCGAGTTGAAGAAAGTCAATCCCTCCGTAATACTGATAGCGGAACCGTGGAGTTTTAGGGGCCACATATCGGGGGCGTTGATGCAGACGGGATACGCCTCGTGGAACGACGGTTTTAGGGAGTTCATGTTGTCCTACGCTAAGGGGGGCGGAAATTTTGAGGGATTCAAGTACTTTATGTCCGGCAGTATGGGGGGAACTTCTCGTTGGCCCTCTCAAAGCGTGAACTACATTGAAAGCCACGACGATATGTGTCTGTTCGACAGAATAAGTCCGCGTTGGGACAACCCCTCCCTCGAAGACGTAAACAGGTATAAAATGGCGTGCGCTTTAATATTGTTTTCCCACGGAATCCCGATGCTCGCGGAGGGTTTTGATCTTATTCGAAGCAAGGGGGGAAAGAGCAATACCTATAAAGACGGAGTCGCCAATGCGCTCGATTATTCCCGGTCGGCTCGCTTCGCCGGCCCTAGAGATTGGCTCAGGAGTCTGGTGAAATTTAGACTGTCGAGCGACGGCGCCGCCTTGCGCCCCTACGATCCGGTCGGCGGCGGTTTTTTTAAATTTTATTCCGGCGATCCGGGGCCCGCGGCGGCCGCGATGTTTAACGCGGATAATTCCATGGATCGCGCCCCTTCGATATTCGTGGCGTTTAACCCGACGGAAAATTGCGCCGGTATCCCGATTGGCGGGGATATGGAGGGCTTCGTCCACATCGCTGACATCGACAGGTTCGATGTTCGCGGATTGCCCGACGACTTTAACGCCGTGGAATCGGGTATACTTACCTTGCCTCCGTTGTCGCTTTACGCGGCTTTGAGGCGTTGAGATTGAATGCAGATGAAACGTACTGGAGGTATTTATTTCAATAGGGAGTTGAGTTGGCTCGCCTTCAACCGGCGGGTTTTAAATTTGTGCTCCGAAAAAGAATTCCCGCTGTTGGAGCGCATGAGGTTTCTGTCCATAGCCAGCAATAATCTCGATGAGTTTTTCGAAATACGCGTGGCGGGACTCGAACAGCAATTGGAGTCGGGGGTTTTGGAAGTGGGATTCGACGGTCTTGGACCACGGGAGCAGTTGAGACGGATATCCGCCATTACAAATTCCATGATTGCCGACGAATACGATTGTTGGAAGAACGAACTTCTTCCCGCCCTCGCCGGGGAGGGGATATTTTTCAAGACGCCGAAAGAATGCTCACCGGCGGAAAAAGAATGGCTGTTGAAGTATTTCGAGTCCGACATATACCCTGCGCTTACCCCGTTGGCGGTGGATCCGGCGCACCCGTTCCCCCACCTCAGAAACAAGGGGCTCTACGTCCTCGTAAGTATAGCCAATCCCGAAATCAGGCGTTCACAGGGCTCCGTAGCTGTAATCCCGGTTCCCCCCATACTTTCCCGCATAATAAAGTTTGGAGAATCGGGCGGGACGAAGGGTGAGGAGCACTTCGTATATCTTAGCGACACTATAAAATACTACGCCGAAAGGCTCTTCCCGGGATATAAAGTCAAGAATTCCGCCATATTTAGGATAACCCGTAATTCCGATTTGTACTTCGACGAGGAGGAGACCGAAAATCTTTTAAACACTATCGAAAACGAGCTCCACAACAGGCGGAAGGGCGCCGCCGTCCGCCTTGAAATAGAGAATTGCGTAGGCGATTCTGTTCTGCGGACCCTCGTGAACGCCATAGACCTCGATGAAAATTTCATATACAAGATAAACGGCAGCCCCCTTAATTTGGCGCGCCTGAGTATCGCATACGATATGATAGACCGCCCCGATCTGAAATTCCCCCCGTTCAGGCCGTACGTACCGGAGGAGTTCGGACGTTACAAGGACTACTTTTCCCTGATTGCGCAGAAGGATATCCTACTGCACCACCCGTACGACAGCTTTGCCCCCGTCGAGGATTTTGTTTCGCGTGCGGCGCAGGATCCCGCGGTGTTGGCTATAAAGATGACACTTTACCGCACAAGCCACGGCTCGTCCATTGTCGAATCCTTAAAAAAGGCCGCCGCCAACGGCAAGCAGGTGACTGTCCTTATAGAATTGAAAGCCCGCTTCGACGAAGAAAACAACATCCAATGGGCGCGCGAGCTGGAAGAACGCGGCGTCCACGTGGTGTACGGAATAGTGGGGTTCAAAACGCATTGCAAGATTTGCCTGGTCGTCCGCAGGGAGGACGGCGGAGTGTTGCGCAGATACGTCCATTTGGGCACGGGCAATTACAATTCGAAAACGGCGAAAATCTACACCGATTTGTCCTTCTTTACGGCGCAACCCGACATTACTTTGGAAGTGGCGTCGTTGTTTAACACCCTCACGGGGAAAGTCCGGAATCCGGAATTTAAAAAGCTGCTTGTTGCTCCGTTTTGTTTCCATTCGAAATTTCTCTCGCTTGTGGCTCGCGAGACGGAAAATGCAAAAAAGGGGAGGAAGGCGCGCATAATAATAAAAGTAAATTCCGTTGTGGAAAAAAGCTCTATAGACGCCCTCTACGAGGCTTCGCGGGCGGGGGTAAAAATAGACATGGTTGTCCGCGGAATATGCGCGTTGGTCCCCAAAGTAAAGGGGTTGAGCGAAAATATTACGGTTAAGAGCATCGTGGGTGTCTATCTGGAACATAGCCGTATATATTATTTTGAAAACGGCGGCAATCCGGAGGTTTACGCCGGTAGCGGCGATATAATGACGCGGAACATGTTCAAGCGAATAGAATGCATTTTCCCCATTGAGAACCCCGTTTTAAAGGGGAGAATAATACACGAAATACTCGACGCGTATCTAAAGGACAATGCGTATTCCAGTTTTTTGCACGGAAACGGGGCGTATTACAAACCGTCGGAGACAAAAAAGCAAAAACAGTTTTCGGCGCAGGGGTATTTTGAGGAAATAGCCAGACGGGCGGGCGGGAACGATGTCTAGGAAACGTCCCCGGAAACGGGGATTTCGGCGATATTTTTATCTCGCAACGTTTCGGAATTCGCCCAGTTGGCGTCGCGCGCCGTAGGACGCACCCCCATTGGGAGTCGAACCCAAATTAACGGTACCGGAAACCGTTGCTCTATCCATTGAACTATGGGGGCAATCCTGTAGTCGACGGATAATTTGCGGAAAAGTTTTCTTCTTGCAAGTCGAAAAGTATTTTTGGCAAAAAGGGGGAAAACGGGGACACGTTTATTTTTCGGCATCTAAAAAGACTGGAAATGTGCGTCTTTTGATGTTTACTGTAAAGGGAGTAAAAATGGCAGCCAAGATTTTCGTAGTCGCAAACCAAAAGGGAGGAGTCGGCAAAACCACCACCGCGGTGAACCTCGCCGCAGGTTTGGCTCGGCGTCGATTGAAGACTTTGCTCGTGGATATGGACCAGCAGGCCAGCGCAACAAGCGCCCTTGGATTCGAAAAAAAACGCGGACTAAGCTTGTACCAGGTATTGCACGGCGAGGGTTCCGCGCGGGATAAGATTCTGGATACGGGAAGGAAAAATCTCAATTTGATTCCGTCGGAAACCGATATATCGGCGATAGAGGTCGAACTATCGGGAGTGGACAACTATCTTTTGCGGCTAAGGGAATGCCTCGAACCCCTCAAGTTGTCGGGGGAGTTCGATTCGATTGTTATAGACGCCCCTCCGTCTTTGGGATTGCTGTCGATGAATTCCCTCGCGGCGGCGGATTATCTACTGATAGCCCTTCAATGCGAATATTTGGCGATGGAGGGATTGGGGCAGATAATGGGGGTTGTGGAACAACTTCGCGAGACGGGGGTAAATCGTTCCCTTGAAGTGGGCGGAGTTGTGATGACGATGTACGATTCGCGTACGAATTTGTCCAAGCAGGTTCTCGCCGAGGTTAAAAATTATATGGGACAAAAAGTTTTCAACACCCTAATACCTCGGACTGTGCGCCTGGCGGAGGCTCCAAGTTTTGGGAAAACCATTTTCGAATACGCGAAATGGAACGAGGGCGCGTTTGCCTACGAAAAATTGGCAAAAGAGGTCGATAAACGATTTGCCTTGTCCTCCGGATAAACACGGGGTTCAGGAAACACAAGGGTCGATACTCAAGATGGCCGTAGTTGGAAAGACAAATGGCGCGAACACCGCGGTAAGACAACCGTTCCCAGACAAAGATAAGGTAAAAAAAAAGGGTCTTGCGGGTTTGGAAAGACGTTTGGGGTATGCGTTCAAAGATCGCAAAATATTGCGGGAAGCCCTTACCCATCCGGGGGTTGTCGGCGCCTCGAAGAAAAAAGTACGCTCGAATCAACGTCTGGAATTTCTCGGCGACGCCGTACTGCAGTCCGTCATATCGGACGCTATTTTTAGGAAATTTGATTCGCTTGGCGAAGGCAGGCTTACAAAGATAAGGACGGTCCTCACTCGGGGCTCGTTTCTGGCCGAACTATCGTGGAGTTTGCACATACCGTCGTACCTGGCGCTCCCTCCGGGAGCCGAAGAGATCCGCTTCCGGGCGTCGGCGGCCGAGGACGCCCTCGAAGCCGTCGTGGGGGCCGTATACGTGGACGCGGGGTTTGAATCGGCGCGCAGCGTGGTTCTCGGCTGGTACGGAAAAAAACTCGATGAGGTTCCCGGTTTGGCGGATCGCCAAAATCCAAAGGGAACCCTCCAGGAGCTTGCCGCAAAGCGGGGGGAGTCTGTGGAGTACGTTTTGCTTTCTCAGAGCGGACCGGACCATAGAAAAGTCTTTGAAATGGAAGTCCGGGTGGCGTCGAAACCCTATGCGAGGGCGTCGGCGGGCTCGAAAAAAGCCGCCGAAATCAAGGCCGCAGCCTCGGCGTGCGCGAAATACTCCAAATTTGTACAGAATAAGTTGTTAAATACGCCGCAGGAGGCGGGGGAAAATCCGCGGGGTTCGGGTATGCAAAAAGGGAACCAACTCCCGGCGTCGCCTATCCCCTTTCCTCCAAAAGAGGGTCTTTCGTAGGATGACGGTCTACTTGTGGACGATGGATGTTCGGGGGTCGATGCGTCGTTTTGGAGGGGTCGGACAACGGCGTTTCCAGGACTTTACTTGAATGAGGCAGGACAGGGTCGAAAACAACGCTTATTTTTATCCGAATGTGGTCCAGCCCGCATGGGGGATGTTGCTTTCGCGCATATTGTCCCGCGAAACGGCGTCGGGTTTGTCGTTCGTAATCTTCGACTCCTTTGGGGAATGCGAGTATTTTTATCCGCGGCTAAAATATTTCCTCGAATTGGAGGGCAGGGATTTTCGCCTAAGGATTCTGCCTTCGTTGCCTAGCGGTGCGGGCGACGCCTCGGCGTTCGATGCGCTTTGCGAAAGGGAGGGTGCGTTGGGTGCCGTATCGGACTTTACGGCGTTTCCCGGTCCGACGGTTGTTTTATCGACGCCCGAAGCGTTTTTTGAACCCGCCCGTGCGCCGCATTCCTTCGAGACACTTGAGCTTCGCAAGGGATCGAGCTATTCGTTTGCCGAAACCAGGCAAAAACTTTTGGATTTCGGGTACTACAATGAGGTCCTGTGCGAAAGTCCGGGACAGTTTGCCGCCAGGGGCGGAATTATAGACGTCTATCCCGTGTCGGCTTCCGCCCCCGTCCGGCTCGATTTTTTCGGGGAGCTTTTGGAAAACATTCGCGTATTCGATCCCGGTACTCAACTTGGGGAAAATTCCCTGGACTCCGTCCGTATCGACGGTGTTCCGAACAACCCGTCGGAGTTCTCATCTACGGCTTTTGATTACCTGCCCAAACTCCCGGTCGATTGGATTTTTTTGGAGCCGTACAGGTTGTTCGCAAATTTTCCCGGATTATTTTCCGGTCCGGAAAACGGAGGCTTGGCGAAAAAGTCTTTTTGCAGGGCGTTTGCCAGAGACGAAGACAACTTCTTTGCGATTTCCGGTCTCGACCTTCCCGGACCGGTGTTTGAAAAAGCCCGGGTTTTAAAATTCGATTCGGCCGATTTGTCCCCGTACGTCTGCCGCGAGTTCGGGGGGGAGATAGGCTTCGCCAGGTTCGAGGCAGAAAATTCTGACAGGGCGAGATTTATAGCCAAACTCTCGGACTGGTCGAAAAAAGGATTGGACGTATTTATAGCCGCCGACAACCGGGAGGACGAGGCGCTTGCAAGAAAATTGTACGCGTCGGCAAAAAAAAAGTTTTCGGCGAAATTCGTGAAGGGGGGATTTGGCGACGGCTTTATTATTCCCGATTTTTTGGAACGGAGGCCTCCGTGGAAAATCCTCTCCCGTGGGGCGAAGGGCGCCGTCTTTGTCAGTCCGCGCGACATTTTTGGACGCGGAACCAAGATGGAATTGGAACCCCGCGGACGAAAATTTTCCCACAAAATTCAAGTCGACCAACTTTTGGATTTTTCTGAACTTTGCGAGGGCGATTATGTGGTTCATTTAAGCCACGGAGTGTGCAGATACCACGGTCTTGTAAAAATGGATATGGACGGTTCCCCCCAGGAAATGATAAAGCTGGAATTTGAAGACGAAGCCGTTTTGTATCTCCCCCTCCATAAGGCGTATTTATTGAGCCGTTATATAGGTCTCGACAAGCGGGAGCCGAAACTCGCCAAGCTTGATTCGAAATCGTGGACAAAGGTCAAGCTGGCGGCCGAACATGCGGCGCTCGACTACGCCGCCGAACTTTTGGAATTGCAGTCCAGGCGCGCTACCGCCGCCGGTCACGCCTTTCCGGCTGACGACGACTGGCAGCGGAGTTTCGACGCGTCGTTTCCGTACAAGGAAACGTCGGATCAACTCAAAGCCATCGGCGAGGTTAAGTCCGATATGCAGTCTCCGCGCCCTATGGACAGGCTCTTGTGCGCGGACGTGGGATACGGAAAGACGGAAGTCGCCTTAAGGGCGGTTTTCAAATGCGCAATCTCCGGCGGTCAAGCCGCCGTGCTGTGTCCCACAACAATTCTTTGCCAACAGCATTTTAGGAATTTCCGCGAGAGAATGAGGGCGTATCCGGTGGTTGTGGAAATGCTCTCCAGGTTTAGGACAAGATCGGAGCGCGCAAAAATAAAAAAGGAGTTGGAGGAGGGGAAAATAGACGTGATAATAGCTACCCACGCGCTACTTTCCGACGATATAACCTTTAAGAACCTCGCCTTGCTCGTGATAGACGAGGAGCACCGTTTCGGGGTAAGGCACAAGGAGAAAATTAAGGCTTTACGCGAGGGAGTCGACGTCCTTTCGATGAGTGCGACCCCCATTCCCAGGACTCTTTATTTTGCAATGATGGGGGCGCGGTCCATGAGCGTGATTGAAACCCCGCCGAAAAACAGGTTTCCCGTGGAAACCTTCGTGAAGGAGTACTCCGACGATACGGTTAGAATTGCGGTGGAACGGGAAATATCCAGAAACGGACAGGTTTTTTATTTGCACAACAGGGTTGGAACAATAGACGCCGTTGCGAAAAAACTCGGGAGGATGTTTCCCAACCTCCGTATTGGAGTCGGGCACGGGCGCCTGAACGAAAGCGCTTTGGAGCGTCTAATGGCGGATTTTGTCGACGGCAAATACGATATGCTAGTGTGTACCACCATTATAGAGTCGGGGTTGGACATACCCAACTGCAACACCATTATCATTGAAGGCGCTGATAAGTTCGGATTGGCGCAGCTTTACCAATTGAGGGGAAGAGTTGGACGATTTACCCGCCGCGCCTACGCCTGGCTTCTGCTCCACCGCCACGCCTCGCTTGTCGAGAGCGCGCGCAAAAGGTTGGGGGTTATCAGACAGTACAACAAACCGGGCGCCGGTTTTAGAATAGCAATGCGCGACCTCCAGTTGCGCGGGTGCGGAAATCTTTTGGGCACCAGGCAAAGCGGACACATCGCGAGTGTCGGATTCGATCTTTACTGCGATTTGTTGAAACGCAGCATAGCGTTGCTGAAGGGCGAGAAATACGTCGGAACGGGAAGGGCGAACCTTTCGCTTGATTTCGTCCGGCTCGGCGAAGGCGGAAAATTCGAAGCCGACCCCTCGAACGCCGAAAATTATTTCCAGGAAATTCTAGCGCGCGAAATAAAGAGCAACATTGCCGAAATCTCCAACGCATATATTCCCCGGTCCTATATACCGCAGAGCCAGTTGCGTATAGACGTATACAGGAGAATTTCGCTTTCCGCCTCTCTTCCGGAACTTGAAAAATTGAAGTTCGAGGTGTGCGACCGTTTTGGGAAAATTCCGGCGTGTGTCGAACTCCTGTTTCGTGTTGCCCGGATTCGTATTTGTACGGAGATAGCGGGCTTCGATATTCTCGAGACTTCGGGCGGCGTACTAAAATTGGGGAAAATACGGGCGGGTAGGCGGGAATTTTTTAAATTAAACGGACATTTTCCCGTCTTGACGAGCTCCAAGACAGTTGCCAAACTCGGCGAGATCGAAAATTTTTTGGTGAACGTGGTTCCGCGGCGGTTGAAATGAGAGGTATAGTAGTATCTGTTATCGCGTTTTTCGCTATTGCGCATCCTTGCATGCCGGCGCAAGAACTTCTACGGGCGAACAATTCGAACGTATCTCTCGGGGACGACAGCATAATAGCCGTGGTTGAAGACAGGGTTATTACCCGTGCCGAAATCATGAAGGAGGTTGAACCTTTTATTCCGCAGATACGCCAGCAGTCGCGCTCGGAATTCGAATTTTCCCAACGGGTAAACGCCTATATGCGCGAAATAGTGCAAAATATGATTGATAGGGAACTGATTGTTAAGGACTTCAAAGGGCGCGGAATGTCGATACCGCAATCGTATTTGGATTCCTATTTCGATGATTACTTAAATAGGGAATTTAGCGGAGATCGCGCGGAATTTATCAAGTTTATCCAATCGCAGGGGAAAACGATAAAGCAATTCAGGGCCGACCAGGAGAAGGATATAATAGTGGGGTATATGCAAAATCAGAAACGCCAAACCGCCGCGGAAATCAGTCCTCAAAAGATCAAGGAATACTACGAAGCCAACAAATCCAAATGGTATTCGGCGGCGAGCGTAAAAATACGCATGATAACCCTCAAGCCCGGAATGAACAATTCACTGGAGGACAACCGGAAATTGGCTTCCGAAATAGAAAAACGCTTAAAAAACGGTGAAGATTTTGCGGAACTTGCTCGCAAGTACAGCAAAGACGACAGTTCCGCGCGCGGCGGGGAATGGGGGTGGTATAAAAAAGGCGAATTAAATCCGCTGCTGGACAAGGAGATTTTTGCGGTAAAAGTCGGGGACGTGACCCCCCCCGTCGAAATCGGGGAAATGATATTCATCCTGAAGCTCGAGGACAGGAAGAGCGACGGCATCCAAAAGATAGACGATGTGCGCGAACAAATCGAGTGGATTCTCGTCGAACAAAACGGTAAGGAAACGTATAAGAAATGGGTCGAGGGGCTGAGGAAAAAGGCGTACGTAAAATTTTACGAATAGCGCTTTTGCCTTGACTTGCCGGAAATTGCATTTTTTTTTCGCGGATACGGTGTGTCTGCGTAGGTTTTGAATAATGGATACGGGTTTATGAAAAAAGTGCTGTATACTGTGTGTTTTTGCCTTGCCGGTGCGGTTGCGGTTTATGCTTTCGATAAAGCCACCCTTCGCATAAAATATTCCGACGGCAAGACGGTGGAAAAGACCCTGAAGATGCTGGATATGGGAAACAACGTGTATCGCGTCAAGGTCCCCGTCCGGGAAATCCCGCGCAACGCGTCGACGATTGACGTCGTTGCCGATTTTGTCGGGGCGAAGAAGGGGGAACCGGGTTTTTATGTGCTTCCCGACGGTTCCTACATGGAATTTGACAACGACAACGGTTCAACGTCTTCAAGAAGGTTAATGCCGATTTTCGGCGCAAAAACCCCCCGCGGAGCGGCGGTAGCCATCGTCAAAGGTCTGGATCTCGAATTTAGACCTTTTGTCGAGGTGAAAAACGGCGAATACAGTATATTTCCCCGGTTCGACATCAAGAGGATAGAAATGGATCCGTATGAAGATTTAGTAGTAGACTACCATAAACTTGACGGCTCCGATGCCACCTATTCGGGGATGGCGCGGGAATATAGAAAATACCAGCTTGAACGCGGCGAAGTCAGACCCTTGAAAGAGCGCATAAAAGGGAATAAAACGCTCGAGTATTCCGCGAACTCCATATACGTGCGCATCAAATTTGCAACCAGGATTCGCAGGGGCGTGGATGTGAGCAAATGGACCGATATTCCCATGGTCGTGCAATATACTTTCGATTATGGGCGCGACGTACTTTCCCGCATAAAGAAGGAGGGGATGGACAATGTTGAATTCTGCTTTGTCGGGTGGCAAAAGGGCGGTCACGACGGACCGTATCCGGATCTTTTCCCCGTACTGGAGGAACTCGGCGGCGAAAAGGGGATGGTTGAGACCATAAACTTCGGCAAAGGTTTGGGCTTCCAAATGACGTCGCATGTTAACCACCACGACGCCGTAAAGACGGCAAAGAGATTCTGCAACGAGGATGTTTCGTGGGATAAGGACGGGAACGAATACAAATATATGATACTTCCCGGGGGGCAGGTTTACTACAACTGCTTTCAAGTTGTGTACGATAGATACTTGGACGAGGATCTTGCAAAACTGAAATCGCTCGGATTAAACGGCGTACAGCATGTCGACGTGACCACGGCCATTCTTCCCCATCCATGCCACAACCCGAGGCATCCCCTCAACCGCAGGGGGGAAACCGAGTACGAAAAGAAAATTTCGCGGAAATGCATAGACACTTTTGGAGGATATAGTTCCGAGGCGGGCTTTGACCATATCGCCGGCGTTACGGATTATGTCCTTTACGTAAATTGGACGGGTAACGGCAATCCGCTTGTTAAGAAAATGGTGCCGATATGGCCGTTGGTTTACAACGGGATAATATTAAACGGCGGTCCCTATTACTCCACTATAGACGCCCCGTACCCGCGTGAAAACGAGAAATTTTCCGATTCTAACAAGAGCTATACGTATCTCGGTTCCACCGTAAACAGGCGGATGAAGCTCTTGGAATTTTGCGGGCGTCCCTCCTTTTACTACATAGACTATAAGGACCTTAAACCCATGAAGTCCATGTACGACGAATTTATGAAGCTCAAATATTTGCAACTCGAGTTCTTTGAGGACCATTCGGAGATAGCAAAGGACGTGTTCCTATCGAAATATTCCGACGGCTCCGAAATACTGTTCAACTACGGCGGCAAACCCTATAGGTATAGGTCCGAAACGGTCGCACCCATGTCCTACAGGTTGTACAAACCCTGGTTTATTCAGAGGTTGTTCAACTAGAATATAAACGGGAAAATTTTGGAAATCTCCACCGGGGCGTTCGCTGGATGCGGACGCCTTTTTTGAAATTTGCCGGTTCGACGGATTCATCGGGCGGCGTTGTTTGCGGGTTTCAAAACCGCCGCACCTTAGAATATTTTATCGAAAAGGGAATATATCGTTTCCGTGTAGTTTATATTACTGTTGTTGTCTTTTATGCTGTATTCGGTGCCCTTGTAGGTGTACTCGTACAGATCCGCGCTGATTTCCAGATAACCGTATCCGATTAAGGGGTAGAGGAATCCGCTTTCCTCCTTGTACATGTTTTGAAAGGCGTAGTTTTTGCCGTCGATTTTAAAACCGGATTTTTCGGCGGCTTCGTACAGCCTGTCCAAGGCGGTATTCTCGGAGGGACTTGTTCCTATAAACAAAAACCTAAAACCGCAATCCCGGCCCTTCAACCGCGTCTTTACCGGAACTCCCGCTTCGGAAGAACCGTTCCAAGCGGCGGTGGGACCGCTTTGATTGGTCTGGCAGGCGCCCAATACGAAGATGAAAACCGTAAAAACTCCCGCGCGAAATATGTTTTGTATGGTGTTCATTCCCCGCACGCTACCCCCGTCCGCGCGCGGCGCAAGTAATTTCGTTTTTTCTTTAAAAAAATGGAAAATTTTCCATCGTTCCCGGTAGACAATTCAATGGATAGGTTGCCCGTATTCGTATGCTTGCTGTTTATATGCGGTTGGTCGTCTTGACCGTTTCCCTTGCGAATTTCGCGGCAATCGCGTGCATGGCGTCGCCCGGGATACGCCGCGGGCAGGCTTCGCGGTTTGTCGCGCTTGTGGAAAACTCCACCTGCGATATCGACGTACGTCTGCCGTCTATGCCTTCGCGTTCGGAAGCGGAGGCGGCAAACTTTCTTGCGGAGTGCCTTTCAAAAGTATGTTCGCACGGGCGTGTTGGCGTGTCGTATTTCGGGAATTGGCGTACGGGGGCAAAGAATCCGATATATATGTCGGTATCGAAAAACGGCGGATTTTCCGACGGTTGGAACGGCGAAGACCTTTTTATAAGCTACCCCTCTCCGGAGATGTCGATGTTCGCCGCGGCGGGATTCCTCTCAAAATATTTTAATATCGATTTCTTCGCCCCCGCACCGCTTGGTTTTAATATTTCGAAGGTTTCCGCCGTCCGAATCCCGAAAATAAAACGCGGTTACAAACCGTCGTTTAGCTCCGTTGTGTTGGCGATAATCGGGGAGGAAAATGAAAAATGGCGAAAAATATCGAGTATTGGCGCTTCGGGCGGAATGGCGAACTTTTCTCATAACCTCGGAAGAATCTTCACTCCGGAAGTTTTTGAAGAACATCCCGATTTTTTCTCAAGGCGCCGTACTATCGGCGGGAAATACGTTCCGAGTATGATTGGGCAACCGGATGTATTGAACGTAAAGGCGCAAGAATTTGCCGCATTGGCGGCGGAAAAATTTTTTAGGAAAAATCCCCGTGCGCCGATGTTCCCCTTGGGCATCAGGGACACTCCGAATATCGACCAGCGTCCCGAATACGGAAAATTCCGGCGCGGCTATTTCCTCGGACTGCCCGATTGGTCCAATGCTGTTTTTAAGTTTTCCAACGCCGTTGCGGATAGGGCGGCGCACGACGGGAAATATATAGGCGTGTTGGCATACTCCATCGCAACCAATCCCCCGGATTTTAAAATGAATCCGTCGATAGTCCCCTACATATGTTCGGATAGGGCGAACAGGTTCGACAAAAATTATACGGAGTTAGACAACGGATTGTTGGATCGTTGGGCCGCAAGCGGCGTGTCGCAGTGGGGCGTTTACGAATATTTTTACGGTACTCCGTATTTTATCCCGCGTGAAACGGAAAACTTTGTATGGGAGCCGTTGCGCCGGGCTTATCTTCTCGGGGCGCGGTTGTATTATGCCGAAAGCTTTGCCGTATGGGCATATGATGCCCATAAATTGTGGATTTTAACGCGGTTGCTTCAAGATATAAATGAGGATCCGGAAAAACTGCGCGGCGAGTTTTTTCGAAAATATTACGGTCCGGCGGCGTTGTGCGTGTCGGAATTTTTCGATACCGCCGCCGAGGCGTGGACAAATAGAAAATACCCCCCCCTGTGGCTGAATTTTTTTAAATCCGAATCCTCCGCCGAGTTGTTGTCGAAGGAGAATTTAACCAAAATGCGTTCGTGTTTGGAACGTGCCGCTGCGCTCGCCGACACCCCGGTAACTTTCTCCCGCGTGCGCGAGCTAAAGCTTGTCTTCGATATCACCGAGGCTGCGTGGAACGCCTACCATGCGAAAAATCTGCTGTTTACTTTGTGCAATTCCGATGCTGGTCCTTCCGATGTTGCCGCCGCGCTCGCCGATTTGCTTTCTTGGGAGTCTAAAAAATTGCGGACGGTGCGGCGCCAGGCGTCTACGACTCTATATCCGAAGCCGGATTTTTCGTGGCTTGTCCGCGATACGTCGTCGCCCGTCGACCTTGCCCTTAAAAATATTTCAAAGTCCGGCGGTTTTATTCCTCCGCCTGACTTCCCAATGTCGGCTGATTTGGAGTTTGAAGGAAAGATTGCCGGACTCCCCCCGTACTATTCGGCGGAATTCGGTTTTGAATACGGCAGAAATCTAAACTTCCTTTCAAATGACAGGGCTCCGGGTCTTTCCGTCTATTACGAGGAGTTTGAGGACCAACGCTTTGGAATATACGCGGAGGCGGCGGAAAAGGGAAATTTCGGAGTGTTGTTTGAAAACTGCTCGAATTCCGGAATAGGGGCTTCCGCGAGCGTGTCTGAAGGGAGCGTATGCCGCTTTGAAGGCAGGTTTAAGTCCGGACTTATGCCGGGTTCCATGTGTTATGCAAGTATGGCTTTTTACGATAAAGGCAACTTGTGCATCGGTCGTAAAACTTTGGTTTTGCCGTGGTCTTCCCATGGGAAATTTTGGGATTTTTATTTGTGCTCCATCGTGCCCCCCAAAGCCGTGCGGGCGGATTATTCAATATTTGCAAGTCGTATGAGGCGAGGAGAAATGCTCTTCATAGATAGCGTGCGTTTTGAATCGAAAAAGACGGGAAATGCGGATATTTGCAAAGGCATGCGACGTTGCGGAACGCGCCCGCCGCGCGCGGAAATACCCGTATTTGGACGTTAAAAACCGTCGCCTATTGACGGGGA
>CAZMBN010000005.1:43528-47048 GCA_964564825.1 uncultured Opitutales bacterium
GATTTCTCGAGCGTTTGAAGGGCGTCCGCAAAGGCCCCGGGGTTGTTGGGAGGCACGGAAAGTCCGCATTTGTTCCGGATTATGTCGTCGCTTATCCATCCCCTTATATTTGTGACTATCGGAATACCGCACGAGAGATAATCGAAATATTTGTTCGGGGAGGTTCCGTAATAAAATGCGGGGACATCCTTTAGCACCATAAGACCGGCGTCTGCCCTTTCCAAAATCCTTGCAAGTTTGCTTTTTTGCATGGGATCGTAGAATTTTACGTTGTCGAGTCCGTCCCTTGCCGCCCGCTTTACAAGCTCCGGTTTCATTTTTCCGTCCCCGATAAGGGCTATTTTTATGGTCTTTATTCCGCGGTCTTTCAGAACCTTCGCCATATCGAGCACGCTGTCGAGTCCATTGGCGATACCGTGCGCCCCCGTAAATATTGCGGTGAAATCCCCGGGTTCTATGCCGTCCAAATCCACCCCTTTTTCTGAGGACGGTTTGAATGTTTCCGTATCCGCAAAATTCGGTATCAATACTACTGGTTTATTTTTTGAGGATCTGCGCCGTATCCCGTCCACCATATCGCTCGATAACCCTATACAAGCATCGGAAAAGTTGTATGCACACCATTCAAAAATCCTCATAGGAACGGTAAAAAGGGGATTTCTTACCCCGAGGGCGATAGGAACGTCCGGCCAAAGATCGCAAACCTCAAAAACGAACTTTTTGCGGGGTTTTACTATTTTTGAAAAAATCCCGGCGAGCGCTATGGAAATGGGGGTACTCGACGCGAAAAGCAGGTCGTATTTTTGCCTGCATACCTCCGGCAGGCTTCGCATTGAGAATTCCGCGAAGGCGAGCGAGCGTCTATACAACCCCATTTTATTGGAATACGGGACATCGTAGGCCACAATATTTATGCCCTCTATATTGCCGGCATACCTTTTCCCCCCGGTTTTTTTAAGACAAAGTCCGGGATCGTAGGAGCATACAACGGTAACTTCGTGCCCCCTTTCGATAAAAGCCTTCGACATCTCGTAGGAGCGGGTTCCCCCGTGGAGCAGGGGGGTTTTAAAATACTGGTGGTAAAAAAGTATTCTCATTTTCTTGCGGTCGCAGTGTCCCGATTTTCCCGGTAATGTCAAGTTTTTGCGGGATTGCCCCTTAAACGCCAAAGCTTTAGCTGATACGGGACGTCCAAACGATATTGCCTTCTTGTTCCCCATGTTGGGAGGAGGGGGAAAGCGGAACTTCGTCTTAAAGGCTTTCGGGGGCGGAAGCTTTACGGACGTGCGGGCTTAATGGTTTGACAATTTTTCATCGATATCAAAACGTATCCGCGCATACTGTCGTTAATATCCGCATACATATGTTTAGATGTTCCCCGAAAGAATTCGAAATTGCGTTGCATTCTCGCAAGAAATTGAAATACGACATCGTATTTGTCGCCGATATGCCGGCGTTTTACAGAATAGCCCTATATAACAAACTTTCGGAGAAATATAAGATACTTGTAGTCTTTCTGAGGGAGGGGGAGTCGAGCAGAAACGCCGATTTCCACAAGGGGAAATGCCTTTTTGATTGCGTAAGAATGCCCGGCTCGGAACCGTTTTCCCCGGACGACAGCCTGCGCCGCCTCCTGTCGAAGGCGAATTTTTCCCAATTTTCCGACTTGTACCGTCTTTGGAAAAAAATAAGTTTTGAAAGAATTTTTATGTTTGGTTGGGGCGAACCCGCCTCCTGGATGCTTGCTCTTCTCTCCCCCCGGAGGAAAAATTGTGTGGTGGTGGAGTCGAGCATCATGGAGACCCGTGTCTCCGGCTTAAGGGGTCTGGTAAAGCGTTTATTCCTAAAGCGGATTGGTTCGGCCTACTGTTCCGGATCTTTGCAAAAAAAACTGGTCGAGGCTCTGGGATTTAAGGGGAAAGTTGTAATAACGCACGGAGTGGGCTTGTATAGACGCGTCCCCCAACCCGCCTATTCTCCCCGTAATCCCTCAAAAAACTTGATTTTTGTGGGAAGGTTGGTGTGGCAAAAAAATCTGGAATTCCTTTTGAAGTGCGTATCAAAGCGTCCGGAGATAACGCTTCATATTGCGGGATTTGGTCCTTTGGAAGACGAACTTAAAAGGAACGCCCCCCCCAATACGGTATTTTACGGGGCGGTGGATAACGAAAATCTCCCCAAACTCTATTCCAAAATGGATGCCTTCGTCCTGCCGTCGTGTTTTGAAGCGTGGGGGCTTGTCGTCGAAGAGGCTTTGAACAACGGGCTGCCCGTTCTTTTGAGCGACAGGGTGGGATGCTCGGAAGATTTGTTGGAAGACGGAAAAAATGGTTTTTCCTTCGAGTTTTCCAACGAATCGGATTTTCTGGATAAACTCGACCGTATTTTCGATCCGGATACGAACAACGCCATGCGTAAATTCATATCCGAACGGAATCCGGAAGATATTGAGAACGCCCAGATTGGCGCTTATTAGGATTTTGCTCCCACTCCGAAAAGGAAAGGCCAAACCGCCGCCAATACCGGCGCTTCGAACATGTATTTAATTTTGCGCGACGAGAGCAGACAATCCACCGCGAGCTTTAGCGTACCCTTGCGTAGTCTGATTTTTTTCCTCTCGCGGCGGGATAACGACAGGGCTCTCGATAAAAAGCAGTTGAATGCGCCCGCGGCGGCGAACATGAGGTCGGGATATGCGGAATCTCCGGTCTTCTGTTTTGCAAATTCGACCATCGAATATACCGCTTCTAAAACTTCGGAAGTTCTGTCAGAGGTAAACGTGTAAAACGAGGAGTTGGGGCGGATATACCTCACGTAGACGTTTTCGTTTAAGTATGCTATTTTTGAGGCGCAAAAATACATTTTAGGCGCAAGTCTTGCGTCTTCAAAAAAAACTCCGGGTTCGAAAAACAGCTCGTTTTCCAAAAGGAATTTTCTCGAGAATGCATATACGGGGGATGTAGTGAACTTACGCATGGACAGGAATTCCCTTCCGGTATAAACTTTTCCCTCCTCCTTGACGGGTCTTGGCGATACGGAATCCCCAAGTTCGGAGTCCACTATGTTGTATAGGACTATATCGGCGCCGCTTTCGTCGAAGCGGCGCAATATTTTCCCGAGCATATTCGGCGCAAGCCGGTCGTCCGCATCCACATACACTACATACCTGCCCTTTGCCTCCCTAAGACCGGTATTGCGGGCTCCTCCTTGCCTGGAGTTCGGTTGCGTGATTACCTTTAGGTTTTCGTGTCCGCATTCTTTTGCCTTTGCCGCGGTTGCATCGGAACTGCCGTCGTCCACAACTATTATTTCGTAGTCGGATTCCGGAATGTCTTGGTTGTACAAGGAATTCAAACACTTGGCTATGTACGCCTCCATGTTGTACGCGGGAATTATGATACTGACGGTTTTTTCGTGTTCCATATTGCTGCTTCGTGTGGGCACGGCAAACATTGTACCCGTTCAATGCCCAGATTCCCGCGGGTTTCAAGTTTATTTTATATCCGTAGGTCGGGGCGGC
>CAZMBN010000005.1:47148-78392 GCA_964564825.1 uncultured Opitutales bacterium
GCGGACCCTGCAACGGATTCCTCCCCTTTCCGCGCGTAATTGTTGCTTGACATCCAAAAACCCGTTTGAAAACTCTCGCGCTTGTGAGATATGTCAATATACTGAATTCATCCGATTGCGGCGCTTTTTTGCGCCAAATAGATTCCAGGATTATGCGCGGATTCTCGTTTTTTGAAAATTCGGATATGGATATTGACTGGGATTATGTGGTTGTTTACGAGGAAATGAAGCGGTCTACGACCCTTCGTTGCAAAAAGGGCGGTCTTGTGTTCATGTCGGGGGAGTCCGAAGACGGCAGATATTACTGTACACCTTTCTTAAAACAGTTCGACATCCTAATTACCTCCCACTCTCGCCTGAAAAAATTGCCGAACCACTTCTATACCTGTCCCGCCCTGAATTGGCACTATGGATTCAGCTTAAAAAACAAAACGTTCTCGTGCGGTTTCAACGACCTGCTCCGCGCCAAACCTCCCGAGAAAAGCGCGAATATTTCGGTTATTACTTCCAATACTGTCTATCTTCGGGGGCATCTCAGGCGGGTTCTTTTCTTGAAGGATTTACGTAAGCGCTACGGAAACAGGATAGACTTTTTCGGGAAGGGAGTGGAGTTTATCGACGACAAAGCGGAGGCCCTCCTTCCGTACCGCTTCCACATTGTGCTTGAAAATTCCGCAAGGGCTCATTACTGGACGGAAAAGCTTTCCGATCCCCTGTTGGCGTACGCCGTTCCAATTTACGACGGCGCTCCGAACGTTGGGGAATATTTCCCCCAAGATTCCATGTATGTGGTGGATATTGACGATAGAAGATCGGTATTCAAACTTATCGACGGCATACTTGAAGATCCTTGCCGGATTTATTCCGATAAACTTCCCGCTTTGACTGATGCGCGTAAAACCCTTCTCGACAAGTATAATTTTTTTGCCGTACTTGAACGGGTGCTGTCGTCCAATCCTCCCCCGGGCAACGAGTCCCAAAGGGTGGAACTTGTAAATAATTCTGATTTTCCTTACCCTATGGGCAAGATTGCTTTTTCTTTCCTTAAGAGGATTAAAAGGCTTTCCTACAGGCTTTTCTCCGTATAACCATATGAAACGCATTAGTACGGCGATATTTTTAATTCTCTCCCTTTGCTACGGTCTTCTTTTTGCAACGAATATCATTACGGTGCACGGATTGTCGAGTGGTGATTTATTTGAGATGAGGGAAAATTCCTTGCTAACGTATAGTTTAATCGCCGTTTTTTTACTGTTGTTGTCTATTTGCCTTGTAAATTTTTTCGGCATAGGAGGGGGAAAACATCCTGCGGAATTCTGGATAATACTGGCGTTGATGCTTTATAGTGTGGGTTCAGGGGCTTTTTCAATATTGGCTTATGGAGACGTAAGATTCGTGGTAAAGACTTTAGGTTATGGAAATATTAATGTGTTGACCTTTATGGCGTATTATTTTTGCGGCAGGAAGGAGTTGCTCAGTAGGTCTTTTTTGACCAACTATGCGTTGGTTATATTTCTCGTAACGGGATGTCTTTTCCTTGTATCGTACTCAAGGGATAGCGGATATTACGGGGAGTATATTTTTGGAGATTTTCACTCTATATTCCAAACTTTGCCTTGGTTGCTTTCGTACGGTTCGAAAAATCTTAGGGTTGTATTTCTTTTCGTTATGGGAATACTTGTCGCGTACGGTGGGAAGAGAAGTATATTTATATCCTATATCGGGGCAACAGTAGCGTACTTTTTTGTGAAGAACGTGTTTGTCGAAAAGAAATTTAGGTTGCTGTATATATTTGGTTTTCCGGTGGTATTGGTTGCAATATTCGCGCTATTGTTTCTCTTTGCGGATTTCTCCTATATCGCGTCCCGCATGAATAATATCGGCTACGACCAGGGATCGGGGAGACTTGCCCTTTGGAACTATGCGTATAGCATGTATATCGGTTCGCCTCCGCTCTTGCGGATATTTGGACACGGACCAAGCGGGACTCTTGAGGCGTTAAACTTAGTCAACTTGATGGGGCTTGGTAGTTTTCACAACGAGTTTCTTGATATTCTTTACAATTACGGAGTGGTGGGGCTTGCCATGTTTGTCTCGTTGATTGTTTTAAGCGTGATGAGGTTGTTCAGAATGCTTAAGGCGGATTTTGAATTTGCTCCGGCGTATGCGGCGTGGTTGTCCTGTTTTTTCGTCATGGCGTGTGTTAGCATATTTTTTAGCAACTGTGTTTCGGGAGAATTGTTCTTTTCCTTCTGGGGCTATATGTCGGGAACGTTCCTGTCGAAAAAATCGGGAAAATTCCCCCCGGTCCCCCGTGGGACGATGTCTAGACAATGAGACCGGATAATGTTCCAATATCGCGCGTAACGCATCCGCTATTATGCACGGGATGTTCCGCGTGCGTGTTCGTGTGCCCGGTGAATGCCGTATCAATGCTCCCGTGCACCGAAGGGTTTTTAAGGCCTGTCATAAATTCCGAAAGGTGCGTCGGATGCGGAAAATGTGCAAAGTATTGCCCGGAGAACGGATTGCGAATCGGATTTGGTTCCGCTCCGTTTTTTTCTACGGCGGCTTATGTGGACGATATGGACTTGCGCATGTCTTGTTCGTCCGGCGGGATATTTTCACGTTTGGCGGAAGTTTTTCTCTCGAAGGGTGGGACGGTATGCGGAGCGGCGTTTGCGGAAGGGGAGGTTGGGCATGTTTTTGTGTCGGAGGTTGAAAAACTTCCCGTATTGCGTACGTCGAAATACGTGCAAAGTAAAATGGCGGATACTCATCTAAGGGCTGGGGAAATTCTTTCCAACGGGGGAAGATTGCTGTTTTCGGGAACTCCCTGCCAAGTCGCCTCCCTGAGATCTTTTCTGGATTTTAGGAATTTGGACGTTTCCGGGTTGTTTTGCGTGGATTTGATATGTCATGGAGTTCCGTCCCCGGGGGTATTTGGCAAATATATGGCGGAGAACGGCTGGTCCGGTGCGGACGTTGTCAATTTCCGTTGCAAGGATTCGGGTTGGAAAAATCCAATCCTAAAAATAAGCGAAGGCGGAAAGACTCTACATTGTAAACCCCTTGGGAGGGATCTTTATGGAGGTGCGTTTCTTGCGAATATAACGCTTCGCCTCTCCTGCTACCATTGCCGGTACGCTTCGATGAGGAGGTTTGGAGACCTGACTTTGGGAGACATGTGGAATATAGACGAAGTTGCCCCCCCCCCCCGTCGAAAATGGGGCAGCCGCGCGGGCGTTTCCGTCGTTCTGGTAAATACTTTAAAGGGAATTGAACTTATGCGTTCCGTGGAAAACTCCGTTAATTCCTTTGAAGTGTCGAACGACGTTGCGGCACGGTCGAACGGTTTGTTGCATAATCCCGTCTTTGAACCCGTCGGGAGACGGAGATTTTTTACCGAATTTGTACGGGGAAGGAAACGAATCAACACGTTGCTCTTAAAGTATTCGTATTCGGCGAAGGGAAGTCTCCGTCGAAAAATTTGCAAGGTCCTTGCCTTGGGTAGATCGTTCTTATCCCCGGTCTTGGGCAGAAAACTTTTCGACGACGCTTCGGATCCTTCAAGACGGGTCGCGGTACTTAACATGTCGTCCTCCAACTGTAGTTTTGGGGCGTTATTGGTGGCGTATTCCCTGCAAAGCGTCCTCATAAAACTCGGATATCTGCCGAGTATAGTAAATTACAATCCCGACCTTAGAAATTTCAAAAGGTATTTTCGGAGACTTATATCGGGATTGAATATGGTGAAATTCAGACACCGTTTTTTAAATTCGACCCGTACGTACGTATCTTGCGCAGGACTGAAGAATCTCAATAAAAGGTTTAAAATTTTTATCTTCGGAAGCGACCAAATTTGGCGGTATTCCAAAAAGGATTACCCCGCATATTTCGGCGCTTTTGTCGGTTCCGACGCGAGACTCGTCTCCTACGCCGCGAGTTTTGGGAAGGAAAAGTGGGACGACGCCCCGGACGCCGATACCGCTAGGATAAAGAAACTGATAAATCGTTTCTCTTCCGTATCCGTCAGGGAGGACTCCGGCGTAGGAATATGTTCCGAAATATTCGGAAAGGATTCCGTTTGCGTGTTGGATCCGACGCTTCTTTTGGATAGGTACGATTATGCCGGCATTTGCGAGATGTCGAAGGTCGACGTGTCGGGGAACTACGTGTCGTGCGCGTTCCTGAGCTCGAACGCCGACTCCCCCCTTCCGGCGTCCGATGCTGGGAATCTTGCATCCGAATATTTCGGGGCGCCGTCCCGGAATATTTTATACCGGAAAATCAGTATTTTGGGTGTTAAAAAGCCTTTTTTAAACGGAGTTCCGGAATGGATGTCGCTCATAGCGAATTCGCGTTTCGTCCTTACCAACTCTTTTCATTGTATGGTGTTTTCCATAATATTCGGACGCGAGTTCGCATGCCTTGACATGCCGGAAAACGGCAATACAAGGGGACTGAGTTTGCTTTCCCGCCTGGGAATCGGCGATCGCTTTGTAAGAAACCGCACCGAACTCGAATCCGCGTTCGCGTCGAAGATAAATTACGGCGAAGTCTACGCGAAACTGGACGCCCTCAAAAGGGATTCCGTAGCTTTTTTAAAGCGGTCGCTTTCGGACGCTTCGCGCAAATGAGGAATAAGGCGGGAGTTTTTTTTGACGGATTGGCGTTTTTCTTCCTGGTTGCGGAGATATTTTTAGTTACTTGGGGAGCCTCCGGGACGAGGGTCGTTTTTATGATGCCCATGTTCTGGACGGCGTTCGCCGCTTTTTCGTGCTCGCTGTTCGGACGCGTATCTGCCGAGGGCGTGCCCGTATGGAGGTTTCCCGTCTTTTGGGCGTGCGTCGGATTTTCAATTATAGGGCTGTTCCAGTGTCTTAATATTTCCGGGGAATACGAGCGGTACCAGTCGTATTCGATTCTTAGGTCTTTCGACTATATCCGCGCCCTGCCTTCTTCCGTTGCCGCACCCTTTGGGGCTGGGAATGCGCAATCGGCTTTGGCGGAGTTGCTTTCGGCGTTTTTTACGGCGTGCGCGTCCTTTATCCTATTTCAACGAAGATCTTTTGTCCGTTCCGCGCTTGCCGTATTTTCCGTTAACGCCGCCCTCATGGGGCTGTTCGCCATCTCCCAACTGTTCCTTAACATGTCGAACATGTACTTTTTTATCCTTTCCGAAACGGACTTTTACGGGAGTTTTTTCCTCACCAACGCCGCGGGTGCGTTCTTAAACCTCGGAGTGGCGTCGTCGTTTTCGTCGGCATATCTGTGCTTTAATCGTAGACGGACCGCAAGAGGTCTCTTCTTCTGCCTGTGCGCTGTAATTTGCGTTGCGGCGTCGTGCGGATCCGGAAGCGTCGGGGCGATTCTTTCCCTGCTGGTATTTATCGGTTTAGTCGTATTGTGCGCGTTCTTCGAAAAATTTGGAGCGAAGGCGGGGGTGTTGGCTTTGGGTTTGGTTCTTGTGTTGTCCTCCTTGTCGATGGCGTTTCTTTTTAGGTACGGAAATATTTCGTCCCTGGGGGATTCCCTGTCCCGCTTTAGGGACGAAAATATTCCGTCATTGAAGTATTTCGTGTCGGATTCGATATCGTCCCGAATCTATATATACAAGCAAACCCTTTCTTTTGACGGCATGAACGTGTTTTGGGGTAGGGGGGGCAATTCCTACAGATATTTGGTTTCACCCAAATTTGTAGAACGCCAGGAAAAATCCGGGACGAAATCTTTCTGGACGCCCGTCCATCCGCATAGCGATGTGCTCTCATACTATTTTGAATACGGGGTTGCGGGAATGTCTCTGATTGCCCTGTGCGCGGCTTGGTGGTTGTTTGCGCTGTTCTCGAACTGGAAAAGAACGTCTTTCGCAAACTATTGCGTGGCGGCGGGGGTCCTCCTGTGCGCCTTGCATTCGTGCTTCGACATGAATCTTTCCATTCCCTCCGTAATGGTAGCCTTTGCAATGATGTCGGTGGTGTCGGTGGTCCGGCATAAGGAAACTTGTTATGATGCGTAGCTTCTCTTGTACGGCGGTTTTTTTGGCGTTCTCGGCATTGGTTTTCTGGCTGAGCCTTTCCTATTTGAATTCTCCCGACGCCGACGCGTGCGCGGCACGCGCAGCGTATTGCCGCCAACTGGCTATAGACGGCAAATCCGGCGAAATACGGATTCAAATGGAGAAAATAAGCTCGCCCGCGTCCAGGAATCTTGCGGCGTCGTATTTGTACTCTTTTTGCGAAAAGCTCAACGATGCAAAAAACCTGTCCGATTTTGAAAGGGAAACGGGTTGCAAAGTAAAAATGGACGATGCCGCCTGCGTTAGACTGTTGCGGAATATAAAAAACGAGGTCGATTTTTCCAAAAAGAATATGTTGCGCAGGATGGGGGAAGCCAACGCATTGGGAAATGCCGCAAAAAAAGCTCTTGCCTACGTTGCAATATCGGAACGTTATTCCGAAATTTTGGGGAAATACGAAAAAACCTGTATTTTGTCGAAGGCGCTGGAGCTTTTTGAAAAATATCCGTATCCCGCTATTTGCGAACGGGAAATGCTCGATGCGGGTTCCGCGCTCGTAAGAATGGAGGAGGTGAGGTGTTTTATGCGCCTGCTCATGGTGATGAATATTTCCAGTGATCTTTTGTTTATGGTGCACGACGGCGTGCAAAGCCCGAAAATTCTTGCGGAATATAAACGCCGTATCGGCGATATGCGTCTTCTTAGGAAACGCCAGTATCTTTATACGGCGATTAAGCAATCGTGGTACCCGTTAAGGTTTGATTTGCCGTCTATGGATGCCGACGACTTTGCCGTGAGGCTGCCTTATGCGGGTATGGGATTCTATACATATTGGAAAAAAAGGAAGTTCCCGGACCTATTTAGATATCCGGAAATGGCGTACATAGCTTTCAGGCTCGGTAGGACCGATATTTACGAACAATTGGCGCAGAAATCTTTGTCCAATCTTGCCGACGACGCCATAATGGCGAGAAAAACGGTGTATTGCGCGTATGCGGCGGACGCATTCGGGAGATTGGGGGACATCCGGCGTATGAACGAGGTGTTGAAATCCCTTCCGCAACGGGAACGCCCGGCGGTGATACGGAAGGTTTCCCCGTATTGCAATGCCGAATCCATGGAGCTTTTGCGTTGACTCGGCGGGGGCTCCCTTTTAGCGTGCCGAATTTCCCGCATACTTAACGCTTTGGCGCATGCAAAAAAAGGACGACGTATTTTCGGACAACATAGCTGACAATACTTCCCGTGTTGCAAAAAACACCTTGATGCTGTGCGTTCGAATGTCCTGTTTGGCGGCCATCAATTTTTTTACCACGCGCGAAGTATTGTCGGCATTGGGTGATGTCGATTTCGGAATCGCGAATATCGTGGGCGGCGTGGTTTCGATGTTTCAGTTTCTGGGTCTTATGCTGTCGAACGTCGTATCCCGGTATTTTAGCTATTATCTCGGGTGTAAAGACTACGATGGACTTGGAAAAGTTTTCTCTTTGATAAGACTCTTGAACGCGGGACTTGCCGTCCTGGTGGCGTTTCTCTGCGAGACTGTGGGGGTTTTCGTTTTTTACAACTACCTGAACTTGCCTAAGGACAGTGTGGACACGGCTTTCATATTTTTCCAGTTCGCCGTTTTTACTTTTGTCGCAAATTTGGCGACAACACCGTATACGTCTTTGGTGATATCCAGGGAAAACATGAAGGTTTTCTCCTTGTTTAGCGTTCTTGAGGCGGTTTCAAAACTTGCAATCGTCTACGCATTGTATCTCGACTTGTTTGTGCGGCTCGAGTTCTACGGGTTTCTGCTGTTCGCCGTATCGGTGGCGCATCTGGCGCTGTATCTTGTCTTTTGCAAGGTCGAATATCCGGAAGCTAAGAGTTCTTTTTATTGGAACGGCGCCAAAGCTTTGGAGATTGTCTCCTTCGGCGGATGGAATTTTTTCGGTTCCATAGCGAACCTGTTCACAAACGTGTTCGTAAATATATTGTTGAACAATTTCTTCGGAGTGCTCGTAAACGCGGCAAGGGGGGTTGTTGTACAGTTGACGTCCGGTATAAACTCTTTTTGCTCAACTTTTATGATGGCGGCAAACCCGCAAATAATGAAGTATTGGTCGTCGCAAGACTGTGATAGGGCGCGTTCGCTCACTATGAGATCCTCAAAATTTTGTTTTTTCGGGGTCTTTCTATTTGCGCTTCCCGTAATGCTGGAAATGGATTTCCTCTTAAAATTGTGGCTTGAAAAGGTTCCCCCTTATACTTTGGTGTTCGCCGAACTGGCGATATTGAAACTTCTTGTAGACTCTTATTCCACTCCGATCGTCACCCTTGTTCATGCGACTGGTCGAATTGCCTTATACCAATGCGTTGTCGGAATAACCCTATACGCGTCTTTCTTCGTTTCCTACATAGTTTTAAAAATGGGGTTTTCTCCGGAATCGGTATTTGTAGTGGATGCGGGTTTTTCCGTGCTTTTGCTGGGTGAAAGGGTGCTGCTTCTGCGCCGCCAAACGGGATTTTCCGTTTTTGATTTCGTTTCAAAAGTGCTCGGCAAGTCTGTTGCCGTTGCAGCAATCGCGTCGATATCGCCGTTCGCCCTAAGTTGCTTTATGGCGGGCGGCGTATTCAGGTTTGCCGCGGTGACGGCGCTTTCCTTCGGGGTATCGGCGTTAAGTATTTGGTTTATGGGGTTGGATTCCGTGGAACGGACGTACATATTTCGCTCCCTTTTAGGGAGGAGAGGCGTTCTTTCCCGGCTCTTCGGTTGCAGGGGATCTCCCGGTTCCTCGTGCGGTGGATAACGGTTGTTCCCGAATCCCCGCTACAATCTGGCGGTTCCGTTTTTCAACTCGCGCTTAAAGGATTCGTATGCCGCCTTTACTCCGCTTTTTATATCGTATTTGGGTTTCCATCCAAGCGAACGGAAAAAAGATATATCGCAGAGTTTGCGCGGCAGACCGTCGATGTTTCTTTGGTCGAAGGTTATCTTTCCTTTAAATCCCGTCGCTTCCGCCAGTACTTTGGACAGTTCCCTTATCGAGACTTCCTCTCCGCTCCCAAGATTGACAAAATCCGGGGGGTTGTCTATTTCCAAAAGGAGAAGGCACGCCGATGCAAAATCGTCCACATGCAGAAATTCCCGCAAGGGGTTCCCCGTGCCCCATAAAACAACTTCGTCTTTGCCTTCCGCCGCGGCTTCGTGGAACCTTCTTATCAACGCGGGCATAACGTGCGAAATTTCCCTGCGGTAGTTGTCTCCGGGACCGTATAGATTCGTTGGAAGGACACTGTGGTAGCAGAGTCCGTATTGCCTTCTAAAAAATTCGCATATCTTGATTCCGGACAATTTCGCCACGGCGTAGGCTTCGTTGCTCTTCTCCAGGGATCCGCACAACAAAGAATCCTCCTTGAGGGGCTGCGGCGCCGACCTCGGATATATGCATGTACTGCCCATATAAAGCAGGCGCTTTGTCCCCGCGTTTTTGGCGGCGCGTATTGTGTTCAACGCTATTGCCAGATTTTCCTCTATAAACTCCGCTGGATAAGTCATGTTGGCGTATATTCCCCCGACTCTTGCGGCGGTTATTACCGCTATATCCGGCCGTTCCGAATCGAAAAAATCCTCCGTTTCGGATTGGTTGGTGAGATCCAACTGGGAGTGTGTTCTAAGCGCCAGATTTTCGAATCCGCGCGCCCGGAGCGCCCTGACCATGGCGCTTCCCGTCATGCCGGTGTGTCCCGCCACAAAAATTTTGTCCGTAGTTTTCATCTGAGTTTGGCCTCTTTTTCCGCAAGTTTGAAGTCGTGGTCGGTCATTATTTCCACCAACCTTTTAAATGTCGTTTTAGGTTCCCATGAAAGGTCGCGTTTCGCCTTTGACGGGTCTCCGAGAAGCAGGTCCACCTCCGTTGGGCGGTAGTACTCGGGGGACACCTCCACCAGGACTTTCCCCGTTTTCCTGCATACGCCTTTTTCGTCTTCTGCCTTTCCCGTCCACTCTATATCCATCCCGAGACGTCCAAAGCTCAATTCCACAAATTCCCGCACGGTATGCGTCTCGTTTGTGGCAAGAACGTATTCCGACGGCTTGTCGCTTTGGAGTATTCTCCACATCCCCTCGACGTATTCCGGGGCATATCCCCAGTCGCGTTTGGAATCCATATTCCCGAGTATCAATTTGTTCTGGAGACCCATTTTTATCCTTCCGGCCGCCCGCGTTATTTTGCGCGTTACAAAAGTTTCGCCGCGGCGTTCCGATTCGTGGTTGAATAATATGCCGTTCGATGCGAAGATATTGTACGCTTCGCGGTAGTTTACAACCGTCCAGTACGCGTATTGCTTCGCCACCGCGTACGGACTGCGCGGATAGAAGGGGGTTTTTTCCGTTTGTGGAATTTCCTGAACCTTGCCGAACAACTCGGATGTCGATGCCTGGTAGAATTTCGTCTGATTTATCAGCCCCACGTCTTTAATCGCGTCGAGGAACCGGAGCGCGGCTACGGCGTCCACGTTTGCCGTGTATTCGGGAACTTCGAAACTCACTTTTACGTGGCTTTGGGCGCCCAGATTGTATATTTCGTGCGGCGAAGTTTTTTCAAGAATTCTGTTTATGTTGCTTGAATCCGTAAGGTCGCCGTAATGCAGAAAAAACCTGCTCCCGGATACGGACTTGTCGTTGTAAATGTGGTCTATCCGCTGCGTGTTGAACGAACTGGCGCGCCGGATTATCCCGTGCACGGTGTAGCCTTTCGACAAAAGCAATTCCGCCAAATAGGAGCCGTCCTGTCCCGTTATTCCCGTTATCAATGCGGTTTTCATTTTTATCTCTGTTTCTTGTGTAAATTGCGCGGACCTATGCAAGTTCCCGTTCCAATATCGAGCGAATCCGTTCGGAGGCATGCCCGTCGCCGTACGGGTTTTTTAACGACGCCCGCCGGTTGTATTCGGCGTCGTCCTCAAGTAAAACCGAGGCGTTGTCGAATATGGAGTCCCCGTCGGTCCCTACCAACACGCACGTTCCCGCTTCTATCCCCTCGGGGCGCTCCGTGGTGTTGCGCGTTACGAGCACGGGTTTGCCGAGGGACGGCGCTTCCTCCTGTACGCCTCCGCTGTCGCTCAGGATGAACCGGCAGTTTTTCATTAAACATACAAAATCCACGTATCCAAGCGGATTTATAAGCGATATGTTGGGATTGCCCCCCAGCAGTTTTCTTACGGGTTCCTGCACTTTCGGGTTTAAATGTACGGGATAAATTATTCCGCAGTCGGGATATTCCTCCACTATGCGTCTCATTGCAAGGCAGATATTTTCGATTCCGGTTCCAAAACTTTCCCTCCTATGCCCGGTGGCTAAAATCCATTTCCGGTTCTTTACTATGAATTTTTCCGCGAATTTTTCCGGAACCCCGTTTTTAACCGCCGTTTCCCCGGCCGTCGCGCCGTTGCGGGTCAATTTTTCGCTCGTAAACAGCAACGAGTCCACGACCGTATTTCCGGTTTCAAAACATTTTTTCCCGTCTATTCCCTCCGCAATAAGGTTTTCAAGGGCGCGGCGCGTCGGCGCAAACGAAAAATCCGCAATCGGGGATACGAGGCGTCTATTCATCTCTTCCGGAAACGGCGAATGCATGTCGTACGTCCGCAATCCCGCCTCCACGTGGCCTATTTTTATATCGTGGTAGAATGCCGCTATCGCGCTTGCAAAAACCGTTGTCGTATCCCCTTGTACGAGTACGGCGTCGAGTTTCCTGCTTTGGTAAAAATCCTTCCACGCCAGAATTATTTTCGAGGTTATATCGGAGAGCGTCTGATTGTCCCGCATGAGGTTCATATCGTAGTCGGGCGAAATATCGAACACCGATAGGGCTTGATCGAGCATCTGTCTATGCTGCGCGGTTGATATTAAGACGGGATTAAGGCTGTCCGAATTGCGCAGGGCTTTATAAACCATGGCCATTTTTACGACCTCCGGGCGTGTCCCCACAACTATGCCTATATCCTTTTTCATTCGATTATCCCCCCCCCGTTGGGAAGGAAGTTCCCGCCACCCGCGGCGGCAAGCGGTTGAAGGCGTTCGAACGTGCATTTATGAGCGCGAAAGTCAATAAAATTCGAGAATGAAGTCTTCCGCCCAATTTGGCGTGGGGGGGGGGGGGGAACTCCCGCTTTAAATAAAATCCTAAGGTAAAAAGGTTTTTAGTCCGGTGGCAGCGTCGAATGGAGGATGCGAAATTTGTTAGGTGCTTCCGCAGTCCACACATATGTTTTGCCCCGTTATCGACGACGCCTCCTCCGATATGAGAAACGCAGCGGTATCCGCCACGCTTTCGGGTTCCGTTGCTTTCCTTAGAGAGTTCCTGCGACGTATTTTGCCGGCGTCCCCGGCGGACAACGAGGCGGCCATTCCTATTTCCATAAAGCCGGGGGATACGGTGTTCGAGCGTATTCCCATGCGCCCCCATTCGCGGGCCGTGCCGATGGAGAAGGATTCAATGGCGCCTTTTGTCGCGGCGTACATTGAGAGTCCTTTATAGCCGGTATGCGCGCATATCGACGATATGTGCACTATACTGCCCGGCTGGCGGTTTAATATCATATTTCTTATCGCGAATTTTGTAAGGAGCATTGGGGAAAGTACGTTCACTTTGAACATGTTGTCGAGCTTCGCCGCGTCCATATTTGAAACGATATCCGCGTATGCGCATGCGGCGTTTCCGATAAAGGCGTCCAACGGGGAGGTTTTCGGGATGAAGGAACTTTTAAATACGGCGTTTGCGGCGTCGACCGGCTTCGATAGATCGACTTCCTTAAAAAACAGCCTCGTTTCGTATTTGTCCTTAAGTTCGCAAAGCTCGCCGGGACGGGAGCGGCTTATCGCGTAAACGCGGTAGCCTTTCTCCAAAAGCTTCCTGCATATGCAAAGCCCCAGTCCCCGCGAAGCTCCGCTTAACAACACGTTTTTTATCGCTTTATCTTGCATGTTGAACTTGTCGGCAGCCTTTCTACAAAACGGAATTTTCTCGGAATTTTATATTGTTGCAACCTTTGGGCGAGACTTTTCCTCAATTTCTCTTCCGGGTCGGAGACGGAAAATTTTAGGACGACGTCCGCGCAGAGTACGTTTCCGAGTACGGAATTCTTTTTTCCGTAAACCAACGCCGCCCCTACAAACCGTTCAATCATTATCGCATCCTCCACCTCCTCCGGAGCGACATTAAATCCCCCTACGTTTATTATGTTGCTCGATCTCCCCGAAAAATAAAACTCGTCTTTGTTTTTTCCCGCGGGTTTTACAATATCGCCCGTTATCGCGAATTCCCCGTCGAACCTGTATTGGTCGGCGGAACCGCAGAGGCTTCTATGGACTTGAAGTTCCCCGTTTTTTATCCGGACCAGTTTATCCAATTCCCGGGGAATCTTGAACGTATTGCCGTTGGAAACCAGCAAAGTCCCGAACTCGGTCGAGGCGTATATGTTGGTTATTTTTGCGTTGGGGAACAATTCGCGTATTTGGGAGTACAGTATCGGAACGCTTGCCTCTCCCCCGAGGGTCGCCCTCTTGACGGAGAGAAGGGGCTTGTCGGCGGGCAGCAAGAGTTTGTAGAAAGTCGGGGTTGCGGATATGTGGGATATTTTGTACGCGTCTATGCTTTTAAGGACCAGCCGGCGGCTTTTGCCGGACAAATTTACCGCGGTGTTCCCGTTGAAGATAACTTGAAATAATACTTGTATTCCCGCCATGTGGGAGGGGGCGTAGGCGAGTCCCCAAATATCGTCCGAATGCGCTTCGGATTCCCTTAAACCGCGAAGGAGGTTGCCTACGGGGTGTTCCACCCTCTTCGGGATTCCGCTGGTTCCCGATGTATAAAGTGAAATTTTCGATTTGGAAAATTTCAGCGCATGCAGCAACTCGTCCATATTTTTAAAGCGGACAAGATTGCCCGTTCCGCCCCCTTCCGCGGTATCGCCCTGCGGCGGTCCGTTGGGGCGGAAATTAAAGACGTCGTCGTCGATTGAAATATCCCGGTTGCCGGCTATTGCGGATATCAAATTGAAAATAAAACACGGAAGGGATTTGGAATTTACGGCGGGACGGAACGGATTGGTTTTGTTGACGTAATTGAGAAGATCGGAATATGTTGTGCAAATATCTCCGTCTATCAATAAGTTGCCAAATCTCATAGATTGATTGCCAGTTTTTCCATTACATCGGAAACCGTCAATGGAATGCCGGTTTCAAACACGTCTATTCCGAACCGGTCCTCTATTATGACTTCCATTTCGGCAAGATCGAAGGAATCAAAACCCAAATCATCCCTTAAACTCGTTGTTTCCGCGATGTTTTCTATCGGGGGCTTCCCCGAATTTTTTCTTATGGAGTTTATTATGTCCGAGAGATCCTTAAGCATTGTCGTCCATAATGGAGGACCGGATCTATCGTGTCAGTACAATTTTTTCGTTATTTTCCCGGTCGTCTGGAGTTGCCGGGAGTCGGAAAACTGCAATTTTGTTTTGCGGGGAAAAGTTTAGTCTGGATTTTTGCCGGTACGGCTGATTTAATCAGGGAATGTCGGCTTTTGTATTATCTGTACGTCCCGGGTGGATTCTGGGAACCTCTTCCGTGACGGATTACTTCTTCCAGTCCAACCTCGCTGGTCAAATTATCGTCGTGATATTGCTGGTGCTGAGCGTTGTGGCGTGGGGGATAATGTTTTGCAAGAAAGCGGATCTCTCCGCCATGAAGAAATTGAATGCGAAGACGGAGCATAGGCTTTCGGAGGCCGCCAGCGTGCTTGACGTATCGGAGTCGAAAGCGGTGTCGGGACCCTATGCGTCGCTTTTGCGTTCGGCGGTAAAAGCGTGGCTTACCTGCCGTGCGGACGAAGAACCTCCCGCGCCGGGAAAACACGGGTTTAGTCTGGTGGAAAACTCCATAACGCGTTCCGTATCCAGGCAAACGATGAAATACGGATCCAAAATGACCCTTCTCGGTACGGTTATAAGCGGAGCTCCGTTCCTGGGCCTTCTGGGTACGGCATGGGGTGTTATGGATTGTTTTGGTTCCCTGAGCGGACAAACTTCCGTAACTTTGCAAAACTTGGCTCCCGGCGTGGCGGGTGCGCTTCTAACCACCGTTGCGGGATTGCTGGTGGCGATACCGTCGGTGTTTGGATACAACTACCTTACGACCGTCGAATCGAATATGACTACGGAGCTCGAAAATTTCGCAACCCTCGTGGCCGACAGGATAGAAATCGAGTCCCAACTTTCCTCAAGGACCGAAATACCGGGGAGCAAGTCGGGAGTTGTTGAACCCCCTCCGTTCCCCGGGGGTGCAAAAATGCGTCCGGTCGTATCCGGCGATTCCAGAGACGCAAAATCCCCAAGTTCGAGCGTAATGAATTTTTCCCTCGACGAAGATACCGGCGAATCCTCCAGCGGCGCCCCTTCCGGGGAGCTTGACGATTAATCGCCTCTATGAAGTTTAGGCACGACAGGCGGCTTTCGGCGCAGACGGAGCTCAATGTAACTCCCCTGATGGATTTGGCTTTTTCCCTGTTGATAATTTTTATGATAAGCACTCCGTTGCTTGAGCAGACAATTCCGATAAATCTGCCGAAGCAGGATCAGAGCGCCGCCAGTGCGCGTCCGGAAATAAAATTCCAGGTTATATCGATAAACGGGAAGGGAAGGATATACTGGGGGAAACAACCCGTCGATATGGCGGAACTAAACAGTTTGCTGGGAGTTTTGTCTTCCGAGCCCGATCCTCCCCCCATAAGTTTGCGCGCCGACGGCTCGCTTCCGTATCAAAACGTCATAGACGTAATAGACCTCGTAAAAAAGCATAATCTTACAAAACTTCATCTCGATACGGAAGTGCGCTGATGAGAGAGGACAATGCCAGGTTCGGTTATTTCTGTTCCATAGCGTTGCACTTGTGCGTTGTATTGGCTGCGTTGGTGTCCGCATTCCTGGGCGCGGTATTTCCACGCGAAATCGAGGAGGTCCCCGTTGTTTTTGAAATGGTCGACAACCCGCCGGCATCCCCCCCTCCGCAACTTGACCGGTCGAACGAAATCCCCCAAATAACGACTCCGGCGGTCAAGGACGTGGATCCGATAGATCTCCCGCCTCCCGAACCCGAGCCGTCGCCTCTTCCGGAGTCGAAGCCCGAACCCGAACCAAAACCCGAGCCAAAACACGTCGAGAAGCCGAAGAAGATAAGCTGGGAGGATTTCAAAAGGAAAAATCCCCATTCCCGGCGGCGCGCCGACAAATCGGCTACGCACCAACGCAATGTCGTTGTCCCGAAAATAAACGCATCCACCGGTAATATCGGCAACATCGCCAATATAAGCGTCAAACTTGGCAGCAGCGGGGCTATGAAGAATATTTTATCCGCCTACATCCAGGAAATATACCTGCAGGCGCGGAGGAATTGGAGCGTTCCGGCATCCGTTTCAAATCTGGTTGCGGTCGTCGAGTTCAGGGTGAGCCGCACCGGGGTGATAAGCGGTTTGCGTATAAAGGACAGCAGTTCCGATGCGGAGTTTGACGAATCCGTGCTCGCCGTATTCCGTTCTATTTCCCTACGCTCCCCCCCCGACAACGAACCCCACACGATAACCATAAGTTTCAAGGCGGGCTAAGTTTTTCCTTCGTTCCGCGTACGCTTGGCGAACCGTCTGGAGGGTTGCGAATCCGGAATTTGGCGCAACTTCAACTTTAACAACGCCTTATTGCGGACATCTTCCTCGGGAATTTTGCGGCAACCGCGGTTTGGGCTGCGGCGGTGCCGTTGACCGGCGTCTTTTCGGCGGTTATTTATAAAGATGGAATCTCTCGGAATATTTTCTAAACTCGTCCGCCTGTACGGACCATTTCCGGACAAAGGCGTCTACATCGGCTTTCGCCCCTTTCCGGCATATTTCCCGCCACCAACTCTCGCTTCCCACATGTTTGTTGAATAGTAATCCCTGGGCTTCGGACGCGTTTTTGAACGCGTTCTTTCGGCTAAATTCGCACGATATCGCCATCATGTGAAAACTTATTTCCGTGGGTCGCAAAGAGTTCCAATCGTCCACAAGTACGTATAATCCTGTAACTGTCCTTCCCTTGGAATCTTTTGCGGCGGTCTTTTTATAACTTAGACCCTTTATTCCCTTTTTGCGTAACGCCGTCCCTATCTGTTCGGGAGTTTTTCCCGGAAATGCGAGCAGCCTAAACGGATATTCCGTTCCGTATCCGTGCTGGAATCCTCCTATTTGACAACCGAGTCCAGTCATTGCGTAACCCACGGCCGCCGAAAAACTGGGAATGGCGGGACTTGTTTTTATCCATTTAAGCCCGGTGTCCGTCCATGTCATCGAGCGTGTCCAGCCCCGCATTGCAACAACGGAAAGCTTGCCCGACTTCTGGACCTTCGGGGAAACCTCCATCGCCCCCGCGGTGTCCTTCGCCAACCGGGCCAGTTCCCCTATTGTAAGACCGTGCACATAGGGAACTTCAAACATTCCCACGTAACTTTTAAACTTTTTATCCAGTGGCGGTCCGCATACTTTCCTGCCTCCAAGCGGGTTCGGGCGGTCGAGGACCACAACTTCCTTCCCGTTTTCAAAACACGCCTCCATCGCGCGAAGCATGCAACTTATGTAGGTGTACGAGCGCGAACCGATATCTTGAAGATCTATAACCAAGACGTCTATTTTATCGAGCATACCGGGTGTCGGTTTGCGGTATTTCCCGTACAGCGAATATACGGGAAGCCCGGTTCGTTTGTCGACGTTGTCAAGTACGGGGGTATCGGCTTTCTCGTTGCCGTATATGCCGTGTTCGGGACCAAACAAAGCTGTTAGTTTTACCCTCGGGGAACTTCTCAATACGTCGATAGTGCTTTTCCCCCAACGGTTGACGCCCGCGGGATGTGTCAACAACCCCGCCCTTTTTCCCGCAATCGGGGAAAATTTCATTTCCTCAAGCACGTCTATGCCCAGTTTTATCCTTGGAGTTTGGGCGTTGGAGGAAGTCTGAAGTAAAAAAAACGCCGCTAACGTCGCCGCCACCGTTGTTAAGCATAATCTCATGTTAAACGTGTTTTTGTTTTGTACGCAGGTTCACGGCAGAAACGTAATTTGTCGGCGTTCTATTGCAATTATAAAAGAAAATTCCACGGTTTGGGTGTGTAAATTTGTCCCGCCCCGCCGAATGTGGGACAATATGATGTATGCGTCAAATAGCCGTATATTCTTCGTATAAGTTCAACTATATTATAATTAAATAGTTATATGAACATGCTCAAAAACGGGGAAACGGGCATGGAAACTGTTAACGGAAAAAGCGGCGATCTATGCTTAAAACCATCTCTGAAAATCTTTCAAAGTATGCCGGGAATGTAACTCAAAACGGACTCTAATTTGCAAAAACTCATGGCGAAGGCGAAAAGCGTAATTCCGGGGAAAATTCTGACGCCCAGACAACAGAGGATGTTCGTCAAATATTTTCCCATGGTGGGGAAAATAGTTAATTCGATGAGAAGGAAACTTCCTCCGTACGCCGATTTGGACGAGTTGCATTCCGTCGGAGTGTCGGGTCTTGCCGATACCATTGGCCGGTTGGATTTTTCTAGGAAAAGAAGTTTCGATAGCTACGTGGCGGCGAGACTTAGGGGGGCGGTTCTCGACGGGCTTAGGAAGATAGATTATATGCCGCGCTCCGCCCGCAGCGACGCAAAGCGTCTGGAAAGGATACGGAACTCCTTGGAACAACGTTACGGTCGTGCTCCCACCGATTTCGAGGTCAGGCGGGAAATGGGTATTTCCCGGAAACAATACGCCGGAATGCTGCGGCGCACGCGCGCGTGTTCTTTTGTCTCGTTAAACGATATATGGGGGCGGAATTCCGATTCGGTGTCTTTTGCGGAATCCATAATTGATGAAAACGCGCGCGGTGCGTATGAAAATATGGAAAGGACCGAGCTTTCGGAGAGCCTACGCCGAAACGTGGCGGCACTGCCCGAAAAACAAAGGCGCGTCATAGAGGGCTATTACTTCCAAAAGAAAAACCTCGGGGAAATTGCCGGGGAGTTTGGTCTTTCGGAGGCCCGCATATGCCAAATACACTCCAAGGCTTTGGACGCTCTGCGCCCCAAATTCGATTGGCAAAACGCGCGGTCGAGGACGGACGTGGCGGGTTAATTGACCAGAAAAATCGAGCCGAGTCCCAAAAAGATAAAGAAGCCTCCCGTGTCGGTAAATCCGGTTGCGAATATCGACGATCCGCTGGCGGGATCAAAATTGAAACGTTTGAGAGTGAATGGGATAAAACTTCCCATAAAACCTCCAAGCGTCATATTGGCTACCATCGCAATCCACACTACTGCGGCGAAATCAAAACGCATTGTGGTTGCAAAAGCTATGAGCGCCCCCATCGCCCCTATCAGTGCGCCGTTCAACAGGCCCTTTAGGGATTCCCTGGTGCAGACCCTTTTCATGTCGAAAATGCCCACTTCCCCGAGTGCAATCGACCTTACCGTGACCGCAAGGGTCTGCGCCCCCGTGTTCCCCCCTATCCCGGCTATGATTGGCATAAATACCGCCAAAAGAGGCAGCATTGCAATGTTTTTATCGAACATGCCCACGATGGCGGAGGCGACAAAAGCGGTGCACAGATTTACCAAGAGCCATGGAAAGCGTTGGCGCATGCTGTTCGGGAGGGGGTCGAAAAGCCCTTCGTCGGCGCCGGCGCCGGCAAGTTTTTGCAAATCTTCCGTACCTTCCTCCCTCATGATGTCTATCACGTCGTCGTGGGTTATTATTCCCAGGAGTTCGCCGCTCTCCCCGACAACCGGAAGCGTGTGGTAATTCGTATCGGCCATAATGTGCGCCACTATTTCCTGGTCCATGGTCGGGGCAAGCAGACCTATCAGGTTCGTCTTCATTATATCCGAAACGTGCGCCCCCCTCGGGGCTAAAAGCAGCGTGCGCATGGAGACTATTCCCACAAGTACGTCGTGGGACCCTACAACGTATAAGTAGTATATGTTTTCGTATTCGTCGCGCATCGCCCTGACGGTGGTGATCGCATCCTCCACGCTCATGTCTTCGCGCAACGTAGCTACGTGCGGATTCATTATGGCGCCCGCCGAATCCTTGGGATATTTCAACAGGTCCTGGACATCCTGCGCCGCGTCGGGTTCGGTTTGAATCATCCCCTGGAGGAGTCTGTCCCTGTCGTCTTCGTCGAGCTCGCGCACAATGTCGGCCGCGTCGTCGGGATCCATCTTGTTCAGGACGCTTACGGCCCTGTGCTGGCGCATTTCCGAAACGAGTTCGGCGGAGGCGTTCGCATCCATTTCGGAAACTATTTCCGATGTCTTATCCGAATTGAATCTGCGCAGTACCTCCCGTTGCGTATCGACATCAAGCCTTTCCAGAAAGACCGAGAGTACGTGCGGGCTTGTTTCCGAGAGTTTGACGTCGTCGATTTTGTCAAGCTCGTTGCTTTCGGCCATTACAACCAAGTCGTAAAGCGAATATCCCCGCTCGCCTTGCGATTCGAGAATCTGATTGTCATTCGGCATAGGCTGAGAGTTTTGCACACACTTTACATTTATTGCACACAATTCAAGACTTTTTGGTATTTCTTAGGAAAAAACTTGCAAAAAAACGGGTGGCGCTTGATCATGTGTTTAACGAAGCAAAAATTCTACCCTTAAAGACAATGAAATCACAGAGAAAATCCGATGCATTCACGCTTGTGGAATTGCTGATTGTTATATCTATTATCGGCGTTCTCGCCGGCCTTATATTCCCCTCGTTGACAAAGGTTATGGGAGTGGGAGACAAGGCGAAATCCATGAACAACGCCAGAAATATTGCAACTTCGTGGATATCCTATACGAAAACCGGAACAATCGCCCGTTCCGTGTACGGCAAGGATATTTACGACTGGGCTGCGGTTCTGGCGGAACGCGCGGGCTTGAACGACGCAATCATATGGATTCTCGACTTCGATACTCCCGTGATGGACAAAAGGGCTGAGGGGGCTCCCATGCCTTTGACCGTGGCCAACCAAACCGGGGCAAACTGGCAGATAAATCCGCAGTTTAAGGCGTTCCCGCTCGGTTACGAGGTGGCGAACCGCATGGATCCGAATGCGCCTTCGGATACTCCTTTGGTCTGGACCCGCGGTTTAAAACCGTCCGGATATTGGGATAAGGATACCGGCGTATTTAAGGACGAAGGCGGACACATGGCTTTTACCGACGGCCACGTTGATTGGTTCGATTCTTTGCGCGACGAAAACTCCCGCCAGGGTAGGCTCAGAACCTACAACGGAACAAACCGCACCTTCAATATAGCCCAGGCCATACGCGGCGGTTCCGGGAATATACTTAAGAGCGAAGTCGAAGTCTACTCTGACGATGATTCCGGCGAATAGCGGTCTTTATTGATAAATAGAGGGAAAATGCGATGGAAACTCCGGTTTCGGTCGCGTTTTTTTTCGCACCGTTTCTTGAAGGCGGCAACTTTTCCATTTTATAACGGGGAAATCTTCGGAGTATCGACCCAAAGAAGCAATCGCCCAGGACTTGCGGCGGTCTTCGCGAATTTTATCTACCCGAATCGAATGCGGATTTTTAAAACGGGGACGATGACGCGGCGGGAAAATCCGGGATGTCGAGGGTATGTTGGAATTTTACGAATAGTGTTGCCAAAATACGGTAGTTCGAGTTTTAAGGTGGATCTTAAAGATGAAGTACATTTTCATAACGGGCGGGGTGGTCTCGTCTCTTGGCAAGGGGTTGACGTCCGGAGCGCTTGGAGCCCTCCTTGAAACGCGTAAGCTAAAAATAAGAATACAGAAGTTCGATCCGTACTTGAATGTTGATCCGGGAACCATGAGCCCCTTTCAGCACGGCGAGGTTTACGTCCTCGACGACGGTGCCGAAACCGATTTGGATCTCGGACACTACGAACGCTTCACCCATTGCCGCTTGTCCCGGTTCAACAACCTGACGAGCGGACAGGTCTACGAGCACGTTATACAAAAGGAACGGCGTGGAGACTACTTGGGAAAGACCGTCCAGGTGATACCCCACGTAACGGACGAAATTAAGGCGCGCATATACGCCGCGGGGGAGGGTGTTGACGTACTCATAACCGAGATAGGCGGCACAGTCGGAGACATAGAGGGGCTTCCCTTTCTCGAGGCGATGCGCCAATTTTCGTTGGAGATTGGAAGGGAAAACGTCTTGTTTATACACGTGACTTTGCTCCCCTATCTGAAGGCCGCCGGAGAATTGAAAACAAAACCCTCGCAGCAAAGTGTCGCAAAGCTGCGCGAGATAGGGATACAACCCGATATCCTTGTATGCAGGACGGAGGAGCCCATGTCCGGGGATATGAGGCAAAAACTCTCCATGTTCTGCAATGTGGAACAGAAGGCGGTTGTGGAGGAGATGGATGTAAGGCGGTCGATATACGAACTTCCCTTGATGCTTTCAACCGAAGGCATGGATAAGCTTGTTGTTGAAAAACTCGGGTTGAAGTGCCCCGAAAGCGATATGTCGGAATGGAACTCCATTGTCCGTCGCCTTGTTTCTCCGAAGGGGGGGGAGTGCAAAATTGCGGTTGTTGGAAAATACATAGATCTCCAGGATGCGTACAAATCGATTTACGAGTCGTTGGCGCACGCGGGAATCGGCAATGATTGCTCCGTTAAAATAATAAGGGTTGATTCGGAGGTCGTAGAAATCGACGGACCGGAAAAATACTTGAACGAGGTTGACGGCATTCTTATTCCCGGCGGTTTTGGAGACAGGGGAATAGAAGGCAAAATTGCGGCCGCAAAGTACGCCCGCGAAAATAAAATACCGTATTTTGGCATATGTTTAGGCATGCAAATCGCCGTTATCGAATACGCCAGGAATGTTTTGGGCTATAAGGACGCCAACAGCTCCGAATTTAACGGGAGTACCCCCCGCCCGGTTATAGCCATTATGGACGAACAAAAAAATATCGTCGACAAAGGCGGCACTATGCGGCTGGGATTGTACGAATGCGGGCTTGTACATGGAACGCTTGCCCGCAAGGCCTACTCGCGGGAGTCGGTGCGCGAGCGCCACCGCCACCGCTACGAATTTAACAACGCGTACCGTGATCGCTTTGAAAAAGCCGGACTTAAAATCGCGGGCGTAAACCCGGACCGCGATTTGGTGGAGATAGTTGAGGTTTCGGGGCATCCGTGGATGCTCGGCGTGCAATTCCATCCGGAATTCCAATCGAAACCGTCCAAACCCCATCCCCTCTTTTGCGCGTTCGTGGCGGAAGCCTTGAAGTTGTCAAAATCCCGATGTCGAAAATGATTTACGCTGGCGGTTCGAATAAATTGCTCCTGATTGCGGGTCCGTGTTCTTTGGAAAGCAGGGAGCTGTCCTTTGAGTGCGCCGAAACGATAAGCGGATTGGCGAAAAAATACGCGGATTCCCTTGTTGTCGTATTCAAGGGAAGCTTCGACAAGGCCAACCGCACAAGTTTATCGAGTCCGCGCGGTACGGGAATCGGGACGGGGTTGGAGATCCTTCATGAAATCAGGGAAAATTTTTCCATCCCCGTTTCGACCGATGTACACGAAACGTGGCAATGCCCGGAGGTTTCCCGGGTTTGCGATGTCGTTCAGATTCCGGCATTTCTCTGCAGGCAGACAGATCTTCTCGTGGCGGCCGCCTCTACGGGGAAATGCGTAAACGTAAAAAAAGGCCAGTTTTTGGCGCCGCGGGATATGGCGTATGTGGTGGAAAAACTCCGCCTTGCGGGGGCTAAAGAGATATGGCAGACGGAAAGGGGCGCGTCTTTCGGATACAACAATCTCGTTGTCGATATGAGATCGTTCCCGATAATGAGGGGAAACGCGTGTCCCGTTTTAATGGACGCAACCCACGCCACGCAGTTGCCGTCCGCCGCATCCGGCGCGAGCGGCGGCGAACGCAAATTCGTGAAAACGCTTTCGAAAGCCGCCGTCGCCGCAGGCGCCGATGGATTGTTTATAGAGACGCATCCGCGCCCGGAGAAAGCCATAAGCGATTCGGCCACGCAGTTGCCCCTTGGGGAATTGGAGTCTTTAGTGAACGAATGCGTGGAGATACGGAAGCTTGTCTGCGGATAAGCTTTACCGCCGATATGCTGAAAAAGGGGAATTTTTTCGTGGTGGAAGTGATGGAATCGAGAACTCTTGTAGTATTTGCGGCAATTTTGTCGGTAACTCTTTGTTCGGCGGCTTCGAATCCGAAGGACAAGGAAAGTTTTTCGTCTTCGGCCGAGGTTGACGGTGCTTCGGCATCGGTACCCGTATTGGAGGAATTTAGCGTAACCGCCATGCGCTTCGGAGACGACGCGTTTAATCTTCCGGTTTCAGCCCGTAACATAGATTCGGAAACCATATCGGAGAGCGGACTTCCGGATTTGCCGGACATACTTCGTCGCTATGCCGACGTCTACTTCCGGAACCTAAGCGGTTCAACTCCCACAAACGCTGAAATATCGATGCGGGGGTTTGGGGCGAATAGTTCGCAACGCGTATTGGTATTGGTTGACGGACAGCGCTTGAACCGTGCGGATATGTCGTCGATAAATTGGAGTCAAGTGCCCCTCGGACAAATAGAAAATATAGAGGTTATGAGGGGACCCCAGAGCGCCGTATACGGAAACCACGCAGTTGGCGGAGTTATAAAAATAAACACTAAACGTTGGGGGCAGGGCGATTCCGCGGATTTCGGGGGTGGATATGGTTCGTTCGACGAATATTCCGCATGGGGCAGAATAAACCGTTCCACCGACGACTATTTTGCCGGGGCGGATGTCAACTATTACCACGACGGCGGTTATGTGGACTACTCCGGGAGTTGGTCGAAATCCGCCGGAGCAGTCGTGGGGGCTAAATTGAACGATGCGGTTGACGCGGATTTTAGGGCGACGTTCGCGGATGAATACATTTCGTGGGGAAACCAACATACCTCCTACGGGGATATGATGGCCCGGCCCCGGTATTCGTCCGGGGTCAATTTCAAGGATTATCTCGACTATATTACTCTGGCGGGACGGCTGAATAGCACAACTTCGTCCGGCGTGGGAGCCTTGGAGATAGGGGCCAATATGAAGAAGAAGCATACGGACTACGTCAACTACGGCTCCACCGCCGACTCGACCCTTTGGACGGCTTCGGCAACCCCGCATTACCGTTTTTTTGTCGACGGCGACGACAATTCATGGCTTGAGGGCGGATTCGATTTTTATTACGACCACCTGCGTACGAAGGGATCGAGTTCCTATTCAAGCTACCGTGTAAATACCGAACGGTTGACTTTGGCTCCGTGGATCGGCGGCAAATGCCAATTGGACGATGTTTTTTCGTTGAACGCGGGCGGTAGGTACGAGTATGCTATGAACAATTCTTCGGATGTTTTCGATTCTTCCAACGACGCCTATAAAAATCTCAACGGTTTGGCGGCGCAATTCGGCATAAACGCCAAATTGGACGATCGTTGGAATTTGTACTTCCGTTTCGACCAAATATACCATTATCCCGCGCTCGACGAAATGATGGGACTCTACGGCTATGCCGCCGACAGCAGTCCGGCTCCGGAGCGCGGCCAGAATTACGAGATTGGAACAAACTACGTCCGCGGTCCATGGAGGGCGGGAGCTTCCTTGTTTTATATGCACATGGACGGGGAGATAGATTACAATCCTTTGGGGGGAATTTGGAATAGCGGGGCGAACGAAAATATCGGCAATACCGACCGGTACGGCGTGGAACTGCGCGCGGCGTACGAAGGGGAGGTTGTCGGGGCGTCGTCGTCGTGGACTTTTATGAGCTCGCACTTTTCGGACGGGATGTATAAGGGGAGAAATATTCCGCTTGTTCCGTCCATAGTATCGACAAGCATGGCGTGGGTTCGCCCCGTGCGGTTTGCGCGACTCGATATTGCCTACATGTGGACGTGTAGCCAATATATGGCGAGCGATTTTTCCAACAGCTTCCAACGCATTCCGGAGGCGTGGAGTATAGATTTAACCGCAAATTTTTTTATAGGCGGGAATGTGCGCGCGTTTGTATCCGTTCAAAACGTTACCGACGAGACGTACGCTACATATGCCGCCTATTCCGTGTACGCGGGGCAGGCGTGGTACGCGTCCCCCGGACGCACAATTCGCGCCGGAGTAGAAATCCGGTTTTAGTTTATTTACCCGGGAATTTCCACCGCCGCCGGAGAATTCAAAACGCGCATCCCGGCGGTTCCGGAAATGCAGGTATACGCGGGTTCAATTCCCCGTGTTTATTCCCGTTGGAAACTGGGCGGATGGGAAATTCGGGTTAAAAAAAAGGGACTCCGTTTTTCCAAAGCGGAGTCCCTTTTCATGCTTTTTCGAATTTGTTCCTTCCGAAAAAGGGATAACGATAATTTGCGTTTCTATTTGAGTTTGACCGGTTCCCATGCTCCGCCGGCCTTACTGCTTTTAATTGAGGCGTCGATAAACGCCAGTCCCATGCGTCCGTCAAGGACGGTCGCGTACCTATCGTGTTCGTATGAAAACTTTTTGCCCTCTTTCCACGCGCGTATGTCTTTTTCGAATTCGCGGTGCAATCGGGCGTAGGCGTCGTGGAACCCCTCCGGATGTCCCGAAGGTATGCGGGGCGCGGTGAGTATGTACTCCGGAACGTCCCCGAGGAATCCGTCGTTCGCCTGTATTTCTCCGCGCCAATATATCCTGTCGGGTTGTCCCGGCAACATGATTGCGACTTTTTCGGGCTCTTCCTGGCGCCATACAAGGGTTCCCTTTGTTCCGGCTACTTCTATCGCCAAATCGTTCTTATGTCCTATGCATATCTGCGACGCCCTAACCATGGCTTTCCCGCCGTTTGAGAGTTCGCAATACGCCGTAAAATGGTCGTCGAGTACCCTGCTTTTTACGAAGGTTTCAAGGTGCGCCGATACCCGCGTTACGTCTAAATCCGTTACGAAACGCAACTGCATGAGTGCATGGACGCCTATGTCGGCGCCGCAGAGGGAACCTCCCGAGCGTTTCGGATCGGTACGCCAATCGGCTCCGCCCTCTCCGCCCTGCTTCTCGATCTGCTTGGCGAGCCACCCCTGCATGTAGCTTGCGTCGACCCAGCGTACTTCGCCGATAAGTCCGTTGGTTACTATGTATCGGGAAAACCACGACGCCCAGTGCCCGAGGTATGTATGGGCGACGGCGAAAGGCAGCCCCTTGGCGGTTGCCGCCGCCACAATCTGGTCGGCTTGCTCGAGGTTTATGGTGAGGGGTTTCTCGCACATAACGGGAATTCCCGCCTCGATGGCTTTCATTGCGGGATCGAAATGGACAAAATTCGGGGTTACGATGAGAATGTAATCAAGACGCTGATCCTCGGGGAGATTCTTTTGGTCTGCTATCATTTCGTTGTACGAGGGATAGCCTTTGATTGGGTACGGCCAATTTTCGGCTTCCCGCATCGCAACTTCCGGATTCGGATGGAGAGCGGCTGCCACAACTCGCCTTGTGCCGTCGCTAAATATCGCTTTTTGATGGGGTTGCGCTATAAATGCGCCGCAACCTCCGCCTACGAGTCCTACGTTCAATGGTCTCTTTGACATCTTGTATTCCTTGTTTTTAATTGGAAATTTTCGGCGAACCCCGCCTTAACGGATTCCGAGAAATAGTGGATTGGGGCGTATTTTCAAGGATTTTTATCGGTTTTCAAGTTTTAGGTGCGCAAAATCAGGCAACTTATTGACCGGGTATAATTTTAAAATGGTCGACCCGTTCGCCCTCCTACGGCGAATTCCCCGTTTGGGGAAATTCGGAACTATTTCATGGTGGAGATGAAGTTTTTAGCCAGACTTGACAGGAATTTTGAAGCCCTGTTGTGCGCCTCTATTGAGTTCGGGGCAATCGGGAGGATTTGCCCTATCCTGACGTTGTCCAAATTCATCTTCCGAAGTTCTTTTTCCCCTATGGAGGATTCTCCGCAGAATATCCATACGGGTTTTTTGTACTTCGCCGCAAGTTTTGCAAGGGCGTACGGACCTTTCCCCTGCATGTCCGTAAGATCGAACCTGCCTTCACCAGTTATTACTACATCCGAATTTTTTACAAGTCTTTCCAGATCGGTATATTTTGCAAACAGGTCGAATCCGCTGACTCTTTTTGCATCGAGGAAATTCATTAGACCGTATCCGCAACCGCCCGCCGCTCCCGCTCCGGGTTCGTTGTGGAGGCTTTTCTTGAAGCATTTTTTCGACACCTCCGTAAGGCGTTTCATGTTGGCTTCAAGTTTCTTCGCTTCTTCGGGAGTGGCTCCCTTTTGCACGGCGTATTGTAAAGCCGCTCCGTTTTCACCCAATAGGGGGTTCGCAACATCGGTTGCAACTATGAATTTTGTGGGAATTTCCGTCCGGGGCGGTATTATGGAGTCGAGTCGGGCTATGTCTTCGCCGTTCGGTTGGATTTCGTTTCCGCTTTTGTCGAGGAACTTGAAACCAAGGGGGGAAAGTAATCCTATGCCGCCGTCGTTGGTGGCGCTTCCCCCCACGCCTACTATTATAGTTTTGTATCCGCGTTCGACAAGTTTTGCGAGAATTCTCCCCGTACCGATATTCGTAAGTTTCATCGGATTTCGTTCCGGCTCGGAGACCAGATTTATTCCCGACGCCTCGGTTAGCCCGACTAGCGCGGTATCTTCGTCCAGAAGGGCGCATTTTGCCGTAAGGACTTGTCCGGGGGGGTCTATGGTTTTTAACCGTATAACTTTTGCCCCTTTTTTTGCTTTGGCAATACTGTCTACAAAACCGTCCCCGCCGTCGGTCAACGAAAATTCTGTTACTTGGGCGTCCCTATGAACTGAAAAAATGCCCATTTTTATTGCGTGTGCGGCCTGGGAAGCCGATATCGACCCGCGGAATTTGTCCGGGACCACCAAAAATTTTGCGGAGCGGTTCATAATTTGTTATCTTTGCGCAATCAATGCGCACCACATTGTGCATAGCATTTCAAGAAATGCATATAATTGCAATAACATTTTTACTCGCGGAAGGAATTCCATTTTACGGACCTTGGAGCACATTGGGGGAGCGTATTCCGATTTGATTGGTATTGGCAAACATGGTTTTCCCCCGTATAGGGAACATGTCCGCGTGCGCGTAATAATCTTGCCATGTATACGTTTCTCGTACAAATTTCCGGGCGGTTTGTTGAAGAGTGTTGATTCTCCGCCGGACGGAGGTAGAGATGTTTCTCATGTCTAAAAAGATACGGTCAGTTGCTGGTTGCCTTCTTAATTGCACCCAAAAAATATTCCTCGAAATATTTATTCCAAACAGGAAAATCCGCCGGGTGCTTAAGGGGAATTTTGCGAAGTCGTATTTAAGAAAATATGTGAAAACGGCGTGTGCTCCCGACAGGGTTCGTCCGAAGCCCGCATCCCCGCACAGAGCTTTGAAAATATGGCAGTATTGGGAGCAGGGCGAAGATTCGGCTCCGGCGGTGGTCAAGGCTTGTCTGAAAAGTGTGGAGGAAAATTCGTCGGGCAGGCGGATAATTGTCTTGGACGGCGGGAATGTGGAAGACTACGTGGATATCCCTCCGCGTATATACGACTTGAAAAAAAAGGGAATAATAACGCCCGCCCATTTTTCAGACATATTGAGATGTTCCCTTCTTCTGCAATACGGCGGAACATGGATAGATTCCACGGTTATGCTGAGTTCTCGAATTCCGGATTTTATTACAAATTCGGATTTGTTCGTATTCTCGAACAATCCATGGAACGATCTCGATGGCTTGGATATGGCGAGTTATTTTATCCACTCGCAACCGGGGAACGAGATAATATCCGACACCCTTGAAGCGATGTACGCCTATTGGAGGGAAAATTCCTTCCTAAAGAACTATTTTCTTTTCCTACACGCCTTTTCCATGGTCTCGCGGGCTTCTAAAGTCAACGCCGCCATTCGTGAAAGCGTTCCATTCTTTAGCTTTGAAAATACCCAATATTTGGAAAAAATTCTTTCCAAGCCTTTCGATCCTGTCTTGTGGGATAAATTGAAAAGTTGCAGTTTTGCCCATAAATTATCCCATAAGGAAAATATCCTGTCGAAAAACGGCGATTTTCGCGCCGAAGGGACGTTTTACGATGTTTTAATCAACAAGTCGAAATGGGGGGAAAAGGGGTATAGCCTATGAAGAGCTCTAAAATAGAGGTGTTCGTTCTTACATACAACAGACTGGATTTTTTAAAACAGTCTCTCGAAAGCCTGTTTGCCCAAACTCTGGCTCCCCTCCGAATAACCGTTATGGACAACGCGAGTTCGGACGGTACTTCCGAGTATCTGGACAATCTCGCCGAAACGCGGTCCGGTTTCATACATGTTAGGCATCCGGAAAACGTGGGCGTTGGAAAAAATTTTGAAGCGGCTGTGCTTCGTTCGGAAGCGGAATACGTAATGTTTTTTCACGACGACGATATTTTGCACCCGCGATATATCGAGTTTGCCGAAAAATTGACGGAAATATACCCGGGTCTTGCCTTAGTGTCTTCGGATTTTGTATGCCCTAAGGACATAAATTCCGCAGACTGGGAGGATGTTTCGATGGAGCACTATTTGTGCAGGGGAAGGAGAAATTTTGCCGCTTTTTTGTATGGAGTCGGACACATAGCCTTTCCGTGTACGATATATAGACGCGAGTATATCGTCGGTAGGAAACCCGACACGCAAACCTTTGGGAAGATATGCGATAGGCCTTTTATGCTCGATGCCGTACCTTTGGACGCATTTGTCGCGGTATTTTCGGACGACCATTTCCTGAGGTACAGGATACATCCCGGACAAGATTCGATGACGGCCTCAACGGGTCCGTTTTACAGGGAAATAATAAATATGAATAAATTTTTCAGACGTGAATTGTCGGCGACCGCATTCGGAAAGTTTATATTCGAAATGTGTTGTTGCAAAACTTTAAAAAGTCTGTACAAGATGGGCGGTGGCTGTGGTGGGTTGTCCTTTGTGGAATTTGTCGACAGGGCGTATGCCGACGGAGCGGCGTCGCTTCTAACCAGGATATGTGCGCGCGGCAAGATAAATCCTCTTTATGGACTTTGCCATATGGGCAAGGGCATATTTTCGCGTCTATTTCCAAGAAGAGCCGTATTTGGGAAATAGCTT
>CAZMBN010000006.1:0-77715 GCA_964564825.1 uncultured Opitutales bacterium
AACACGAAATTGTTTATTAAAAAGGTGAATATATGATAACGTTAAATAACGGAATAAAAATGCCTAAAATTGGCTACGGCGTATATCAGATACCGCAATTTTCAACGGAAAAATGTGTAACTGACGCAATAAGTGTTGGTTACCGTTCAATAGATACCGCTCAATGTTATGGTAATGAACAAGCGGTAGGTTCTGCCGTTCGTAAATCTGGCATAGATAGAAATGAGTTTTTTATCACAACAAAGTTATGGGACGGATATGGTTATTCTGATACTTTAGATTCAATTCAAAAATCACTTGAAAGACTTGATTTAGATTATATTGACCTTCTTTTAATCCATGAACCTTCAGGGAATTTTATAGAAATCTATCGGGCAATGGAAGATTTCTATTCTGACGGGAAATTAAAGGCAATCGGAGTTGCAAATTTCTTAGAAAATAACTTTTTAAAACTAATTGAAAATGTTGATGTAATTCCGCAGATAAATCAAGTTGAAACTCATGTGTTCAGGCAGCAAACTGATTTAAGGAAAATTTTAAAAGAACACAATGTTCAAATAGAATCTTGGTCACCCATGGCTTGTGGACGAAATAATTTCTTTAAAAATAAAACCTTACAAAAGATTGCAAATAAACACAATAAAACGGTTGCACAAATAGGTTTAAGATTTCTATATCAACAAGATATTATTATCATCCCTAAAAGCACACATAAAGATAGAATGACAGAAAACAGAAATATTCTTGATTTTGAACTTGATGAAAATGATATGGAAGAAATCAAAAATCTTGATAAAGGAAAAAGTCTTTTCGGTTGGTGGTAGTCGTGGATAATGCTGTATGGAAACCGTCAATAAATCCTTGGCTGATGATAGTTCCTGTTATATTAGCCGCTTTTATCTGCATACTTGATACAATTGTTGGAAATGTTGCTCTGCCGCACATAGCAGGTGCATTTTCAGCCAGTCGGGATTTAAAGTATGTGGATTTTAACAGGCTATCTTGTTGCAGCAGGAATTGTTATGCCGGCTGTTGATTTTTCTAAAGAAGAAAGGGGAGCTGCATTATCCGTTTTTGGAATGGGAGTTGTAAGTAATTGCTTCGATTATTGGCCCCATTCTGGGTGGTTGGATAACAGATAATTGATCATGACCGTGGATCTTTTACATTAATGTTCATTTAGGATGTTTAGCTGTATTTTTAGCAAAAAATTTAATCGAAGATCCGCCTTGGGTAAAGAAACAAAACAATGTAACAATTGATAAAATCGGGTTTTTGTTTTTGACAATATGGCTTTGCACGTTTCAAATTGTACTGGATAAAGAAAATGACGCAGATTGGTTTAATTTAGCTTGGGTTTGTTAGACATTTGCAATATCAACGACAGCCGGTGTTTACGATACAGTCGGGGAGATTGGTATGAAGAAGGACGTTCTTATCTTGACAGGTGCGGGGCAAATCGGGATGGCGATTGCCCGCCGTGTGGGTTTCGCCAAGAAAATCATTATCGGGGATAAAAGTTTTGAAAATGCAAAAACAATTTCCGGCATTATGGTCGATGCGGGATTTGACTCGGTTCCCTTCGAAATGGATTTGTCGGACAGGGCGTCTATTTTAAATTTGATTGAAGCCGCCAGGGATTACGGGGAAATCTCAATTCTCGTCAATGCCGCGGGAGTCTCGCCTTCGCAAGCATCCGTTGAAACGATTTTAAAAGTTGATTTGTACGGAACCGCCGTTTTGTTGGAGGAAGTCGGGAAGGTTATCAAAGAGGGAGGTTCAGGTGTGACAATTTCGTCCCAATCGGGGCATAGAATGACGGCTTTAACTCCGCAAGAAGACGAACAGCTTGCAACGACCCCGGTCGGGGAACTTTTGAATCTCGAAATTTTGCAGCCCGAGAATATTGGAGATACGCTCCGCGCCTATCAAATGGCTAAGCGATGCAACGTTAAAAGAGTTATGGCGGAAGCTGTTAAGTGGGGCAAACGCGGCGCGAGATTGAATTCGATCTCGCCCGGTATTATTGTAACCCCGCTTGCCGTGGACGAGTTCAACGGTCCGCGGGGCGAATTTTATAAGAACATGTTTGCAAAATGCCCGGCCGGCCGGCCGGGAACCGCCGATGAAATTGCAAACGTTGCGGAACTGCTCCTAAGCCCGCAGGGCGCGTTTATAACGGGTTCCGATTTTCTAATCGACGGAGGTGCAACGGCTTCGTATTTCTACGGTGAATTAAGGCCGAAAGGGTAGATAAGTCGACAACGGTCAACTATCCTCTACTTTGGAGGTGGAGGATTGCGACCGCAATTTCATTCCGGTTGATTCTCCCCCGTTTAAGACCGGCTTCTCCTAACGACCCGTTCCGCCATTTTGACCCCGGCATTGTATGCTTTCTCCAGATCCCGCGGCAGGGACTCTTTTAATTGCATAGTTTTGTGCTCCGCATCGAAGCACTTTGCCGCGTACTTGGAATAGTCGTCGAACTGGCAGGTATCGAACGCGCCCACCCTAATCGGTTTTGAGAAGCAAATTTCGATAAACCATTCAAACCTTCCCATCATCTCGCGGTACATTTGGTTCGACAGTCCTTCCGGTACGTTCATCGTATATATTACCGCCGTCGGGAATTTCTTCGGCGCGGTCGACGGATAGCCTTTTTCATATTGAAAAAAGGGGAACATAAGGCGCTCCGAAAAGGTTCTCATAACCCCCGTAATGTCACCGAAATAAATAGGACTTGCAAAAACGGCGCCGTCCGAATTCGAAATTTTGTCCAACAGCGGGGTTAAATCGTCAGAATAGGAACATCTTGAAAAGTTTTTGCCCCCTCTTAATTTGCAGGAAAAACAGCTCCTGCAGCCTTTAAAATCGATGTCGTAAAGATTTACAATTTCAACTTCCACCCCCTTGCTTTCCGCCCCGTTTGCAAAACTTTCGCACATTTTTGCAGTGTTCCAATTTTTGCGGGGCGAACCGTTTAGTATGTAAATCTTCTTTTTATTCGGCATTTTTGTTCCTTTTTATCGCATTTATCGTACCCAATTTGTGGATATCCTCGTCGGTTCTGTCGCCGTAAATCGTGATTTTGGACAATTCCCTTTCTATGTTGCCGCATTCTTCATCGCTTAGTTCCACTTCCGCCGCGCCCAGGTTTTCCAATATCCTTTTATCACTTCTCATTCCCGGGATCGGCACAACGTGGAGATTTTTATGCAGCATCCATGCAAGGGAAATCTGGGCGGGCGTTACTCCTTTTTTATTTGCAACGGCGTGCAGCAGGTCCAAGAGCGGCTGGTTTCTTTCAACGTTCTTTGGGTCGAATCTCGTGATGACCCTCCTGACATCGTCGCCTTTGTACTGGGTGTTTTTATCGTATTTTCCGGATAGGAATCCCCCCGCCATTGGAGAAAACGCCACAAATCCGATATTTAATTCTTTGCAGACGGGAATTACGTCGTGTTCGAACTTTCTCTCCATCATGGAATATTCGGATTGTATCGCGGTTAGAGGAGTCACCGCGTGGGCTTTCTTTATTTGTTCAACCGTCGATTGCGATTGTCCCCAGGCTCTTATTTTCCCCTCCTTTATAAATTCGCCCATCCAATCTGCCACTTCCTCAACATCGGAGTCCAACGGCACCCTATGTTCATAGTAGATGTCGATATAGTCCGTTTGCAGCCTTTTCAACGAATCGTTTAGGGCGTTTGCAACGCCTTTTTTGCTCAATTTCCCCTCGGGAATTTCTTGTCCCGGTTGGAAGACGGGCACGAATTTTGTCGTTAGGATAATTCTATCCCTGAATGGCTTTACCGCCTTCCCCACAAGTTCTTCGTTTGTAAAAGGACCGTATGCTTCCGCCGTGTCGAACAAAGTGCAGCCCAAATCGAACGCCATGTGCATAAGCCTTATGGATTCGTTTTCCGCGGGTATTGCGCCGTACCCGTGGGAAAATCCCATACATCCCATGCCTACCGCCGAAACTTCAATATCTCTGAGTTTTCTGTATTTCATTTTGTCTCCTTATTCCGTTGTATGCTTTAATTCGCCAATGGGAAATCTTTACCTTCCTTTCGCTTTTGTGGAATCCGCGGGCTATTCCCTCTTGCGCCCCCCCTCCGGATAAAATCCCACCTCCTCATGGGGAAAGGCTCAGATCTTATTCACCCAGTTTATTGTAATCCGTGTTGCTTACGGGTTCCAGCCATTCGTTCGACGCGTCCTCGCCGGGAATTTCAAATGCTAGATGGGCAAACCAGCTGTCTTTCGCCGCGCCGTGCCAGTGTTTCACGTTTGCCGGTATGTGCACTACGTCTCCCGGCAGCATCGCCTTTGCCTCTTTCCCCCATTCTTGGTACCAGCCTTTGCCGGCCACGCACACGAGCATTTGTCCCCCGCCTTTCGAGGCGTGGTGTACGTGCCAATTATTCCGGCAACGCGGTTCGAAGGTGACGTTTGAAAAGGAAATCTGCTCCGAGGATATGCGCGCCAAATAACTCTTTCCGACGAAATATTTCGCATACTCCGTATTTTCCCTTCCTATGGGGAAAATCATCTCGCGTTGGAATGCCGATTTCCCATCGTCTCCTCCGGCATCGTCTGCCCAAACGTCTTTCGCGAGCCGGAAGGCCCCCCACGCGTTCGGCCAACCCGCGTAGAATGCGATGTGTGTAAGAGCCTCCGATATTTCCGCACGGGTCACTCCGTTTTTCTTTGCAAATTGAAGGTGGTGCGAAAGCGACGAGTCGATTATTCCTTTTCCTATCAGGGCTGCTACGGTGATCATGCTTCGGTCGTGCGGGTCGAGTCCCGGACGGTTCCATACATCCCCAAAGAGGATGTCGTCGTTTATTTCCGCAAATCTGGGAGCGAATTCTCCCAACTGGGTGCGCCCCGCATTTTGTGTGATTTTTTCCCGCGCCATAGTGTTTTGGATGTTCATTATAAGTATTGCCAGTCCCAAAAAGAGAAGTTTTATCGTCTTTACTTTGTTCATGAAAAAATCGCGTTATCGTCAGTCGACGGAAAGGGTTATTACGACGTCGCCTTCGCCGAGGGCCGATTTCAAGTTTTTGCCGTCAACGCCTTCGATTTTTCCCAATCGGGTAAAATTCCAGGAATTGGGTGCGTAGTAGATTACAAAATACTTGCCTTGGTATAGAATCAGGTCGCCCGGGGTGGTGGTTGTTGGATTGTCGTTTCTGGGCAAGCCCGTCCCTATGGGGCCCACTTTTTCCATATTCGCATAGTCTTGCATCCGAATGGAAATTTCCCCTTTGAGAAGAAGTTCCTTCAAGGCCTTGGAGGAGGAATTATCCTCCAATTTCGCTAAAAATGTCCTGCCGTCTTTAACTTTAATCTTTATAGTATTCCCTTGCATACCTTTGCCCGCGCTATTGCGCACCTCAATCGAAGCGCCGGACGGGGAAAGCGTTGTAAAACATAAGACAAACAAAAATAAATATGTTGCAACCCTCACTTCCTCGTTTCTCCTCGTGGATTGAGCCGTAAGACCAAACGCTCCGTTCCGACCGCCGGACTACTAACGCCCCTTCTTTCTGTCCAATGATTACGCAATTTCGCCAAAAGGCAAGTTTTTTATGGAGAATGGCGTATTCGAAATAGAATTAAGCGCGGGTGGAGTGTTGCCGGGTTTCCCATTCCGATGGATGGGATAAAAATCTTAAAACCCGGCGCGAGGAACAATGCATCCCATACCGTAAAAATTATTTTCTTTTTACCGCCAAAAACTCTGCTATTGTACCGGGAATGTGAACATTCTTGGCGTAGATTACGGACATAAGAGGATAGGATTGTCGTATGCCGATACGGATCTCGGGGTGGCGGTGCCGATTTCCGCGGCGGTGGAGCCGGATTTCGAGTCCAGAATGGGCCATATCGCAGCGGAAATAAAACTCAGATCCGTGGATATGTTGGTTGTTGGCTACCCCCTTAACATGGACGGAACGGTTGGTCATAAGGCGCTGGAAGTCGACGAATTTATAGCGGAATTGCTTCGCCGGTTCGGTCTGCCCGTGGAGCGCGCGGACGAGCGCCTAAGTTCCCACCAGGCCGAAAGCGACATGCGCGCCTTCTCGGGGGGGGGAAAGCGCAAAACTTTATCCGGGCGCAAAAGGATGCGAAAAAGCGGCGATATAGATTCCCGCGCAAGCGCCCTCTTCCTCCAGGAATATTTGGATTCGCGGACATGATATGAACCCTTCGAATCCAGACTCCAATTTGCGGGATGTCCGCACTCAACTCCTTTCCGAAAAAAGGGGGGAGCCGGGTGTTGACCGTTCGTCGACCGTGGCGGATTTTTTCTCCGGCGCCTCTGAAGACCGCTTCAAGTGCGTTTGCGCATACGATGGAACAGATTTTTGCGGATGGCAAAGCCAGCCGTCGGGAGCTTCGGTGCAGGACTTCATAGAGAGGCGCCTTTACCGTATTTTTAAGCGTCCGATTCGCGTTCACGGGAGCGGTCGGACCGACGCCGGAGTGCATGCAAACGCGCAAGTTTTCCATTTCGACGCCCCATGGAAATACGATTGCCGAACCCTGGTGAGGGCGCTTTCCTCAACCCATTCCTTGAGCTTAAGCATTTACGAAATAAAAAGGGTGTCCAAGAATTTCCACGCCCGTTACAGCGCAAGGGGGAAGAGATACGTGTACAGAATATACGAGGGCAGGGCGATGCCCCAAATTGCGCGGTTTAGGTGGTCCCTGACATCGGGTGTTCCACTCGACATCGACGCCATGAACGACGCCGCGAAAATTTTTATAGGCGAACACGACTTTAGCGCCTTTTCGGCTTCCCGCGGCGCGGGTTCGAAAAAAATCAATCCCGTAAAACGGATATACAGGTTGGAATTGACTAGAAAAGGAAAAGAAATAAAACTTACAGCCGACGGAAACGGCTTTCTGTACCGCATGGTGCGTATGCTGTCGGGTGCCCTTGTGGGTGTCGGAATGGGAAAGATAGACAAATCGGAACTGCAGAAAGCCCTTGACAGCGGAATCCGGGCAAATTTGTTCGAATCCGCCCCGGCGTGCGGTTTGTTTTTGGACAAGGTGTTTTACAGGGACTTCGCGTAGAACCCATAGTTTCCCGTTTCCCCGTACGGCGTTTTTAACTTTCAGTGCGTAAAAAACTTGGCGTTCCGGATTTTCGGAACGCATTATTTGTTAAATGTCTTGCCATTTTCCGAAATCGAACGTAGGAACATTCCCATGAAAACACACCTTATATTACCTCTTGTTGCGATAATGTCGGCAACTTCGGCATTTGCCTTTCCAAGTGCGAAAATATCGAACGGACTTGTCGAGGCGTCCGTATGCACCGCGGTGAGAACCGCCGACGACTCCTGCCAGGGAACGCGCTTTGACAGATTGGGTGTTGTCTTGACGCTTAACTACAAAGGACATAGTTATTTCGACGAATGGTACAAAAAGTTTTCGCTCGATGCCCACCATTCAGTAACGGGACCCGTTGAAGAATTCGCGGTCATGGACTACGATAAAACTCCCGTGGGAGGAGGTTTCATGAAAATAGGCGTTGGAATTTTAAAGCGCCCCGACTCCACGGAATACAATTTTCGCAGAACTTACGAGATTATCGATTCGGGAAAGCGCTCGGTTGCGACTTACCCGGATAGAGTCGAGTACGTTCACGAATTGGACGATGCCAAGGGAACCTCGTATATCTATACAAAGACGCTGCGGCTTGTTCCCGGGAAGCCCCGACTGCTTATAGAGCATTCGCTTAAAAATACCGGCAAAAATCCCATAGTTACAACCGTTTACAACCACAATTTCTTTGTCATTGACAACGCCCTTGTGGGGCCGGACATAGAGCTTACCATTCCGTTCCCCCCGAACGGGGAGGTTGTGTGCGGCATAGGGGATGCCGTGATAGTAAAGGGAAATAAATTTACCTTTCCCGCATTGATAGGAGAAAAACAGGGAGCCATACGCTCGATGAAGGGATCCAATTCCGTGGCTGACTACGATTTCCGCCTCGATAACGTTAAAACTTCCGCCGGAGTGCGCATGCTTGCCGACAGACCCGTGTTGCATGCCACTTTCTGGGCGTGCAATTCGTCCGCGTGCATAGAACCTTTCATCGAGGTTTCCGCCGAACCAGGTAAGACATTCACTTGGAAGAACATTTACGATTTCTACGCAAAGTAACACCACCCTTGGGGGGAGTAGTAGCCCGGATATTCCGGCATTACTACGATGGTGCAACCGCCGGCGGTTCTCTTGTTCGGGGTTTTTTGCACCGTGAATCTGTCGGCGTCGTTTTTGTTCCCGTCGGGTTCTAATGTCGGTTTGCCCATTGCGGTTTTACCCGACGTTACCGCTTACGTGCGGGTGCGCAGTCCCTTTATCTTAACCTGTAGGGAACCGTTTTTAACCGGGTGGAGGTTTCCGACACGAATTTGGCGGCGTCGGCCGGATTGTAATTGGCGCCCAATGCCAAGCTGAACGAAGGGGTAGTGTTCTTTACCACGATTGCGGTATCTCCGTTTACCACAAATCCCATAAATTCGCCGACGCGCGTAAGCACTACATCGCCTTCGGACGGAGAGAAAGCTCCGAACAAAGACTGAAATAATCCGACGTCGAGCTTCAGATAGTCCGAGTTTTTAAAATCGGCTCTAAACGGCACCTGGCCGTAGTAGTTCGTTCGCGTATTGAGGACCACGCAGTCGTTAAAACTAAAGTAGGTTTCCGAAGGGATTACGGGGTTAATTCCCTCCTTTCTGACGAATTCTCCGGGGACGTCTATCAGGAGCATTCTCGGGTCTTCCGCAAGCGAATACACGAGGCGCGGGGAAAATCGAAACTTTTTCCCCCTAACGGACACCGATAGAGCTTCCGGGGGAAAATATCTGTCGGATGTGGGGGCGAGCACCGTGCCGGCGGAACTGAAGAGCAATACATATTTCCCCTTGACTTCAATGGGGACCGCACGGATTTCAACCGAAGAATCGGAAACTCCCATGATGCCCTTGCGTTCGTATTTAAAAGATATCGTGACTATATCGTTGCGGATATTGTCGAAAATTTCCGACGAAGTTTTGGGACGTAGGTTCTTTACGTTTTCGTTGAGTTCTTTTTGCGAAGTCGCCAATTCAGACACCTCCACCGCCAGTGTTTCGGCGTGCTTGCGTATTTGCGCCTTTTCGTTTTTTTCTATATCAACCAAGGCTTGGGCGCGCTTCAGGTTTTCTTCGTATATCTGCGACTTCGTAGTGGCTACCTCCAATCTGGTTGCGAGCGCCCTTTTTTCTGTCTCGATGGTTTTATTTTCTTGTTTTAACAGGTCGCTTTCGGCTCTCAATTTTTCGAGTCGCTCCTTATTGTCCTTCAATTCGCGTTGGAGCGCCTGCAATTTCAATTTCGTGGAATAATCCACCTCGCGCATGTCACCGAGTTGTTTTTCCAGGGTCACCCGTTCGGTTGCGAATTTTTCAAGTTTTTGGCTTGTGGATAAAATTTCCTTCTCAAGGGCAAGATTCCGTCCCTCGCTTGATTTTACCCGAAGCTCGAGTTCCCTGCTTTGCGCTAATATTTTTTTCCGTTCTCTTTCAAGCTCGGCTTTTGTTTTCGATATCGTTTCAAGTTCGCGTTCGCGTGCGGCTATAATTCTCTCCTGGTCTAACGAGTGTTCTTTACTTTTCGCCGCGGCTTTCGACAGTTTGTCGATATCCGAGTTTAGCTCCTCCCTCTTTTCCCGTTCGTTGTCGAGCGACATTTTAAGAAGGTCTATCATCTGTGCGTCCGCGTAGCTCCGCTCTTGAGATTCCTCGAATTTGCGTTTCGCCTCCGCCGCATCGTCTTTTGGTTTGTCGAAATTCGCGAGACTCAGCAGGCTCAACAGGAGAAAATCGCATATTACTATAAGTATTGACTTGCTCATAATACATCCACGGCGGGATTTGCGGAGAGCTTTTCAGAAAATACCGCAAAGCGCAAGATTTTTCCGGTCGGACGCGGAGGGAGGTTTTCGTGCTTGAAGATTTCCCGCGCTCTGCAATGATGTCGGAAAATCGAGGTTCTGATGGCGAAGAAAAAAACAGCGGATTTTGGTCCCAAGAAAAAGACCATTTACACGAAAAAATTGACCGGGGAACAGGCGAAAAAATTGGATCTTTGGCTCGATAGGCATCTGTTTAATCCTTTCGCCGTCGATTATGCGGATTTCGCATACAAGGGAAAAGACGTAAACGTTGTTTTCTATAATTCCGGCAATCTTGTCGTACAGGGAAATGGAACGGAGGAATTTGTCCGCTTCGTGTTGGAGCCCGAAATAACGAAAATTCCCGAATTCGGCTACGAGCGTGTGGCTCACCCCGAATGGTTTGAAGCGCACGCGGGTGTGGACGAGAGCGGAAAAGGAGATTTGTTCGGGCCTCTCGTGTCGGCATGCGTGGTGGCGGACGGCAATGCCGTTCGGAAATGGATGGACGACGACCTTAGGGAGTCCAAAAGGGTCTCAAGCGACGCCGCCGCTTTGTCCATGGCGAAAAATATAAGAAATACCCCCGGGGTGGTGGTAAAAGTCGTTTACGCCGGCATGGAAAAATACAACGCCTTGTATATAAAATTCGGGAGAAACTTGAATAAAATGCTCGCATGGATGCATGCCGACGCTGTGACATCTGCCCTCGGCGAGCGCCATGTCCCTTGGGGAATGCTGGACCAGTTTACAAGGCAGCCTTTGGTTCAAAGACGGCTAAAAATTCCGAATTTTGAACTGAAAATGCGTACAAAAGCGGAATCCGACCCCGTTGTCGCCGCGGCTTCCATCGTTGCGAGGGCCGTCTATATTTACCAGCTGCGGAAACTTTCCACGGAATGCGGTATTAGCCTACTCAAGGGGTCTGGGGCGAAGGTTAGGGAACAGGCCGTTGAAATAGTAAGGCGTTTCGGCGCGGATTCACTAAAGAAATACGCAAAGTTGCATTTCAAAACGGCTGCGGAGGCCGTAGCCGTATCCCGTGCGGGGGGATAATCGATGGCGGCGCGGAGCGGTTTAAGCCACCTGTTGGACTTCGATTTGAAATACTTTGGCGGGCGCGCATGGATTGTCGGAGTCGACGAGGCGGGAAGGGGGGCGCTCGCCGGACCGGTTTGCGCCGCGGCTCTTGCGGCGAGTTCTATTTTCTATTTTAACCAAACGTGCCGGAAATGCGTGGAGTTTATCGACGATTCGAAAAAACTGACCCCCTCCCAAAGGGAATCGTTGTACGATTCCCTTTGCAGTCTAAAGAAGGATGGATTTCTCGATTTTGAGGCCGCTTTTTCGAGCGTTGAGGAGATAGAAAAATTTAATATACTCGGCGCAACAAAAATGGCGATGGCCCGCGCCCTGAATATTTTAAACGAAAGATTGGAACTCAATCTCCCCCGAAAATCCGACTCCGTGCCGACGCTGTTCGGCGAAGATACCGGGGATTTGTCGAAAGCCCGGCTTCTCATAGACGGTAATTGCCTCAAAAACTTTCCTTACATTCACTTGGGTATTGTGAAAGGCGATGCCGCAAGTTTTGCGATAGCCGCCGCTTCCGTAATAGCCAAGGTTACGCGAGATCGCTTTATGGAATCCCTGGCGTTGAAGTATCCGGAATACGGTTTTGACCGTCATAAGGGATACGGTACCGTATCGCATTCCCGCTCATTGACCGTGTACGGTCCTTCGGACGCGCATAGGTCGAGTTTCTTAAAAAAACGCGGCGAAGCCTCTTCAAGCGGCGTTCAAGGCAAGCTATTTTGATATTTATGCTTGTAAAAGGCTCGAATTAATTCCTAAATTCCACGCGAAAATTATGGGCATGGGTAGGGCAGTTTTGGCGTTTGAAGACGGTAGCATCTACAAGGGACGCGCCTTTGGCGCTTTAAAAACGATTGCCGGCGAAGCGGTTTTCAATACATCGATGACGGGATATCAGGAAGTTTTGACCGACCCGTCCTATTTCGGTCAAATCGTTACGATGACGGCGGTTGAGGTGGGGAATTACGGCGTTAATAAAGCGGATGAAGAGTCCGACGGCGTAAAGGTGTTCGGATTTGTGGTGCGCGAGCTGAGCCCGGTCTCCAGCAACTGGCGCAGCGAAATGTCTTTGGAAAATTATCTCGAAAAAAGCGGAGTTCCCGGGATTAGCGGCGTCGATACGCGCGCCATTACAAAAAAGATTAGAAAAGTCGGGGCTATGAAGGCGTGCCTCTCAACGGACGGGATTTCGGACGCAGAGGCTGTGGAACGCGCAAGAAATTGGAGCGGAATAGTCGGGGCGGACTACGCAAAAGAGGTTACCTGCAAGGCTACGTACAAATTTGACGCGGTCGACGGTGAACTTGAACCGTTTACGGTGCCGGGAACAAGCCTGTATAACTCGAAAAGACGCTTTCCTTTGTTCAAATGCGCGGCGGTGGACTTCGGGGCAAAGAGATCCATATTCAAAAGATTAAGTTTTCACGGTTTCGACGTTACGGTGTTTCCGGCATCCGCGAGCGGTGAAGAAATCCTGGAGTCGTCCCCGGAGTGTCTGTTTTTGTCAAACGGTCCAGGGGACCCTTCCGCTCTGACCTATGCGCATAAGACCGTTTCAAAATTGATGAAGAAATTGCCTACGTTCGGTATATGCCTGGGACACCAGATAATAACCCATGCTTTAGGTGCGCGGACTTTTAAGTTGAAATTCGGGCACAGGGGGGGAAACCAACCCGTAAGAAATACGGAAACGCAGCGTGTATCGATAACCTCCCAAAACCACGGGTTTGCTTCCGACGCCGCGTCCGTTGAAAATGCCGGCGGCATTGTTACGGAAATAAATTTAAACGACGGTACGGTGGAGGGTTTGCGCCATAAAGACTATCCCGTTTTTTCGGTTCAATACCATCCAGAGGCGTCCCCCGGTCCCAATGACGCCGACGTTCTATTCTCGGATTTTTACGATTTTGTAAAAAGGATAAAGGCCTAACGCTGTTGTCAGCTTCGCCCGGAACTCCATTTTCACGCGTTTTATACGAACTACGGATATCGTTCCCATAGCCGTGCGCCGGCTTTTTGTATGTTTGTATGGAAGAAGATTCCATCGTAAAAACTACGATAAATCCCTGAAAATGACGGTTTTTATTGAATTAGAGAAAACGGTCCTGCGGAAATCGTCGGCTTTAATAGAATCGGATTCAAGTCTACAGGAAGAATTAAAACCTTAAAATTTCGGCACTCGATTTGTCGCGAAGGTACCGCAAAATTCCGTATTTAATTTTGTATTGAAATTACAGGGATTTATGATTCCTATTGTGGCGGTTGGGAGGATGGATTCGACACGATTTCCGTCCGATATTGTAAAACATGAAACACGAAAGATACAAAAAATGAGGAAAAATGCGGTTGCGTTATGTATATGCATGCTATGCTGCATGTTTTATTCTTATGCGGAAACAAAACCCCATTTCGAGATGAGGGGGATTGTTGTGGGGGTTCGCGATTTAAAGACGGTGGACTGGCCCGCGTTGGCGGCTGATGTCGGAATAAACACCATTGGAACGCATATTTATCCGGAAGAGATTTTATCGTTCATACAGTCTAAGGAAGGAAAGGATTTTCTTGAATCGTGCAGGAAACACGGGATTGCCGTGGAACATCAATTGCACTCCTTGGCGGAACTTTTGCCCAGAGTCTTATACGCGGACGATCCATCGATGTTTAGGATGAACGAGGAAGGTCAAAGGGTTGCCGACTTTAATTGTTGTGCCAGTTCGAAAAAAGCGTTGGACATTATCGCCCGTAATGCGTTGAAATACGCGAAATTGCTGCCTCCCTCCAATCACCGCTACTACTTTTGGTTGGACGACGGAGCCCCCACCTGCAAATGTCCGGACTGTTCGAAATATACGTCGAGCGAACAAGCTTTGCTCATAGAAAACGAGATAATAAAATTGTTAAAAACTTACGATCCACAGGCTGAATTGGCACATCTCGCTTATGCAAAAACTTTGAGTGCGCCTGAAAAAGTAAAACCGGAGGAGGGGATATTCCTCGAATTCGCGCCGATTTACCGGACTTGGGAAAAACCATTGGCGGACGCTTCCACAAAGGGAAGGGGAATGAGCCATTCTGATAATCTCAAATATTTATACGACAATTTAAAAGTATTTCCCGCGGATACCGCCGTGGTGTTGGAATACTGGTTGGACGCCTCGTTGTTCAGCAATTGGGAAAAGCCGGCTGTAAAAATCCCTTGGCATCGCGAGGTTTTCGAATCGGATATCGACACCTACGCGAAGTTGGGAATAAAAAATATTACTTCTTTCGGAGCATGGATGGATGCCGACTATTTTAAAAGATACCCGGACGCTAAATCCTACCTAAAAGAATACGGCGAAGGCTTAAATTCATATAAATCCGCCGGTAACGATTAGAATCGTCATTGTCCAAACTGTAAATATAAAAACAGCGCCCCAAGCCCGCTTGGGATGCTGTTTTATTGCTTCCAATACGGCTCGATGCCGGACTGCGGTTAATATTTTACCTACCAAAATACCGTATAGAGTATTGTTAGAATAAGGCAAATTCCAAAAGAGCCAACGGCAAATTCCGCGTCCGTCTTGAAAAGGGCAAGGTCGATATCCAGGGCCTTTGGATCTTTTACGGTGTCCCTGGAATTTGAATAGAGCAATAATGATACCGCAAACAGCAATGCCGTAGTACAAAAAAACGCCTCAAAACCTATATTGTCCAAGTAGACAACCGTCTTATTGGCAGAGCCCGACAAGTAAAGTATTTTCTGGACCACGGCGGCGGCGAGACAGATAAAAGCGGTCGACCCGATAATTTTGCTCCATTTCATCATCTTGCGACGGTCGCCGTCGGTGGGCGTTTTTGCGCCGACCGATGTTTTATCTCCGTAAGTTATGGCTACAAATATAAGGAATAAAATAATGAACACGTATCCCATGCGGAATTGAAACGGCATTTCCGGAAACACAACCTTGAAAAATATCCCAACAGGAATCGTGGCAATGGAAGTCCATACGGCGGCTTTGCCGGAAGCCCTTTTCCACAACAACCCCAATCCAAACACAATACAGATACCCGGATAGATGAATCCCGCGTATTCCTGGATATATTGGAACGCTTGATCCAGGCCTCCCAACAAAGGTTTTACAGCGATAGCCGCGATAATCAACGCGGCCAGGGCCGTTATCCGTCCCACGCTCACAAGCCTTCTCTCCGAAGCGTTCCTGTTGATGTATTGTTTGTATATATCCATCGTGAATATGGTGGACGTGGAATTGAACATTGAAGCCAATGAGGAAATAATGGCCGCCGCCAAAGCTGCGAACGAAAGTCCTTTAATACCGGTCGGCGTAAAATTGCGAATCATCCAGGGATATGCGTCGTCGGAGACGTTGATACTGCCGTGAACATCGAAATAACCATGTTGCAATCCCGGTATGGATTCCGGATAGTTGAACATTGCATATGCGCAAATGCCCGGCAATACGACAATGAACGGGATGAGGATTTTTAAGAATCCGGCAAATATCAACCCCTTTTTGGCTTCTTTTAAACTTTTTGCGGCCAGTCCTTTTTGGATAATATATTGGTTGAATCCCCAATATCCGAGATTTGAAATCCACAATCCCCCCACGATGGCGGCTATTCCCGGGAGGTCTTTAAAAGAATCCGGTGATTTGGCCCGATCTACTATTAAATTGAAGTGGGTGTCGTTGGGTAGGGATTTTAATTTATCAAATACTATTCTAAACCCTTCCCATGCCCCATGTCCTTCCCCCGATACGGCCTCCAATGCGAAATATGCGGTAACCAATCCGCCTCCGACGAGGAACGCTACTTGCATAACATCCGTCCACGCTACCGCCGATAATCCTCCGTATATGGAGTATACCCCGGCGATAACAAACAAGACTACGATAATGTGCATACGATATTCGGGACCGATTCCTAAAATTTGTTCAACGGCCAAAGCTCCAAGCCACGCCACGGAAGTCAGGTTGACGAATACGTATAAAAGCAACCAGAAGATGGAAAAAGCCAACCCCACCCCGTTATTGTACCGTTCCCGCAGAAATTGCGGGATTGTGAATATCTTCCTCTCGATCATGACAGGAAGTAAAAATTTGGCGACTAAAATCAGGGTCGCTGCGGCCATTAATTCGTAGGCGGCAACGCACAAACCGATCTTATAGCCCGAACCACTCATTCCAATGAATTGTTCGGCAGAAATATTGGCGGCAATTAACGAAGCACCCACGGCCCACCATGTTAAAGTGTTTCCCGCCAAAAAATAGTCGTTTGCGTTTTTTTCCTTTCCGTTTCTATTGCGGGAAAGGAATAATCCCAAGCCGATAAGCAGCGCAATATACGCTCCAAAGATGATATAATCGATGGTTTCGAATCCGGATTCGTTCATTTTTGTATTCTATACTAGGTGTTTTTGCTTCATCTAATTATGTTGAATTTAAATATGCAACCGCTTGATCAAGTTCGCCGTCCGTAGGCATGTCTGTCGGGTTGCCCGCATATTTAGATGCTTATATGTGCAAGAAAAAATTGCAGAATCACGCGGGATTTCCCCGCCATCGCCCGAAATGCGCCGATCCCCCACGCAGATGGTAGGAAAATCGCAGAATTTTTCGTAAAAAGTCAAGGTGAAAATTCAAAGAACCCAAAGCACCGTACAATACGTGCCGCACCAGGGAGGGAGGGAAATACGGTACAATCGGAAGATCCGGGCGACCCCGGGTCATAATCCCTTGCATGCGGACTAGGGGAAAAGCAAAGTCGACCCGTTATGGACAGGGAAAAGATCCTCAAGCTGCCGCCGTTGAAAAGGGCATCCATCAAAGCTGTGCCAAGGGTCAGATTCGAACTGACGACCAAAGGCTTATGAGTCCTCTGCTCTACCACTGAGCTACCCTGGCATCCTAAAACACCCCGTAATGTAGATTATACAATCCGAATGTCAAGAGGCATTTTATTTTACGAATATTTACTGTCCGCTTTTTTGTTTTGTAATTTGGGTAGGATAGTGGATAGTCCCGGGACGGCTTTCGGTTGCAGCGTTTACGACGTCTGGATTGCCTCCCGTCGTACGGCATAACACCGTATCGGAATGAAAAAACGGAAACCGCATGGATTTGGATTTCCGTCTTCAAATCTTACCGTATCCTTTTAAGCTTCAACCGAAACTTTTCTGTGTGCGCCGTCCCATTTTACCGTACCGTCTTTGAGGGCGAAGAGAGTATAATCCTTTCCCATCCCGACGTTCGTTCCCGGGTGGAATTTTGTTCCGCACTGGCGTACTATAATATTGCCTGCAAGTACAGATTCGCCACCGTATTTTTTAACGCCGCGACGTTGCGCATTCGAATCGCGTCCGTTTTTTGCCGCCCCCTGTCCTTTTTTGTGTGCCATTTCTTTTATCTTTCTTTAGGCTTTTATGGATTCGATTTTCACAACGGAGAGCTCCTGGCGGTGTCCTCTTTTACGCTGGTAGCCCTTGCGGCGTTTCTTTTTAATAATTGTCACCTTTTTACCCCGCTTGTTTTCAAGTATCTTCGCCGAAACGCCGGCTCCCTCGACATAGGGTGTTCCGAATTTTACGTCCGCGCCGTTTCCAACCATGAGCACCTCTTTTATCTCGATGGTGTCGTCTGTTTTTGAATTTGCAAAACGATTGACCGTAAACGTGTCTCCCTCGCTTACGGTAAGCTGTTTGCCCTGTATTTTGATGGTTGCTTTCATCGTCGTCTAAAAATTGTCAAAAAACACCCTAGTAAATTGCTATTGTATTTGCGCGCAAGACTTTTTTTTATTTTTACTCGTCGCGGGGGTATTCGGATTTTGTGCGGGGATTTATCTCCACTACGCTGTACTCCCCCTTCACCATGTTTGGGCTTGCCACAAAATGCACCTCGTACGAAGAATAGAAAGCCAGATTTTGTTCCCGTCCATATTCGTAATTCGAGACGTCGGGGGAAGAATCCGCATCGTTTTGAAAAAATTTTACCGCGTAGACAAGAAGCGCGAAACTGAGGAACATGAGCGCGGCTGCCGCCGTCCATTCCAGACATGCGCGCATTTTCGACGTTCCGCGTTTCTTGAAAGGTTGTCCTACTTTTGGAAGTTCAATGAAATCGGCGTCTTTTCCGTATAGTTTCATTATGGCCGTATGAACCCGGCAGGCGCGCAACCATATGGCGCGCATTTGACGATTTTCCCTCACGCAATCGGAGAGTAAAGCAAGTTCTTCCGCGCTCGCCTCCTTGTCCAAGTAAAGCGATATCAACTCTTCGAATCTCTCTTTGGATATTCGCATTACTCGGACAGTTTCATCCTCAAGTATTCCCTGGCACGTGAAAGCCTGCTTTTAACGGTGCCCACGCTGAGATTGAGCTTCTGCGCTATGTCTTCGTAACTTAAATCCTCGGCGCTGCGGAGTTTAAGAACTTCGGAGTATTTTTCCGGGAGGGAATCTATTGCTTTTGGCAATATCTCGGCGAATTCGTTCGATATTGCGTTTTCAACGGGATTTTTATTTTCTTCGGGGACGACGTCGGATACGGTCATATCGCTGTTGTACCCTATGGGAGCATCGAGCGATATGGAACTTGACCTTTTTCTGCGCCACCAATACCAATGCCTATTGTGGGCGAGGTTTGTCGCTATATGGTACAGCCACGTCGACAGGGAGCACTCTCCCCGGAATTTTTGTATGCTGTTTTTGGCGCGAATAAAAGTATCTTGGGCAACCTCTTCCGCGTCCCGTCTATCTTCAAGCAGGTTGTGCGCCCGTCTATATATTTTTTCCCAGTGCGTATTTACAAGTTCGCCGAATGCGCTTTCATCGCCGTTTCTAAGACGTTCCAAGAGGGCTGCTTGCGATGTATCCATAAATTTATTCTCCCGGTGGGCTAATCTTTTTTACTTTCCAACTTGTTAGACGCGTTGCATCGGAAAATGTTTCGAGAAAAGAAAAACTTTAGCAACCTAACATTTGCCTTTCCCGGAATGAATATGATCCGTATCTCCATTCCACTATTTCGATTTCTCCATATGGAGTTATCGGTCGGACGGTCGAAAAGTTAAAAAAAGTTTGCATGGAATTTCTTTTATTATAGACGAGTTTATAGTCCTATGTTCGGTTTTGGTAAAGCTCAAAATAAAAATAGAGAATTCGAGGTGGCGTTGTTTGATTGTCGTACTTCCCGCATATCCCGGTTTAACGCATCGCCGTCGAAACTCGGATTATCGTGCGGGCTTGACGGTTTTAATGGCGATTTTGCCGAAATTTCGGTTGGCAACGACGGTGTACCGGTGTTTTCCCCCATGGAGGGGTTCTCACCCATCATAAACAGCGCGCCAGTGGTATCACCCGTGGCGCTTCGCGAACTTGTAACTCTCCAGGTCGGGGATGCCTTGTTTTATTTGGCGAGCGGAGCGGATGCTGTCGGGAAACTTAAAGACATAGATACTTCGCGATGGATCATTTTTTACGCCGAGAGCGGGCGAATTGAGGATGAAGTTCCCTTCGAACGTCTAAAATCATCCGTATTGGCAAAGGGATTGAGCGGCGTGGGTATGGCGTTTTGCCCCAGAAACTTTGAGTTGGGCTTCATGTTTTCGAGCGTTTTCGGCGATTCTGTGTCCCCCAAATCCCACATTGAAATTCCCCTGGCGGCTGAATCTTCCTCGGCGGTAACGTGTCCGTTGTGTTGGCTTAAGTTCGATGTGGGAGATGTTTTGAGCATTGCAACCCACGAAAGTTTGCGTTCCGACCCCATTCTCGGTCCCGATGAAATGTTGCGGTTTTTACCGACCGCCTTCAATGAAGACGGGATTGCATTGGATCCAGCTGGAATGCCGGCTCCCGATATGGCCTGTCCCCATTGTCGTAAGCGCCTGCCACCTTCGTTTCTCGACTTGGATCAGCGCATATTTTCGATAGTCGGAGCGCCGAGTTCGGGAAAATCGTACTACTTGAGCGTGTTGGTGCACGAACTTCAGCGTACGCTATACCAAAAGTTTAATATTGTGATGAAGGATCTTGATCCTTCGGGAAATATGCTTTTGACGCAGATGAAGAATAGGTTGTTTTCCTCCAAAAGTCCGGAGGATGCTATTTTGGCGAAGACCCCCCTTGAAGGATCCATGTACGAGCGTTATCCGCGTTTTGGCAAGATGGTGGCGCTTCCGAAACCTATGGCGTATTCTTTATCGTTGGAGGGGCATTCCGAGACATCGATGATTTTTTACGATAACGCGGGGGAACACTTCGAACCCGGACTTGATATCGAAGAATCCCCCGGAGCCATGCATGTGGCCAGCAGCGCGGCTTTATTTTTCCTGTTTGATCCCGCTTCGAGTATGGGATTCAAACGGGTACTCGGGGATTATCCCGACCCTCAGCTGTCGATATACGGCAGACTGGATCAGCAAGATACAATTCTTGCGGAAATGGAGGTACGCATAAAGCGCATTCTCGCCATTGAAGCTTCAAAAAAAATATCGACCCCCCTGGCCATAATAATAGGGAAAGGCGATATGTGGACGCATTTGTTGGATAAAAAACTTAAAAATCCGGTTGTCGACGGAAAATTGGATCTATCCATTGTGGACGAAAATAGCGCTTTGTTGCGGAAATTCCTGCTCTCGATAGATTCTTCCGTTTCCTCCGTTGCGGATTCCATCTCGGAAAACGTCAGGTATTTTGCGCTGAGCGCCCTCGGCCACTCACCTTGCTTGTTGAAGAGCGGTCCGTTTGCCGGAAAAATAGCTCCCATACCCGAAAAACTCAACCCCATAGACGTCGAGTATCCCACAATATGGGCACTATCCCAATGTACGGATCTTATCCCGGTGAAATAGTATGGCGTACCAGCTCGTATTTACAAGTTATCCGACTTCCTTAACGTACGGCAGAAGCGGTTTTTCCACCGTTGCCCGTAGTGTGGGTATGCCTGAAAAGTTGTCATCGGCAGTGGAGAGGTTGAGTTCGTACGACGCCCCGAGCGGAACCGTTTACTCTCACAGGGTATTGCAGTTTTCCAATACTCTTTGGCATGTCCTAAGCGCGACGCGCGATTCGGGAGTCGATTACACCAATAGGAATAACTACGTGGCGCATCATCTGGTTTTGTCCGACGACGAGGTTCCCTTCCTACCGAATCCGGCGGAAATAATTTTAAATTGGAAGGGATGGATATCGTCGTGGAGCGGATCCCCCCGATTTATAGACAATGTGGAGGGTTTAAAATCCATCGGGACAAAGCGTTCGTTGCCGGCGAAATTGTGGGGGGAAATGTTTGGAGACGCCGGTAAGGCCGCATTGTTGGGCGATTCGCCGGCTTGTATCCGCGCGCGCGTGAGCGACGCCGAAACGCTGCTTGCGCTTTTCTCCGAAAGTATGATGGCGTCTATCGATTCGGCATCGGTATGGAACCGTACTTTTTCGACTTACGCAAATATGGCGGACGATGTGCTCTGGAAGGGTGGTGACTTTGGTCCCGCAACGGATTGCGTAGCCGATATCCCGTCTCTGATTGCGATGGATGCTCCGTCTTGCCGGGCGGCCGAATACGCCAGAAGCGGGGAGAAGACGAACCGCGAAAAATACAACTTGACGGTAAAGACCTACAAGGGGAATTCCCGCGGTTTTGAAGTCGTTAGGGGAAAAAACAGCGAGTTGTCCGCGAAATACTTCTACATGGCGAGCGCCGTTGCGACGTTTGTCGTCGTCGTATGCACATTGGTTTATTTCCTGTTTGTCGATAATTCCCGATCCAGTGAATTTCTTGAGGCAACTGAATCCGGTTTGCCGATTATTGCGCGGGTTGAGTCCCCCAGTACGGAATCCGACCCGGGCTCCGAATCTGAATCGATGAAAAGAACTTTGTTGCAGACAATTGATTGCGCCCGTGCCTTGGTAGAGGCCAATAAGTTTTCCGACGCAATATCCGTTTGGGAAGAATCCCCCTATGCAAAGAACAACCCGAATTACGCCGCACAACTTCTTTCCGATATTTCCTCGCGGATACAATATCTTTTGAATTACGCCGAGCGAATCCTATCCGCGGGTGGCGAGAACTCATTAAAGCTCGCCTCATCGCAACTTGAAGCCGTTCGCGGGGCGTTGGATTTGAAAAATATTCCAAAACGCGAATCAATATTAAAACGTTGGGGTACCTTGAAGGAGAGGATCGAACAAAAATGACAAATCAACTCTTGATACTCAAAATGCAGGCAATCCTCGGAGGCAGATTTGGGGATTCCCAAATGCAACGTCGTGCCGTCGCCATGGAATATTGCAAAAGATGCGCCGAAACGGAAGATCGGCTGGAGCAATGCGTGGCGTTGATAAGATCCGGAAGGGAATATGCGGCTTTGCAGGTTGCCGAGTCGTCGTCGTTGCTTGATACCGTGAATACCCTTATGTTCCCGGAATTGGGGCAATGGCACGACTACTGTTCAAATGAAGAATTGCCCTTGCCGGTGGCTTTCGACATGTCGCAGATAGAACTTGTCAATTCCTTGTATTCGGGGGAAATAACCCTGGCGCATCCGCTGTATAGGGATTACCGCCGGGCGATGCGGCTTCGCAAATACGACCAGGCTTTGGGTATAATAAAGACCATATCGAAAATCAACGCATACGACGCCGAAGCTAAACGCGAGTACAACAAACTTCGCAAAAGAGTCGATTCCAAACTTTTGGCGCGGCTTTCCAGAGCGTTGGACGATGCCGACGAAGAAACCGTCTTTAATCTCTGCGAATCGCTTGAATCGGATGCCGAAGCCCTTTCCGGCAACGACGTTTGGCGCCGCGCTATTGCGGCGAAAAAATCTTATGAAAAGATTAGGGCGCGTAAACGCTGTTCCGAAATTGTGGAAAAGTTGTCGAATATGGACACGGACCGGGATTGGAGGGAATCGATCGGATTGATTTCCGAATTCAATATGCTCGTCCCCCTGTTTTCCCCAAGCGACAGCGACATCGAATTGGTGGAACGCGTATCTGCGGAATCCGCTGTGCTCCAGAAGAACTCGATTGCCTTGGAAAAGGCGCGCCGCGCCAGAAACATGCTTGTTTCGGAGCTTGAAGATTTTTCGGAAAAAAATTCGGTTTCAAAGTTGACCTCCCTGACCAAGTTGTTGTCTGATGCCGGGGAGTGCGCGGATGCCGATTTGACAAAGCGCGTGTTGCGTCGTATCGCCTCGCTTAAGCGTTCAATATTTATGCGCCGTTTCGGCTTAACCGCGGCTTGGACCGCCGCCGCCCTTGTGTTGATGTGCATGGTTTGTCTGGCGTACCGGAAGTATGAGATCTTCTCGGACCGCGCGGATGCGGACGCGTTTATAATATCGCTGGGGCAGTCGTCGTTATCGTCGCGTGAAATCGGGGATTTGTGCGCATCTTTTCCCAAAAGATATCCGCGGCTTGCGGACGATCCTAGATATACCCTGAAAATATCGCAGATATCGCATGCGGCGGAGCTCGCCGCGGAAGATTTCGAGATGGTATCCAGAACACTTGGGGAATTGGAAAGATTCGATTTCGAACGCGCCGCTCCAGCGGAATGCGATCTATCCCTTGCCCAGTTCGAATCCCTTCCGGGTAAAATCGACGGACTCCCCCGAATGGAGAAAATCGAGGCGGAGACCAGATACGAGAAACTTTCAAAGATTGTTTCCGAAAGCATAGAACGCCGCAAACTTAGATTGTACGCTGAAATTCGCGTCGAACTTGAGAAATACGAGAAGCTTTTGGATGAATACGAAGCTTTCCCCAAGGATAAGTCGTCCCTAGATGCCGAATACGAACTATCGACCAAAAAACTTAGGTCAATGTTGGAATCGGGTTCTTCGGTTCTAAAACCCCATAGGATAGACATCGACCGTTTTAACGATATTTCCGCCCGTCTTGCGGATACGCGCTCCCGCTACGCCAAGTTCGACTCCTTAAGAAATGCGATTATGAGTTCCCGGACGCTGTCGGAATTTTTTGCGGCATGCGATATTGCTGCTTCCTCCCTCGAAGCGCCGGTTCCGTACCGGGAAAAGCTTTCGAAAATATTGTCGGAGAAAAATAAAATCATAGCAGGCCAGAGCCTGCTTTTTGCCGACATGGATGCCGTATCTAACTTGGACGACGCGCGGGAGTTCTCCCGCGGTACTTTTGCGGAATCGCCTTCCATGCTGGATTCCGTGTATTGCTATTTTCTTCCCCGCGGCACTAAGGTTTATTCACTCGGTCCGATGAAAAAGAGGAATCAAAAATGGCGGGGAGGATCGGAGACTCTCCAGGAAATTAACCAAATATCGCCGGGAGGAAGCGTTGCGCGCGCATTTTACCGTTTGCATGTTGCCGACGGCAAAGCTCCAACGGGCGAGTTGCTTTCCGAAGGAGTACTGACGGTCGAGTCTGAACTTGGACGTTCGGTAATAAAACTGGCTTCGGAGAAGTCATTTTTGTCGGCCCTTTACAAAGCTGCCGGCGGCGATGCTGATCCCGTCTTTAAACTGAGATTGGAGGCGTTGATATACAGGGAACTCGATAAGAATAGAACTTCGTCTGGCTTGGCGTTTTCCCCTTCCGCTTTGGAACGCAGAGAATCCGTCGTTAGGTATTCCGAGGGATGCACGGATTGTTCATGGATTTTCGAATCCCGGCCGAGGAAAAATTTAATAAGGGCGGAACTCTATTCGAAAAAAATCCCCAATTTTGAGGAGGAAGCCAACCTGCGTTTGGAAGCGGCGAAAAATGCGCGTAAGAACCCCATGGCAATGGTCGGAATTGCGGACGAATATTCCAAGTTGCTGCTCTTCGGCAAACCGAAAGGCGGCATCTGGGCCGTCGATAAATCGGGGGAATTTAAGCGCATGGGATTGGCTTCGCATATCGAGGAAATGCCGTTGGCGCCGTTGTCGCCCGTCTTTTCCGAGAGGCTGTCGGAGACCGAAATATTAGACAGGGCGGCTTCCGCCGTAAAAAAATGAGTAGGGAATACTACTTAAAATGGAAAGGGGTCGAGAGCGGTCCGTATAGCAGGGACGAAATCAACGCCATGCTCGCATCGGGGCGTGCCGGACTTTTGCATAAAATAAGGCGTACCGACGGTCCATGGACTTTATTGAAAGATTTTGATTTCAACTCCCAGAATTTCGAAAACCGCGACTGCGCGGGATCGAAAACGGGCAGAGTTGCTGGAGGAGAATCGTTTCAATTACTTCTGTACGGTCTTTCGGGGTCCTCGTTCCTATCCTTATATGTTTACGCGGTCGCACTTGCTTTTTGCGCGTTTTTTCTTGTTTTTAAGGATAATAAATCGGCTCTTCGTTTCTTTTTGATATCCAGCATATCGTTTTTGTGCGGTAATATTTTCTTTCGTTTAATATGCCCCGTCCTCGCGGGATAGATGCGGTTTAAGAGTTTCTTAATAGTCTTGCCAAAAGTCCGTCAAGTGATTGTCTTACCGCGTGCGCAAAAATATGAGAGTGGTTTTCATTGTGAATCGCACGAAGCTCTCCGCTTCGACGATAGCCGTCAGGCTTGCCAATCTGGCCCGGTCCAACGGTATAGATGCCGATATTTGCGACACCTTCCCGGTTCCCGATTCCACGTTCGACAATAGGGACGTTTGTTGCGTTATAGGCGGAGATGGAACGATCCTGTCCGTAGTTTCCCCGTTGGCGCGTAGGGGGATAAAAATTTTCGGCATCAATCTCGGCAAATTAGGATTTCTTGCAACGTATACCGAATCCATCGACGATTCCACCTTTTTATCCATGTTGAACGGGGAGGGTAGGGTGGTTGAACGCGCCCTTCTCGAGTCGGAATATCCCCACGGAAATTGTATGGCGTTAAATGAGTTTATTATAAAGGATTCGAGCGTGGACGGGATTTCGCGCGTATTTGTGTACGCCGACGGTGAATTTTTGGCGGAATATACCGGCGACGGACTTATATTTTCGACTTCTACGGGTTCCACTGCCTACAATTTGTCGGCGGGCGGACCCCTGATGTACCCGGATTCCCGTTCTTACGTAATGACCCCCATATGCCCGCATACTTTGTCGAATAGAAGTCTGGTTTGTAACGAGACTTCAAATATGCGCGTTGTGTGCGCCAGCGACGAGAGCGTTCTTATTGCTGACGGCAGAAAGGTTGCAACGCTCCCGCGGGGGGGCGAAGTGTTTTTCAAAATGTCTGACTATACCCTAAAATTTATAAGAAGGGAAAATTTGTCCCATTTTGGCGTCTTACGAAATAAATTGGGTTGGGCCGAGGATCCGAGGCAAAATATGCAATGAATTCAACGCAGGATAATTTTCAAAAACCTCCAAAAGAGGGCTCCGATGCGGGAGAAACCGTTGTATTGCCGCGCATTGCGACACTCTCGATATTTATTGTTTTTGCCCTAAACGTTGCATGCTTTATTTTGACCGCGTTTCCCAAAATTTTTACCTTCGATAGGTGGTTGGCCGTTTATGCGACATCTTCGGGTGTCGATCTTATCTTGGGGGGGTCATTACTAGCGGGATTCGTTCCGCTTGAATTTTACAGGTTAAAAGTTTGGATTTCGGCGGGGTTTTTCTCCTACTGGTTTTATTGCGTAGATAGACCTGTAATCTCCCTTGTCTCAATGGTTGCCTGGATTTCAATGGCGCTGCTTGGAACCCGCATGCCAAAACCCGGACTTCTTCTATTTTCCGTCCTCGCCGTATTTTCAATGTTTCTATGGAACGTTCTAATTTACAATTATGGATGCTAAAAAGCAAAATGTCACAAATCCTAAACCTTCATCGTTGATAAGGAGACTTAACAGATTTCTGAACCGCGATATTTGGGAAGTGTCGCATTCGGAAGTAGGCAGAACGAAGACGTTCCTCGTGAATTTTTTGCGGGTAGCGATAACAACAGTCGGTGGAATTGTAAATAAGCGTATACTCGTCCAGGCATCGTCGCTGTCGTATGCTACTCTGTTGGCGATAGGTCCCATTCTTGCCATAACGGTGATTTTTTCCGGAATGTTTTTTAAGGACAAAGGTGAGACTTTTATATACGACAAAATAATGGAGGCCGCGGTTTTTGTAATGCCCGCTTTTAACGAAATGTCAGACGCGGGTGCCGTCAATGCTTCGTCATTGGACAAGACCGGTCCAAAAGACTCCCCAAAATCGGCAAGAGTAAATCCGCGTATATCGGAATTCATAGACAATGTGCTTCGGGGGAGCGCTTCGGCCGGAACGATAGGAATGCTTACGATGCTTCTGACGTGCGTCCTTCTCTGCAAAAATATGGAATCGGCTTTCAACTATATTTGGGGGGTAACAAAGGGTCGTGCATTGGGTACCCAGCTGGTGTTTTATTTTACCCTTATATTCTTCGGATCCGTCGGATTGATATTCGGTATGACGTTTTTTGCAACTTCCCATTTGGCGGTTTACGTGAAGGATATTCCGTTTGTGTCCGATTATGCGCCATGGATAACGTACGTCTTGGGATTATTGGTAATGTCGTCCGTTCTGGCGTCCTTTTACAAATTCATCCCCTATGCCAAAGTTAAGTGGCGTGCCGCCTTTATTGGGGCGTTGATAATTATTCTGTTGCTCGTCTTGAACAACAAACTTTCGTTTTTGTACATAAGTTACATCGTCAAGCAGCAAAATTTTTACGGCTATCTGGCGATAGTCGCCGTGGCGATGTTTAGTCTTTACATATTTTGGACGATGATATTAACGGGAGGACAGATTGCCTACGCCGTACAGTATGTGGACTTTCTATCGAATGAAAGCGTATGGCTCAAGATGGGGGAAAGAACCAGGCGGTTGTGCGCCCTTGCCGTATTCGCGGAAGTGTCGCGCGCATTTTGCGATTCCCGAACACATTCGCCACACATGGACGAGTTGGTAAAGGTGTTAGCCCTCCCAAAATCCGTTGTCTCGGCGTGCATTGATTGGTTGATGTCAAAGGATCTTGTCTGCGCGGTTGAAGACGAGCCTTCCGATGAATATTATTTCAAACCGTCTATACCCCCGGATTCTTTAACGTTGTCGGACTTTTTCGAGCGCCTGTGCGTAAATGAGGGTGACGCGGATATTGCTCAAAGGTTGGAAAAATCCGAACCTGTCGTATCGGCTGCTTCCTCCTCGATTAGCGAATTTTCATCGTCCGCGTTGGCTTCTAAAAAATTGAAGGATCTCTTAAATGGACTTGTTTGAATTCAGAAGGGAATATCTACTTGGAGGTCTGAGACGTGAAGATTTGGACGACAACCCGTTCGTACAATTCGGCATATGGTTTAAACACGCTTGCGAGTGCAATGTCAAAGAGCCCAACGCAATGGCGGTTTCAACTGTAAACGCCAATGGCGAGCCGTCGTCGAGAATAGTTCTTTTAAAATCGTGGGATGAAAGCGGATTTGTGTTCTATACGAATTACGAAAGTTCCAAGGCTTCCGACATATCGGTCAATCCGAAAGTATCGGCGCTGTTTTTTTGGCCCGATCTTGAAAGACAAATCCGTATTAATGGTGCGGCTTCAAAAGTTTCCGCGGCCGAAAGTCTGCGTTATTTCCTTACACGGCCTTTCGGAAGTCGAATCGGCGCATGGGTATCGCATCAAAGTTCCATAATTACATCGCGTTCCCTGCTTGAAATGCAATTCGACAAAATGAAGCGCAAATTCGCCAATGGTCGGGTTCCCCTTCCGGATTTTTGGGGCGGGTTTAGAATTAGACCCCGATATTTTGAATTCTGGCAGGGAAGGGAGAATAGGCTTCATGACCGCTTTGGATATGTTAAATCCGATTGCGGTGGGAATTCATGGAAAGTAGAGCGTTTGGCGCCGTAGAGCATTCGTTTTTATCTCGGCGAAATGTTTCTTGACTTAATTTAACGCCGTAACGTAGGATTTTTTTGTAGGGTCTTCGGAGTAAAAATTATAAGGATATGTTATGTTTACTGGAATAGTGGAGACTACGGGCAAAGTCGTTTCGTTGACGGAGAATAAGGCGGCATGGTTGTTGAAGTTGGAGGTTCCCGCGTCTATAGCGGATTCGATGGAGCCGGGAGGTTCCATCGCGTGCAACGGATGTTGTCTCTCGATGGTTTCAAGAGAGGGTTCCGTATTGGGATTTGAACTGCTTGAAGAGACCATGCGACTGACGAGTTTTTACGGAATTCAAAATGGGGCTCTCGTGAATCTGGAAAGACCCCTGTCCGTGGGAGCGTTTCTTGGAGGGCATTTTGTTAGCGGGCATGTTGATTACAGAAGCGAAGTATTGGACTTTGAACGGCGCGGGAAAAATTTTTACATGCGGGTGGCTATTCCCGATAAATTTGCAAAATATGTTGTTTACAAGGGAAGCATAGCAATAGACGGCATATCCCTGACGGTGGCGGAAACTTACAAAGATTCGCTTTCGGTTTGGCTAATTCCCCACACTTTGGACGTTACAAACCTATCGGATTGCCGACGGGGGAAACACGTGAATCTCGAATTTGATTTGCTTGCAAAATATCTGGAAAAAATGACCACGGGATGTAGAGAGAAATCTCCCTATCAACCTTAACCTGTTCTTGTCTAGTTTGTTAGATTTTTATCAAATCTCGTTTACCCGTGAGTAAAAAGAGAAGAATTGCCGCACTCGGTCTTCTTGTCGCATGGATTGCCTGGGCGGCGTTGTTTTTCTTTGTTTCCCCTGAGCTCAGATCCCTATTGTACTCCTTCAATCCAAAACCGTCTTCCGACCTTCAAATTTCGGGGTTGGACAAAGTGGATACGCTGCGAGTATGCACATGGAATCTGAATAATTACAATATAAACAGACGTAATGTGGACGGAAAATGGTGTTTTGCTCCCAAATCGGAAGAGGAAAAACAAATGCTCTGCGATACCATAGCAAAAATCAAACCGGATGTCCTTCTTGTGAACGAGATAGGGGGAATTGATTATTTATCGGAGCTTCAGTCCATGCTTGCCCGCGCGGGACAAATTTACAAACATATATTTGTGGGCAATAGTAATGCCGTTTCCAGATTGGGAATCCTTTCCAAATATCATCCAAACCGCACATTCGATTTCAACCCTTTACCCCTTAAGGTCATGGGTAAAAACAGTATATCCCCCCGCGGCGCCGTTGGAATGGAATTTGACTACGGACGCGGTAAGTTGTACATATTTTCGGTTCATCTGAAAAGTAAGATTGGGGCGAAAAAACAAGACGAAAAATTTACGGCTTTCAGGTTTGCCGAAATAAGGGCGATTGACTCCAGAGTGTTTAATGTTGCCGGAACGTCTCCCCTACTGTTGGGTGGAGATTTTAACGATGAGCCGACACCGATACTTTTACGCAACTTTTTTAGGCAGAATCTTTTTCTCGTTCCCCAATCGGACTCAATGGGCAGGACTTACACCTATTATTGGAAACGGCGGGGTATATCGTTCCAATACGATTTCTTTGTGGCGAATTCTTCCATGGGGAAAAAACTAAAACTTCCGGCGTCGATTCAAGATAACTCCCGTGGAAGCGATCATAGACCGGTTTATGTGGATATCCGCCTCGATTGACTATTGCTGCTTTTATTTTGAAGTTGTAGGGAAAATCTTGGAAGACTTTTTTATGCTTGTACGGTGCGGCGGTATGCGTTTACGTTTGTATGGGTGTGATGCGCGGCGGCCGCAAACGGAGGATGCGTTATCCTAGGAATTTGGAAAATTTATTGCTACTTCCCTATGCAGAATTTGGAAAATATCCTATCAAGAATTTCCTCGTTGTCGCTTTTACCAACTATTTCGCCGAGAGCGTCGGAGGCATCGCGCAAATCCGACGCCGCAAGCTCGTAGGAACTTGAATCTAATATTTTTCGTGCGGCGTATCTTGCGGAATTTCCGGCGTGTGCCAGTGCCGCGGCGTGACGCGCGCTTACAAATATGCCGTTGGAATCCGGAACTATCCGGTTTTTTCTTATTAATTGCAATAGGGCATTCTTTAACGATTTTATTCCGGATCCCGTAACGCAGGATATTTTTACGCATACAAAATCTTTAAAATAGCCCTCAAAAATTTCCGGGCGCGAACTTGGCAAGTCGCATTTATTTACGGCTACAATCGTCTTATTTGGACCGGGGCGATTCGGTCCCAAATCGGGCAATTTCGACGGGGATTCCGAAGAATCGACAGTGAAAATGCACGCATCGCACGACGATATTTTTTCAACGGATTTGGCCATGCCCGCCGCTTCTATGTCGTCGAACGAGTGTCCCAATCCCGCGGTATCAATCATATTTGCCCGAAATCCGCCCAATATTATGGATTCGGATATGAAATCGCGGGTCGTTCCCGCCGTAGGGCTTACTATAGCTCGCTCGTTCCCAAGCAACGAGTTTAAGAGGGAAGATTTGCCCGCGTTTGGCGCTCCCGCTATTACGATATTGATTCCTTCGCGCACTATATGGTCGTATCTTACGGATTCCGCAAGGTTCAATATCTTTTTCGCCAACGCGGATGTTTTTTCGGCCATATATTTCGTATCGTCCGGGGGGAGATCCTCTTCAGGGAAGTCGATACGCGCCTCCACCGATGCCGAAATGTCCAAAAGTTCGTCGGATATGGCATTTATTTGTTTTCCCAGTTCGCCCCGAAGTTGGCGACGGGCCGACTCAAGCGCGCTTTGGCTCCGCGCATCGATTAGCAATGCGACTGCTTCGGCTTGCGTCAAGTCTATTTTGCCGTTCATGAACGCTCTCCGGGTGAACTCTCCCGGTCCCGCGGGAGAGCAGCCGCGCATAAAAAGGTCGTCGAGTATTTCGCGGATTATAAACGGATTGCCATGCGGGGACAATTCAAGCATATCCTCCCCCGTATAGGATGCGGTCGCCTTATAATATACGTATACCACGTCGTCGAGGATGCCGCCGTCCAGTTTCTCGTATCGGGAAAAAGTCGCATGCCGTATCTTCGGTTCGGTATGAAATATATCTTTTGCCAAATCCGCGCAGCCGGGACCGCTGAGTCGGATAACCGCCACGGCGGATGTCCCGCTTGGAGTCGACAACGCGGCGATTGTTGAAGTCATTTTCTACGGGTTATTTTATATGAAATTATAGCCGTAACCGCCGTTAAACAAAATGCGGCGCCGGCACAAGTTGCAGCATCGATGTGCGCCTTGAGTTTTGTGGTCCCCCTTTGGGACTGGAAGTCTATTATTTGCGAACGTTGCCACGGAGTCATCTGCGATTCAAGATGGAAACAAACCAGCGTATAGGTTAGACCTGCGACTATTGATGAGACGAGGATAAGCAATAATTTCAGTTTCTTGGGATATCTCTTCATTTACCTTTTCTGGTGTTGACCGCTTTGCCGAGCAGTTCCATATTAAGCTTGGATCCGCATCGAACCGCGTTTTTATCAAACCATCCGTAGTTTATCTCGAGACAGTATTTTATTTTATCAGAACTGGAGTTTACGGGATTGAGATTATGCGGATAAAGCCTCCTTATCTCGATAAGTGTACCATCGGAGTCAAAAAGACCCAAATCCAGGGCTATATTTGTATTTTTCATCCAAAACGACACCCTGCAAGGGGTATCGTATACAAAAATCATGGATTCGTTCCTGCCGAGTTTTTCGCGAAACATCAAGCCTTGCGCTTTTTCCTCTTCAGTAACGGCTAGTTGCGCCCGAAACGGGATTCTGGAAATGCTCATATCGAAAAAATTTTCGAAAGCTTCGTTCTTTCCGGGAAAATCGGGAGTCCGTGAACACGCAAGAAGGAAAATTGTCGATATCAGAACCGAAAGCGGCGCTTGTACGTAAAACTTGTTCATTATTTTAGTCTGTACATTTCTCTCGTTTTCTCAATCATAATTTAAAACATGCAAAACTCACTCGATATAAGTATTGGTGCCTGAATTATTGCATTTCAGGAAGATACGGTATAGGGTTATGAAAAGGGAGATTGTACTTTACGGGAACAGCCGTTCAAACGCCGATATTTTGTATTTCGGGGAAATTTTTATTTCCGACCCGTTTTTTGCATTTACTTTAAACGGAAAACGATGCGCCATATTGAGTTCGTTGGAAGTGGGTAGGGCAAGGAAATTTTCCCGTTTTGATCGGATATTTGATTATACGGAAATAAGAGAATCGGTTCCATGGGTGGAAGACTTTTGCGATGCCCTCGTTAACGTATTTAAAATCAATAAAATAAGGGCGTTGCGCGTTCCATTTGATTTCCCCGTTTTCGCCGTCGATAAACTCAGAGACGGGGGTTTTGACGTAGCTGTGGAGCATGGCGAAATATTTCCCGAACGCTCGATAAAAAATCGTAGGGAGGTCGCCGAAATCGAAAAAGCCAATTCCGTGGCGGCGGCCGGGTTTGCCGTCGTCGAGGAAATTCTTAAAGAGTCGACGGTAAAAGGTGAATATTTACATTACTCGAGTAAAATTCTAACATCGGAATATTTGCGCTCGCAGATCGAACGCGTGTCCCTCGAGCTTGGCGCCGATGCCTTGTTTACTATAGCCGCATCGGGCGATCAGGCGTGCGATCCCCACGAGTGCGGTCATGGTCCGATTTTTCCCCGGTCCCTGATTGTCGTCGACATATTTCCACGCATGAGGTCATCGGGATATTTTGGAGATATGACGCGGACATTTATAAAGGGAATTCCAAGCGAAACCCAATTTAGGATGGTGAACTCTGTATTAAATGCCCAATCAAAGGGACTTTCTTTAATAAGAGCGGGGATTTCGGGTTCCGATGTGCATGCTGCGGTGGCTGAATCTTTGGCTTCCGATGGTTATACGACGGTTCGTAAAAAAAACTCTTGGTCGGGCTTTTTTCATTCCACCGGGCATGGTATCGGACTGGAAGTCCACGAGGAGCCTTCGCTCGGACCACTCGGAGGCAGGCTTAATGCGGGAAACGTAGTCACGGTGGAACCGGGATTGTACTACAAAGGTGTGGGGGCTTGCAGGATAGAAGACAATGTCCTCGTCCGGAAAAATGGAATGCGAATGCTTTCAAATTATCACTATAACTGGGTGATAGATTGACCGTACTTTCCTTTTTTTACCTCCGCTTTACGGTTCTGCTGATGCGAAATCTCCGGATGGTTTGCGTTAAAAGTGCATTTGTTGCGAATCCCCACAATCAAAATATTTTCGCGTTTAAAATTGTTGCCAAAAACGCGCTGAGTTGGAATATCTCGCCTTATGTGTAGATGTCTTTTTACGTTGGCGGTTTTTCTTGCGACGTTGGAAGTAGGGGGTGCCGAAAAATTTTTGTCGACGTTTTCAGAGCGGGCAAAATGTGCTGTCTCCGTAAAATATACTCTTCAACTCGAGGAGGAGCGCAGACAAATCACCGCCTGCGCCATGGTCGCAGATAGCGGCGGTTTGTTGGTTGTGCCAAGTTCGGAGATACCTGCTTGGGCCAGGGTCGAATCCATAAGAGATTTTAAAGTTTTTGTTTTCAACGGCGATGCTTTGGGTTACTCCGCGGATTATCTGGGCATGGATCCCGTTTCCGGAACGCATTTCTTGCGTTTGCAGGGAGGATTGCCCGATACCATGGTTCCCTTTTCGGTATTTAAGCGCGCAAAGGTTGAAATCTCCCAAGAATTGTGGGGTGTTTCGATAGCGTCGGAGGACGACATGTTTGAACCTTATTATACATGTTCATACGTGTCGAAAATCGGCAGAAGACCCATGCGTATGGGTGACACCGGCGGGTGTGTGGCTTCGGTGGGAGCTCCGATTTTCGACAGATCGGGAAATTTTGTCGGATGGGGATTATCCCAATCCCGTGAGGAAAAAATCATACTGTACGAGAATTCCCAAAACGGCAAAAACGGTAAAGTAGTGCTGGTGTCGCCGTCGCAAACATCCACATTCCTATTTCCCGAGGAACTCGATGAGATACTCAAGCGAATACCAAAAAATCCGATGGGGGATCCGCGCGCATGGGCGGGTTTCGTAGATATGCAAATCCTTAAACCGGACGTAGCTAAAATTGTCGGTCTTGACGGCAGGTGTGCTATAGTCGTAAGCGGAGTAGTAAAAGATTCTCCGGCTCAAAAGGCGGGAATCAAAAAAGGCGATATAATAATCGGCATGAACGGCAGCGATATCGAACGCCTAAGTTCCAATAACGACTCCCTTGAAAATTTCTGGATGAAACTTTCCGGACACAGGGTTGGAGATAAGGTATCCTTCTCAATATTAAGGGGAACGGAACCTCCGAAAATTTACGAAGTGTCCCTTGGTGAACGCCCGAAGACATTGCGCCAGAGTTGCTATAGATATTTTAGGCGTTTGGGCTTTTCCGTGAGGGAGTTCCTTCTCGACGATGCCATAGAAAGGCGCATGTTGAGCAATGACAAAGGTCCCGCGATTGTCCAATTCGTGAAGCCCAACAGCCCCGCAAGTTCCGCCATGCCGTGCAGGTTGGCTATTGGAGATATCATAAAAGAAATAAATTCGAAACCAGTTTCCAGTTATGCGGAAATTGTTGAAATCTTAACGATAATAGAATCCGATACTTCCGTAAAGGATTTGGTTATACTTGCGGAGGATTTTCGGGAGACTAAAGTCATAAGAATAAAAATGGACTAATGAAAATTTTTTGCGGAGTATTGCTTTTTTTCTCGGCTTCCTTTGTGTTTGGGGAAGGCGAATTCCTGAAGACGGATTCGCTCTTGAAGGAATCGGCACGTCTAAGACAGCGCGCCTGCGATGAAAAATCCGCGTGGAGCGCGGAGAAATCGAGGATTCAAGATTTTGCGGATATGGTGGACAAGAGGGCGGAGTTTTTGGGAAAAAAAGCCGTGGCAATGGCCGCCGAAAACAGCTTGCGGGAAAAAAAAGAAGCGGATATTGCTGATAAAGTATCTCGCGATAAGGTTGCACTCGATTCCATAGAAGCTTTTCTTTCCTCTTTTTACGTCAAGGTACTCGAAAGAGCATCTTCGTTTGAATGCTCCAAAAATTTGCCGAACTCCGAAGAGTTTGCCATGAAAACCGTGCCGGAAAAGTTAAGGGTTGTCTCAACGGTTCTCCGGAGCATGTACGGGGAAGATCTCGCGATTATCGAGGATAAATCCATCTTGTCCACGGGTGTTGTAGTAAAGGCAGAAGGACATAAAAGTTTCTCGCCCGTGTCGGAATTTAAAGTGCGGAAAAACGGGAAGAAATGAGACCTGCCTTAATAGCCTCGTGTATTTTGGTCTTGCCCGCCCTGTTATACCCCAAAACGGATAATTGGGCGGAATCGGAGTTGGAGAAATCGCGCGGGGAGCTTGCCGACATTCGCGCTTCAATCGACGAGGATAAAGACCGCGTCCTAAAAAATTTGAAGGACAAATTCCGGGACTTGGAACGGGAGAGTCGCAATTATAGGGAACAGATTCAAAAAAGTTCGGATGCCCGTTCACTTTTTCAGACGTCCAAATTTTATGATTCAATGTGCGATGAAATGCATGCCGATTTGGGGTCTTTGGCATCGTGTTTTTCCGTAAACTTGGGCATAAGTCATTCGAAGCTGTCCCTTTCAGAATTGCGTAAAGAGATTGAAAAAACCATAGGAACCGCCTCGGATGTTTTATTCCATCCTTTGGTATTGCGCGATTGTGATGCCGTCGACTCCAAGTCCGGATTACCGCTGCACGGAAAGAGTTTTCGCGTTGGTGGAATGTCGTTTTTTATCGGAGACGCCGATGCGGGGTTTTTATCCCACAAGGGGGAACTTTACGGAAAAAAGTACGGGACAAAAATACGCGCGTTTGCGGATTCAAAAACGCCCTATATACCTGTTGATGTTTCTAAAGGAAGGCTGATTGAAGTCGAAAAAAACAGCCGTTCGTTTGTAGAGACGATAAAACTTGGCGGCGTTTGGATGTATCCAATATTGTTCTTCGGAGCGATTAGTACCGCCGTTATTCTTTTTAAAATAGCGTGTTTTATTACGATTCCCAGGTCGGCTACCGATGTCGTTACGGAAATAATAAATGCACTTTCACGCGGCGACGATACCGTGTCTTTAACAATAGCGCGTTCGACAAGATGGCCGTATTCAAGTTTGCTCTCGGAACTCGTTTTATCGCGTAAACTCGATTCTTCAATGTTGGAGGAGGTCTCTTACGAATACATGTTGACTTCGGGCGAGAAGATTTTTTCCGGACTTTCCATTCTTTCGGTGTCGGCCGCGGTTTCTCCCCTTTTTGGCCTCTTGGGAACCGTAACGGGTATTATTAAAACTTTTGGAGATTTGTCTTTCAACGGTGCCGCGCAGACGCAATTTATAAGCGCCGGAATAAGCGAAGCTCTTATTACAACAGAATACGGATTGATTGTGGCGATCCTGGCTTTCGTGGCCCACGCCCTTTTATCACGGAGGGCGAAAGCGGTCATGTCCGATATGGAAAAGCTCGCATCGGCGTTTTTAAGCGGAATTTCAAAGGAGAAAAATGGATAGTTTCTTCTCAATGTTTTTCCGAATTATGGAATCTGGCGGCGTACTCATGTTGCCGCTTTTAATTCTAGCGTTTTATCTCTATTACTCGGCTTTTAGCATTTGTTTCCGAATGCTCGCGCTTAACAGGATATGTTCCGGTTCCGCAAGTTTTGCCGTAGCGTACGGCAATTTTATCCATAATTCCAAACTTCCGTCAAAAAACGTAAAATTGGTATTTGCCAGACTGCGGTCCGATTTGCTTTCAGGTGTTGAAAGACGTCTGCACACCCTTAAGTTGCTTTCCGGCGTCCCTCCGCTTATAGGGTTACTCGGTACAGTGTCCGGAATGATGCTGTCCATATCCTCTGCGGCCGGAAATTCCGCAATGATAGCCGACGGGATATCGTCGGCCTTGATAACGACTCAAGCCGGACTTGTTGTCGCAATCCCCGCGTGGATTATGGCGATGTTTGCGGCTTCACAAGTGCACACTCTTCTCATAACGTTGGCGGGAAAGGAGTCAAATATGATAAAGGATATAGTCCGTGAGCATTAGAAGACCGAGATTTGAAGAGGAGGAAGCCGCGCAAGCTATAAATATTTCGCCGCTTATCGATGTTATTTTTATTCTTCTGATATTTTTCATAGTAACAATGGTTTTTGCCGACGGCAACGCCATGAATGTAAATGTTCCCGAAGCGGAAAATTCTCAGCGGTTGAATTCGGTTCCATCCACCGTGGTAATATCCTCCACAGGCGATATATATTTTGATGGTGGACCGCAAACTATTCAAACTTTGTCAGAGTCTTTAAAGGGAAAAGCGGGAATTCTGGAGTTAATCGTGCGTTCGGATTCCAGTGTACCGGTTAGCAGGCTTGTTGAGGTCATGGATTGCGCCAAAGAGGCGGGTGTCCGCAGTATTTACGTGGCGACGAATAAAAAAATGTAGAATCGATATGGATACTCCAAGCACATTCGACGTCGGAAGATTCGAACTTCGAAGCGCTATATGCTCTCTGTTGCTGTCGTTCGTCGCCTTTTCCATATTGCCGCTTTCCATGACCGACTTTGCACCTAAATATATTCCCGATAAAAAAGAATTAACGAAGATTTATTCCGTTGAAGAATCTCCACAATATCGTTCCCCCAAAAACGTTCCCGGTAAAAAACAGATCCATACGGAAGCTTTTAATCTGGGATTGCCGATAGTTGACAAGTCCGCAACATTTTCAATTGATCTTAATCCGCCCGCATTGGCTCCGTTACCGTTTGCATCTTTCAACGGTGTGCCTTTTGGAAGCAACTTGGCGGACTTTGAAATCTCGTCGGGCAAAATCGATGTATTTGAACTCTCCGAACTCGATAAAATCCCGAGAAGAATAGGGAAAGTGGATGCGGTTTATCCCGAATCTTTGTTGCGTCGTGGAATAGAGGGGCAGGTGTTGTTAAGTGTCGTGATAGATGAAGACGGATATTTGGAGGTTGAAGGGGTGAAATCGGCAACTAATCCGCTTTTTGAACGTGCGGCCGTAGAAACGGCGAATAAACTTAGATATGAGGCTCCCCTAAAGAACGGAAAACGCGTGCGCGCAAAGTTTATATTGCCTATTCCATTTAAAATTTTGAAATGAAAATTACCTTTTTTGCATCCGTTGTGGTGTTTGCAACCGTCTTTAGCCACGGCGCGGATGGGCAGGGACCATCCGACGATTTCTCTTCCGCTTTTGGAAGGATTCCCACAATGAACAAGCGTGAGGCTTTGGTTATACGCGAAGCCCGTGGTGAGACCGATCCGGTTAAGCGCATTGAAATTCTTTCCGACGCCTCGGCAGAGACTTGGGCGGGTGCGGCCGTATTTTTTAATCTTGCAAACCTTGAATTTTCCGAAGGACGGCATGATGCGGCGATATCGCATTATAAAAAAGCGATCGAAAATACGCCCGCGTTTTTTATGGCGCAAAAAAATTTGGCCTTTGCTACGGATGCTAAAGGGGATAAAAAAGCGGCCTTTACAGAGATGAAAAAAGCCTTGGCCCTGTCCGGCGGTTCGGATCCGGATATTTTGCGCTGGATGAGTTTGTACCATGGCAATCTCGAAAATTTTACCGCGGCCTTGTGGGCATGTTCGCAGGCTTTGCTGTACAAACCGGAAGATATCCCATTGAAAACGATGTACGCCTATTTGCTCTATAAAACACGCTCGTATCACGAGTGTGTCCGAATTTGCGAAAAACTTTTGGAGGTGGACTCGCAAAATAAAGAGGTTCTTTCCCTCTTATCGAAGGCGCGGGTGGAGCTTGGCGACTTAAATGCCGCGCTTTCGGCTCTCGAGATTTTAGATAGAAATTCGGATGCGTCCGAATCTGATATTCGTCTTTACGCGGATATTTTGTTCAACCTGAAGCGTTACGCCGATTCCGCCCGCGCCTACGCGCGGATAAAATCCGACGTAGGGTGTAGTAGAGCCGCACTTGCCTTGACTGCCATAGGCGAGTACGAAGAAGCCCTAAAGGCGAATTCCGATGAAAATTTGAAGCATAAGATAAAGGCGCTTAAACATTTTTCGGAAGGGGATCTGAAAAACGCCGAAATGGAGGTGGAAACGTATTTAAATCGCGTTTCCGGCGATTTACACGCGGAATATTTCCGAGCCAACGTGCTTGCCAAACTTTCCGAATATGAAAGTGCGCGTTTGTGCTTTAGGAAACTTTTGGTTTTTCCCGAATTTCGCAGGGGGGCGTTAACGGGAATATTTCACTGCTCAGTGGGACTCGGAGATATGAATGATGCGTTTAAAACCGCAAAGATATTGGAAAAGGAATACCCGGATAATGAATCGGAAAAATACCTAAAGTATTTTGATTTAGATAAAAATGAGACGACAAAATTTGCGCAATAGAACGTTTTTTAGATCGGGGAATATGCCGCTGGTAATGGGGATATTAAACCTTTCGCATGATTCTTTTTCCGGTGATGGTGTGTACTCCGATACGAATTCCATATTGCGCAGGGTTTCCGAGATGCTAGACCAAGGGGTGGACATAGTAGACATTGGAGCGGAATCCACCCGCCCCGACGCAAAAAAAATTTCCGTCGACTTGGAGCTTGAAAGACTCATTCCCACCCTCTCGGAAGTACGCAGAAATTTCCCCGGGGTGTTGTTGTCTGTAGATACCTACAAGCCTGAGGTTGCCGAGCAGTCCGTCAAAAGCGGAGCCGATATAATCAACGATGTTTTTCTCTATCGATCTTATAACGGTTGTCCTATGGCGCGCACGGCGGCCAGGCTCAATGTCCCCCTGGTAGCCACTCACAATTGCAGGGGACGCGAATTACGCGGGGATTTTTTTGAGTCCTTTATGGATGAAATGCGCTCTATAGTTTCTATTTGCATGGAGTCTGGGGTGGAACCTGGTTCGCTGATTATAGACCCCGGTGTGGGTTTTGGAAAGAGCATCGGTGAAAATTTTGAGCTGATTGCGCGTTTGGGGGAGTTGCGGATATTTAATTGTCCGATATTGTTGGGAGTTTCCAGAAAATCCGTGCTTGCCGATGTTGTCGGCGAAGACATTGATTTGCGAGATTGCGCAACGTCGGCGGTAACGGCTTTTGCTACCTTCGAAAGGAATGTCGACATAATAAGAGTGCACGATGTTTCGAAAAATGTTGCCACAATAAAGACTGTGGATCGAATATTGAAGGCGAAATGGACGAGATTACAATAACCGGAATAAGAGTCAGAGGGAAACACGGCTGTTTCGCCGAAGAACGCGCTGAATTACGGAATTTTGAGGTGGGGTTGAGGCTGTTTTTGCCGCTGGATAATGCGGCCAAAACAGACGAACTTTCGCGGACGATAGACTATCCGCAGGCAATAGCGGTCGTAGAGGGAGTTTTTGCGGGAGAGAGCGTCGGATTGATGGAAAAACTTGCGGATAAAATTGCCGGAAGACTCTTTGCGCGCTTTGAATTGCTCCACGAAGTCGAGGTAACTCTTGCAAAATCGGGAGTGGACGTCGGAGTTGAATTCGGCGGAATTTCCGTGCGGATGCGCAGAAAACGCGGAGACTACATGGGGAATTACGATGACTGAGACAGTTTTATCCTTGGGATCCAACATCGGCAACAGGAGAGAGAACCTCGTTTCCGCACTAGTCGGCTTGTCGGATTTTTCACGCATCGTCGGGGTGTCAAAGATCTACGAAACTCCACCCGTGGGATACCTCGATCAAAGAAATTTTTTGAATGCCGCAATATTTGCCGAAACCGATGTGCCTCCCATGGAATTGTTGAAGTTATGTAAAAGTTTGGAGAAACGAATTGGGCGGATTCCTACGTTTAAAAACGGTCCCCGAACAATTGATATTGATATTATATTCTACGGAGGGGAGGCGATATCGTTTGACGAACTTGAGATTCCCCATCCCCGATGGCGCGAGCGCGATTTTGTAATTACCCCATTGATGGATCTCTTGGATTTTGGGTTCTTCTCATCGGATCGGTTTGCTGGCGTGGCGTCCGTTCTTTCAAGGTGTTCGAGAATGTACGCTCCTTTTTCATATTTTTAACGATGAATGCCGGTATTTTATACGTGGTGGCGACTCCCATAGGAAATATGGACGATATTTCGTCAAGGGCGGTTGAAATTCTAAGATCCTGCGATATTGTGGCCTGCGAGGATACCAGAGTCAGCGGTTTATTGCTTAAAAGATTTGGAATAGAAAAAAATCTATTTGTGTACGAAAACTCGCACGAACAAGCCATGGCACCGGTCCTTCTTGAGAAAATCAAGTCGGGCAAAACGGTAGCGCTAATAAGCGATGCGGGAACTCCATGCATAAGCGACCCCGGATTCAGAATAGTGAAGGCGTGCAGGGCGGAAAAAATTCGTATTGTTCCCATACCCGGACCGTGCGCGTTTGTCTCCGCGCTTTCGGCGTCGGGTCTCCCGAGCGACTCTTTTTTGTTTGTGGGTTTTTTACCCGCAAAAGGCGCGGCGCGGCGGAATTTTTTTAATAGACATAAGGATTTCCCGCACACCATTGTTTTTTACGAGTCTCCATACCGGATTGTGAAGTTTATTGCTGATGCGATTGAAATTTTCGGTCCGGAACGGCCGGTGTGCGTTGCGAAGGAAATATCGAAGATATACGAGCGGTTTTTTACGGGGAAACTTCTGGACGTATCGAACGAGCTTTTGAAAACGTCGACAAAGGGCGAGTTTGTCGTATTGATAGCACCCGCTTCGTTTTGCCATACCGAAAAATAATGACATTGGCCATAGACATTGGTTCAAACACCATAAAATGCCTTTTGGGACGCCCACTGGGATCGTTGGTAGATGTTGTTTACGAAAAGACTATCGACGGCCGGATATGCTCGCCAAACGGCGGACTTGTGGAAAACGCTTCGCGCATAATTTCCGATGCGATAGATTTATTTGTATCGGAGGCGCGCGTTTTTTGTTCGTCTTTTAAAATTGTGGCGGTGGCGACTTCGGCGTTGCGCGATTCGCGTATCGGAGCGAGAATCGCCGCCGACGTCCGGACGGCCACTTCCGTTAATATACGGATATTAACTGGAGATGAGGAAGCCCGGCTCTCTTATTTTGGGGCCGTGCACGATGTGGGCGGATTTGGAGAAATTGTATTTTTCGATTTGGGTGGAGGAAGTATGGAATTGGTACTTGGAAACGGTGTCGATATCAGGAAATCTTTCAGCATGCCAATAGGTTCGATAAGAATGACTTCAAAGCATTTCCCCGACGGCATTGTTTCTCCTGACCGTTCATTGGCAATGTCTGAGGAGGTCTCGAAAGTCCTGCGCAACACAATTTCCCCGCCTCCTGATTGCAACAAACTGGTAGGTGTCGGAGGCGGAGTCGCTGCGGCACGGTTTCTAAAAAGAAGATTGGGTTTCGCCGGACGGGAAAACGAAATCTCCCTGTCGGAGATGGAGACAATGTTTACCACGCTCGCCTTTCTTGTTCCGCTCGATCGGCACAGGAAATTTGGAATACCCATGGCGCGTGCCGATATCGTGCCAGCCGCATTTTTGACGATTTTGGGCTTGATGAAATTTCTTAATAGCGCTACCTTGCTGCACACTTTTTACAATATACGTTACGCTATTGTGTTAGGAGGAATGTGAATGTGAAAAATTTGATTATCGCAATGTCATTGCTCCTGTCCGTTGCGTCGTACGCTTTTTGTTCTCCGCAGAAGGTAATATTTGATACCGATATTGGCAATGATATAGACGATGTGTTGGCTCTTCTTATCCTTTTTCACCAAGTTGACGAACACGCTGCGAAAGTCGAATTGATATCTATAAACAAGGACAATCCTTTTGCTCCGGTATTTGCGAATATTGTGTCGGATTTTTACGGCCACCGCGATATCCCGTTGGCTATGGTAAAAACCGGTGGAGTCGCGAAAGACGAGGGACGCTACACCGGAACAGTATCGCGAATGGTGGATGAAAACGGCGTATACAAGTATTCGCGCCGGCTTGACGCTTCCTCAAATATTCCCGATGCGGTAAAGACCTCCCGCAGGATATTGGCGGACGCAAAAGATGGGGAAGTCGTCTATATTTCGATAGGTTTTTCCACGAATTTGGCAAATTTATTGTTGTCGCAGCCGGACGATGTTTCCTCCCTTGCCGGAGCCGACCTATTTGCAAAGAAGGTAAAATGCGTGTCCGTAATGGCGGGAGATTTTTCGAATGACAGCCTATCCCATCCCGACAAGGCAAAACCCGAATACAATGTGGTGAACGACATAAACTCGTTTTCAATTTTTTTAAAACTCTGCAGGGTCCCTGTGGTTTTTAGCGGATTGGAAGTTGGCAAAAGCGTAAAATTTCCCCATTCGGAAATAGATAAAATGGGCTCGGGAAATCCGGTTGAAAATGCGTATAATTTTTATACGGGAGGGAAGAGGCATGACCGCCCCTGTTGGGATCTGACAAGCGTAATGTGGGTGTTTGACCCGACAATTTTTGATCTTTCGCCAAAAGGAATTGTAACAGTTGACGAGCGCGGGGTGACTCGGTTTTTCAAGTCGGAGGATGGGAAACACCGGTATTTGGTAATAGGAAAGTCTTCGCATAATTTAATGCGAAAAATGGTCGAGGGTGTATCCAAGGCGAAAATCCCCGATTGACGGATTTGTTTCCGTTCGTTTCGTTTACAAGCTATTTTGCCCCATACGGAAGGCTGAAAGTTTCCAGACGACCGCCGAACTTTCCTCCGATTAAAAATACGGGGAGAATTTTATTTTGTTCCGCGTTCGGCGAAAAGATTAAGCTTCGATGTCCAGGGTCTCGTCGTCATCCTTAACGTCGATTATCCTGCATATACCTATAAGTTTGTCTCCTTCCGCCAAGTTTATCAGCCGGACTCCTTGGGTTGTCCTACCGATGACGCGCACGTCCCTTACTGGAGCGCGCACGGCTTGGCCCGCATGTGTAAACATCATTATCTCGTCGTCGTCGGTTACGGACAACGCCCCCGCGACACCGTGCGTTTTTATTGCTATTATACCCGATCCTCCGCGATTTTGAAGACGGTATTCGTCATATGCGGTGCGCTTCCCCTGACCCATTTCGCCCGCTATTAACAGCGTATATTTTGGATCGTTTTTAGCCACTACTATGGCTTTCACGCAGTCGTTGGCCTTTTTGAGGGTTACCCCACGGACTCCGCGAGTATCTCTCCCCTGTGCGCGAAGATTTCCTTCGCTGAAACGTATGGACATGCCAGCGTGTGTGATCAGGATGATATCGTTGTCGGGTTCGACGAGAACGACGCCTATAAGGTCGTCGCTGTCGTCTAGATTTATGCCTTTTATTCCCCCCTTACGGCAGTTTTTATATTCCGAGAGAATGGTCTTCTTTACAATACCTTTTTTTGTTCCCATTACGAGGGAGAGCTTTTCATCGTCCAAGTTGTCCACGCATATCATCGCCGCAACTTCTTCGTCGTTTTTTAAATCGAGGACATTTTTAATCGAACGTCCTTTGGACGTGCGTGAGCCTTCGGGTATTTCGTATACTTTCTCCACATAGACGCGTCCGTTATTCATAAAGAACATAATATAATCGTGTGTGGAAGCGGTAAATATATGTTCTATAAAATCTTCATCATACTGTCCGCTGCCTATTACACCCTTGCCCCCGCGTTTTTGCGAACGGTATGCGCTTACGCCGGTGCGTTTGATAAAACCGTTGTGCGATACGCTTATAATGCATCCCTCGTTGGCAATGACGTCTTCCAACCGGAATTCGCCCTCTGCGGCTATCAGTTTTGTTTTGCGTTCCGAAGCGTATTTTGCCTGTAATTGCTTTAGTTCCCGTTTTATTACCGCCAATAACTTCTTTTCATTCTCCAAGATGGAACGGTACTCTTCTATGAGTCTCATCAATTCCAAGTATTCGTTTTCAATTTTTTCCCGTTCGAGGCCCGTCAATTGATGTAAACGCAAATCGAGAATGGCGTTGGCTTGTTTATCCGTCAGGGGATACTTTGCCATTAGAGCGTAGCGCGCAGACTCTCTGTCTTTCGACGCGCGTATTATTTTTATGAAATCGTCGAGATTGTTTAGGGCTATCTTGTAGCCTTCGAGGATATGGGCCCTATCTTCGGCTTTTCTTAAAAGGAACCGCGTCCGTCTATACGTCACTTCGCGTCGATGCTCGATATAGCATTCAAGTATCTCCTTTATATTCATTTGCTTTGGTTTGCGCCGGTCTAGGGCAAGCATGATAACGCCGAAAGACGACTCTAGTGCTGTGTGTTTGAACAGCTTGTTCAATACCACTCGCGGAGATTCTCCACGTTTTAACTCTATCACCACGCGGGTATTTTCGTCGGATTCGTTGCGGATATCGCTTACTTCGGTTAGAATCTTGTCCGATACGAGAGTCGCGATATTTTCCACGAGTGAATTCCGATTTACGTTATACGGAATCTCGGTTATAACGATCTGCTCTTTGCCGTTCTTAAGCTCCTCAATATTGGCGACTCCCCTGACCTTTACTATACCGCGACCTGTTTTCATGTAGCTTTCAATGCCGCTGCCGCCCACAATTACTCCTCCGGTGGGAAAGTCGGGACCTTTTATAACTCCCATAAGTTCGCTTATGGGAACTGAGGGATTGTCTATTAGCATACAAATACCGTCTATAAGTTCCCTTAAATTGTGCGGTGGAATGTTGGTTGCCATGCCTACGGCTATACCGGTCGAACCATTCATCAAAAGGGAGGGTAGGGACGAGGGGAGAACCGTTGGTTCCACGATAGTTTCTTTATAGTTCGGCATGAAGTCCACAGTGTCGTTGTCGATGTCCAGAAGTAGATCTTCGGCAACTTCCGACAATTTGCATTCTGTATACCTGTAAGCCGCGGGGGAGTCTCCTTCTATTGAACCGAAATTGCCCTGCGGTATGACCAGGGGGTACCGCATAACCCAGTCTTGGGCGAGTCGGGTAAGAGTGTCGTAAACGGACGAGTCGCCGTGGGGATGGTAGTTCTTCAGGACTTCCCCGACCACTCCCGCGCATTTATCGAATGGACGGTTGTGGAGCAACCCTTCGCGCATCATCGCGTAAAGGACTCGTCTTTGCACGGGTTTTAGACCGTCCCGAGCATCGGGGAGCGCACGCGATATTATAACCGACATTGAATAGTCGATATACGCGCTCTGCATTATTTGGCTTATGCTTGTCTCTGTAATTTTTTCGTTCTCGGTGTACATTTCAAATATTGCTTTCTATATATCGAGGTATGATGCGTTGAGTGCGTTGTCTTCTATGAACGCTCTGCGTATTGGAACATCTTCTCCCATCAGCATGGTAAATGTGGCGTCGGCAGCGGCGGCGTCCTCTATCGTGACTTTTAGGAAGGTTCGTTTTTTCGGATCCATGGTAGTCTCGTACAGCTGTTTCGCATTCATTTCGCCAAGCCCTTTATACCGTTGAATCGATAGCCCGTTTTTGCCGAGTTCGCGTATCTTTCCAACAAGTTCCAATATCGAGAATATCTCAATTTTCTTCTTTTGATCTACATCGGTTTTTTCCGTAAGTACATAGCGTGGTTCTCCCGACGGCGTATAGGAACCGACGCTCAAGCCGAGTTTTGCTATTTCAGCGAGACATTTTTCAAGTTGCGCCGATTCGTAAATTTCGTAAACATTTATCCGCTGTTGCACTTTGTTTCCCTGGTCGTCTACGACTTCGCGTACGGTATTCCCGTCGAATATATCTTCGAAATTTCCGTATTCCACGTAAAATCGCGAACGTTCGTCGTCGTTGAAAAGGAACTTAAACTCCTCCTTATTACCTATTCGAACGCGCGCTATATACTTGGGAAGTTTCCCGTTTTCATTTGCATCGAGGTAAGTTGACAGTTGGCACGCGTAGCGCGTTATTCCGTGTCCGAGGGTTTCCACACGGGAAAATATTTCCACTATTCTATCGATTTTTTCCGCCGGAAATTCGAAGTTGTCGTTGATCCGTTTTAAGACGATGTCTTCGGAACCGAGATTTAAAAGTATCTTATTCAGTTCGGCGTCGTTCATAACGTATTGTTCGCGTTTTTTCCTTTTTATCTTGTACAGCGGTGGTTGGGCTATGTACACGTAGCCGCGTTCTATGAGACCGCGCATCTGTCGAAAGAAAAATGTCAATAAAAGGGTTCTTATATGGGAACCGTCGACATCCGCATCCGTCATTATCACAACTTTATGGTAACGCGCTTTTTCTCCGTCAAAAGCCCCTTCACCCGATTCGCCTATTCCGGTTCCGCAGGCCGTTATTATTGTACGTATTTCGGCGTTATTTAGAACCTTATCGAGACGGGCTTTTTCCACATTTAAAAGCTTCCCCCTAATCGGCAATATGGCTTGGTATTTTCTGTCTCTTCCCATTTTTGCGGACCCGCCCGCAGAGTCGCCCTCTACTATATAAAGTTCGCAAAGGGAAGGGTCTTTTTCCGAGCAGTCCGCAAGCTTCCCGGGAAGTCCGCCTGCTGACATTACGGTTTTCCTTACCGTTTCGCGTGCTTTTCTCGCCGCATCTCTTGCACGTGCGGCCAATACGCATTTTTCTATTATTTTTCGGGCGGTGGGGGGATTTGTCTCAAACGCGTATTTAAGCTTTTCGCCAACGACTTTCTGAACTATGCCGTCTATCTCTCCGTTGGAAAGTTTTGTTTTGGTTTGTCCTTCAAAACGTGGTTCCGGGACCTTTACGGATACTACGGCGGTGAGTCCCTCGCGGCAGTCGTCGCCGGATATGGGAGGATCTTTCTCTTTTACTAGATTGTTTTGTTTTGCGTAGTTGTTTATTACCCGCGTCAGGGCGGTTCGGAAGCCGCTTAAATGGGTGCCTCCTTCCACGTTGAATATGGAGTTGGCGTAGGCGTATACCTGCTCGTTGTAGCCGTCGTTATATTGCAGGGCTATATCCACAACAATTTTCGCATCAGAATGTTCGGATGCGGGAGCGTCTCCCGAGAACGCTATTACCTTCGGAGTCACGAGCGTTTTATTCCGGTTTAGAAATTCTACATACTCCGATATTCCGTTTTTAAAGCGAAAGACCTCGTGGCGTTCGGTCCGCTCGTCCGTCAAGTCTATTTCAATTCCTGGGTTTAGGAATGCAAGTTCTCTGAGGCGTTTGGAGAGTATCTCATATTTGAATTCGCGCGTGGTTACAAATATATCGGGATCCGGTACGAAAGTAATTTTTGTCCCCGTATTTTTTGTATTTCCGATTACCGACATTGGAGAGATTGTTTTCCCGCGTGAGAACTCCATTTTATATATTTTACCGTCCTTGCGTACCTCCACTTCGAAATGTTCGCTTACAGCGTTTACACATTTTGCCCCCACTCCATGCAGACCGCCGGAAACTTGGTAGGCACCTTTCCCGAATTTTCCGCCTGCATGGAGATTCGTCATTACAAGTTCTAGGGCGGGAATTTTATATTTTGGGTGCATGTCCACGGGAATTCCCCTTCCGTCGTCTTCGATTGAACAGGCGCCGCTCGAATGGATGGTTACCTTTATAAGCTTACAATATCCGGCGAGGGCCTCGTCTATGGAATTATCGACTATCTCGAATACGCAGTGGTGCAATCCCCGCTCATTGGTATCTCCTATATACATGTCGGGGCGTTTTCTCACCCCTTCCAGCCCTTCGAGTTTTTGAATTTTTGAAGCGTCGTAATTATCTTTTGTTTTGTTGATATCTGGCATAGCGTTGCCTATTTAACCTATTTCGGAGTTTAAAAATTTTGCGGACTTTAGCTTTAAAATGATCCCCGCAATCTTCGAAAAGAGAGAGAGTTCCATTTTGTGGCACAGCGGCTGATATGCTATAATCTCCGGCTTCGAAAGGCAATATTTTTATTTGTCGGAGGGCTTAAAAAACGCCTACTTTTATACGGATGTTGTCTGATAAATTTATTGTTTGAACGGTGTAAAAAATAGACGCGATATGGGACTTTTAATTTGCAATATTGTAATGAAAAACAAATGCGAAACGGTGTTTTCGGTACTGCATATTGAAATACATCGGTTATGCTTTTACGTATCCCGCGTACGTGATATACCGTTTATTAATTAACTTGTTGTTGCTAAAATAGTAAAGCCAAGCAAACCGTATGTTGCGCAGTCAATGCGGTCGTGGAACATATGTATACCCCAAAACCTGATCTACGAATCCGCCATTAATCGACGAATGGAAAACAATATGGGGACATGTGCTGATGTTGCCGGCGTAAAAAAATAAAAAAATAATATAAATAATATTTTACCTGCCAACTGCGTAGCTGTACGTATGGCGGCGACGTCATGCCTACGGTTCAATCCATTTGCCCTCGCTTTTTATTAAAGCTATCAAATGCTCTATGGATTCCTCCTGGGGTATGTTCACCTCAACGCACCGTTTGTTTTTATACAAATTTATCTTTCCGGGAGCACCTCCAACATATCCAAAATCGGCATCGGCCATTTCGCCGGGACCGTTTACTATACAGCCCATTACCGCTATTGTCACGTCCTTCAAATGCGATGTAGCCTTTTGGATTCTTGCTACGGCGTTCTGTATGTCGTAAAGGGTTCGTCCGCAACTCGGACAAGCTATGTATTCGGTTTTTGAACGTCTTGATCTCGCTCCCTGAAGTATTGCAAGGGCGTATGCGGCGTCCTTATCGGGATCTCGCGATATTTCTACGGATACCATATCTCCAATTCCGTCAACTAAGAGGGAGCCTATGTATATGGAAGCCTCGCTCAGCAGGCTCATTTCGCCTCCGGACGGATTTATCGCTTTGTTCTTGTCGAATTTTAGCCATATTGGAGCGTCGCAGTCCAATTCCCTTAACCGAGTCGCAAAGAGCCTTGCTTCTCCAATTGCGTGGCGTCCAACAGATGGTGAAGGCGGTACGAGAAGCAAATTTTTCGATTTTAGTATGTCCCTGAAATTCCGTAATTTTTCAGTATCGATTTCCGCCGCCGTAAAGGTATTTTTAAGTAGCATTTCGGATAGTTTTGTTGTGTCTTGGAACTTGCCGAAACATATTGTTGATTGATCACCCAATCTACAAACACCGTTTACGAAACTAAACTCGGAACGTCCGCTTTTCCCAATTGATGCCACTGGAGGGACGGCATTTTCGCCTATTTTTACGTTTTGGCAAACCATTGTGCGGGTTGGTCTGCGGGTATACGAGTAAAAATCTATATTTTCACTTTCCTTTTGAACAACGGTCTTTGAACGAATTTTATCTGCTAGGGAAACCAACATTTTCGCAACGGGAATTTCTTTTACGGGCTCTTCCGTAAGCGATACCCTTATCGTATCTCCGATACCGTCAAAGAGTAGCCCGCCTATGCCCATTGAACTTTTAATTCGTGCGTCGATACCAAATCCGGCTTCGGTTACACCGAGATGAAGGGGGTAATTTAACCCCTCTTCAAACATCCGTTGTGCAGCCAGTCTATATGTTTGCGTCATTATTCGCGTGTTACTGGCCTTGAATGAGAATACCAGGTTGTGAAAATTTAAGTCGCGGCATATGCGCGCAAACTCAAAAGCCGCTTCTACCATGCCCAGCGGGGTGTCCCCGTAACGCCGAATTATACGGTCGGAGAGGGAACCATGGTTTGTTCCTATTCGCAGGGCGCGTCCGAGCTCTTTGCAACGCAATACGAGTGGCGTAAGTTTGTCCCGAATCTTGTCGATTTCCGCATCGTATTCGGCGTCTGTGTAATTGGTTTTGTCTCCGAGTTTTCTGTCGGTGAAGTTTCCAGGATTTATGCGTATTTTTTCAACATATTTGACCGCTTCCATGGCGGTTTGAGGTAGGAAATGTATATCGGCCACAAGCGGGACGGAAAAACCCGCGGCTTTAAATTTTTTTGAAATCTCGCCGAGGGCGTGTGCTGCCTCCAAATTTTGGGCGGTTAGTCTGATTATTTGGCAGCCCGCTTCTGCCAACTGTACACACTGGAGAAACGACGCCTCAACGTCCTGGGTTTTCGTGTTTGTCATGGATTGCACGGCTATCGGATTACCCGCGCCTATTCTCACGTTACCTATATTCACCTCTCGGGTCTTTAACCTGACGCAGTTAAAGCGCGATTTGCAATAGACGTCATTCATGGTTTTTAAAGGAAATTTTGTTTACGTAAAATTTCGATGCGACATCGTCGGAATTCTCAAGCTCGGTATCGCCGCTCCAGCGCATAAACCCGCAATATATAACATAGCCCATTAGTGCTAAAAACAATATTGAAAACGTTCCCTGTATGCTGGCGAAGAAGCCGGGAGGAAGCGCTCGCCCACGAATATGGTTTACTATGGCAAACAATATATGCCCTCCGTCCAACACGGGTATGGGAAGCAGATTTAATATGGCCAAATTTACGTTTAAAAGTACTCCAAACGAAAGAACCAGCGAGAAGTCGGTCAACGAGAGCTTATATATTACGCGTCCAATGTCGACAGGTCCTGCAAGATTGTTTATTCCAACGTCGCTTTGCGGGTTAAAAAGACTCGATAAGGAATTCCAAGTTCTGGAAACGCTTTCCTTGAATTGTCTGATTATGCTCGGGTGGTTTGTAACAGTTATGTTCTCAAGTTCATATCCGAGCATAGTCCGTTCCTTTGGGGGGAAGATTTTTAAAACGGAATCCTGGGGGAGTACGCAATCGAAAAGTTTTAGAGACGCGTCTATTAGGGAAAGTTTTAATTTCCGTTTTGACGACGTGGCGAGTGCTTTAAGTTGAGAGAGCTTTGATATGCGCCTCCCGTTTACGCTATATAGGGTCATGCCGGGACGTAAATTTTCAAGTGTTGCATCGGTACCTGAAATCGATAATATTTCCAAGGAAGTTCCGCCGTTTATCCCCTCAGTTTCAAATAATGAAAGCACCGAGAGATCTGGCAGGGTTATTTCGCAATAGGGCCGGGTTAGGATTACTTTTTGCGGCGAGATGGGCACTCTTAATTCTTTTGAATTCCGTAAAATTTTTAGATTTACGACGGCTCCCTCGGATAATGAATCCAAATAGTCCGAAAGTTGCTTGTTCGAGTACAATATCGTATTGTCGATCCCGATTACCGTGTCTCCGGGGCGCAGCTTAGCCAGGGACGCAGGGGAGTTGTCTATTATTTTTGCAATGCGCATGGTCGCCGCGGGAACCGCTCCTATCATCCTGATCTCGTCTCCGGTTGCGACGTTTGTTCTTATCAGAACGGGATTTAGCTCGAGAATTTTTTCAGTTTTACCGCGCAAAATCTTTATGACCGCTTTCGGTAACCCGTTGGGAGAGCGTCCCGAACCCATGGCTACTCCTTCTATTATCTGGAGAAAATCGTCGACATTTTTTCCGTCGACCTCGAGAATTTTGTCTCCTGGGTTTAGTCCGGCCGCATGGGCGGGCGACGGATGCTTTTTTCCGTCGATGTCTGAAATGTACTTCGGGACGTAGCCTACGGTCGTGGTTTTATATACGGCGCTTTCTTGTATTCCAGCAATCCAAACCAACGATGCCAGCAAAACCGCAAACAATAAGTTGAAAAGAGCCCCGGCGGCGCTTACAAAAATTTTATCCGCACATGACGCCGGCGGCAGTTCTTTCGTTTGCTTTTCGTCTAATTTTTCTTCGCCCTCAAGTATTCCCATGTCGGCAAGTTGGGGAAGCGCGACGTATCCCCCAAGGGGCAGAGCGGAAATGAGATAACGACAGCCGTCCTTGCCTTTCCATGAAAATAACTTTGGTCCAAGACCTATGGAAAAACGGAGTACCCTCATTTTTCGCAATTTTGCCGCAAGAAAATGTCCGAACTCGTGCATGAAAATGGATCCTCCAAAAAAGAGGATTACGAGGAGAAGTCCCCAAGTGTTCGAAAATATTTCGGCGTAGTTCCCCATGTTAGTTGACTATGGCGGAGGCGATTTCCGATGCCACAATTCGTGCATGAGCATCGCATTCAATGACATCTTCGATGCTGTGAGGATCCTCTCCCCCGAGTTTGTCTATGCATTTACCCACAACCTCGGATATTTTTATCCATGGGAGTTTATTTTCCATGAATTTCGCAACGGCAACCTCGTTCGACGCGTTGAACACCGTTGTCGCTGTTCCGCCCAGTTTGAGTGCCCTATACGCGTACTTCAGACACGGGAAACGTTTTGTATCTGGGGGACAAAAATTCATGCATATTGTTTTTGTAAAGTCCAACGGTTCGTAAACTTTCTTTCCCCGCTCTGGATACATCAAACTGTGGGCTATTGCAAACGTCATGGAAGGCGGCGACATATGTGCCAATATCGAACCGTCTATAAATTGAACCATGGAGTGGACCAGGCTTTCCCTTTGAACAATCACCTGTATTTTTTCGGCAGGCATATCGAAGAGCCAGCTTGCCTCTATTACTTCCATACCTTTATTTGCCAAAGTGGACGAATCTATTGTAACTTTGGGACCCATGGCCCAATTGGGGTGCTTTAAAGCATGCTCGGGTCTAATGGACAGCATTTGCTCCCGCGTGAAATCTCGAAACATGCCTCCGGATGCAGTTATGATGAGCTTTGCTATATCCTGCCGTCGCTCTCCGTTTAGACACTGGAAAATAGCGTTGTGTTCGCTGTCGAGCGGAAGTATCCTCACCCCGTTTTGCCTTGCCTCCCCCATGACAAATTTTCCCGCCATTACGAGTAATTCCTTGTTGGCAAGAGCTATGTCCTTTTTAGATCTTATCGCGGTCAGAGTGGGCTCCAGCGCGTTTGTGCCCACTACAGCGGCAACGGTTGTATCGGCTTCGGGAAGAGAGGCTATCTCGGCTAATCCTTCCTTTCCGGAATAAAGCTTTCTTCCGCAAAATAGACCGGAATGTTTGGCTTCTTTATAAGCTTCGGTGTCGTATAAAGCCACGTGCCTTATATCGAATTCGTTGGCTATTTTTGCCAATTTCTCAAAATTTTCTTTACTGGCAATCGCGACGACTTTCAACCTGTCGGGATTTGCCCTTACCACCTCCAACGTATTGTCTCCAATAGATCCAGTGGCGCCGAGAATCGCAAGATGGCGGGTATTCATAAAATAAAAGTCAATGAAAACAAAAAAACTCCAACTGGGGCGGTAAGGACAATGGAGTCCGCCAAGTCGAGTGTTCCGCCTATGCCGGGAATCATCGTTCCCGAGTCTTTCACCCGAGTGCGACGTTTTAGAACGGATTCCAAGAGATCCGATACCATTGATACAATTCCTATTGCGAAGCCCACAAACACGGATACGGGGATATTTGTGCCGGGATTAAAGAAATCGGATAATCCCCAAAGTAATCCGGCGGCGGCGCAGCCGGAAGAAAATATTCCGCCTATCGCCCCCTCTATTGTTTTATTCGGACTGATAGAAGGGGATAATTTATGCCGTCCAAACGCCCTACCTATAACATACGCGCCGATATCCGAGAATTTTGCCGTTGCCAAAATTAGGACTCCTACGGCCATACCCTTATAACCGGCAATATCAAAAGTCGGGGAATTCATGGGCGGATATTGACAAAACACTGTCAACCATTGAAAGGTAAAGGATATTGCCGTCAGTGACAGTATTGAGGGGATTACTGTCCGTTTTGGATAGTCGGAGAATGGATCTTTCAAGGTAAAGGCGGCGATAAAAGCTGCGCACACGGCAAAAACCATACTGCCGCACATCGTTGGGGAACATATGTCAAATTTGCATAAGAACGGCGAGGATAAAAATATCGCCGCATTGCACAGTTGCAGAATTCCCGTCATGGGCTCAAGTCCTGCTTTTTTAAGAATTGCGCATAGTTCCCATAATGCGCCCGAAGCAAGCGTAGCTACCAAAACGAGCCAACCATAGTCTCCGGTGTAGATTAGAACGACAGCCGTTAATGTCCACAAAAGTAGAGTGCTGAAAATTCTTGCCAGCATTACTTTTTCAATTGGTCCGTTGTTAGACCATATCGGCGTTCCCGTCGTTTGTATTCCGTAATGGCCTCGTGAAACTCGTCCTTCCCGAAATCGGGCCAATAGGTTTTCGTAAAATACAGTTCGGAATATGCCGATTGCAACATTAGATAGTTGCTAAGGCGCATTTCTCCGGAAGTGCGTATTAGTAAATCGGGATCCGGCATGCCGGCGGTGTCGAGCATTTGTTCTATGCTGTCCCATGTTATCGATTCGGGAGAGGCGTTCAAATTTTTCGTATTGGTTACCAATTTTTTAACCGCGCGGGTGATTTCGTCCCGTGAGCCGTAATTAAGGGCAAGCGTCAGAACTCTTGAGGTGTATTTTTTCGTTGTTTCGCTCAAATTTTTTATTTGTTTTACGCACTTTGGGGGTAGAGCCGAAATATATCCTATTGTATTAAAGCGTATGCGGTTTTTGATAAAGAACGGCGCATTTCTTTTTATGGCGGTCGCCAGCAGCGACATGAGGGCATCAACTTCGATCTTGGGTCTATTCCAATTTTCCGATGAAAACGCGTAGAGAGTCAAATATTTCACTCCTTCGACGTTTGCGGCGCGAATAATTTCCTCTATTTGACGTATTCCCTGTTTATGTCCTTGAATCCTTTCCTTCCCGCGTTCTTTCGCCCAACGTCCGTTTCCGTCCATTATGATGGCGACATGCCTCGGCGGACATTGCAATGGTTGGCTGTCTTTTGGCTTTGGCATGGTCTACTTACAAAAAGGGGCCAGGTTACCCACGGCACATTTTAGGCGTCGCTACCGTTGCTTCCTTCCGGATCTGGCGGGGTTCGCGCGTCCGCAATTGCATGGGACCCGACCTTGTCCCATTAGCGCAAATCCCCCCCGCGAACGCAAGCAAAAAACTTTAGATTGCGCGCGTTGGATACCGTCAAAAAACCTGAGAATGACCGCAGACACATACAGACACATAGAAACAAATCCCCGTTTCAGCGGTCCGCGGTCGATTTTCGAGTATCCTATTTATCTTCTACACGGGGATTTCTCCGATACGGTCTAATGCCGTCGGCTTTTCGCACGTATTTTTTAAAGACGTCGAGACTGGACTGGTCGGACGATTTTTTACAGCTAAACGGACGCCCCGGAAAAATTTTTTCGGCTTGCACCGACTGTCGCTTGTTTTCCACCCGCTTTGGCTTCATGAAACCGCAAGTTGGCGCGCCTTAGCCACCACGTAATCGCGATTCATTTTTGCAATGAAGTCGAGAGTTATTCCCTTAGGGCATACGGCTTGGCACTCGCCGTAATTCGAGCAGTTCCCAAATCCAAGTTCGTCCATTTTTTCAACCATCGCTATCGTACGCTTGTCTTTTTCCGGAGAGCCCTGCGGCAGATAGTTTAAGTGCGAGATTTTTGCCGCGGTAAAAAGCATTGCACTGGCATTCGGACACGCCGCAACACACGCTCCGCATCCTATACAGCTCGCCGCATCCATTGCCTTCTCTACGACGTCTTTGGGAATAAGTATTTCGTTGGCGTCCCTTGCCGATCCGGTGCGTGAGGTGATGAATCCGCCGGCTTGTTGTATCAAATCGAGGGCGTCGCGTGAGACGATTAAATCCTTTTTAACGGGGAAAGGCGCGGCCCTCCAAGGTTCCACTACTATAGTGTCGCCGTCCTTGAATTTTCTCATATGCAGTTGGCACACCGTCGTTTCCCGTTCGGGACCGTGCGGTATACCGTTTATTGTCATCGAACACATTCCGCAAATTCCTTCGCGGCAGTCGTGGTCAAATACGATGGGTTCCTTGTTTTGCGCCACGAGTTGTTCGTTTAAGATGTCGAACATTTCGAGAAAGGAACTTTCCTCGCTTACGTTGTCAACGGTATGCGTTACAAAACGCCCCTTGTCATCGTGGTTTTTTTGTGTCCAGATTTTAAGGTGTATCTTCATCTTGTTTCCTCAAATTTATTTGTACGAGCGAACCACGGGCTTTACTTCATCGTGCGTTATCGGCTCCTTGTGCATGACAGGCGGGATGCCATCGCCCGCGTATTCCCAAACTGCCGCGTAGGAGTATTCGGCGTCGTTTCGCTTGGCTTCTCCGTCTTCGGTTTGGAATTCAATCCGGAAGTGCGCCCCGCAACTTTCGCGCCGTTCAAGCGCATCGCGTACCATGACCTCAGCGAAATCTATAAAATCCGCCACCCGGCCGGCCCGTTCAAGCTCCGTGTTTATGGTGTTTTCATCGCCGACAACCCTCAAATTTTTCCAAAAATCCTTGCGTATCTGGGGGATTATCTCGAGAGCCTCCCTTAATCCTTCTTCCGAGCGCGCCATGCCGCATTTTTCCCACATAACTTTCCCAAGCTCTATGTGGAACTGGCGCGGACTTTTTGTGCCCTTTATCCCCATAAGTTTGTTGATTCGTTCGTGGACGTCTTTTTCAACGGTATCGAATTCGGGTCTGTCGGTTTTTATATTTCGCGCACCGACGCGTGCAAGGTAGTCGGGCAGGGTGTAGGGTATCACAAAATACCCGTCGGCTAAACCTTGCATTAAAGCTGAGGCTCCAAGACGGTTGGCGCCGTGGTCGGAGAAATTTGCCTCCCCGAGAACAAAAAGTCCGGGAATTGTGCTTTGGAGGGTATAGTCCACCCATAAGCCTCCCATTGTATAATGGGAAGCTGGGTATATTCGCATTGGAACATTGTAGGCGTTTTCTCCGGTAATGCGCTCGTACATCTCGAACAAATTTCCGTATTTTTCCTTTACGGTAGCCAGCCCGTCGCGTTTGATGGCGTCGGCGAAATCGAGATATACCCCCTCACGCTTGCCCTTGACCGCCGGACCTACCCCCCTGCCGCTGTCGCAAACCTCTTTTGCGGCCCTCGAAGAAATGTCCCTTGGGGCAAGGTTCCCGAAGCTTGGATATTTTCTTTCAAGGTAGTAATCCCTGTCCTCTTCGGGAATATCGTTGGGATTCTTTCCGCAATCCTTCTCACTCTTCGGTACCCATATTCGACCGTCGTTGCGTAAAGATTCGCTCATGAGGGTGAGTTTGCTCTGTTGGTCTCCGTGTCTTGGTATGCACGTTGGGTGTATTTGCGTAAAACACGGATTCGCGAAACCCGCACCGCGTTTATAGCAGCGGAATGCCGCCGTAACGTTGCATCCTTGCGCGTTTGTGGAAAGGTAGAACACGTTGCCGTATCCTCCGGTACACAACAGAACGGCGTCGGCGGCGTAGCGTTCTATTTCGCCCGTTGAAAGATTGCGTACTATTATTCCTTTTGCGTGGCCGTCGATGACAACGAGGTCGAGCATTTCCCTGCGGGTATGCATTTTAACTTTGCCGAGTCCTATTTGCCTTTCAAGTGCCGAATATGCGCCCAGTAATAATTGCTGTCCCGTCTGGCCTCGCGCATAGAAAGTTCTGCTGACTTGCGCGCCGCCGAACGAACGGTTTGCAAGCAATCCGCCGTATTCGCGGGCAAAAGGGACTCCCTGGGCGACGCATTGGTCGATGATATTTACGCTTACCTCCGCTAAACGGTATACGTTCGCCTCGCGGGAGCGGAAGTCCCCCCCCTTTACGGTATCGTAAAACAACCGGTAAATGCTGTCACCGTCGTTTTGATAATTTTTTGCCGCATTAATCCCCCCCTGGGCGGCAATGGAGTGTGCGCGCCTTGGACTATCCTGGTAGCAGAAACAATCTATGTTGTAGCCTTGTTCTGCGAGAGTTGCCGCCGCACTCGCTCCGGCAAGTCCGCTACCTACAACTATGATGCGAAACTTTCTCCTGTTGGACGGGTTCACAAGTTTTGCGTGAAATTTAAAGTTGGACCATTTTTCCGATATAGGTCCGTCAGGAATTTTAGGATCCAAATTCATAATTTATCTTCTTCCCTTTATTTTTGTGTATTGAACTGGGGGCTGCATGCGTTTTTAGTCCTCGTTTTTTCGCATAGGAAATTGTAATCGATAAAAATCGGTTTTTTATCCGGGCTTTGAAGTTTCTCAAATTGCGAAACTATTTCGCGTTGCGGCAAAATCTGTAAATCGGTATATTTCGATAGAAGGACAGCGAGAGGATTAAGGCTGAATCCAACGGCTATTATTACGCAGTATGCAATCGCCGCGGCGTTTAGCCTGTAGCGCCAGTGCTCGTTCCTAAGTCCTATACTCTGGAACATGCTGCTTACCCCGTGGGAAAGGTGGAAACCTATAACCGCCATAGAGGCGATATACGCGATCGCAACCCAATCGTTTGAAAATCCAAGTATGAGCATGGCGTAAACATCGTGGACGGTCTTGGATTCGTAAAGTCCCGAGCCGGCAACCCAGTTAAGCTCCTTAAATTCCGGATTCAAATTAAGAACCGTGTAATGCAAGAGATGAAGAACGGCGAACGCTATCATAATGGTTCCCGTATAAACCATCGTGCGCCCGGCCAATGTCGACGATAGGGATTTTTTTACGGCGTAGCGTTGCGGGCGGGAAGCTCTATTTTCCAATACCAACAGGTATGCGGTCAAAAAATGCAGGATAAAGCAAAACAATAGAGACAATCTAAATCCCCAGAGGATCTCCCACGGCAGATTTTGAAGGAAGTGCGCGTAGGCATTTATTGCGTGCGGACCTCCCTCCAAAGTTTGAAGGTTGCCCACCATGTGGACCAATAGGAATGACGCAAGCACAAAACCGGTTACCGCCATCACGAACTTTTTTGTGAGCGACGATAGTGTTGATTTCTTTATGTTGACCATGATTTTCAATTGGGTTCTGAGAATTTTTTGAAAGCGTAGGTTATGCAAATCACGCCAATCTTTCAATATAATTTTATGTCTCGCATTACGAAAAACACCGGACACAAGCGGCAATCCGCCGCATGCGGAGAGATTTTTCCCTTAACTCGGTAACGACTGAAAAGTTAAGTTAGGTATCTATCTCCAATAATTTGCCGTCGCGTGAAAATTTGAGTTCAAGTCCATTGGCAAGTTCCACTTCGAAACCATATGGTTTTATTTCGAACTTGATTGGTTTTGTCGAATGGCAATTTTTCGTTATATAGTCGGCGATTACCGATGGTAGGAGATTCGCGGGTATTCCTACCGTCTTATTTTCCAATTCCTTCAGCTCGCCGGAAGGACGAAATTCAATCTTTGTATAATCCGAAAGAATTACTTTGTAATCCTCAATTACCGCCATTTCCCTATCTATTTTTATCCCGATTATCTTTGCCGTTGGGAAACTTTTTTCCACGTATGATCGGACTGTATCGGGGAGCTTGGCGGCATCCGTGGTGAATTCGTCGGCAAACAATGCCGTCGTCATGGGGACTGCCGATGCGAATAATAAAAGGACGATCTTTTTCATAATTGTACGATATGTTGGTTAATGCTGGGAAACGGGGGAAACGGTGGGAAGCGTACCTATACCATAAAAATTTTCAAGAAATTTTATGTTGCGGACGCCTATCTATACTTGTCTATCGGATGTGGATGTTGATTGTTTGCGGTTTTTGATTTTAAGAATTAGCCACATCCTGCGGCTATGCGGATGCTTTTATTACGTCGTTGACGGGCGGAATTTAAATTTCCGATGCAGGGTTTCCGAATACGCTGGTGTCCGGTTTTACTTTACCAACAACCGAAGAATTTATCCCTACTTTGCACCAATCCCCGATTTTAGAAGATGGTACGGTCGTAACTGAAGATGAGAAAAACACGCCTTCTCCAACTGAGACGTATCCGGTGACGTTTGAATAGGACGACAGGGTACTCCAATTCCCTATCTTCGAGTCATGCCCAATTGAGCAGCTTGTATTAACGGTTACGAAATTTCCCAGTTCCAAATCGCAAGTCAGTACGCAAAAAGGGGATATAACACAGGCCTTCCCGATTTTAACGTCTTTGCCTATGTAGGACATCGGATGAATCAGGGTCGTAAATTCCGCTCCGCGCGGCATTAAAACTTCCGCTATGCGTTTTTTTTCCTTCGGGAGTCCAGCCCCCATAACGTAAAGTTCTCCCGCAGAAGGCTCCCAGTTCGATACAGATCCTATTATCCCTACGGGGTAATCGTAGCGATCCAAGGCGTTGGGATTGTCGTCCAGAAAACCTTTTATTCGCCAGTTTGCACCGTTCTTTATACAGGAGAGTGCGTAACCGTACACTTCTCGTCCAAAACCTCCCGCACAAACTATTATCAAATCGTTCACATTATTTATGGCATGTGTAGCCGCCGTCCACTATCAAGTTTATGCCGGTAATCCAACGCGATGCGTCCGACAGTAGATATTGAGCCGCGTACGCCACGTCGGAGGGCTCTCCATAACCGAGTAAATACTTGCGTCTATCCGCCTCGCATAATTCGGGTTCCGAATTTACAAATTCGGTGGTCATGGGTGTATTGACCAATCCGGGGGATATGGTGTTTACCCGTATATTTCTTGGGGCAAGTTCTACTGCGGCGTTTCGCGCAAACTCTATGAGGGCGGCCTTTGAACTTCCGTACAGGGAACGTGCGGGACTTGCAAGCATTCCTGCAACCGATGCCGTTATTACCACCGCCGCCCCTCTGCTGAGTTTTTTTGCCGTCAAAAGTTCGCGCAAGAGTCGGATGCAGGAAAAACAATTTGTATCAAAAATTTTTCCGATATCGGATTCGCTGGAAAATTTAATTAACGAGTTGATAGTAATACCCGCGCACATAAAAACTCCGTCAAGAGGGGATACAACGGCATTCACTAAGTCTTGCACTCCCGAAAGGGCGGAAATATCGGAGGATACGACATCCGCCGATTTCGAACAGATTGCAAGTATCTTGTTTAGTCTATCCCGGTTGCGTCCGTTTAGAACGAGGGATGCTCCGTCCTTTGAAAACATTTCCGCGGAGGCAAGACCAATTCCCGAAGATGCCCCCGTTATCAGAATTTTTTTCCCCGAAAGAGAAAATGCGTTTGCCATCGATTTTTTATAATGGTTAAATTGTCCGTGTCGGATCGGTTAATGTTGCATGTTGTAGCGTGCAGTTTTCAGCGTCTTTTGGACTGTACCAGCCCGTAAAGTTCCGCAATATTTTTTGCGGAACTGATTTCAGTTCCTTTCATGTTTACCTTGTATTCCGAACGGATCATTGCCATCGTCGACAGTAACGCAATGGAATCCCATTCATCCAGCGACGTAAAATTTGTTTCGGGATTCAAATCCAATTCTTCATGGTCGATGCATTCCAGTAATTTTTTTATAAAATCTTCCATACTATAAAGAGTTTTCCACATCGTTACTTCATTAGAAAACAACCAGGATTGTGCGGAGTCAAACAGAATGAGTTTTCTTTAGCAAGTTTTTTGTGGTCGATCCTCCTGGAAAATCTCCCAAACAGCGTATTCGTACGCGGGTTCGGTTCCTTCAAGTAAGCGGGTTTTATATTGACAAGTCTTTGTGGTGTTTATTCCATCGAATATATGAAATTTCACGCAAAGATGACCGCGTCCCATTATGTCTTACCCGGACAGATTCTTGACAACGACGATTTGGCTGCGCGTTTTGGTTTAAGAAAAGTTAAGGCTATTTCCAATCTCAGCGGAATTTACGAACGCAGGGTTTGTCCGAAAAATATTACGGCGGTGGATCTTGGCGGCGCGGCGGCTGGACGCATGTTGGACTCCCTTTCCATTGACAGGTCGGATTTCGACATGCTTATTTTTGTATCTCAAACCCGGGATTATATCCTCCCCCCCTCCGCTTATGTACTGCACGACAGACTTAAAATGCCTTCTTCTTGCGGAGCTTTCGACCTCCCTTTGGGATGTTCGGCTTTCCCTTGTGCGATGGGTATTGCAAACGGTCTTGTGGCTTCCGGGCAGTGTAAAAAAATTCTTCTTATACTTTCCGATACGATTACCCATCTTATAAATCCCGGGGATCGTGGATTGGTTACTCTTCATGGCGATGGTGCGGCGGCTTTCGTATTGGAGCGTTCCGAAGATGAGTTCGGGTTTGAGTTTGCCGATATGGGCTCGGAAAGTTCCGGTTGGAAATATCTTATCGTTCCTGCCGGGGGAATGCGGACTCCATCGTCGAATGAAACCAGATTGGAAAAGACAACTCCGGACGGCATTACTACTACGGACGAGAATCTCCAGATGAACGGTGAGGCGATTTTTCATTTTTCTATAACAACGGTACCCGGGGCGGTAAGGAAAACCTTGGCCAAGCACAATGCGGAAATCTCGTCCTACGATTTGGTGCTCTTTCATCAGGCGAATAAATTGATGCTCGACAACATTTACAACGAGCTTGGGGTTGATGAAAAATGCAGATTCTTTTTTATGGAAAAGATAGGAAATTTAAGTGCGGCTTCGTCCCCTGTTTTATTGGCGGAAGCTTTGCGCAGCGGAAAATTAAATTCGGGAGGAAGACTTTTATTGTCCGCTTTCGGTGTGGGGTTGTCATGGGCCATTTTTTCAATGAGATTCGCGCCGGGTGGCAAGATCTCCTCAAAGGCATCTACGGAGCTTTAAAATGATACTGCACCACATAGGTATCTTGTCCAACGATATAAAGCGCGAGGCGCAGCATCTTGCGGAATCCTGCGGTTATGTTCCCGCGTCTGGTGAAATTGTCGACGAGGTACAGACTGCGCGTGTGATGTTTCTAAGACCGTCGGAGAGAGAGGGGGGGGGAGCTTTCTTGGAACTTGTTTCCCCCTATGGAGATAAAAGTAAGTTGAAAGGCTCCCTAAAGAAAAACCAGAAATTTCACCACGTTTGTTTTCAAAGTGACGATATTTTTTCGGATCTGAAAAACTTCCGCTCGAAAGGTTTTTTTGTCCTAAGCGAACCCGTTGTGGCATCCGCGTTTCCTGGTCGAAAAATAGCGTGGGTTATGGATTCCAACCGGAATTTATTTGAAATAGTCGAGAGTGCGGATGGACATCAAGTTTTGGAGTTGTAATGAGTCTTTCCCCGATAATTACAACGGGGAGAACTTTATCCGAAAAAGGAGTTTGCAATGTAAAAATTGCTTGACGTTGCGGGGGCTTTAGGCGGTAAATGCCGGGCTTCGTATTTTTATTTATGTCTGAAAAATTGATAAGGTTGAGGTCCATATTTAGGGACGTAATCGGCGATGCCTCGCTTGAAATTTCCGAAAATACCAAGCGTTCCGACTTGGTCGATTGGGATTCTGTTGCAATGGTGCAGATAATCTTGGCGGTTGAAAATGAATTTGGCGTTAGATTTTCTACGGGGGAAATAGCCGATATAAAGTCGGTTTCCGATCTAATGAAAAAAATACCGTGATGGATGGAATCTGAAAACTCGAAAGCTTTGCTGGAATCCGCGGAGGAAGCCGTCGTTAAGGGGAATTTTTCTATTGCGAAAAAGATTCTTTCCGATCTATTGCCGCGGGCGGTGAAAAGTTATTCTGAGACTTTAAGATTCTCAAAGTTGGCGGGGAAGTTGCTTAAGTCGGATTCTCGTAATACGTTGCGGTTAAAACCCGTAAAATTTGCCCTTTTATCTTCTTCAACAACGGCCTTTCTCGAACCGTTGTTGTCGTATTTTGCTCTTTTGAAGTCAATGTCTCCGACATTGATGGTCGGTAATTACGGAAATTGGCGGCAAGATATCCTTAGCCCCGATTCGTGGTTGAGCGGCTTCGCCCCCGATTTCATATTTATTATACTGAACTACAGAGATTTTCCCATCCCCGTGCAGGTTTTCGATCCCGAGCGCACTGCGGTCGGGATTTCCGGGGAGATAGAGTCGTTTTGGATCAGGTTGCGCAAGGCATTGCCGAAGGCTATAATCGTGCAGTCGGATTTTGATTCGCCGTATGACGACTCCGGGGCGTTGCTAACTCCTAAATACGGGGGACGGGGCGATGTTTACAGGCGGGTTTCGTCGGAATTGTATCGTTTGTCAGCGCAAAGCGTTGGGGTTGAAATTTTACCCGTTTCCGAACTGCGGGCGCGGTGCGGAGCGCGAATATGGGAGGATGCAAGAATGTGGTTTCACGCCAGACAGCACCCAAGCATGGATGCCCTTCCTGTGTTGGCCGAATATATGGTGCGTATCGCTTCGGCAAAATTGATTCCTCCCAAAAAAGTCTGCGTGCTCGACTTGGACAATACTCTTTGGGGCGGAATAATCGGCGAAGATGGATTACACGGTATAGAGCTTGGTCCTCCCAGTGCCCGGGGAGAGGCTTTTGCGGCTTTTCAGGCATATTTAAAGGAATTGAAGGACAGGGGAATACTTCTTTGCGTCTGTTCGAAAAACAATGAAGACGACGCCGTGTTGCCTTTTGAGAAACACGACGCGATGGTTTTAAAAAAGGAAGATTTTATTTGTTTCTCGGCAAATTGGAAACCAAAGAGCGAGTCTATATTGAAAATGGCATCGGACTTAAATTTGGGATTGGATTCCTTTGTTTTTATCGACGACAACCCCGCGGAGGTTGCGGAGGTAAAATCTTTACTCCCGCAAGTGGAATCGCTTTTATTGCCGGATGACCCCGCGGATTTTGTATCCTTTCTTTCCCGGAAAAAGCTTTTCGATGTTTTGGATGTGTCGCAGGACGATGCGAAAAAAAGTTTGATGTACAAACAGAACATAGAAAGAGAGAGAGCGCGCGCGGAGTGTTCGAATGTTGACGATTTTTTAAAATCCTTAAATATGCAATGCGTTTGTAGTGGAATCGACTCCGCCAATATTGCAAGGGTTTCGCAATTAATTTTAAAAACCAACCAATTTAATCTCACTACAAGGCGCGAGACGGAAAGACAAATCGGGGAATTTGCCTCCAATACCGCCAATTATGCAAAGTGTTTCAGATTGACCGATAAGTTCGGAGACAACGGCGTGGTTGGAGTTGCCTTGGCGTCCGTTCCTCCTAATTCCGGTGTCTTGGAGATAGATTCCTTTCTCTTGAGCTGCAGAGTGTTGGGTAGGGGACTTGAAGACTTAATGCTTGGCGACATATGCAGATTTGCTTCCGAACATGGATACGGACAGGTGCGTGGAATATACAGGCAAACCTCAAAGAACTCACAGGTCTCCGATTTCTATCCGAAGCACGGTTTTGTTCTTGAAGGATCCTCCGATTCCGAAATTTTTTACACGGCGAACCCGAAACTCATACGGATTAAGACCAATATCGAGCTGGTTTCAAAGTAGAATCCGTATGTACCCGTAAACGAATAGGCTTGTTCGTGTTTTCGGCGGTTTACTTTAAGGTTTTTTACTTTAATTGCTCGAGCCTGGTTTTTAGATCGGCTTTTGTCGCCATGCCCGATACGCCGGCTCGACGCCCGTTGTGAAAAAATATTATCGTTGGTATGGCGCTTACGCCGAAACGTTGCGCTATATCCGGACTTTCGTCCACATTTAGTTTACATATGCTTGCCCAGTCCCCGACCTCCTCTGCCAGAAGGTCTATGGTGGGACCGAGCATTTTGCAAGGACCGCACCAGGGTGCCCAAAAATCGACGAGAACGGGTCTGTCGGCTGAAATCGCCTGGTCGAAATTAGAGGAGTTTAAATGTTGTACTTTGTTTGGCATTATTGTTACGGATTAATTTTATCAGAGAAGAAAAAACATAACGGCGAATATCGCCACGACCGCAGCGGTTGAAAAGTCTAAAACTATTTCCGTCATGGTTGGCGTACTTCCGCTTTGCGGTGTGGTTCTATCGGAGTCTCCCTTTCCGCCTGCGGTGAAATAAACTTTTGAAGCCGTCTTGGAAGATTTAAAAGAAGAATTCCCTCCAGTGGATACAAAGGCGTTCGGATACACCGGCGTAGCGGAGGAGTTGAATGTTGAACCTGAGGATGTTCTCAGGGTTGGAGCTTCCGGCGTTGATGTTTTTATTGAGGAGATTCTGGATAAAACGATCCTGGGAGCTTCGGCGGGAGAGTGCGCGTCGGCAATCGTGCTTTTCGGGGTTTGGGGACTTTGCGATTTTTCGGGCATTTTCCTATGGGAACTCGCGGAAAGGGAAATAGCAATCTACTTTCGCAAAGATAGTGCAATGTTCTAATTATTTTCAAGTCTTTTTATGTTGATATTATCGTTATTATTGCAACACTCGCGCGCATGATAATCGATATGGAAGTAAAGTCGGCATCCGACAGCATTATCAAACGTGCAGGGTACTTATGGAGGTTTCTTTGACCTGCCGGCTAAGCGTGCGAAAATTGCCGCTTTAGAGGCTAAAATGGCTGAGTCGTCGTTTTGGGACAATCGAGACAAAGCGCAGAGAGTCGTATCCGAATTATCCCGACTCAAGTCCCTTGTCGCGCCGGTGGGCGAAATTGAAAAACGTATTGAGGATCTAAAAGTACTCCTTGAACTTGCCGAGGAGTCTTCCGATGATCCTTCGTTAAATGTCGAACTCTCCCTGGAGGTTGGATACCTTGATACGGCTTTAAATAAGATGGAGATAGAATCCTTTTTGGGCGAGCCGCACGATTCCTGCAATGCAATAATAACGATACACGCCGGAGCGGGAGGTACGGAAAGTTGCGATTGGGCTGAAATGCTGTTGCGCATGTATATACGGTGGGCGGAACGCAAGGGTTATAGTACCGAGATTGAAGATATCCAACATGGCGAGGAGGCTGGACTGTCGAAAGTTACGTTTAGGATTTGCGGGTTTAATGCTTACGGTTACAGTAAGGCTGAGCGTGGAGTTCACAGGCTTGTCCGTATAAGTCCTTTCGATTCGAATAAAAGGCGTCATACTTCATTTTGTTCGGTGGATGTAATTGCCGAGATAGACGACGATTTGGATATCGATATTAAAGAGGACGATTTAAAAATTGATACGTACCGTTCGAGCGGCAAGGGAGGGCAGCACGTCAATAAAACGGAAAGCGCCGTACGAATTACCCATATTCCAAGCGGTATTGTGGTAGCCTGTCAGAACGAGCGTTCGCAATTCAAAAACAAGGCCAGTGCTATGAAAATTCTTAAAAGCCGACTTTATGAAAAGTTGCAGGACGACAAGCGCGCCGAAATGGACAGGTTTTACGGGGAAAAAGGCGAAATATCTTGGGGGAATCAAATCCGTAGCTATGTTTTTCAACCCTATCAGATGGTGAAAGACTTGCGAACCGGAGCCGAATCGTCCAATCTCCAAGCCGTTATGGACGGAGACCTTGACATGTTTATCAATGCATGGCTCCGCGCCGGTAAACCAAATTCCCGAAATAAGAATGTGCAAATTGACGATGAACCGTAATTTCTTATATTCCGAACCAGTGGAATAGGAATGTAGCGTGAAAGACTGGATATACGAATGCGCGTCTTTTTTGTTTTAAATCAAGCCGTCGTTGCAAATAGTCGAAACGTCGTATTCCCGTGGACCGGTTGTTTGTGATTTTCAACGGTTAAACCAGTGTCGGTAAGGTGGACTTTTAATGGCAGGCTCGGGGAATAAAATACCTGAAATAATGGCGCCGGTTGGCGATTTTATAACTTTGTCTGCAGCCCTGAAAGCAGGCGCCGATGCGGTATATTTTGGATTGAAAGGTTGGAACATGAGGGCAACTGCGAAGAATTTCTCTCCTGCCGAAATGTCCAAAATTGTCGACGAATGTTCCAAACGGGGAGTCAAAGCCTATCTTGCCCTCAATAATATCTATTACGAGGGGGAACGGAAAAAGGTACGCGAAATAGTTCGAAAATCATTCGAAAGCGGGGTTAACGCCGTCATAGCGTGGGATTTTTCGGTAATAGCGGCGGCAAAGGAATTTTCGATGCCCGTTTTCCTCTCAACGCAGGCAAGCGTTTCAAACTCAACCTCCATCGCCTCGTATTACAAACATTTTGGAATTACACGATTCGTCTTAGCGCGGGAATGTCCGCTATCGGATATCCCCAAAATAAGGAAATCCCTGCGTAGGGAACTTTCAAAAGGAGAATCTGAGCGAATCGAATTTGAGGTTTTTGCGCACGGGGCGATGTGTGTGTCATTAAGCGGTAGATGCTTTCTTTCGGGTTTTTCTTGCGGCGAGAGCGCCAATCGCGGCAAATGCCGGCAATTATGCCGACGCCAGTATCGTATAAGCGATGTCCACGATGCGTCCTTAAATTTTACGCTTGAAAATCATTGTGTTATGAGCTCGAAAGACTTGTGTACTTTACCGTTTATCGAAGAACTTTTCGGGGCGGGAGTCGACTCGCTGAAAATCGAGGGACGCAACAGAAATGCTTTGTACGTTGAGTCGGTGGTGTCGGCATACAAATGTGCGCGCGATTTTTATTTCTCCGGACGTAGGAACAAAAATTTCAAATTCGAGTTTGAAAAATTGAAGGAAAACCTACTCGGGAAACTCAAGACCGTATTTAATCGCGGGTTCTCAAGCGGCTTTTACATGGGGAAAACGGTGGACGATTGGACTTCGTCGGGCAATATCGCCACCGAAAAAAAAGTTATTGTTGGACACGTTCTCAACTATTTTACAAAGTCGCATATAGCGCATATAATAATCGACGATGTTTCCCTCTCCACGGGTGATGAAATACATATAGAAGGAAATCGTACCGGTTTCGTAAAGCTACGTATTGACGAACTCCGGGGAAACGACGGCACTCCCGTGAAATCGGTGTTGAAAGGGGAAAATGCAACTTTTGTATGTTCAGAGAAGCTTCGGTCGATGGACAGAATTTATAAAATGATAAAAGTCCAATCTTTCTAAACGTAGATAAAATTGAACTACTTTGACTTCGATGAAAAAATATGGAACGTAGCATTGACTATTTGAGTGTTCCGTATAGAACTTCGACCATGAAAAGGAGAGAGTTTTTAGCGTCGGTGCTTCCGGTGTCGCTTCTTGCTGTTGCGGCGTGCTCAAAGAAAAATCGCGTTTTGCCGCTTGGAGTGTGTGATTGGACGGCCAAACTGGTTGGAAATCCTTCCGTAATGGATTTTGCCAAGTCGATTGGACTTGACGGTGTTCAAATATCCTCGAATCTCCCATCGCTTAAAATCCCGTATCTTACGGATTCTGAAATCGATGCTTATAGGGATAAAATGAGTAGCACTGGTATCTCGATATGTTCCATAGGACTTAGCGGTATGAACGCTCATCCCTTTTACGCGGTAGCCGAAGGTGTGGATTACCTTAAGTCAGCCATTGATGCCGCCGTTAAACTCGATTGCAAAAATATATTACTTCCTTTTTATGGTCCCGCGAATATGCTCAAGAAGGGAACAACCCGGTTGGACGAAAGTCTGTTTGCGCCGCTGGTAAAAAAATTGAGAGTTGTTGCCCCGTATGCCGAAGATGCGGGAGTTAACGTTTCTCTTGAAAATTCCCTTTCTTGCTTTGACAACGTCAGGATACTTGAGTCCACCGGCAGCCCAAATATAAATATATATTTCGACGTAATGAATTTTGAATATTACGGACACACCGATACCCCTTCGTGTTTGCGCTCTTTGAAGCGCAGGATAGGTCAGATACATTTAAAGAGCTCGTACCATCTCTTAAATACGGGCAAAGGATACCCCTCAGACATGACGGGTTGTCTGCAAGCTATCAAGGATATTGGCTATCGTGGTTGGCTGGTATTCGAGTCCCACGAATTTACCCCGTCGAATAAATTTGGGATTTCTGAATTGCTTAAAAGCAATATGGAATTTGTAAAATCTTCCTTATTGTATCTGTAAATTTGACGATGGAGGAATTACTCCTCGTCAAATTTTCTATCGAAGAGGGATGCTATTTCGTCGAGCATTTGTTCGGCGTCTTCCCCATCCGCTATGAATTTGATTTTGGAACCTTTCCCCGCCGCAAGCATCATTAAACTCATAATGCTTTTTGCATTTACCTTCTCTCCGTCTTTTTCTACCAGTACGTCCGTATGTGCATACTTATTGGAAATGCGCACAATCATAGCTGCCGGACGGGCATGGATGCCCATTTTATTTTGAACTGTTAGTGTTCGTGTTACCTCTGTTATTGCCATGATTATGGGCCGCAGTTCTTTAGTTAAAAGTATTGCATGCTGTCTTGATATCAACTTGAGTCAAGAATATTTTGCATATAAATCCCATATATTTTTGCATTAAGTTATTAACAATTTAAAATACTATAAAAGTCTTAGACAGTTGAATTCACGGCGGAAGGCGCCGCGTTTCTGGGCTTCGACAGGTTTGTCCTCCCCGGAGCGGAAAACCGCGCGGAGGCGGACGGGATATTGAGGGACTGCGCCGACAAGCTCTACGGCGTGGGAAAGCGCATGCTCGAAACGAGAAGGGCGGCGGACGAAATCGCCGACGCGGTCGGGGCGAAATACCGCACGCAGGGGTACGTCATGGACGGAATTATCCAGGGCGTGTCCTACGGCGTGGAGTTCGGACAGTTCTTGGCGTTCACCTATTTGACGGGGGGCGCGTCCACCGCGCTGAGGGGGGTCTCGGCGGCGGCGAAGGGCGCGGACGCCGCAAGGAGGGCTTTAAGCGCGGCGGAGGGTTTGGAAAGAACGGCGCGCGCGGCGTCGAACACGGTAAAGGCGGCGACCCCGTACTTCTGGGCGAGGATGGGGGTGGACGCGCAGGAGGCCGCGCAAAGGGCGGGGCTCGACGACGAGCGGGCTTTTATGTTCGGCGCGGCGGTCGGAACGGCGAACTCTTTCCTCGAACGGCTGCAGTTCGCCATACGGATGAAGAACCCGTTCCTCGGCGAAAAGGTGCTCGGACTCCTAAACAAGAAGGCGGACTACACCAGGGCGGTCATGACGCAGTACATGCTGGACGGGGCGAAGAACAGGGCGAAAAACTTCGGGGCGGAATACCTCGTGGAAAATTTGCAAAACGCCGTGCAGGAGCTTGGGCTTTTAGTAGCGGGGGAATTGACCGGGAACGAATACAAGGAGCTGGAGGGGGTTGCGGAGGATTTGCTGGGGCAGGCGAGGGATTTGAAATACCCGTATTTACCGCGAGCACTATAGGCGCGGGAACGGGATTTGGAAGGGCGGCGAGGACGTTTGCGACCGCCGAACGGCTGAAGTCGGACGAGAAGGCGATGTGCGATTTCAACGCCGGGGCGTTTCTCGGCGAGGCGAAGGCGAAGATGGCGGAGGCGGAACTTCCCGGGCTGAACGAGGCGAACGCCGTGCGCTACCTGAACGCCGGAAACGAGGACGAGAAACGGCTTGCGCTTGCGGCGATATCCGGCAACCCGAAGGAAAGGGCGAGGGCGAGGGCGCTCTTGGAGGAGGTGGGGGCGGATCTGCGCATGGCGCACGAGGAGCTTGTAAAGGCGGTGCAGGCGGAGGTGTCGCGTTCCGACGGTCAGATTTCCGAAGGGAGGAGCATAGGGGAGGAGCTGGACGCCGTGAAACTCCTCGAGGAGGAGGACGCGCCCGCGGTGGACCACGCCGAGAACAGGGCGTTTATCGAGGATTTTATAAACGCCTACGGGTTGAAGGACGAGGCGGTTTATTTGGAGAGCATGGAGGACGCGCCGCGCGAGATACTGGAAAGCGAGCGAGCCGAGCTGGAAAGCAGGGGGAAAAGCGGGGAATACATAGAAAGATTTTTATTCGGGGACGGAGGAGCCGACGGGTTCAGGCACGGCGGGAAAATATACATAGTGGGGAACAAGGCGATCACGCCGAGGCGCACCTTGGAAATATTAAAGCACGAGACGGGGCACAGGGGGGCGGAGCATATAAGGGGGACGGAGGCGTTCAAAAGTTTTTTGCACGGGCTTGTTGAAGAGGCCGGGGGGATAGACGTGGTCCGCGAGGGGCTTGGACGGGCGAAGGGGAACGCGTACGAGGGGCTCGACGACGACGGGATAGCGGAGGAGTACATGTGCATACTCGCCGAGAAGGTGGCGGGGAAGAACGAGCTGACGGAGGCTGAAAAGAGTTCGTGGGCGAAGGTGTACGACTTTTTTGTGGAGGCATTGAGCGGGATACCGAAGGACAGGGCGAAGGCGGACGCCTATGTGGCGAACATGATACGAGCCCTGTGGGATAGGAACTTCGGCGCGGAGGAGGGAGGGGACTCGTGGTACGATGCGAAATACAACGACAGGCAGTACAGGGCGGACTACGACCCCATGTATTCGCTTTCGCAGGGGAACCGCTTCAGAAAGGTTAAGAGGGAATTGCCCGTAGATGAAGGCGCGGAGCCCGAACTTCTAAAAATGAGGGGAACATACGACGAATGTCTTCAAGAGGCGAAGAAAAAATTTAAAAAGTTCCCCGAATATGCAATAGCCGCCGACGGTGCAAAGATATATATAAAAACCAAGCAAGGCGGTTCCGAGGAGGAGAGAATCAAACATATAATATCCGACAACCGCACGGGTAAAATTTCTTCGAGTAAGTTTGCGTGGTTGCCGAATATCGTGGAGACGCTAAAAACGCGCAGGTGAGATTAAAGGGAGTATACGATAAAAGAAGTAAGAAAAGAGAGCCCAACAGAATTTACGCCCGCAGATACAACAACAACATTATTCACATTGTTGTAGTTTCGTCAGATAGGAATATTGTAGGGCAATATATAAGACGCGGATTTTTTATAACGCAGTACCCCGTTGAAAGTAAAACGGGGATGATTTACGCTTCGAGAGTCGAGTGGGTGAATCCGAAAATAAATAGAGCTTCGACTAAAAAAGTCGAAGCCCCTAACCGTTTAAATCGAAATCGATACTCCCCACTTCCAAAAGCCGAAGCCGGACCTCAAAGGACTCAAACGATTTTGGACTCTCGCCCCTTGAGTATGATCGAAGAATCGCATAAGGATTTCGAAAGTCAAGAAAAAATTTCAAAAAAAATAAAAAATTTTGAAGACGGCGAAGAAGACACGCGTTTTTCCGTAGCGGACGGGGAGGGGGAGACCGAAAGCGAAGAGGCGGAGGACGCGCGGTTTAGGGAGTTGTACGAGAGGTACAAAGCCGGAGACGAAGATGCTTTGGAGGAAGCCGCCGAAGTGGTTGCGGAGCGCGCGCGGAGGAACGGGTACAACGTCAGGATGTTCCACGGTACGAAGGGGAGGGGTTTCAACGTTGCGGACGCGACGGGGAAAAACCGGAGGTACGGCGAGGGCGCGATGGTGCACGGCATGGGGATATACCTGGCTGTGGAGAAGGGGACGGCGGAAAGTTACAAGGGGGAAGTCAATATTGACGACGAAAAGTTTAAAGAATTGACGGACGCGATTAAGTTCGAGTTCGGCTTAGATTATTCATCCGTAAAGAGAGAGCGCGAAACATTAAAAAACTTCTTGGGGTATTGGGATCCCAAGAGACAACGGGGAAGTACAAGCGAAATAATAGAGTTCTTGGAAGAAAACAGAAGAGACGACATACCTTTGGAGGCTTTCAGAAGATTAGGAGAAGAAATTTACGTCGGGAGATTTGTAAGGGACGCGTGGGGTGAGGATTTGGGCGATATAGTCCACGAGGGCACGCTTTTTGAATGGTTTACGAACCTGACGGACGGGGAACTGCTTGACGAGCAGAAGACGTTCGAGGAGCAGAACCCCGAGATAAAAAAGAAGCTTAGGAAACTCTACGCGGACAAGGGGCTGGACATCGACGGGTTGAAACGGGAGGACGGCAAACCTATAAGGGGCTTGGAGATATATAGACACCTCACGAAAAAATTTAAGGACTTCAAAGGGAGCTTATACAAGGCGGACCAGAGGTGGGCAAACAAGCTTCTGCTGAAGTACGGGATAAAGGGGATAACCTACGTGGGGGTTACGGACGGCAGATGCTTTGTGTCGTTCGAGGGCGGGCATGCGGTGAAGCTTGCCGAGCCGTTTACCTTCGACGACAAGGGGGAGTTGATACCGCTTGCGGAGAGGTTCGACGGGGAGAAGCCCGACATGCGGTGGTCGGTATCTGTGGAGAGGGAGATTGCGGAGAAGATCGACAGGGAGATAAAGGCGGTGGAGGAGAAGAAGGCGCACCACGTCGAGGTTCTCAGGGAAATTCCGGAGGAGGAGGCGGAGTATTTGAAGAAGAAGATGGGGCTCGATTTGAGGGGGTACTCGTTCACGATGGACAACTACGCGGTTCTACACGTTTTAAGAAGGCACGGAGTAGGGAATGAATGGTGGAAAGGGCAAAAGCCCGTGACGTACGACGACATAAGAAACATTTCAAAGGTGCTGACGGGATACGACAATGTAGAATATGCCGGAAAAACAAGAAGAGGAAAAGAGGCGATACGGTTTGAAAAGAATATCGGCAACGACCATATGCTGGTCATCGAGGAGGCAAGAAACATAAAGAAGCAACTCGCCCTCACCACAATGTACATAAAAAAAAGGAAGAGGTCAGGGAGTCATGCAAAAGCCTTCTCGTATACGTCCGAAACGTTGCCAACCTCTTCCGATTTTGGAGCATCGCAAAATTTCCGTGAAAGTCAAGGGGAAAATCGAAAAAAATTAAAATTTTCCGTAGCGGACGACAGGGAGGGGAAGAAGAGGAGGCTTGCGGCGATGATGCTTGCGAAGAGGTTGTACGCGGAGGCGGGGAGGGGCTACGACGTTGAAAACCCGAAACCCGTAGGGATAAGGGCGACGGACGCGGACAGGGAATACGCGAAGAGTCTCGACGAAAGTTTGGAGGGGGACGCGCTCGAGGAGGTAGTATCGAGGGCGGAGGCGATAGCGTACAGGCTTGCCAATGGATACGACCGGAAGGCGCAAAGCGACGCGGAATTGGAGAGGCGGACGAGGGCGGAGGAGAGGAGGGTCGCGGAGGGTGAGAAGGGTTTTAGCCCCGACGAACTGCTTGCGGCAGGTATTGAAATAGACGCGGCGATATACGACGTTGCGGAGGGGGCGGCGTCGGGTGAGAAGATAGACGGCGAGGTGGATAAATGCGCGGATTTTACGGCGGAGAAGGCGGCGGGGAAGGGGTACGAAATCGATTCGGACGCGCATACGGCGATGCTTGCCGGGACGCTACAGAAGTCGTTGAACGAGGCGGCGAAGGAGCTCGGGTACGGTGCGGACAGGGAGAATATTTTAAAGGCTGTTGTGGGGATAGGGAAAGCCGGGAGTCCGGGCGCCGCGGCGAAGGCGGCGAAGGAACTCGGGCGCAGGATAGCGGGGGCGTTGAAGAGGGAGACGGACAGGCTTTCGAAGGAGGAGGAGGATGAGCTAAAAAGGAAGCTGGAGGCGGCCGCGAAGGAGGCGGAGAAGAAGAGGAGGACGGCGGAGGCGTTTGCGGAGATAAAAAGGAAAATGCGGGACATAAAGAGGGAGTACCGCAGGCGCCGCATGTTCGAGACCATAAAGAACCGTTTGAAGAAATACACGAAGAAGCCGGAGAGGAGGCACGCGTCGAAACGGGGTACGGACGCGCTGCTTAAATGGTACTTGGCGGCGGCGAAGAGGTATTTGGAGATGACGGACGCGCAGTTGGAGGAGGAGAGGGCGAGGCTTGGGAACGCCGTTTTGGAATACGAATACGACATAGCGTACAACCGTTTGGAGATCGGGGCGATGTCGGTGTTCGGGGGATTGAAGTACGCGGAGATAGGCAGGGTTGCGGCGGTGTTCGAGTATTTGCGCGGCGCCGAATTGAGGGGGAAGGCGGAGCATACGGCGGAGGTGTTGGAATTCCAGGAGAAATGCCTCGCCAAGGGGAGGACGCTCGCCCGCGGGCTTGCGGAGAGGGGGAGGAACGTCGCCGGGCGCAGGGGGTCGGCGATCGCGCAGAGCATAGGGCGAGGGGCGTCGGTGTTCAGG
>CAZMBN010000007.1:0-43306 GCA_964564825.1 uncultured Opitutales bacterium
ACTGTTCGCATCTGGGAAACGGTGAAGGCGTAGGAAGGCGTATATTGCCGTCGACACATCCCCCCACCAAAGTGGGAATCCGATAAAGACCGCGCCGTAGTCTTTAGCGGAAACATGCTTTTTTACCGAGGAATGGGCGTTGGCGCCCCCCCTCCTTTTTACCAATTTTAACGCGTCTGTAGCGGTAAAGGTGAGTTTTTAACGGGGCAAAACAAAAACGCAATACTCCTATCCCAAAGGATTTGGGAAAATTTTGTGGTTTTTTCGCGAAATACTAGAGAGAAGACGACCAAACGTCGAATTATCCATGGTGTGTCCACATTCTAAGGATTTTCACCACTTTTCTTTTTTTTAAACCTGATAGAGAGATAGACAAGGCGGTGTCGAATATTTATGCGCCTTGAATATGCGCCGGTCAAATCTCCCACCAGTGCTTCGAATGGAGGCGGATTTCGAAACGGATTCTTCTCGAGAATTGAAAGTAAATTTTGAGCTTTTCCCTTCAATTCGCTTGAAGCGATTCTCTTTGCGTCCTTGTGGGCTTGGGCGGTATACACTAACCCGTACATAAACCTACCAATCAAGCTTTTTGGAGCACTTTGATACGGGGTTTTCATTTCCCTTCTTTATGGACCCGCCCATTCCCTTTATCGAGTTGAGGTACAACGTCTCCTGTATGGCGTTCCAATCTGATTCGAAAACCATAACGGCGTTGGCACGTTTGCCGGTTATCACAATCGGCTTGGAAGTCTTCGCAACATCGTCTACAGGGGTATAGGGGAATAAGATATTGTGGTTATGGTAATCCTTTCTTTTAATCCGTAACGTACGCTGTTACGTACGCTATATCAAGAAGGTTGTCGGCAAATTATTTTATTTCCTTTGCATCGAATACAGGGATTTGCGCGGAGCCTATATTTCGTATTGGCGTACGGAAATTTTCAATTATTAATTTCCCGTAACAACCCCGGATTCAAAGTCCGCAGGGAACGGACGGACGCATGGAAATTTTAAGCGGAGAGAGAGGGATTTGAACCCCCGGAGCCCTTGCGGGCTCACCTGATTTCGAGTCAGGCACAATCGGCCACTCTGTCATCTCTCCTTTTAAAGCCGTTTAAGGTACAATATTATCCGTTTGTTGGTCAATATATATTTGTCCGTTTTTTGCCGCCCGCGCTTGTCCGCCGTCAAAAAAAAGTGTTTGCCGCTTTGGAAAAAACTTTGGTAGCATGGGACTCCAATGGTAAATATCGTATTGCATGCGGTTGCGTTTTGTTTCGCGCTGTATTCGGTAAGCGCGGTGGCGCAAACAACGGCAACAAACACCGGAATAAACATGGAAAAGCTAAAAACAACTTCCGAATGGGACAAGGTCTTCCCGAAAAGCGGCAAGGTGGACCACCGCAAGGTCTCGTTTGTAAACAGATACGGAATTACTCTGGTTGCCGACGCGTATATTCCGAAAAACGCCGGAGGTAAGCTTCCGGGAATTGCGGTGGCGGGGCCCTTCGGCGCGGTGAAAGAGCAGGCGTCGGGATTCTACGCCCAAGAAATGGCGGAGCGCGGATTCTTTACCATAGCCTTCGACCCGTCCTACACGGGGGAGAGCGGTGGAACCCCGAGATACGTGGCGTCCCCCGACATAAATACGGAGGATTTTTGCGCCGCCGTGGATTTTCTTTCGTGCCTCGACGGTGTTGACGGCGGCAGAATAGGTGTAATAGGCATTTGCGGTTGGGGCGGCATGGCGGTGAACGCCGCGGCTATCGACACGAGAATCAAGGCCGCGGTGGCGTCCACGATGTACGATATGAGCCGCATAAACTCCCGCGGCTACTTTGACAAGACTACTCCCGAGGAGCGCCAAGCCCTTCGAAGGCGGCTGAACGAACAGAGGACGCTGGACTATAAGAACGGAGTCCCGGCTCTTGCGGGAGGACTTCCCGACACCCTTCCCGGCGACGCCCCCCAATTTGTAAAGGACTACTACCACTATTACAAAACCCCCCGCGGATACCACGTCCGCTCCCTAAATTCAAACGGCGGATGGAACAAGACTTCCGCGCTGTCCTTTATGAACATGCCGATACTCTCCTATTGCGGGGAAATCGAGGGCGCGGTTTTACTTGTCCACGGCGAGAACGCCCATTCGCGCTATATGAGCGAAGACCTGTTCAAAAGACTTAAAGGAAATAACAAGGAACTTTTAATTATAAAGGGCGCCAACCATACGGATTTGTACGACAACCCGGAAAAAATCCCGTTCGACAAAATTGAGAAATTTTTCAGGGACAACCTGAAGTAACGTGGAAACTTCCTCTTCCAAAACCAATCAGCCGTTCCGTTTCCGACTGAAAATGGGGTGGGTGCGGCGCACTTATTCCCCGATAGAGATTTGAACTCCAACTAAAGGTACCAAAAACCTCTGTGCTACCATTACACCATCGGGGAGTCGAACAAAAACCTGGAGACGATGAGATTCGAACTCACGACCCCCACAATGCCATTGTGGTGCTCTTCCAGCTGAGCTACGTCCCCGGAAATTTCCAGAAGAGGATGCCGTAAAACCGTTTTGCGTCAATAAAAAACTTCCCCGCGGATCAAAATCCGTCCGGTAGTTTTTGCCTTAGGACGTCCCCGTCCATATCGTACGTCCCCACCCTTGTTGCGGGACCCTTCATGGTGATTGAAAAGTCGGGCGATATTTTTATGGAGAGGTTCCCGCCTTGCATGTGCACGGTGACGTCGGCGTCGCAAAGTCCCAGTTTGCGGGCCACCGCCGCCGCGGCGCTTGAACTGCTGCCCGAAGCCAGCGTATATCCCGCGCCCCTTTCCCAAATTTCTATTTTTATGTTTTTCCTATCCAGCACCTCGAGGAACTGTACGTTGGTTCTGTTGGGGAAAAGGGACGTGGCGTTCTCTATTACCGGTCCGATTTTTTTCGCAGTAGCGGCGTCCACCTTCCGCATCGGAAGCACGCAGTGCGGATTGCCGATTGTGGCGCAGCAGTATTTGTATTTCTTTCCGTCTATTTCGATCTCCTCATCCACGACCTCGCGCCCCGGCCCGGAAACGGGTATGAGGGCGGAGTCGAAGCTGACGCGCCCCATGTCCACGGTGACGGCGGAGCCTCCGTCCAGAACCCGGCAGTCCACAACCCCTCCGAGGGTGTCCACGCTGAAGGTTTCCCCCGCGCCGACGCGCCCCGTATCGAAGAGGTAGCGGGAAAATATGCGAAGTCCGTTTCCGCTCTTTTCCGCTTCGCTTGCGTCGGGATTTAATATGCGCACTTTAAAGTCCGCCCTGCCGCTCTTTTCGGGACCGAAAAGTATGCCGTCGCTCCCCAGCCCGAAGTTTCGATGGCATATTTTGACGACGTCGGAACCTTCGGGGCATTTCGGGCAATCGCGGGGATCGAGCACAAGGTAGTCGTTTCCCAACGCATGGTATTTTGAAAATTTCATGCGCACAGTCTTTATTACTCCCCGACGATTTCAAGGATTTTCCGCCCGGGCGGACGGTGGACAGGGGGGGTTGATTCCGCGGCTTCGAATCCAATTTTTACTTGCCCCGGGAGCGCCCGAAACATAGAATGCCCCCTTTGTTTTATCCTAAAAATAAAGGATCGACCGTATGAAAGCGAAAAAAGTTGCAATATTGACGGCGGGGGGGCTGGCTCCGTGCCTGTCGAGCGCCGTAGGGGGGTTAATTGAACGCTACACGGAAACGGACCCTTCCGTGGAGATTATCTGCTACAAGGGGGGGTACAAGGGGTTGTTGCTCGGCGACAGCGTAAAAGTGGACGCCGACATGAGAAAAAGGGCGCACATCCTCCACCGGTACGGAGGTTCGCCCATAGGAAACTCCAGGGTTAAGCTGACCAACGTGAAGGATTGCCTGAAGCGCGGCTTGGTGGGGGAGGGCGAAGACCCCCAGAGGGTGGCCGCCGACAGGCTTGTCAAGGACGGCGTCGACATATTGCACACCATTGGTGGAGACGACACCAACACCGCCGCCGCCGACCTTGCCAAGTTCTTAAAGGAAAACGGCTACGAACTTACCGTGATAGGTCTGCCCAAGACGATAGACAACGACGTCTATCCCGTAAAGCAGAGTCTGGGGGCGTGGACCGCCGCAGAGGAGGGCGCCAAATTCTTCCGCAACGTCGTGGGGGAATGCGGTGCAAATCCCCGTATGCTGATTGTACACGAAGTTATGGGGCGCAATTGCGGATGGCTGACGGCGGCTACCGCCGCGGCGTACAGGAGGCTTCTGGACGGGTGCGAATGGGTGGACGGGCTCGGTCTTACGCGGGCGCGCAGGGATGTCCACGCCGTGTACATACCGGAGTTGCAAATAGACGCGGCGTCCGAGGCGGAGAGGTTGAGGGGCGTTATGGACGCCGAGGGTTGCGTGAATATTTTCATTTCCGAAGGGGCGGGGGTGAAGACCATCGTCGCCGAAATGGAAGCAAAGGGCGAGGATGTGCCGCGCGACGCTTTCGGGCACGTTAAGCTCGACGCCGTAAATCCCGGAAAATGGTTCGGCAAACAGTTCGCCGAAATGCTGGGAGCCGAAAAGGTGATGGTTCAAAAGAGCGGATACTACGCACGCGCCGCCGCCGCGAACGCCGACGATTTGCGCCTGATAAAAAGTTGCACGGACTTCGCCGTTGAGTGCGCGTTCCGCCGGGAGGCGGGCGTGGTGGGCCACGACGAAAACAGGGGTTGTGTTCTCCGCGCCTGCGAATTCGAGCGCATAAAAGGAGGCAAACCCTTCGACGTGTCCCAAGACTGGTTTCAAAATATGCTTTCCGACATAGGGCAGAAATAGAATCCATCCCGCGCAAAAAATCCGGGCGCTTCAAAAGCGCCCGGATTTTTTTGCACCGCGCCTCCGGACACCGCGCTTTATTGCAGGTAGGTCTTTGTTTGGAGCATGTCGTTGAAATGGGTCAGAAGTTTCACCCCTTCGCGCGGCTTTATGGCGTCCGATTTTACCGCCGTATCCACCTGTTTTTTCATCAGTCTGGAAAGATATTCCTCTTTGTACTGTATCTGCGGCAGAAGTTCGCCTATGCTCGTGCCGCGTATGCCTTCTTCTATGTAAAAGCCGTCGTCCTCGTCGTCTTCGAGAAATACGTGGACTTCGTTGACGCGCCCGAACAGGTTGTGCTGGTCGCCCATAATGTCCTGGTACGCCCCCACGAAGAATACCCCTATGTAGTATTTTTCACCCTTGCGGAGTCGGTGCAGGGGAAGGGTGTCGCGCTCGTCCTCGATGTCTGTAAATTTGTTTATTTTGCCGTCGGAATCGCATGTAATATCCACTATGGTGGCGCGGACCTGCGGTTCCTCGTTAAGGCGGTTTATGGGAACTATGGGAAAAAGTTGTTTCAACGCCCAGTGGTCGAGCAACGATTGGAATACGGAGAAGTTGCACACGTACTGGGCGGAAAGTATTTCGTCGAGTTTATAGAGGTCCTCGGGGATTTGCGGCTGGTTTCGTATGTCTACGGAAATATCGCGGCATATCTGCCAAAATATGTCCTCCGCCCGCGCCCATTCCTCGAGTTTCAGATAGCCGTGTGAAAACAGGGTGTGGGCTTCGTTCTTTAGCTGTTCGGCGTCCAAAAAGCGCTCCAAGTGGCTTTTGTAGGAGTCTTTGCGTTCCATAATGTGGGCGAGATCCTTTAGAACCTGGTTGGAATTGCGCTTCAAGGAATTCGGCTTGTATCCGGAAGTTTTTTCTATGGTGTCCTTTACCTCGAGTATCAGAATCGAATGCGGCGCAACCACCGCGCGCCCGCTTTCGGTTACTATGGTGGGGTATTTTATTCCGTGCTTGTCGCACACGCATTTGATTGCGTAGACCACGGTTCTGGCGTATTCCTCAAGCGAATAGTTGGTGGAGCTTTCGTAATTGCTTCTGGAACCGTCGTAGTCTATGCCCAGTCCTCCGCCGCAGTCTATGTATTCGACGGGAAACCCCATGCGGCTGAGTTCGCAAAAGTAGCGTGCCCCCTCGTTGACGGCGTTTTTTATGGCGGCGATGTTTGGAACTTGGGAACCTATATGGAAGTGCACTAGCCGAAGGGAGTTTTTCAACCCCGCGCGCTTCAGTTTTGCGGTTGCGTTGACTATTTCGGTTGCAAACAGCCCGAATTTCGCATTTTCGCCTATGCTGTCCGCCCATTTGCCCTCGCCGGCTATGTTCAGCTTTACCCGAAGTCCTATGTTCGGCGCAACCCCCTCGCGTTTGGACATCCTTATTATGGTGTCTATCTCGGACAGTTGTTCTATCACTATGAACACTTTTTTCCCGAGTTTTACGCATTCGAGGGCGAGTTTTATGTAGTCCTCGTCCTTATACCCGTTGCATACGAGCAGCGACTTGGGGTTGTCGTGCAGCGCCATCGCCAGCATCAGTTCCCCCTTGCTTCCCGCCTCTATTCCGTATTGGAATTGCTCCCCTACGTCGAGTATTTCCTCCACGACCTCCCTCAGTTGGTTGACTTTTATGGGGAAGACCCCCCTGTACTCGCCGTCGTATTTTTCGTCCTCCATGGCTTTCTTGAACGCCTTGTTCAGCCGTTCGACGCGCGCGCGCAAAAGATCCTGTATGCGTATGGTAAGAGGGGGTTTGAAACCCATCAACGCCGCCTCCTTTACTATATCGGTAATCGCTATCGCGCGCGAATCGGCGCGGGGGTGGACAAGCAATTTTCCGTCTTCGGATATGGAAAAATGTCCCATGCCCCAGTTTTTGATTCCGTAGATTTTTTCGGAATCAGATATGTTCCAAGTCCCCATCTGGCTACGTCTCCTTCAATTTTCTGGCGGGAATTCCCGCCCGTATTAAAGCGTCTTTGGCTTCCTCTATCGTATAAGTCCCGAAATGGAATATGGATGCCGCCAATACCGCGTTTGCGCCGCCTTTTTTAACGACGTCCACAAGGTGCGAGAGCTTGCCCGCCCCCCCCGACGCTATTACGGGAACGGAAACGGCGTCGCCGACGGCCCTGGTGAGGGCTATATCGTATCCGTCTTTGGTGCCGTCGCAATCCATGGACGTCAACAGGATTTCCCCGGCGCCCCGCCGCGAAACCTCCACCGCCCATTCAACCGCGTCGAGTCCGGTGGAATTCCTCCCCCCGTGGGTGAATACCCTCCATTTTCCCGGGGAATCGCGTCTGGCGTCTATAGCCGCCACTATGCATTGGTTTCCGAACTTTTCGGACGCGCGCGAAACCAGGTCGGGATTCAACACAGCGGAGGTGTTCAACGAAACCTTGTCGGCCCCCGCGTTGAGCATTAAGCGGATATCTTCGATTGTCCTGAGTCCCCCGCCCACGGTGAGGGGCATAAAACATTCCGACGCCGTCCGTTCAACAACGTCCCTCATTATCGCGCGGTTGTCTCTTGAAGCCGTTATGTCCAAAAATACAAGTTCGTCAGCCCCCTGCGACTGGTACGCCTTCGCCTGTTCCACAGGATCGCCGGCGTCGCGCAGATTTACGAAATTGACGCCCTTTACAACCCTGCCGGCGTGGACGTCGAGGCACGGTATTATTCTGACGCTTAGCATGTCTCAATCGGGGTCATTCCGACAGGGGGAAGGATAAATTCAATTCGAGGTTCTCTCCGGCGGAAATTGTGAAAGTCGCCTTCCCGTTGGGGGGGATACTGTCGTTTTTTAATACCGTGAAAGTCGCGGAGGAGTCTATTTGTTCGAATACGTGCCTCCATTTTCCTATCTCCACGTATTCCATTTCCAAGCCTTTTTCTTCCGACAGTCCCGCGACTCCGGAGCCCCTCAAAAACGGCTTGTTCCCTATGCCTATCAGGGCGTTCACAACCACAGTGGCACCGCCTTTCCGGGGTTTTTGAGCCGCGGGCGGCGGTTCGGCTTCGCTGGAAGAATCCGGGACCTCGGCGTCGGCGGATTCGGATTTTTCCGAATCCGCAACTTTAAAAAGCTTTTCGCCTTCGACACCGCCATCCGCGGAGTCGAGGGCGGGCGCGGTTCCGGCGTTCTCGGCGCCGCCGCCCAGGCTGTGGATTTCAAGTTGACGGGGTTCGCTTTGCACGCGGTTGCCGTCCACTCCGTCCGTCGCATCCATGCCGAGTTTTACAAATTTGTCTACGGAAGCCTTGGATATCTCCATGCCGGCGAGGGCCTTGTTGAGCATCGATCCCACTTTGGGCTCCCGGATTTTCGGTGGCGTTTCCACGCCGGATTCGACGGCGGATTTATCTTCGTCCACCCCCGCGGGAGGCGTGCTTGTAAGCTTTTCTTGGAGGTCCGCCACCGCTTTTTTAAGGGACTCGATTTCCAAGTCGAACAATTCCCGGAACGATTGCAGCGATTTTCCGAGTGAGGACACCTCCGAAGACACCGCCGCAACGGCGTTTCCCGTTTCCTTTCCCGCCGCTCCGCACGCATCCAGTGCTTTCGCGTTGGAATCCGCCGTGTCGGCAATTTCGCGGAGACGCTTTTCCAGGGAATCGCGGAAGGTTTCGACGGCGGCTTCGAGTTCGTTGAAACGTACGCGCAAACCGGAAGTTTTATCCGCGTCCGATAGCGCCTCCGAGAATTTTTCGGACCTCTCTTCGAGTTCGGCGAGACCGAGGCGCAACGCGGAGAGATCGTCGAAGATTATCCTGAAGTTCTCCTCCGCCTCGCGCGTATGTTCCGCCTTGGAGGCGATGTCTTTTCTGTAGTCCAACCAATACGGAACGAGGGCGATCAACATGGATGAGAAAACCATTAGCGCGCAAAGCGACAGGATTCCGGCGGTCATCGGGGTTCCGGAGTTGTAATAGGGCGCCGCTACGAGCAAAACGGCGACGAACATCAACGCATCGGCCGCGTAAACGGGCCACGACGGTACTTTATCTTTCATGGGTTCATCCTTCCTTTTTGAAAAATCGTCGGTCATCGTTGTCCGTTTTCCCCGGATTTGCAATACGGTCCGTCAAAGGCGCATAAATCCGACCTTCCTAAAGACCTTCGACATCGTCTTGTCTGCCCTCGCCTGCGCCGACGTTCCCCCGCGTTTCAAAACCCCCTCTATGTATCCTTTGTCTCGGGATATTTCCCCGTATTTCAGGCGTATGGGTTTCAGATGCTCTATCACGGCGTCGGCTACGGATTGTTTAAAATATCCGTAACCTTTGCCCGCAAATTCCGCCTCGATTTCCCCGTTGGTCTTCCCTGTGGTCGCCGAGAATATGCCGATCAAATTCGATACGCCCGGCTTCGTGTCCGGAGAGTATACAACTCCGCCTTCGCTGTCGGTAACCGCTGACATTATCTTTTTCCTTAAAACGTCCTCGGAATCCGTGATATAAAGCGTTCCCAATTGGTTTGGGTCGGATTTCGACATTTTTGAAGAGGGATTTTGAAGGGACATTACGCGCGCGCCGGACCGCGGTATGCGGGGCTCCGGAAGTTTGAACGTGTCGGAATATCTGAAGTTGAATTTTTGCGCCAAGTCCCTGGTGAGTTCTATATGCTGCCTTTGATCCTCGCCTACCGGGACGATATCGGCGTTGTAGATAAGTATGTCGGACGCCATGAGTACTGGATAGTACAAAAGCCCGCTGTTTACGGAGTCCTTATGCCTGCGCGCCTTGTCCTTGTATTGCGTCATGCGCTCGAGGTTCCCAAGCGGGCAAATGCACCCGAGTATCCACGCAAGTTCGGCGTGCCCCGCAACCGAACTTTGCAAAAATATATTGCATTCGTCCGGATTCAACCCGCACGCCATATACTGCGCGGCGCAGTCGTACACATTTTTTCTAAGTTCGGCGGGGATGTACGGTATAGTGATGGCGTGCATGTCCACAATGCCGAAGTAGCACTCCCTCCCATCCATGAGACCGACCCAGTTTTTAACGGCTCCGAGGTAATTGCCGAGGTGCAATTTGCCGGTCGGTTGGGCGCACGTCAACACCACCTGTTTCTTTTGCGTTTCGCCGTTCATTTATACCGCCGTCTTCTTAAACTTTTTCGGCTACCGTTCAACAATTTTTTAAGCGGCGGTCAAAAAAGCTTTAATTCCGCCGCCGATGTGGAAAAATTTCCCGGATTCCATGAAAAATTGCGCGGCAATATTCGACCTCGACGGCGTTGTAATAGACTCCGGACGCGAGCACCTGAAATCGTGGGAAATGTTGGCAAAGTCCCGCGGAAGGACACTTCCGGAAAATTTTCTGCGCGACACCTTCGGAATGAGGAACGTGGACATAATTCCAAAGATACTCCGGTGGACGGACAACGCCCGGGACGCTGCGGCGATGTCGGAGGAAAAGGAGGAATACTACCGCTCGATAGTCCGTTCGGAGGGAGTTGCCCTCGTTCCCGGCGTGCTGGACTTCCTAAAGGAACTCTCGAAAGCCTCAGTTTTGTGCGCCGTCGGATCCTCCACCCCCGTCGAAAATTTAAAGGTTGTTTTCGACCGGCTTGGAATAGGGGGGTATTTCGCCGCGAGCGTCGGTATGGAGGACGTTCAAAGGGGGAAACCGGATCCCCAGGTTTTTTTGGAGGCGGCGGTGCGCCTGGACGTGCCGCCCGAAAATTCGTGCGTTTTCGAGGATTCCCTTTCGGGTATCGAGGCCGCGGAAGCCGCCGGAATGAAACGTGTGGCTGTTGCAACCACCCGTCCGGCGGAGTTTTGGAGGGAACGGGGACTACGCAACGAATCCAAGATGGTAAACGCAATCGTAAGGGATTTCGACTCTTTCCCTTTGGATAAATTTTTCGGTCTTTTCCGGCGGGTTTCGAATGGGAAAGTTGTTTAAACTCGTAAGCAAATATTCCCCGGCTGGGGACCAGCCCGGGGCGATAGACGCATTGTGCAGGAGTCTGAGGGGAGGGGCGAAATATTCCACCCTGCTCGGTGTTACGGGTTCGGGCAAAACCTTTACCATGGCGAACGTCATAGCCGAGTTGGACAGGCCCGCCATTGTTATTTCCCACAACAAGACTCTTGCCGCGCAGCTTTACGCCGAGTTCAAGGAGTTCTTCCCGGAAAACGCCGTGGAGTATTTTGTGAGCTACTACGACTATTACCAGCCCGAAGCCTATATACCCCAAACGGACACCTACATAGAAAAGGACTCGTCCATAAACGACGAAATAGAAAAACTGCGGATATCCGCCGCGAGTTCGCTTTTGTCGCGCAGGGATGTATTGGTGGTGGCCACGGTCTCCTGCATATACGGGCTGGGTTCGCCGGAGGATTTTAGGAAAATGATGGTCCCGTTGCGCAGGGGATACGGGATGTCGCGCGACGAGCTTGTGGAAAAGTTGGTGGATATTTCCTACGAACGCAACAATATGGCTTTTGAAAGGGGATTGTTCAGGGTCAGGGGCGATGTTGTGGACGTATTTCCTGCGTATCTCGACACCGCGCTCCGTGTGGAATTTTTCGGGAATGAAATAGATTCCTTAAAAAAAATAGATCCCGTTACCGGCGGCGTTTTATGCAAAATAGAACGCTTCGACCTATATCCCGCCACCGGATTCGTAACCCCGAAAGAAAAGATAGCCGCAGCCATCCCAAACATAAGAAGGGAATTGGACGGGCGCGTTGCGGAGTTCGAAAGGGAGGGGAAACTACTCGAGGCGCAACGCATAAAAATGCGGACCGAACAGGATATGGATTTACTTTCCGAAACGGGGTTCTGCACGGGAATAGAGAATTATTCGCGCCATCTTGCGGGGCGCGAGCCGGGCTCGCGTCCGTGGTGTCTGCTCGATTTTTTCCCCAAAGACGCCTTGTTGTTTCTCGACGAGAGCCATGTAAGCTATCCGCAAATACGCGGAATGTACAACGGCGACAGGTCCAGAAAGGAACGTCTGATAGAATACGGCTTCCGCCTGCCGAGCGCGTTGGACAACCGGCCCATGCGCCCGGACGAATTCGACTCCCTTACGGGGCAGACGGTGTTCGTATCGGCAACCCCGTCGGAGTTTGAATTGTCGGTCAGCGAGACCGTAGCTGAACAAATTATCAGACCCACCGGATTATTGGATCCCGAAATGCTTGTCAGACCGATAAAAGGCCAGGTGGAGGATTGTTGCGCGGAGATAAAGGAAAGCGCGGAGCGCGGGGAACGCGTTTTTGTTACGACGCTCACAAAACGCATGAGCGAGGAAATATGCGACTATCTCAGGGAATGCGGGGTCCGCGTAGAATATCTCCACTCGGATATAGACGCCATAGAAAGGGTCGAAATTTTGCGCAAACTCAGGCTTGGGGAGACCGACGCCCTCGTGGGCGTAAATCTCCTAAGGGAGGGGATAGATGTTCCTGAAGTATCCCTTGTGTGTATTTTGGACGCCGACAAGGAGGGTTTTTTAAGAAGCGCCACAAGTATTATACAGACGGCGGGCAGAGCCGCCCGCCATTCGGCGGGCAGGGTGATTTTATACGCCGACAATATTACCGGTTCGATAAAGTCCGCCATCGATACATGCGCGCGCCGCCGCGATATTCAAATGCGGTTCAACCGGACGCATAAGATAGTTCCGCGCAGTATCACGAGACCCGTGGAGGAGCCCCTCGTCAAGAGGGGTCCGGAACTCGGGGATGTTGTAAAAAAGTCGGAAACGGAGTTCGGAAGGATTTTGGAGCAAATGAGATCCGACATGCTTGCCGCCGCGGACAAACTCGATTTCGAGAGGGCAGCGCTGATACGCGACCAAATAAAGACTTTGCGCGCGCGCAGATCGTGCCCGCGAAGCGTTTAATGCCGGATTGGAGGCCACGTTGCGGCGTGGTTTTTCAATCCGCGCCGTAGGGGCGGCCGAAAGGGGAAAATAGGTCGCATGGACGGACGGGGAGTCGGCGTCCGTGGTGCGGCGTCGATCCGTCCTCTTTTTAATTGACTTAAAAAACACCGGAGTAGACAATGCGTCCATGGAGGGTAAGCTTGTTTCGACTTCGCGCAAACGTTTTCGCGGGGGATCTCCCGGTGCTTCGTGGGGTTGCTCCTTGGTGGTCGACGCCGCCGGCATCGCCGCGGCGTCGAATAATGCCGGGGTAAAGGCGCGCGTCCCGCGCGCCGAAAAGAAGTCCGTATCTTTATCCGGTGCGAAGCCGGCACGGCTGACGTACGCCCGCCCCGGCATGGATGGCGAAAAAATATTTTGCGACGTACTTGTTGCGGGCGGAGGCCTGTCGGGCGTTTGCGCGGCGTTATCGGCGGCCAGGAAGGGGGCGAAAACGGTGCTTGTCCAGAGTCGCTCGCGGCTTGGAGGTTGTTCAAGCAGCGAAATCCGCGTGCATCCCCTGGGCGTTGATCCCGAAAAGACGGGATTTAGGGAGGGCGGAATAATAGAGGAGTTGAAACTTGAAAACGCGGTGAACAATCCCGATATGCTGTGGGACGCCTGGGATATGCTTCTTTACGACAAATGCGTGTCGCAAAAAAACCTTACGCTGCTTCTCGATACCACCCTCTACGAAGCCCGCGTGTCCCGCGGTAAAATAACTTCGATTCGCGCCCGTTGCGACTACGCTCTTAAATTTTACGAAATAGGGGCGAAAATCTTTATTGACTGCACGGGGGACGCCCGGTTGGGAATAGAATCCGGCGCCGAGATAATGGGTTCGCGCGAGGGTTCCTCCGCCTGGGGGGAGCCGCTTGCCGATACGTTTCCGAGGGGCCAGTTTTTGGGTTGTTCTGTTTTGTTCAACACGCGCGACGTCGGGCATCCCTCCCCTTATAAAGCCCCTTCATGGGCACTAAAGATAGGGGAGGACGATTTGAAATTCAGGGACCCGCGCAAATACGGATTCAAAAGTGGATACTGGTTTGTTTCATACGGCGGAGAACTCGATCCCGTAAAGGATACGGAGGTTATACGCAGGCATCTTCTGTCCATATTGTTGGGAGTTTGGGATTATATAAAAAACTCGGGAAAATATCCGGAAACAAAAAACCTGGCCGTCGATTTCATAGGAATGATTCCCGGCCGCAGGGATTCGTACAGAATAAAAGGTTTTGATACTTTCACGCAGTTTGACATAGACGGAAAATGGCGCGAACGCCCCGATCAAATTTCGCTGGGAGGATGGAAAATGGAGGATCAGCCCTCGAAGGGGTTTTACGCAAAAGATCTTCCGCCTGCCGTTTACGGTGGGAGTACCGACATGTACAATCTCCCGTTTAGCGCCATGTTTTCAAAAGACGTGTCGAATCTTATGATGGCGGGTAGGATTATGAATACGAGCCATCTCGCGTTTACGTCCACGCGCGTTATGAATACGGGGGCGGCGGCGGGGCAGGCGGCGGGAACCGCCGCGGCGATGTGCGCAAACTTTGGCATAACTCCATTGGAACTCAGGAACGACGCCGAAAAATTTTCGGGACTCCAACAGGAACTTATCCGCGACGGTTGTATAATCCTCGGCGTGAAAAACGAAGACGCGAGGGATTTGGCGTTAAAGGCCAGAGTCTACGCGTCTTCGTGTTCAAGAGGTAGTTCGGCACGCAACGTTCTGGGAGGGCTCAATTACGACATCAAGGGATCGTTCGAAAACCGTTGGACGGCGCCCATATCGAAAAAACCGGTTTTGACCTTGGAGTGGGATTCACCGGTTGAGATCTCTCGCGTCAGGCTGAATTTGGATTGCGGCAACAGGCTGCTCACGCAGTCGATGTCCGAAGACGTTCTAAGACGCATGAAAATTTCGGCGCAACCCGAAACTCTTAGGGATTTCAACCTGGTTGCCGTATCGAAAACCGGTTTGAAAAAAACTTTGGCGCGCGTGCGCGGAAATTATCAAAAGATGGTGGAGGTTGTTTTTCCGAGACAACGGGTTAATTCGGTGGGCGTCGAGTGCCTTGCCACGAACGGTTCGAAATTTGCGTCGATTTTTGAGATTCGGGCGGAGGCGTAAACCCCCGCGGGAATGCGCGGGCTATTCCACGGAAGCGTCGGGAGTTGTTCCGTTTTCTTTCAGACATCTTACGAACATGTCCCGCATAGTGTCCTCCTCGGTGCCGCGTGTTGAAAGCTCGCCAAACGCCTTTACGATATTCATTTGAATATCGACGAGCTTTCTAAGGGGTATTCTTGCCGCAATCGGCGCGAGTATTTTCTCAGCATACCAAGGGTTTTGCGAAAACAAGTTGAAGTGGCTCTTGTCTTTTGCTTCCCCGAAATACTCCGCGTATTTTTCGGAAGCCGATTCCATTGCGTTGTGTGGTTGTTGCGCCGTGGTTTTGCGTAGTACGCCGGAATCCATAAGCGAACGCAACTGTATTAAAAGCGAATTCGTCTTTTGAAGGGACGCTATTACGGGGCGCGCGGACGCGTTTTTATTGGCAAAAAAATACCTTCCTAGCGACGACAACGCCTTTTCGAGATTTCCGGAGTAGAAGGCGTTCGATATGTCGAAAAATTCGCCCTCGCCGAAGATGGGAACCATGCCGGAGACGTCGTCTTTCGTAATTTCCCCCGTAAAATTTACGTAAGCCGCCAGTTTTTGGAGTTCCTGGACGGCCATGCGTATGTCGCCGGCGACAATAGAGGACAGTGTTTCAATGGCGTCGTTCCCTATGGTTACGTTGAGTTTTTCCGCCTCTTCCTTCAGGATTTTACCGAATTCCGAGTCCGTTTTTTCGTAATCCTTGAAATCCGCGAATGCGCCGAGATATTCCGCAAACGGACCAAGGTATTTTACCGTTCCCCTCCTGTCGCGCTTAACGGCGGACGGGGAGGCGCTCACCACCACCGAGATCCGTTCGGGATCCAGCCTTTCCAGGAGTTTTGCAAAGTTGTCGAGGAGAGGCGCCAATTCCTCGTCTCCGCCGTAGGGTTTGCTGTTTATAAAATTTACCCCTTTAAGCCATACTGTTTTCTTTACGTCGAACATGGGTAAAGTTGCGCACGACTCCATTGCACGCGAGCATATGGATATTGCATCGTTGATGTTTTTCGCGTTTCCATCGATTATTTCCTTCGACATGTCGTAGTGCAAAAGTTTTGAAAGTTCGTCGAAACATTTACGCGCATTGCCGTCCGCGATGAAATCGTCGTCGGAGGAAAAGACATATACGGAACTTTTTGCCATGGCGTATGCAGGTTCAATTTTGCCTTGCCGATTGTCAACACTGTTTTGAGTCCGCCCGCGTTTACACGGGGAATTTTATTTCCAAGTTTGGCGTCCTTGTGGATATCGTCCGTTGGTGCGACAAAAAAGGAAGAGCCCTCCAAAAAGCGGATGGCTCTTCTTTTGAAGTTGGTTTTTTTATTTCAACGAATTTATGACTTTTTCGTTCGCCTTGCGAACCTCGGATTCGTTGAGTTTAACGACTTTCCTATCGTAGGTCAACAAACCGTTTATTTCGATTTCCACATCGGTAATCTGCGTATATATCCCCGCGGAAATCCCTTTTTGGGTCATTTCCGCAAGGGTATCGGCATACTTCTTGTACAGGGCGAGTATTTTTTCGTTCTCGGAAGACGGATTATCCTTTGAATCGCCGGTATCCTTTTTGACGTTGTAGCTCCAGTTTCCCTTCTTGTCCCAGAGATTACCTTCGACGGCCAGACCCAGTCCGCCGTACTCGCCTATCACGTTGACTTTGTCGTAATCGTAAATGAGTATTTGCGGATGGGGATAATGATGCATATCAAGAACGTGGCTGCAGGTATAGAAATTCCCTCCGGAAGCGGCGTTTACAGGGCGCGTGGAGTCGTATTTCATAGTCCAAGAGGCGATTTCGTCGGTCTTGAATTGCCCCCAGCGTTCGTTGAAGGGAATCCACATACCGACGCAGGGTTGGGAGTATAGAAAGTCGATAATATCCCTCCATTCCCTGCGGAAGCACGCTTCGCTCTCCTCCGACCTCACATATTCCGCCTTCTTGAAACGCGAACGTTGGTTCCATTCGGGAAGCGGCGGGCTTATCCTGCCGTTTAAAATGGTTCGAAAGTCGCCGCTCGGCATATCCTGCCACACTATTACACCGAGGCGGTCGCAGTGCATATACCAGCGGGCGGATTCGACTTTGACGTGCTTTCTCACCATGTTAAAGCCGAAGTCTTTTATTTTCAGGATATCGAAACGCAGGGCTTCGTCGCTCGGGGCGGTGTACAGCCCGTCGGGCCACCAGCCTTGATCGAGCGGACCAAACTGGTATATGGGCTTGTTGTTCAAGGCGAGGCGCTTTATTCCCCTTCCGTCCCTGACCACCGAAAATTTGCGCATGGCGGCGTAACTTTTCACGCCGTCTACTTCCTTCCCGTCCTTGAAAATCTTTACCTGTATATCGTAAAGGAAGGGTGAATCGGGACTCCACAACTTCGGGTTGTCTATACGCGCCGCGAGAACTTGACCCGCAAGGGCTTTCGCCGTAGCCACCTGTTTTTCCCCGTCGAAAACGGCAAGTTCGGCGCTGTCGTAACCAATCGGACAATTGGGGAGAATTTCCACGTTGAGGGAGTTTTCGTCTATGTTCGGGGTGGTTTTCAAATTCGATATATAGGTCTTGGGAACAGGTTCAAGCCATACCGTTTGCCATATCCCCGTCACGGGGGTGTAGAAGCAACCCATGGGATTTTTTACTTGTTTTCCCCTCGGTTGGTGCGATTCGTCGGTGGGATCCCATACCTGGACGTTCAAAATATTTTCCCCGTCTTTAAGGGCGGCGCTTATGTCGAAACTGAAGGGAGTGTATCCCCCCTTATGCGAACCCACCTTCATTCCGTTGACCCAAACGTCGGTTTGCCAATCGGATCCGCCGAAGTGCAACAAGACCCTGCGGTCTTTCCACCCTCCGGGAATCTTAAACGAGCGTTCGTACCACAGTGCGTTTTCGGCTCCAACCCTTTTCATCACGCCCGAAAGGGACGACTCTATGCAGAAGGGAACAAGTATCTCGCCGTCGAATTTTTCGGGTTTTACGGACGACGCCGAAATCGGAACGCCGCTTTCCTCCCTAGTGAGCAGGGCGGGAACTATAGCATAGTTCCAGAGTCCGTTTAGGTTCATCCATTCGTCGCGCTCCATAAGAGGGCGGGGATATTCTCCGTGCACATTTGCGGGGTCTATTTTGGACGCCCATTCGGTTTTTATCTTGTCTCCCACCGCCTTCCATTCCCCAAGGCACGGTAGGACCGACGATAGGCATATCAATATTAGCGCTTTTTTCATAGTTTATGTCCGTATTCAAGTTGACTTATAAGCATTGGGAGTACGCCCGTCCGCATACAAGGCATTGTTCCCCCCCGCGTACGGTGTGTATCTTTTTTTACGCGCCGCAACTGTCAACGAAAATTTCCTTCGATACTTCGGTTTTGGCGTATTAAAAAATTCCCCTTTTTTCTTGAAAAATAAAAAAATCAATCTACCCCCACTACCGAAAAAGGAGCGCAAAAAAATGGAAAATATGAAAATATACGTCTATCTCTCCCTAACTCCGGAGGCCCTTATAGCCTCGCACCTCCCCCCGGGGGAATTTGGCGCGTATTTCGCAACGGGAGCGTTTCGCAGGAATTGCGCGCAGGCGTTATTTTTTGAATTGAATCCGGATTTTAAATCCGATTATTTCCCCCTCGACAAAGTAGAGGAACTCTGTCCCCCGCATGCCGACGGTTCTCCGCACAAGTCGGTGTATTTATCGGTGTACAGGGTTCTGGAGCATACTCCGCTTTCGGCGTTTGGAAAGCTCCATGTAGTCACCAGCGACGGTAAAACCCTGACCCTTTCCCAGTCGCAATTTATTCCGGATTCGAATCGGCACATATATATGTACCAGGATTTGGCACCGTGCCATCCCCGCGTGGCGAGCATTCTAAATCCGCCCGAGTATACGGCAAGAATTACTTCGCCCGATAGGCTTGTACACGTCGACAAAATAGCCTTTTGCGATTTGAAATTGGGTGCGCTTGAAAGCGATCCCCAAAACGGCGTACTGGGTGACTTGCCTTATACCAACGAATTCCACCTTCGAGACTGCTTGAAACAGGTTTCCGCAAAAGGCGGAAAAAACAACAAAGTGGTCGCCAGGGTTGTGGGTGATTTCCCGTATAGAACGATCCGCAAGGGGTTCTACGTGGGAGCGGGAAACCGGATGCTGTTTTATTCGATGCCCTCGCAGGATGAGTTGGAATCGGAACATTTTACATGGTGGAAATCTGCGTCTTCCTTCGTCAGGTAGCCTGAACCTCCTACGGAGTTTTCCAGCCGAGAGACGGATGTATTTGCGTTTTCGAACAACGTGTTGTCGACAAGATATTGGTGGTTCTTATGTTGGTAAAATCGCGTTACCGGCGGGGGATAAAAATTTTCATGCGGGAGAGAAAAAAGGTGGAGATTTGAAGTAAATCAACCTACATGGGCGGAGAATTATTTCCGCGTGTTTTTTCTTAAAATACGTTTCTAACAGTCAATGAACTCTATGCAATCGGTAAGTATCTTCGCCTCGACGGAGGCGGTTCACATAAATTACGTTTTCTGGTTGGTCCCAGCGGCATCCCTGGTGGCTTTGACGTCCGCCTATAGGTTTTACGCGGGTATGAAAAAAGAGGAGGAGGGAACCGACACCATGAAGAAAATAGCCATGCACGTTAGACACGGGGCGCTGGCTTATTTAAAACAGCAGTACAAAGTGGTTGCCGCGGTTTTTGCCATATTGTTTGTGTTTTTCGCCTTTCTTGCCTACGGTCTGGGCGTCCAAAACGACTGGGTCCCCTTCGCCTTCATAACGGGGGGGTTCTTCTCGGGGCTCGCGGGATTTTTCGGAATGAAAACGGCGACCTACGCGTCCAACCGTTCGGCATGGGCCGCAAAAAATTCTCTCGACCATGGATTGAGGGTCGCCTTCCGTTCCGGGGCGGTCATGGGACTCGTAGTGGTGGGACTCGCCCTTTTGGATATTTCCGTGTGGTTTTTAATTTTAAACGCCTTCATAGACGACCCCAATCCCGCGCATAAAATGGTTATGGTCACCACGACGATGCTTACCTTCGGTATGGGTGCAAGCCTTCAGGCGTTGTTTGCCCGCGTCGGCGGCGGAATATTTACGAAAGCCGCGGATGTCGGCGCCGACCTCGTCGGAAAAGTTGAGGCGGGTATTCCCGAAGACGATCCCCGTAATCCCGCGACCATAGCCGACAATGTCGGCGACAACGTGGGCGACGTAGCCGGTATGGGCGCGGACCTTTACGAATCGTATTGCGGTTCCATATTGGCCACGGCAGCCCTCGGTGCGGCCGCCTACATGACCGATCCGGCGACCCAAATGAAAGCGGTGCTCGCCCCCATGTCGATAGGTGCTTTGGGCGTATTGTTGTCGATATTCGGAATTTATTTCGTGCGGGTGCGCAAGGGTGCGGGCAGCAAGGAGCTTCTCAAGGCTCTCGGCAGGGGCGTAAACACCAGCTCCGCATTGATAGCAATAACTTCCTTCGCAATCCTCTATTTTTTAAAAACCCCGCAGTGGCTCGGAAATTGGGGGTCTATTCTCGTGGGTCTGGCAACCGGGATATCCATAGGCAAAATAACCGAGTATTTTACTTCGGAGGCTTATTCTCCAACCCAGGCAATCGCCGGGCAGGCGAAAACCGGTCCGGCAACGGTTATCATAGCCGGAATGGGCACCGGTATGGTTTCTACTTTCTATCCCGTGGTCTCCATTGTTGCGGGTACCGCATTAGCCTACGGATTTTCGGCGGGCGGGGATTTGTCGAACATGAGCCAGGGGTTGTACGGAATTGGAATAGCGGCTGTGGGAATGCTATCGACCCTCGGTATAACTTTGGCAACAGACGCATATGGTCCCATTGCCGACAACGCCGGCGGAAACGCCGAAATGGCGGGACTGGGCAGGGAAGTCCGCCTTCGCACCGATATGCTCGATTCGCTCGGCAACACTACGGCCGCCACGGGCAAGGGATTCGCCATAGGTTCCGCAGCTCTGACGGCGCTGGCTCTTTTAGCCTCCTATATAGAGGAAATACGCATGGGCCTAATCAGAATAAAATCGCACGATAGTATTACGGAGTATGCGAATTGCGTAATTTCAAAACTCAATGAAATCGGCGGCATAGAAAAAGCGTCTTTGCTCGACTTTATGAACGTTTACCAGGTAAATTTAATGAATCCGAAAGTCTTGATGGGTATGTTTATAGGATCCATGATGGCTTTTTTGTTTTGCGGGTTGACGATGAACGCGGTGGGCAGGGCGGCAAACCAGATGGTCAACGAGGTCCGGCGCCAGTTTCGCGAAAATCTCGGTATCATGGAGGGCAAGTCGGATCCCGATTACGCCCGTTGCGTGGAAATTTCAACCAAGGCCGCGCAGAAGGAAATGCTTTTCCCATCCCTTTTGGCGATAGCGGCGCCCGTTCTTGTGGGATTGCTTTTCGGGGTTACAGGCGTGCTCGGTCTTTTGGGGGGGTCGCTGGCTTCCGGTTTCATACTTGCGGTATTTATGGCGAACAGCGGTGGTGCGTGGGACAACGCCAAAAAATTTATAGAGCAGGGCAACTTTGGGGGAAAGGGATCGGACGCGCACAAAGCCGCCGTAATAGGCGACACCGTAGGCGATCCCTTCAAGGATACTTCCGGTCCTTCACTAAATATACTGATCAAGCTAATGAGTATGGTCGCCATCGTGATGGCGGGTTTCACCGTCTCGTATTCCCTGTTTTAAAGGTGGATTCGTCGGGTCGTTCCGCTTCGGTTCGTATTATCCTTGCAAACGGATAGGCGCGGGGTTTTCATAAGAACGCATTATGGATATTTTTTACGAGAAACTTATGAGACCGGTTTTGTTCGCGCAGAATCCGGAACTCGCCCACGACATGGCACTGAGGGCGATGCGGATTGCCGGATCCATACCTTTGCTTCGCGCGTTGATGGAAATGTTTACATTGGTGAAAACTCCGCGTCCCGTAAAAATTTTCGGATTAAATTTCCCCAACAGAGTCGGACTCGCTGCCGGTTTCGATAAGAACGCCGAACTTTTTAACGCCGCAGGGGCGTTCGGCTTCGGTCATTTGGAAATAGGAACGGTTACCATGCTTAAACAGCCCGGCAACCCGAAACCGCGGATGTTTAGGTATCCGAAATACGAAGCCGTTGTAAATTCCTGCGGATTTCCGAATGACGGCGCCGAAGAAATAGCCGGACGTCTGGCGTCGTCTCTCGGAAAAATCCCCAGGGCAAAACGCAAAATACCCGTCGGCGTCAGCATAGGGAAATCAAAAATTACCCCGATTGAGGATGCCGCCCGGGATTATATCTTTAGTTTTAACGCACTGGCGGATTTTGCGGATTTTTTTGTGATAAACGTAAGCAGTCCCAACACGCCCGAATTGAGGAAATTGCAGGGCAGGGATTTCCTTCCCCGCCTCTTGGGGGAAATTGCGAGGGCAAACGACGACCGATCTAAAAAGTTGGGAATCGACAGGATTCCGCTGGTTTTAAAGATAGCCCCCGACCTCGCCTTTGCGGATATAGATTCCATATTGTCCATACTTTTCGAATTAAAATTCGATGGCATATGCGCGACAAATACGACGGTCGACCGCGAAGATTTTCCCGAAATGGGGGAAAACGGAGGGTTGAGCGGTGCGCCGCTTTTTAAAAAATCCCTGGCGATAGTGAAATATATATCCAAGGCTACCAACTCGAAACTTCCGATTATAGGAGTCGGGGGGATAACCGATACCATCCGTGCTGGTATGATGATGAACGCGGGAGCGAGCCTGGTTCAAGTTTACACGGGTATGGTGTACAGGGGTCCGTTCTTTGCTCGTTCAATAGCCAATTCCCTGGTTTGGCGCGACTCCGATTGGGTGTAGGCGGTTCCGGATTTTCCCGAAAGATCCGCCCGCGTCGCTGGCCGGAGGGTTGTTTTTTGACTTGTAAAGATTCCCGCGCACCCCAGACTTTGGGCGATGAAAAAAAATGCCAGGGAACAAGCCACTTGGGGCGGAAGATTTCTACGCGGACCCAGCAAATTGATGTTGCGTTTCGGAGAGTCGGTGTCTTTCGACAAAATTTTGGCTAGATTCGACGTACAAGGTTCCATAGCGCACGCAAAAATGCTTTGCAAAATCGGAATACTGGATAAGTCGGAATTTTCGCAAATAAACCTCGGACTGAAAAAAATCCTGAAAAAAATAGAAAAAGGCGACTTTGAATGGAGCGAAAACCTTGAAGACGTGCATATGAACATAGAACAGGCGCTCACATCGGAAGTGCCCGCGGCCGCAAAGCTCCATTCCGCCCGCAGCCGAAACGACCAAATAGCCCTGGATATGTGCCTGTTCTTTAAGTACGCCTCTTCCAAGATGGTTTCGGCGTTGCGGATGCTCATGCTTGAGCTTGTGGATTTGGCGGATAAAAACAAAGGGGTGTATATGCCGGGATACACGCATCTGCAAAGGGCCCAACCCGTGAGCGCCGCACACCATATTTTGGCGTGGGTTGAAATGTTTGCAAGGGATGTCGAACGCTTTAATTTTTGCTTCGAGGGCGCGAACGCATGTCCGCTAGGGAGTGGGGCAATAGCAGGCACGACTCTTCCCATCGACAGGATTGAAACCGCCTACGACCTCGGTTTTGTGGATCCCGACAGCGGCGAACCTATTCTCACGGGGAACAGTATGGATGCGGTCGCCAACAGGGATTGTTTTTTTGAATTCGCCTTCGCTTGCGCCGTGTTGGGGGTCCACCTCTCGCGCGTATCGGAGGACGTAGTGATTTGGAATTCTTCGGAGTTCGCCTTTGTAAAGCTTCCCGACGGTTTTACTACGGGATCGTCGCTGATGCCCCAAAAAAAGAATCCCGATTCGTTTGAATTGACGCGCGGAAAATCCGCACGGTTGATAGGCAATCTTTCCGCGCTTTTTGCGTTGGTAAAGGGGTTGCCGATGGCTTACAATAGGGATCTTCAAGAGGACAAACCCCCCGTTTTCGATTCGTTTACGCAGGCGTTGATGTGTGTGGAGGTTTTGAGGGCGTGCGCCCCGAAAATAATTTTTAGAAAGGATAAATGCGCGGAGGCGGTGTCGGATCCCCTACTACTCGCCACGGATCTGGCCGATTACTTCGTAATGAAGGGCGTTCCTTTTAGAAAAGCGCACCACATGGTTGGAGAGATAGTAGCCCTCTCGGAAAAATCAAAAATTCCCATAAACAAACTTGATGACGCCAGTGTATTCAAAATATGCCCGCAGGCCGACAAATCGTGGAGGCTTGTATTCGATTTAAAACGCGCGTTCGCCATGAGGGAAAAAATAGGAATGCCAGGTCCAAATCGGGTTTCCGAACAAATTGCAAATTGGCGGGCGGAATTGGCAGGCAACAGCGGAACGAAACGAAAATATGTTTGTTGACGAGGCGAACGTATCGTTAAAAGCCGGCGACGGGGGGAAGGGATGTGCCGGATTTAGACGCGAGAAGTTTGTTCCGTTGGGCGGACCGGACGGTGGCGACGGCGGCGATGGCGGCGACATAGTGGCCGTAGGCGACGAAAATGTCGGCGATCTTGGACGGTACCGGTTCTCCCCGAATTTACGCGCCGGCGACGGCGCCAACGGAGCGGGACGCCAAAAGACGGGAGCCGCCGGAATCGATGCTGAACTTAGGGTTCCTCCTGGAACCGTAATATGCGATATGGAAAACGGCGAAGTTGTCGCGGAAATTATGCGGCACGGGGAACGTATAGTGGTCTTGCGCGGCGGAAAAGGCGGACTGGGCAATATCCATTTTAAGAGCTCCACAAACAGGGCTCCGAGTCAGTTTACATACGGGGGGGAGGGGGAATCCGGGGATTTTAAACTTGTACTAAAAAGCATAGCCGACGCCGGTTTGGTGGGTTATCCCAATGCGGGGAAGTCCTCCCTCGTCCGCTTGATAACCAAGGCAACACCGAAGGTCGGAGCCTACCCTTTTACGACTTTGCACGTCAATATTGGAACATTGGAATATCCCGAACACTATTGTACCTTGAAACTGGCAGATATTCCGGGACTTATAGACGGAGCGAGCTGTAACCGTGGTCTTGGGCACAACTTTTTGCGGCATATCGAGCGTTGCAAAGTGCTTGTGGTTATGTTGGACATGCAAGGTGCCGATGGCCGGAATCCCGCCGACGACTACGGGAGCTTGATGAACGAATTGCGGTTGTACTCCCCGTCCCTCGTAAAAAAACCGATGATAGTTGTCGCCAACAAGATGGATGAAGTCGACGCCCCGAAAAATTTACGCGCGTTTAAGAAAAAATTCCCAAAACTTAGCGTTGCCGCCGTATCGTGTCTTACGGAGGCCGGAATCCACGATCTGAAGGAAAGAATATTCGCGGTATGCAAAAAATGCCAATCTTTGGAAAAGTAAAAATTTGACATTGCATGCGATGCGATTAGCATTCCCCGCAGATGGATAGGAATATATTTACCCCAAAGCGGTTTCTCCAAGGACGAAGGGCTTTTACCCTTATCGAAATTTTATTGGTGATAGGAATACTTACCCTTCTGATGGGAGTTACAACCCAGGTATTGACATCGGTTGGAGACTCCCGCGGAAGGGCGCGGGCGCGCGCCGACATGGAGTTCATAGCCGCAGGATTGGAGGCGTTTAACGCCCAATATGGTGGATATCCCCGCATAAGTTCCATGTCCGGCGAGAAAGCGGCGGCGGGTGATTTATATAAATGCCTTGTCGGGAAAATGATGCTGATGTTGAGGGATAAGCAGATCATGATGGTTGACGCTCCAAGCCAAAGGAAACCCCTTGTCGACGCTACGAGGCTTTCGTTGCGCGATCCCGACGACGATCTCGCCGTCGACGTCGATCCCGAAAAGAACGGGGTGTATGTGGCCGATCCCTGGAACGAGCCTTATCTCTATTTTTACAATACGGCCAACGCCGCCGGACTTTCCGCATCGAATTGGAGGTCGCCCGGATTTTTGTTGCTCTCAAAGGGTCCGGATAGAAAAGCCAAGGATTCCCAATCGATGTATACGACGGGCATAGTCCCCGATATGGACGAGTATACGTCAAACAGCGAGAACGTGGACAACATAATAAGGGGAAGGGACACTTAATTAACGTACTAATTGCGGACAATTTTACAAAAGGAGAATTATATGAAAAAACGCGCGTTTACACTCGTAGAACTGATGATAGTGGTGGCCATAATAGGTGTGCTTGTAGGGCTGTTGTTCCCGACTATTTCGGGGGCGAATAAAAAGGCACTGGCTTCCGTTTCAAAAACTTTGCTCACAAATATAGCTTCCGGGCTTGAGCGCTACAACACGGAGTACGGGTATTTCCCGAAATTTTTAGCCCAGCGCGACCGGATTAATCTCAACGACGGCAACAACGCCGAAAGCCTTGTGAAAACTCTTACCGGCAGGGATGCGGAAAATAGACCCCTTTCCCAGTCGGACAGGCGCGAATTCAACAGGAAGAACCGCAACTTTGTGGAATTTAACTCGAATAACCTCGTCCAAAAAACCAAAGGCGGACAATGGAAGATCGTGGACTCCTTCGGAAATCCGAATATATATATATGCGTCGACAGCGACAACGACGGTTTTATAAAACAGGGTTTCCCGACGATAGCCGACGGCTTTAGTACGATTGAGATACGCGAGATAGTTCCGAACCAGCAAATGGGTTTAAGGGCTAAGACGATTGCTTTCACCTTGAAAAAAGACGCCCAGAAAGCCACGGCGGATTACAGTGCCGAAGACGTTTTTTCCTGGTATTAGAAATTAGAAAATAGAAAATCCGCGGTTCATCGTTATGGCGTATAAAAGATCAGGCTTTACCCTCATTGAAATGCTGGTTGTCATAGGCATTATAGCCGTGTTGAGCATGGGCATAACCATGCTCAACATGAAGGACAATTCCCAAGCCATATATTCCGCCCAGCGTTCCATGATGATTTCCTTTTATGAGGCCCGTTCAACGGCCCTCACCAAGCAGACCGACGCGGCCGTTATTATTTACAGGGGATCGGATATTACGCGCAGGTTGAGGCAGGTTGGGGTGATTTACAAAGAGGCGGGCGACGACTCCGAAGAGTCGTCGAGTTGGGTTGCCCTAAACGACGGTTTGATCCTTCCCGAAGGAGTCATATACGTTCCTCCGGATTCGGATTTTTCCGCGTTCGCGAAGGCGGGCAACGGAGTTTCCGCCGCCGACATTTATAAGAGCACGTTTAACAACGGCTACACGGGGGTTCCCAACGCCATAAATATAGGGGAATTCCCGAGCACTGTTCCGTCCCCCATGGAAGAGGGGGGGGGGGACTGGTATGCATATTTCTTCTCAAGCGACGGGCTATCTATGAATCCGGGCGCCTATATAATGCTTTCGGCTGCAAGGGTCGACGCCTTGGACAATTACGTGGTGGATAATCCGTATTCCCAACTCGGCTTTGTAGTGAGACGTTTGGGCAATACTATCCCGTTCTCCGATTACGACGAAATGCAGGAAACAATCAGATAGTTTTGGATGATGAAACAGCGTAACAAAGCTTTTACCCTTGTGGAGGTAATGTTGGCCGTGGGCGTGATAGCGGTCTCGGTTTCTGCGATGATAGGACTGCTTGCGGCGATAACGAACAACCTGAATTTAATAAGACAGCAGAACAAGGCCGTTTCCCTGATATCGAACATAGAAACTACTCTCCAGATGAAGAGTTTCGACACGGTTTTAAAGTGGGTGTCCAATCCGTCCGATCCGTATATAATTTACTTTTGGGACGAATACCAAAACCCCGACGACCCCGACAATTCAAGCATGCTTACGTTTTCGTCGGAAGACGTGGGCAAAACGCCTAAGTCGCCTCCGGCGCCAGGAGACATAGAAAAGGGGGAAGGCGAGGTCTACCGTGTTTTCTTATCCCTATACCAGGGAGGATTGAAAGGACAGCGCGTCGTCATAGACGACGATTCCGAGTATTCGGACGGTCCCATAAGTGCCGACGCCCGGACGTACGCGCTTTCCTATATTCCGATAAAGGTGGAAATCCTTGCCGATCCGCGCGATAATGTCGTCAACGGAATTGGAGACGCCTCCACAAACGAACAGCGCCTCATATACGAGGACATTATAATGAAGATGCGCTAACATATGAAGACGCGAAAAAAAGCTTTCACCCTCATCGAGATAATGGCGGCCAGCGCCATTATGACAATTATCGTCCTCGGAGTATTGAGCATAACGGTAAACGTTCTCAAGACGTGGAACAGGGCAAGCGGTCAACTTCAGACGTATTTCGACGCAGGAGTTGTGGCCAACATTATACAGGAGGATCTGGAAAGCCTGAAAATTAAAAAAGACGGTCGCGCCTGGCTTCAGGTCTCTTATCCCCATGCGGTGGGCGCGCTGACGGGGGAGAACGATATGGATTTCGCTCCGATGCGTCCGCCGCAAATAATGTTTTACGCCCCTACGCTGTTACGTCCGCGCTATACGCGCGACAATATCGCCTCCGCCCAAAAAGACGCCGCCCATACCGAGCAGATTCCGGGGAGCGTTTGCGCCATAAAATACCAGTTGGCCCTTAAGAGTCCGTTTATGGAGTCTTCGGGAAATCCTGGCGACGGCGAGTCGCAATACAACGCCTTTTACGGTTTTTATCGGACGGTGATAGACCCCAAATCCACCGCCATGGAATGTATGGGAGAAACGGTTCAGGGCTACAGCCCCGATCCCGCCTCGGAAGACTTTAAATCGGCTCTCGAGGAAAACGTGTGGTCCAAAAGTTGCACCGTCATAGACGAAGAAGGGCAGGAGAGACCCGAACAGGATTTGCGTGCATGGGCGGTTTCTCCGGGAAATCTGCTGTCCATGAACGTCGTCGACTTCAGAGTCACCTTTGCGGTAATGTATGAAAATCCCGAATACCACGGCGAGGAGGGAGAATCTCCGTATAAGATTGCGTATATTCCTCCGGGGAGTGCTTTTACTGTTGGGAAAATGATTTTGGCGGACAGAGCCTACGAAATGGGACTAAACGGCAGGGAGCCTATTGATGTTTCGTCGCCGGAATTTAAGGGGGGTGCTTTGACTTACGCCGATATTTCAATGACCTGTATTTCCGACGAGGGGGCGAGGCTTATGCGAGCCCAAATGAGACAAGGAACGCTGTCGCAGGACGGATTTAAGAAACTAGTGTTGGAACACGGCAATACCGTTGTGCGCAGAATACAATTTATAGCCGAACCTGTTGAATGATATGATTGTCAACGAATTTCAAGCGGAACAGATAAGGCGTTGGATATCCGACGGCGCCGATATCTCCCAAATCCAAAAGCGGCTTTCTTCCGAATTTGGTATGAACGTGACATATATGGATGTCCGTTTTTTGGTGGACGACCTTGGCGAAACCATAAAAGATAAAGTTGAAAAGGGGAAAACTCCGCCGGAAAGTAGCGCGGATAACGCAAACCGGAACGGTACGAATACCGGCGTCGATTTGGACTCCGGTGAATCTTCCAAGGCGGAACCGGGCGCCTTGCGCGTTGCAGTAAGCCCCGTACAAAGACCCGGTGCGCTTGCGAGCGGGGATGTTGCATTTTCCGACGGGGGAAAAGCCGAATGGGTCTTGGACCAACAGGGCAGGCTTGCTTTAATCCCCGCCGTACAGGGATATAATCCGCCGCAATCGGATCTTCCGGAATTTCAACGGAAACTGGGCGAACTTTTTAGTTCGATGTGATTTTTCATTCCGCCAATTCGCTTGCGAAGCATCCGAGAAGGGATACCGTTAAATTTTACTTGCGTTTCGGATCTTTTTTCATTGATTGGAAAGCGGTCGAAAATTGCGCGGCGGGATTTTGTTTTAACGGGTTTCGCCGTGCGGTTGTCCGCTTTTCACGACCCGAAATTTAATCCATAAAGCTAAAAAATGGCAAATAACAAATCATCCAAGAAAGACATACGCAGGACGGCAAAAAGAACGGCGCTTAACCGCACGCTACGCAGCCGTATAAAAACCCTCGATAAGAAGGCGTTTAGTGCGGGGGACTCCGAATCTCTTAAAGTTTCCGGGGCGGCTCTGGCTTCCGCGGTCGACAAGGCGGTAAAGAAGGGGATTGTCCATGCCAACAAGGCCGCACGCATAAAGAGCAGACTTGCGCGCGCGGCCGCCAAGTTGGCCAAATAGCATGGGATGCCGTCTTTTTCATGCTTTTAATGCGGTTCGCCTATTTCACTTTCGATTTTCCTTCCGGAGAATCGAAAGTTTTGTTTGAGAACATTCACCGGTTTGACGTGTCGGCTTGATGGGCAGGTTACGGCAGGCGAGGATTATCGACGTATGTCCGACTCCGTACGGTTATGCCGTATTTGTCGGAACATGTTCAAAGATATTTACAGTTTGCATGGATAAGCCGCGGGGCGCAGCGGTTCTGAACGCGTTTAAATCCCGCGATTCAGGGAGGTCGCTTACACACGAATTCATCTTGAACCTTGTGGACGCTTTTGATTGCAGGGTTGGAAGGGTCGTTATATACCACGCCAGCAACGGTGTTTTCCTTACCAAAATACAAATAGAAATGGACAATGAATTGGGTAAAAAGATCGTGGAAGTCGACGGTCGGCCCAGCGACACTATCCCGTTAAGCCTCCTTTCGGGGGCTCCAATCTTCGTGAGCGATTCGGTGGTAGACGGCGTTGCGGACATGTCGGATGTTTATAAAAAAATGAAGGAAGAATAGAAACGTGCCTTCGCCGTTTTCAAAGTCCGGTTGTACAACCTTTTTGGCGCCGATGCGTAATATCAGCGACGCCGCATTTATGGAAATTCTTGCCGATTTCGGTCCGCCCGATTTTTATATGGCGGAATATTTCCGCATACACGAACATTATGAATTTGAGAAATCGATAATGAAAACCATTGTCTCCCGGCCCGGAGGTCGCCCCGTGTGCGCACAATTTATGGGGGGAGACGAATTGGAAATGGCCCGTGCGGCTGCCCGTCTGAGCGGATATCCCGAAATAAAAATGCTGGATCTGAATTTGGGCTGCCCAATACCGAAAATCTACCGGAAAAACGTCGGTGGCGGGTTGTTGCGCGATCCGGGAAAAATAAAATCGCTTATACGCGCATTGCGCTCCGAATGGGGTGGATGTATGAGCGTCAAAATGAGGCTCGGTTTCGAGAATCCGATGGAATTTCCAAAATTGCTCGACGCCGTATTGGAAAATCCTCCGGACTTTATAACGGTGCATGCGCGTACGGTACGCCAGTTGTATAGGGGAAGCCCTGATTACGAATACATAGCGTATGCCGTAAGGCATTCCGACATCCCAATCATAGCAAACGGAGATATTGTATCGTGTGGGTGCGTTCGCAGAGTTTTGGATTCGACCGCCTGTGCGGGGGTTATGTGCGGACGGCAAGCCGTGAGAAATCCATGGATTTTCCGCCAAATAGGGGAGATGCTTTCCGGACGCGGTATCTTTAAACCTACATTGGGGGATGTAAGGCTATACATAGACAGACTCTGTCGAAATATTCTTAAAAAAGAAGGGGTTCGGCATGCGGATTCTGTTTTAAAAAAATTTTTAAATTTTGTAGGTCCCGGAATCGATTCCCGCGGGGAATTTTTGCGTTGTATGCGCCGCGCGGGCGGAATTTTGGAACTGATGAAAGTTTGCGACTCATTTCTTTTAAAAGACTCCTCAATCCCGTTTGCGGACGTCCCGTACCCCGGTTTGTGTTCCCGACCGAATCTCGAAGACGTATATGCAAACGAAGCTGTCTGAAAATATGCGCGAAATTTCCAAGCGCGTCACGCCGCGGAGGTATGAAAAAATATTGCGCGTTTTAAATTGCAGAACGCGCCGTTTAACTATCGTTTTGGAAGACATATACCAGGAGCATAATGCGTCCGCTGTGTTGCGAAGTTGCGACGCCTTCGGAATTCAGGACGTTCACATTATAGAAAACAAATATGCGTTGCGGCTCAGCAGACAGGTTGATATGGGCGCGTCGAAATGGCAAACCATTCACAGATACATAAGTTGCGACGCCAAGCGTGTAAAGGGAGGAACGCGAAGAGATTATCCCGAGACGGAATCTCACCATCAAAATACGCTTGCCGCACTGGATAAAATAAAGGGGAAAGGATATTTCTTGGCGGCGGCTACGCTTGGAAACGTTGGATTTGGAATCGACGATATTCCCGTAGATAGACCCGTGGCGATACTTGTCGGTACGGAATTGACGGGTTTGAGCCCGATGGCCCGCAGGGCTGCCGACATGGAGTTTTCTATTCCCATGCTCGGATTTGCCCAGAGTTTCAATTTATCCGTTTTTTCCGCGTTGTGCCTTTCTCGGCTTTCGGAGAAAATGCGCGCCCAATCGCGCGATTGGATCCTGTCGGAAAACGAAAAAAGGGAACTTTTGCTTCAGTGGCTCAAGCTGCCGCTATCTGGAGCTGGAGAGTCGTGATTTAGAAAGAGGCAGTAAAGACTCCGAAGACAATAGCTATCCCTGGTGCGGATTTGCGGTGCGGCACTGGTCCCAATGCCTCCTGACGGTATTTATGCGAATCCGTGCGCCGACCATAGTCCCCCCCGTTTTGTGGCGAACTTTTTTATTTCGAGCATTAGAAGCAAAGCCGAGCACTTTTGCACGGGCATGTCCAGTTCTTCGGCAATGCGGTCGACGGGGAGATCCTCTCCCCTTATGAGTTCGTACACGGCGGTTTCTTCAGGGGTGAGGGCGATTTTTGGTTTGGAACCGGCTCCTTGATCCATGTTCGAAGCTTGGGGTGTTTGCGTCCGACCGGTCGAATTCGACCCTTCCGAAGAACCAAATTCCACTTTTGACGCAAAGACTATGGAGTCGATTACATCGCCGGGAGAACTTGCAAGCGTCACTCCGTCCCTTATAAGGGCGTTGCAACCTCGGCTCTGGGGTCTGTCGATATTTCCGGGGACCGCAAACACATCGTGACCTTGCTCCGCGGCAATTCGCGCGGTTATCATACTTCCTCCGCGCAAATCGGATTCTATTACCACGGTTGCCAAGGACATCCCGGATATGATTCTGTTTCTTATTGGAAAATTTTGCCTTTCCGCGCCGCTGCCGACGGGAAATTCCGAAATAACCGCCCCGTTTCCCTTTATCTTTTCGTAGAGGTCGGTGTTTTCCGGAGGATAGACTACGTCGATTCCGCAACCCAATACGGCTATGGTTTTGCCCCCGGCCTCGATGGCGGAAAGGTGCGCGATGCTGTCTATCCCCCGAGCCATTCCGCTTACCACCGTGAATCCCGCCCTGGCAAAGGCGGCGGAAAATTTCCGGGCGGCAAGTTGTCCGTAAGTCGTGCAGTTTCTACAGCCTACTACCGATATGCACGGGGCGTTAAGATCGCAGTCCCCTAATATATACAAACCGACGGGACATCCAGCCGCGCCGGTTAACGCCCTAGGAAATTCGGCGTCCGAGGAACGGAGATAACGCGCCCCGATTTGGGACATTTTGCGCAGGGTGGGAGATATGTCGAACGAATCCCTATTAGACACGATGGAGGAAATTGTTCTTTTACCTATCTTTCCGACCGATGCAAGTTCTTCGGTTGTGGCGTTGAGGACCGCGTGCGCCGAACCGAGATGTTTTATCAGGCGGGCGGCGCTTGCCGATCCGACGTCGGGGAGACTGCAGAGTTTTATTTGGTATTTCCAATCTTCCGTCATATTTCTACGGGTTCGCGTTCAAGACTTTCGGGATATAGGCGGCAATATCGTTTGTAGTCGCGGCGTTTTCCCCGAGATCGAAAAATGCGCGTTCGGCCGCGAGTCCCAACCACTGCGCCGCGCAGGCTCCGCATGCGATAGGGAGGGGGTTTTTTAAGCTCCCCGGCAGGTTCGATTCAGACAGTAAGTTCCTAATATGCGGATTGGCCATAAGCGATGCGCATATTCCCGCGTAGATGTCGCCGCTGCCTCCGCGTGCCAATACGGGGGAGCCCCGCGTATTGTACACTATGTCCAGTCCGTCGGAAACGCGCGTCAATGTTCCTTTCAATGCTATGGCCGTTCCGTATTTTTTGCACGCCGACACCAATGATTCGTTTGTCGTGCCGCTTGCAAACCTCAAAAACTCCCCCTCGTGCGGGGTTACGAGAGATTCCGCCGGGCGTACCGCGAGCAAGTCGAGCAATTTCGGTTGTATCGCATCGGCGTCGAGTACAAGCGGAATATCTGGTCCAAGTTTAAAAATTTCGGTCAGAAGTACGGACGTTTCCCGGGATCTGGTAAGACCTGGTCCGGCTAGGATCGCCCGGGCGGAACTCAATTTGCACCGTATTAAGTCCAGGGATTCCAACGCTATGGCGCCGCTTTCGTTTTCTGGACAACCAATCCAAATAGCAGACGGCTCGACCGCGGCAAATTGGGGAGCCAGACTCTCGGGCACAAACGCGGTAACCAATCCAACCCCCGCCCGCAAAGCGGCGCGCACGGCCAAGAGCGCGGCGCCCGGATAGGTCTTCGAACCGCAAATTGCAAATAGATGTCCGTAGGTGCGCTTGTCGGAAACGGAGGGGCGGAGTGTGTTTAGAAAGTCCAACGCGTGCGGATTGACTATAAGTTTTTTGTGCTCCGCGCCGCTGTCCCGGCATTCGTATTTCGAATCGAAAAATCCAACGTCGATATAACGTATTCTGCCGCAATACGGTCCGTTGAACGACTTCAAAACTGGGGTTTTTACCATCCCGGTGGCATAGCTGACGTCGGCGCGAAACGTTTCGTATCCGGGGGGCGAGTCGGAGATTCCGGCGGGCATATCCATGCTTATCTTTATGCGAGCGCTAATCCTATTCGCATCGCGTATCAAGTTTTCCACGTCGGAACGCGGAGGGGGTGTAAAATTCATGCCCGCAATTCCCTCTATCATCAAATCGAATTCTCCGTTTGTCCGCAGGCGGGTTATTTCGGACGGCGAAACGCGTATGATACGTTTCTTCCCCGCCCAGTGCAGGAGGGACTCAAGGGCTGAAAGGGTGTTTGGTTTCAGGCGGGCGTCATCCGGAATGCATATAACGGCCGAACTTTCTGGCCTCTCCTCCAGGACATTCCTCGCCGTCCATATCGCATCCCCCCCGTTATGTCCTTTTCCTGATAAAACGATTATTTTCGCCGAATCCGGAACCAGCCTTCCGAACTCCTTGAGAAATTCCCTTGCACATGCTCTACCGACCCGCTCCATCGCCGACGATTCCAGATCTTTTCGATTGCCGAAAATTTCAGCCTCGAAGATACGGGCTTCGCCGCATGAAAATACTGGATCGAATATATTCATCCGACGGCAATGGCAATGGCTTGGGCGTATTCTTTTGTATGCGTCAAACTCAAGAGAATTTTCGAAGCTCCGATTTCGTGCAGTCTTCGAAGGGCGGGTTCGTCGAGTACGGCTTTCGGAGCTCCGTTGGAATCGTTCTCTACCGACAAGCCTTTCGGCGTCACAACGGAGTTAAATCCGGTGCCGAGTGCTTTTGCCATGGCCTCCTTGGCCGCGAACCGCGCCGCGTAATTTGTTGCGCGCACGGCGCGGGAATCGCAATAGGTCCGTTCGGAGTCGGTATATATCTTCGATAAAAAGGAGTCGCCGTGGCGGTCTATCATGGAGGCGATGCGGGACACCTCGGCTGTGTCGATACCGATACCTACGATACGGCAGCCGGTCTTATTCGTAAGATCTTCCAAAGCCGCGTTTTTCATATCGTTTTCGGAGTTCAAGATATTGCCGGAAATTTTTTTAAAAGCGCTTTCATTTGACGGACCGCCTCCTCTATTCCAACGAGTATGCTTTTGGAAAGAATGGTGTGTCCTATATTTAGTTCGTTGAAGTCCGCAACCGACGACAACCCTCTTATATTATCGTAGTTGATTCCGTGTCCCGCGTTGACGACGATACCCGACTCCCGGGCCCGGCGGGCTGCGGCGGATATTCTTTCCAACTGGAATTTTTCCTCTTCTGGTATTCCCCAAGCGTTTGCATAGGCTCCCGTATGCAACTCCACGACGGGAGCCCCGATCGATTTTGCCAAGTCGATTTGTTCCTCGTCCGGGTCTATGAATACGGAACAGACTATGTTTTTTTTCGACAGCCTTTCCACCGTCGATGCGACTTTGTCGCGGTTGTGCGCCAAGTCCAATCCGCCTTCCGTGGTTATTTCCATCCGGTTTTCGGGAACAAGGCATACGTAATCTGGCACGACATCCAACGCCACGTTTATAATGTCGTCGTTGCACGCCATTTCCATGTTGAATTTTGTCTTTATCTTTCTACGCAACTCCACGATGTCGGAATCCTGGATATGGCGTCTGTCTTCGCGCAAGTGGGCAGTTATGGAATCGGCCCCTCCGCGTTCGGCAAGCAGGGCCACTTTTATTGGACTTGGTTCGACAATCAAGCGCGGATTGCCGGACATCCGCCTGTATCTGGCTTGGCGAAGCGTGGCGCTGTGGTCTATATTTACTCCGAGTTTTACCATAGGGATGTTATTGAAATTTTTTCCATAAGGAGGGCATGAACAATACTAAAATCGCGTAAAATTCGAGTCTCCCCATGATCATGAGCATGGATAGGAATATCTTTGAGACGGGGTTCATAAATCCGTAGTTTTTATCCGGACCCACCTCCGCAAATCCAGGTCCCACATTGCTCAACGAACTCAATACGGACGATATACAGGCCGTTAAACTGAGTTCGGTTTCGCACAGGGCGAGAATTGCGAAAGACGCCAAGGCCGTGAGCGAGTATATTACCGTATACGACAATATCAAATCGGTTTCGTCGTCGCCGAGGTTTTTGCCGTTGAGAAACACGTTTCTTACAACCCAAGGTCTGAACGATTTTTCCACGCTCCTGCGCGTAATGCGCAGCGCCGCCACAAACCGGGATACCTTTATTCCCCCGGATGTCGATCCGGCGCAACCGCCTATTAAAGTTAGAATTAACAATAATACGAGGGCCGCTTGCGGCCACAATTGATACTGGCAACTGGACAGTCCCGTAGTTGTAATTATGGAAACGGTTTGAAAAACGGCATGGGTGAACGAATCGAATATATCCGAAGAGTCCGAAGCGAATCCCGGAAACGTCATGGCCGATATCAATGCGCCGAACACCAATATCAGCACCACGTATGTCCAAAATTCGGTGTTCCGCATTACTTTGTGGAAATCGCCCCGCAGAACGTATATCATCAGCGCGAAACTAACCCCTCCGACGAACATGAACAGGGTGACCGCCCAATATATCAAGTTGCTTCCATAATGGGCTATGCTGTCTTCGAAAACGCTGAACCCTCCAGTGGATACGGCCGTGAACATGTGGCATACGCCGTCGAACCAACCCATGCCGCAGAATCTAAATACCGCGAGGCAAACGACCGAGATGGCCGTATAAATGAATAGTATCGCAAATGCTCCGTTTTGGATTCGCGTTGTTTCCAAGCCACCCCCGGCATTGGTGCTCGATTCGCTTGCGAAAAGTATTCTGCCTCCAAATCCCAGGTAGGAGAGTATTGCGACAAAGAAGAACAGTACGCCCAAACCGCCTATCCAATGGGAAAAACATCTCCAAAACATCAGGCTTTGCGGAAAGTTGTCGAAATTTCCAAATACGCTTGAACCCGTAGTGGTCAGGCCGCTTGTCGATTCGAAAAAAGCGGTCGAAAAAGGGCAGTCGAGGATCAAAATATACGGCAACGCCCCGACGAGCGACGCCAATATCCATGCGAGTCCGACTATGCACATCGCCTCCTTTTTATAAAGTTTCGACGGGGCTTTCCTACTCGGCAAATAAAACGCCAAGGCGAGAACTGCCGCAAACGCTACGGAACATATCCACGACGGCATCGCCCCCGCCTCAAGGGCGGACTGCTGGCGGGCGGCGCATATGCCGGCGCAGAGTGAAAACGCCAAGGCCATAATCCCGGTAACCATGGAAAGCATTTTCAGTATGATCGAATAGTTCATGCGCGCAAAACCCCGCTACGCGAAGAAATTTGCAACTTCCTTCACCATTTCTTTTCCAAGGATTATTATTAGCCGGTCTCCGGCTTTTATCGTATCTTGGGCGCCCGGAACTTTCGCCCCGGCATCGTCGACTATCGCCGCTATTATGCAGGCGGTGGGCAGACTGAGGTCGCGCACTTTTTTATCCGCCGCCCTGCTTTTCGGGGAAACTTTCAATTCCAAAAACACGATGGTCCCCCCCTTGAGCGAACCGACTATTGTAAAATTTTTATCCGTCACGTATTTCTTTATCTCGGAGACCGTAACGCGCCTTGGGGATGCGGCGTCGGCAAAATTTAGGAATCCGCTTATATTTTGTATGACCTGTTCGTAGTCCGGTTTGTTCACGACAAGCTCGACGTTCTTTGCACCCAGTTTTCTCGCTTGAAGGCACGTCATGACGTTTTCCTCGTCGTCTTTTGTGCAGGATATAAAGTAGTCGGCGCAGCCTATTTGTTCCTCTTCCATCAATCTTAGACTTGTTGCGCTTCCGTTTATAACCGTAACGTTCGGGAAACGCTCCGCCAGATCCTTGCATTTTTTCAAGTCGGGTTCTATTACCCTGAGTTTAAACCTGTAACCGTTCAACCTCCGTATTAACGATATCGTCGTTTCCGTGGCGCCGTTCAATACGACCCTTATCGGCGTGGACGAACTCTCGTTCGAGAATAGATACCTGTTCTTCAGCAAAATTTCCGGAGTTCCTATTACGGTTACCTTGTCTCCCTCGGAAAGTATGGTGTTTGCGGTAGGCACCTCAAGACCGCCTTTTCTTTTCACATAGCCGATTTTTATTCCGGGACCGAGATTCAGTTCCCGCAGGGTTTTGCCTATAACCCTGGCTTCCCGCGAAATTTGGATTTCCTGCAGTTCCACCTGCCCCCGGGCAAATTCCTCCATCGCCATGCGTTCGGGATTGCGGACCTGTTTTGCGAGTTCCATGGCGGTGAGCGCCTCGGGGTTTATCAAAATATCTATGTTGAAATGGCGTTGGTAGTTTACGAGCAAGTTGTCGTTGTACGTTTGGTCGTGGACGCGAGCGACAACCACCTTGGCCCCGAGTTTGCGCCCCAGGGAGCAGGCGACTATGTTTAGTTGGTCGTTGTCGGTCATAGCCATGAGAAAATCGGCGCCGGATATTCCCGCCTTCGTTAGAACGTTGGTGGAAGCCCCGTTGCCTCTTATAAGCCTCACGTCGAGGTTGCTCTCTATCTCGTCCGCCCGCTCTTCGTCGCTTTCTATGAGGGTTACGAAATGTCCGTCCTCGCTCATCGTTTGGCAAAGATACTGCCCGACATCCCCGGCGCCAATTACTATTATTTTCATAACGACAAGCGCACTTTAACACACTTTTCAGCCTGAAAAAGCTTTTTTTGCAACTTGCAAATCGCCTTCGAAAGCGTTTGACAAAAGCGCGGGGAGGAATAGTCTCGAGACCAAAATATGATTGCCGATGAGTTTTTAAACAACGCAACATGGAACCGCAAGGATTTGACCTGCATCGAAGATTTATCCCTGCGCGAAATAAACGAAATATTCTCCCTTGCGGACATTTTTAAATCCTTCCTAAAATCCAACAAGTCGAAACTATCGTATCTTTCGGGAAGGGCGGTTGTGAACCTGTTTTTCGAGCCGAGTACCAGGACAAGAACCGCGTTTGAAATGGCTGCGCATAAGCTTGGAGCCGATGTTATAAGCGTAGCCTCCGACAGCTCGTCATCCGTAAAAGGGGAATCCCTGCGCGATACGGCGAGAAATATAGAGGCCCTCATGGCGGACATGATAATAGTCAGGCACAGCGCTGCCGGAGCCGCAAAATACCTTGCGGACAGGGTTCGCATCCCCGTGATAAACGCGGGCGACGGCGCCCACGCCCACCCGACGCAGGCGTTGCTTGATACCTTTACCATGCGCGAGAAATTTGGCGGAAATTTTAAGGGAAAGAAGGTGACCATACTCGGAGACGTTCTTTTTAGCCGCGTGGCCCGCAGCGATATCCAGGCTCTCGGCAAGCTCGGCGTCCAAGTCACCCTCGCGGGACCGTCAACCCTGGTTCCAATGGAATTTGAAAAGCTCGGGGTGCGGATATGCTTCAACCTGGAGGAGGCCGTGGGCGACGCCGACGCCGTCATGTTGCTCAGGATACAACACGAGCGGCAGAGCTCCACCCATTTCCCGTCCATATCCGAGTATGCGAACATATTCGGAATGGATAGGCTTAGGGAGGGACTTTTAAAGCGCGGTGCGTTCATAATGCATCCGGGACCCATAAATAGGGGGGTGGAACTCGACAGCTTCCTGGCGGATTCCGAAAGATCGGTAATACTAAACCAGGTTACAAACGGAGTGGCGGTGAGAATGGCGGTTATGGAGCTGTGCATGTCGGCGTTGGAAAGGTGATGGCTATGTCGGACAATTTGATTGTAAGAAATGCGAAAGTTGTGGATCCGTTGCGCGATACCGTCGAAGTCCGCGACGTCTTTGTGGCTTCCGGGAAATTTGCGATCGGACCGGCCGCCGGCTCAAAATCGCTGGACGCCAAAGGGCTGACGTTGATGCCCGCATTTGTGGACATGCATGTCCACTTAAGGGAACCCGGTCAAACGTCAAAGGAAACCATATCGAGCGGGACGGCGGCGGCCGCCGCTGGGGGGTACACGTCCGTTCTTGCAATGCCGAACACCTCTCCGGCCGCGGATTCTCCGTCCACCGTCAGGCTGATAAACGACATAATTTCGGAATCGGCGAAAGTAAGGGTTTACCAGAGCGCGTGCATCACCGAGGGCGGAGAAGGGAAAAAACTCTCCCCCTACGGTTCCCTAAAGAAACTCGGAGTGGTGGCATTAACCGACGACGGTTCGTGCGTGCAAAGTGCCGAACTTATGCGCAATGCCATGGTTTACGCGAAAATGTTCGGTTTGTTTGTAATGGACCATTGCCAGGAATATACTTTGACATCCGGAGGACAAATGCACGAGGGCGAATGGTCGGTCCGACTTGGTCTTAACGGATGGCCGTCCGCCGCCGAGGATATTATAGTTTCCCGGGATGTGATTTTGGCGCACTACGCGCGTTGCCACATACATCTCCAGCATATATCGAGTGCGTTGTCGGTGGATATAATAAGAAGTGCGAAACGCCGGGGAACAAGCGTTTCCGCCGAAGTTACTCCGCACCACTTGAGTTTGACGGACGAATGCCTTCGCAATTACGACACAAATTTCAAAATGAGTCCGCCGCTGCGATCCCGCGCGGACGTCGAGGCTTTAATTGACGGGATAGTGGACGGAACCATAGATGTCATAGCGAGCGACCACGCCCCCCACACGGCGGCCGATAAGGACAGGGAATTCAATCTTGCCCCGTTTGGAGTAATAGGTCTTGAAACGGCGTTTAGTGTATGCTACGCGGCCCTGGTTTCAAGCGGGAGGATAACTTTGCCGCATCTCGCGCGTTTGATGTCGACCCGGCCGGCCGGGTTGTTGGGTATAAACGCGGGAACCCTTGAGCCGGGAGCCCCCGCGGATTTTGTTCTCGTAGATGAAAACGCCGGTTACGTCTATTCCTCACCCCTGTCAAGGTCGGGAAATTCTCCGTGGATCGGAAAGCCCCTCCGCGCCCGGGTAGTAAGTACCTATATGGACGGATCCGCAGTATACGGCAACGCGTAACATGGGATTTGAAGTTATTCTGTTTTCGATTGCCGCAATAGCGGCTTCTTCCTGGGCTATGTTTAAATATGTCGGGAATTTCCCGGGAATGGCGGGAATGTTAAAATGCTCAGTTCGGGAGTTCGTTTTTTTGCTTTTCGCGTTTTTTTCCGTTTTATACGCCGGGACGGTATTGGCGAAACTTGGGGCGTATTTCTTCCCTGGAGACGCGGTTGCGGGCACCCTGCTTCCGACCGCCGTATTTCAAGTTTTATTGATATCGGCAATCTTTGTGTTCTTCAAGATTGCGGGATTCGGTTCCCCGTTTGGGAGACTGTCCCTCCGTGTATGTTTTGTAGGATGCGTTTTTTTTCTATATTCGCTCGTCATAGTTATGTTTTTGGGATCGGTGGTTTCCCTAACGTACGAAATTTTTACGGGCAAATGTCCGGCTCCCCAACACGTAGTGGAAATATTGGGCGATTTAGACGGACCTTTCGAGTTTGCATTGGGAATATTTTCCGTTGTTTTTCTAGCTCCGGTTTCCGAGGAACTCGTGTTTAGGGGGACGTTGTACAGAATGTCCAAGGCTTGGTTCGTACATTTGGGTTTTTCGACGATTTTTTCCGCATGGGTTTCTGCCGGCGCCTCCGCCTTACTGTTCGCGTCGGTTCACGCAAATCTTTTCGCTTTCGTTCCTCTTGCCGCCATGGGAGTTATACTCGTATTCGCGTACGAAAAAAGCTCGAGCATAATCTCCCCCATGATAGCGCATTCGCTCTTTAATTGCGCCAACGTGGCGTTGCTTTTTGCTTCGGAATGAAACCGTTTTGCAAAAGAGGAAACATCTCCGGAATTCGGGAAAAAGCCCTGATAGACCGCATATGTTTGCGTCTCGGTTCGGCGGTTCCCCCCTATCCTTTTGGACCCGGGGACGATTGCGCCGTAATTGCACCGAAAAATTTTAAAGGAAGCATACTTGCCACAAGCGACGCTGTAATCTTGGGGGTGCATTTTACCGAATCCACCCCCCCCAGATTGGCGGGGGAAAAACTTGCAAAGCGGAATATCAGCGACATCGCCGCCATGGGGGCTTCCCCGCGTATCGCTCTGGCAAGCGCCGTACTCTCTGGAGATTTGTCGTTGGCGTGGCTGGACGACTTCTGTTTGGGATTGGGCGCGGTTTCGTCGGAATACGGCATCGATATCGTCGGGGGCGACGTCGCCTCGGTGAAGGAGTCTTTTTTTTCGATGCACCTTGCCTTGCTGGGAGATTCGGATATCCCTCCGCTTCTTAGGCGCGGCGCCACGGATTCTGACCTTTTGTTTGTAACCGGGGAACTCGGCTACTCCTTCGAAAACGGTCACCACATGCGTTTCAATCCGCGTTTGCGCGAGGGTAGGTTTCTGGCGAAATGGAACGTTGAACATACGTCCAAAATAACTTCGTGCATCGACATAAGCGACGGATTGTCCGGAGACGTTTGCAACATAACGCCGCCCAGTTGTAAGGCCGTTATTGATTGCGCGGCGCTGCCCCGCGCGCGTTTCCGTTCAAAATCGGCGGCGTTGGAGAGGATGTTATGCGACGGCGAAGACTACGAACTTTTATTTTCTTTTCGCGGATCCG
>CAZMBN010000007.1:43406-74026 GCA_964564825.1 uncultured Opitutales bacterium
AGGATGTTATGCGACGGCGAAGACTACGAACTTTTATTTTCTTTTCGCGGATCCGAGTCTGAGAGGGAGGATTTCGAAAGAAAATATTCGAAGGAGTTTGGTAACCCTCCGATCCCCATAGGTAGAATTGTAAAAAAAACGCGCCCCAATGAAGGGGCGCTATTCTTAAATTTGGGAGACGGAATCTTAAAAGAATTCCGCGGAAGAGGATTCGACCATTATTTGATTTTATAAGTTTCTTTACATCTCCCCATTATTTCCTTGGGAGTTAGATCGTTGGATACGCCGTCCATCGCCTTCGTGTACACACTAATCAAACCGTTTGCAACGGTTAATTGCTGCATAATTTCCCCCCTAAATACCGTGTAATATTCGTTGGGTGCCATGCCCTTCATGGCCCGTTTCAACACATCGATCATATCCCGGTTATATCCTCTATAAAGCAACATAAAACGGGTCTTGTCCATTTTTACGGCAAATTCGCCTATATATTTTTCTGCGATTCGTCCGATGATAGGGCTGTCCGTAACATCCGAAAGTTTATTTTTGGACAACAAATTCGAAATCGCAATATTGGTTGCTTTTAAATTTTCAAGCTTGGATTTTTGTTCCGAAAATTTTTGGGAGTCGATTTTTTCCCAAGACCGCAGGTTGTCTACGCGCGCACATATTAGCCGGGAGTATCTTCCAAGATCTAGGTCTCTCATGACTTTATTTCTTCCCGATCTGTCGGTCCATTCTACATTTTTCACCGGATCTTTTCCCATGAGAAGCATACCGACCATGGCGTAATTGGAAGGTTGCACCACAAGAGCCCCTTCGGAATAGTCGGTGGAAATTTTCGTACTCAACGTCAAGACGGAATTGGAAACCGCCGATATTCTTATGGGGAAAGATGTCACATTGGCGCTGTTTTTCGAATTGGCGTAGCCCACGAAAAGAGCCCTCTTCCCCAAAATCGATTTGAAATCCCGTTCGTCAAACAGGGTAATATTGCTTATATCCGGCGGCATGGACTTTGGAAGTATGGCTATCAACGGTAGTTCCTTGGATGCGGTAATATCGCCTATATCGAATTCTATTTGTTCGCCGGATGCGTTGGTTACAGTCATTCCGTTTGGAGAATACGACGAAAACGGAGCAAGCAGAACCCGTCTGCCGTTTAACTCCATGGCGAGCGCAATACACTTCGCGGCGCCCCCCTCAACAAAGAACGACTGCCTCTGGTAGGTATCCCGGATGATTTTTTGCCTCTCGAAAAGAGGCACGTTCTCATTCGGGTTTTGCAAGGGATTGGCGGCTCCGCCCCCATTGGCGACGGGACCGTTTTGCAATAACGGAGCACCGTTTTGGGAACCTTGGATTTCGGAGATGTTAAATTGGGTTTTCAACTGTTTAAGCTGGGCTTCGTAGTCCGAGGGAAAGAGTTTTGCAACGACTTCCGCGGCGACTTTCAACGCCGCCGGATCCACTCCGCTGGGACTGAAGGATTCGAGGTACGCTTTCGCCGATAACTGCCTTCTCAGGGATTCGACGATCTCGTTCAAATCCGTTATACCTTTTGCATTAAGGGATTCGCGCATGGCTTTGTAGACTTGGGGACCGAATTGCGCTTTGTATTCGGACATCCCAGACGCCAGGTTCGCCTGCTCGTTTATAAAGTTTTCCTGCTTTGAGTATTCGTATGGAAACTTTTTCTGGGCCGCCGACTTTATGAGATTCAGCTCCTCCTCGTCCACGGAGAACGTCATGTTTTGTATGCTCTCCCACGCTTCTATTTGGCGGTTTCTCCACGATCTTTCGGCGGCTTTATCGTTGGGGTGCAATTCCTGGGCCTTGCTTTCTATTTGCGCCTTAAGTTCCGCGGGAATCTCCTGCGCGGACGCCGATGCCGATAGCAGCGCCGCGGCAACGCACAACACGATTGGGGCGAATAAGTTTTTCATGGAGGTATGCTAAATCTCAAGATGCGGCATGTCAACTGTTTCTTTCGCCGTCGAAGTACGGATGTCGTTTGCATACACCATGGAATTCCTTCCCGCGCGTGTATACTTTTTTGTTTGCACCGTAACCGTCTTGGACTAGCCTACGAACCCTGTTTTATTTTTCGACTATTCATGAATTTTTTTAGGAAATTGCTGGGCATAAGCGGAAGCATCATAGGGGGAAAAAAGCTTTTAAAGCGCGCGGATAAACCGTATCCTGGCGGAGGAGGGAGGGAGAATGCCCCCAAGCGCGGAAACACGGCACGATCGAAAGGCGGATATAAACGCGCCGCCGTCCCAAGCATCCGCGCCGGGGGCGGGGTGTCGCGCGGCGGCCGCCATAAAAGCGGGGCGCATTCCCAACCGGAAACAAATGCGGGACGAATTGTCCGTTCCTCCAAAAAACCTCCGCAACCGGAAAGCATGGAGGTTCTCCAATCGGAAATTCCCGATTTTGCGGATTTTGGATTGGGGAACGGGGTTCTTTCCGCCGTAATGGACGCGGGGTATAAAACGCCGACTCCCATCCAAAGCGCCGCCATACCACTGGTATTGAAGGGGATTGACGTCATAGGAACCGCCCAGACGGGAACCGGTAAGACGGCAGCATTTTCCCTCCCGATAATAGATATGCTCGGGTGCGCGCAGCCGAATCCCAGGGTTCTTGTATTGAGTCCCACCAGGGAACTCGCCTCGCAGACGGCGGACGCCTTTGAGCTGTTTTCAAAGTATACAAAATTGGAAACCGTCCTGGTCCAAGGCGGCGTTTCAATGGAAAGGCAGACGGCTTTGCTCAAGACGGGTGCGGACATAGTGGTGGCTACTCCCGGAAGACTTCTCGACCATATAAGGCAGGGGACTATCTCGCTGTCTTCGTTGAAATACCTCGTTTTGGACGAAGTGGACAGGATGTTCGACATGGGATTTATAGACGACGTTTCCCGTATCATCAGGCGTTGTCCGGAAAGAAGGCAGACGTTGTTCTTTTCGGCAACCATGCCCGACGCCGTTTTGCGTCTTTCGGGTTGGGCGCTGAAGAATCCCGAGCGGGTCGGGATATCCGTGGTTTGTTCCCCCGCCGAAACTATAGAACACTTTGTCTATCCCGTGGACGGCATTCAGAAATACGACATGCTGATAGCTGTTCTAAAAAGCATAGAGTTTGAAAGCCTGATTGTGTTCACCCGCACCCGCATGGATGCCGACCGCGTGGGGGAATGGATTGTCGGGCACGGTTACAGCGTTTCGGTGTTGCATTCCGATAGAACCCAAAAAGACCGCAATAAAGCGCTCTCCGACTTTAAAAACGGAAAAACCAACATATTGGTCGCCACCGACATCGCATCGAGGGGGTTGGATATTTCCAATGTGGCCTACGTGATCAACTACAATGTGCCGGAACATTCGGAGGATTACGTCCATAGAATAGGGCGGACGGGTAGGGCCAATAGAGAAGGCAAGGCCATCACGCTATTTTCGCCGGAGGAAACGGAATTTCTAAGGCGGATAGAGACTTTGATAGGCTCGCGCATCGAGCGTAGAAAACTTGAAGGATTCGCATATAGAAACGATCCGGTTTTGGAAGAGGAAGTCAGGCGTCCGAGGCGCAGGAATAGATAGTTTTGCCGCAAGCGCTCCCGGGGGAATTTAAGGGGATTTCGTTGTATCCCGTTGTGGGCGCCGATTCCCGGTTCCTGAACGCCCGCGCCTACCGGTTTGCAAAACTTTCCGCCGACGGCGCTCCGACCGGCGCCGGGGGAAATTTACGCTTGAAAATTTTACGGCGCGCATGCAATAAATTGAACCCGGGACTTGCAAAATGATAGAGTATTTGAGGATATCGAAACTTGCGCTTTTGGACGAGGCGCGGTTGGATTTTTCCGGGGGGTTTAGCGTTGTAACCGGCGAGACCGGCGCGGGTAAAAGCGTGTTGTTGGGGGCGTTGTCCATTCTTGCGGGCAATCGGTGCTCGAAAGACGCCGTTATGTCGGGCGCGCGGTCGTGCAGGGTGGAAGTTCTGCTGCGCATCCCCGACACTTCGAAAATCGACGGATACCTCGAGGGTATAGGGGCGGCGAAATGCGAGGATTCCTCGCTTCTTATCTCGCGTTGTATTTATTCCGACAAGCCCTCGCGGGCGTTCGTAAACGGCACCCCGGTTTCGCTGTCGAATCTTGCGGGGCTCGGGGAGTATTGGATAGATTTCCACGGCCCCGGGGAACCGCAAAGGCTGTTTTCCACAAAAAACCAACTTGCGATGCTCGATTCGTTTATGCCGGATTCCGGACTTGTGCGCGATTATAGAAAGCTGTTTAAGGCGCGCGCGGACGTTGTCGGGCAAATGGACGACTTGAAAAAAGGAAAGAAACTCGGTGCCGACGAAATCGAATTTTTGAAGACGCAGATAGGGGCGATCGACGCCGTTAATCCGACGGTTGAGTCCGTCGCCAAACTGGAGGAAAGATTCAAAACGGCGGAGAAGTCCCGCGACATCGTCGAGAAATCTTCGGCCGTTTATTCGCTTTTGTGCGGCGACGGGGGGGTCCTGGAAAAGGTTGAATCGGCAAACAGGTTGGCGTCGGAGATTGCAACCGCCGGCGGTTCGGCGGCGGAGCTCGCCGATAGGGTTAAATCGCTGTGCGTTGAAATTTCCGACGTGGCTTCGGATTACGAAACCCTTGCGAAGAAATGCGACATGGACGACGGGGAGATAGAATTTGTGCGCGCGAAAATGTCGGCGTGGTTGGATTTGGCGCGCAAGTACGGCGCGTCCGCCGGGGCGGTTCTCTCCGCGCGCGGAGAGATGCAAAAAAAACTCGATTCCCAATTCGGATACGGGGAATCCCTGGAGAAACTCCGCGTTGAATGCGAAAATCTGGAGGGGAAACTTTTTCCCCTTTGCGGCGAGATATTTTCCGCCCGCGCGAAAGCCGCGAAATCGTTGTCGGCGGCGGTTGAAAAGATTCTGCCGCGGTTGGGATTTAAGAACGCCGAATTTTCCGTATCCGTGGAAAAAAGCGGGGAGCTCGACGCGGATTGCGGAAGCTCGTGCGAATTTCTTTTTTGTCCGAATCCCGGCCAGGAACTCAGGGGATTGTCCAAGATAGCCTCAAGCGGGGAACTCGCCCGCGTCATGCTTGCCCTGAAGACTGTTTTGGCGGAAATCGACAATACTCCCGTACTGGTTTTCGACGAAGTGGACGCAAACGTAGGGGGGGAGATAGGCGCGGAGGTTGGAAGGCAACTTTCCGCCCTCGCGGCGAGGCACCATGTGTTGTGCGTAACCCACCTGCCTCAAGTTGCCGCGTGCGCAAACGAGCATTTCCTTGTGGAAAAGAAACAAACGAAAAATTCCACGCTGGTGGAAATTTCACAGATAGGGGGCGACGAAAACGCGCGGATTCGCGAACTGGCGCGCATGATAGGCGACAGAAAATCGGAATCGGCAATCGCGCACGCCGAAAGGCTTTTGCACCCCGGAATTTGAATTCTCAAAAATGGCGAAAAACAACAAAAGACGAGGCGAAAAACTCGGCGAGGTAGTGGGGCGCAGGCGTCCCGTTTTGGGAACCGTCCTTGTTTTTACGGGATTGGTTCTGCTGATTTCAATGGTCGGATACAGGTCCGGACAGGAGATATTTTTCAAGGAGTACTTCGAAATGCTTTTGAGCTCCACGGAATCGTCGGGTTCGAACGTGTGCGGAAAATTCGGGGCTACGTTTTGCCTGTTGAGTTTTACCTCCGTAGGGTTCGCGTCGTGGATGGTTTCGGCGTATCTCGTATGGATGGGGTTGTTGTGCTTTCGGCGCAGGGCGTCGGCTTTTTCGAAACCGTTGTTGGCGGGAGTGTTCGGGGGAATCGTATTGCTTTCGGTTCTTTCCGCCGTATTCCAGACGTCGTTGTACGGTACTTCGGAACACACCCCGTTGTATCCCTCCGGTTGGGGCGGAAACGCGGGATCCTCCATTTATTCGCTGTTGAATCCCGTATTGGGTCTTTTTGGTTCCGCAATGCTTGCGGGTGTTTTGTACGCATTTTGCTTGGTGGAGGTTTTTGTAGACAGTCCGCTTGAGGCGTTTTACGAACTCAAGGGCGTGGCGAAAAAATCTCCGCCCCTGTTGCTGAAAACGGCAAAACTCGTATGGGTTGCGCTTTCTTTTATACCCCGCAGGCTGTTTGCCGGCGGGTCTCGCGGGAGCGGGGCGGAGGGACGGGATTTGACGCCGGTTCCGGCGCGCGCCGCAAAACGGGGTTCAAAACCGGAGGATATTTCCGCCGACGCCGAAATAATAGACATCCCGGAGGAGGGATCCTCCTCTCCCGAAATGAGAGGAGGTTTTGTATCCGCTTCCAAAAAGGGAAAAAAATCGTCCCTTGGACCGATAAGCGATTTTTCGGACAGGTTCGACGACGGGGGGGGACTCGGCGAAGTCCAACCGGATTCCGAAAGCTTTTCCCCGGATGAAGCCGTCCGCTCCGTGGGGGAGGAGAAAGCCCCGGAGGTTTCGGAGAATGGGAGTCCGCGGGACGCGGACTCCTTTAAAGTGGAGACGTTCAAATCGGAAGAGTACGTGCCGCCCGTCCAAAAGAAGCGGGGCGACTACGTATTTCCCACCGTGGATATACTTTCAAAGCCCGGTGGCGCCGCATCGGAGGATGAAGAGGACTACGAGCAGCGCATACTCGAAATTGTGGAACGCATAGGGGATTTCGGAATAAAGGTGGTTCCCGTAAAGGCGTCGCCGGGACCCGTAATAACCCGTTACGAAGTGCGGCCGGGTCCGGGTGTCCGGGTGAGCAAAATAGCGGCGCTCGAAGACGATATCGCCATAGGCATAAAGGCGCAGAAAGTCAGGGTTATAGCGCCAATTCCGGGTGCGGGGACCGTCGGTATAGAAGTGCCGAACAGGCATAGGCAACCGGTATGTTTGCGCGACATTATCGAATCGAAGCAATGGAACGAGAGCTCGGCAAAAATTCCCATAGCGCTGGGAAAGGACGTGACGGGTGTTCCCATTGTCCTCGATTTGACGAAGATGCCGCACGCTTTGATTGCGGGCTCCACGGGTTCGGGAAAGAGCGTGTGCATGAATTCCATAATAGCGTCCTTGGTGTACAAGATGACTCCCGACGACCTGCGGTTCATAATGATCGATCCAAAAGTTGTCGAGATGCAAGTTTACAATTCCCTTCCGCATATGCTGGTCCCCGTTGTGACGGAACCGAAGAAAGTTCCCGGGGCGTTAAAATGGCTTATAGACGAAATGACCCGCCGCTATAAAATTTTCGGCGCCGCAAACGTGAAGAACATAGCCGGTTTCAACGCAAAAATAGCCAAAGACAAAGAGGAGGCTATGGCGGACGCGGAGTTGGACGCCCAATTAAACGCCTCGCTCACTCCCGAGGAGCGCAACGCCGCCATCGAGGCGGGCGAAGAGGCGTCTGCCGAAGGCGGCGGCGAAGTCGAGATACCGGATAAGAAACTTCCGTACATAGTCTGCATAATAGACGAACTTGCGGATCTCATGATGGTTGCGGGCAAGGAAGTCGAGGCGTATATAGCCAGACTCACCCAGTTGGCGCGGGCCGCGGGAATACACCTGTTGGTTGCAACCCAAAGGCCTTCAACAGACGTTATTACCGGGTTGATAAAGTCCAATTTGCCCACCCGTATAGCCTTTAAGTCCTCCTCCCAAGTGGACAGCCGCACTATTTTGGACTGCAAGGGCGCCGAAACCCTGATAGGAATGGGCGACATGCTGTTTATTTCGGCGGGAAGCGCGGATTTGGTTAGGGCGCAGGGCGCGTTTACTTCCGACGAGGAAGTGGAAGCCATAGTGGACGCGCTTAAGGCGAACGGCGAACCCGAATTCGCCGACGACGTCCAGGCGCAAATAGACAGTTCCGTCGAGGACGAACTCGACGACGAAGATTCCGGAGGGGACTACAACGATCCGATGACCGCCAAGGCGGTATCCGTGATCCGGGCGAATAAAAAAGCCAGTACTTCGCTGTTGCAGAGGAAATTGAGCATAGGCTACGGCCGCGCCGCAAAGATAATAGACGAACTGGAGGAAAAGGGTCTAATAGGTCCCGACAACGGTTTGGGAAAACGCGATATCTTCCTGGATTGACCCTCCGTACCGTCCGTTATTATTGCTTGACAAAGAACCCGCCGGCGGGAGTATATGCTCCCAGTCCCGTCACCGCCCGGGGTTGACCCGCCCGCGGAGATTTCACAAGACAAATGAAACAGCGTACAATTCTAAGAGAGGCGTGCATCAACGGAACGGCGTTGCATTCCGCGGCGGACGTTACCCTTTGGTTGAAGCCCGCTCCGGAAAACACGGGCATCGTGTTCAAGCGCAGGGATATATTTGGGAAACCCGAAATAAAGCCCCACATAAGCATGGTGTCGTCCGATTTGGTGCGGAATACGGGAGTTACATCGGGCCACACAAAGTTGCACACGATAGAGCACGTCCTGAGCGCCCTGAACGGAATGGGAATAGACAATTGCGTGGTCGAGATGGACGCCGCCGAACCCCCGATACTCGACGGTTCCGCGAAGTTTTTTGTAAATTTGATCCAACAATGCGAGCCCGTGGAACAAAATGCGGAGTGTTCCTCCTACGAGCTGAAGGAACCGTTGTCGGTGTCGGAAGGAAACCGCTCCATAATAGCGCTGCCGTACGACGGACTTAAAATAACGTGCACGTCCGCGGACGACCGCGGAATACACACGCAGCATTTGTCCCTCGACATAGATCCCGAAACCTACCAGGCGGGCATCGCCCCCGCGCGAACCTTCACCATTTACGAGGACATAGAACCCCTTTTGAAGATGGGGAAAATCCAGGGCGGCAGTCTCGATTCCGCGATAGTCATAAAGGGGGACAAGATACTTTCGAAGGAACCCCTCCGCTTCCGCGACGAGTTTGTCAGGCATAAGATTCTGGATATAATAGGGGACATCGCATTGCTCGGGGTGAAATTGAAGGCCCATATAGTGGCGGTGCGTCCGGGGCACGCCCTGAACGCGAAACTAACCGAAAAGATATACAGGCAGATGCAGTCGGCGGCGAAGCCGTCCGCCGCTCCGGATTCCGGTTCGCCCGCGCGCAAGGTAAAGATTTTTACGGAGGCGAAACTCGACACCCGCAGAATACTCGAACTTCTTCCGCACCGCTACCCGTTCGTCCTTATAGATCGAATTATCGAAACCCGGGGCGACGGGGAACTGACGGCCATTAAAAACGTTACGATAAACGAGCACTTTTTCCAGGGACATTTCCCCGGTAATCCCGTTATGCCCGGAGTACTGCAACTTGAAGCCATGGCGCAGGCGGCGGGCATCCTCATGCTCCGCCGCGTAGACGGCGAAGACAAATTGGCGCTGTTCATGAGCGCCGACAAGGTAAAATTCCGCAGGGCGGTAAAGCCGGGGGACCAACTCCAGATAGACGTGCGCATAACGAAGTCGCGCGGCGACAAAATCGCCCGCGCGTCGGCGGAATGCAAGGTCGACGGGAAGGTGGTGTCGTCGGCGGATTTGATGTTTACGATAATGGACGCCGGCGATTCCGCGTAGCAATATGAACAAGATACATCCAACCGCCATCGTCGAGGAGGGCGCCCGGTTGGGCGAAGGTGTCGAGGTGGGCGCGTACGCCTACATAGGTCCGGAAGTTTCGTTGGGAGACGGGTGCGTTGTATACCACCACGCCACGATAGAGGGATACACGTCCATGGGTAGGGAAAACAGGATATTCCCCTACGCGTATATCGGAGCCAGGACGCACGACCTTAAGTATACGGGGGGCAGGCCGGGTCTCAAGATAGGGGATAGGAACGTATTCAGGGAGTACACCACCGCGCACCTCGCCACAAACGACGGGGATTTTACCGTAATAGGAAGCGACAACAACATTCTCGCCTACAGCCACGTGGCGCACGACTGCGTGGTGGGAAATAAAATCGTAATGAGTTCCCACGCCGCCCTCGGAGGCCACGTTGTCGTGAGGGACTACGCGGTGATAGGCTGGGGCAGCGGCGCCCACCAGTTTTGCCGCATAGGCGAGTACGCCATGTTGAGCGCGAATTCGAAGTTGGTGAAGGATCTGCCCCCGTTCTTCATGGCGGACGGTTCGCCCGCAGAGGTTTGCACTATAAACAAGATCAACATGCAGCGCAACGGGTTCGGCGTAGACGAGATAGACGTTGCGTACAGCGCGTTTAAGCTCATATACAAGCGGAGGCTTGCGCGTCCGCACGCGTTGGAAAAACTCGCGTCGCTAAGCTCCGCCGACTCTCGCGTGGTAAAGACGATATTGGATTTCGCCCGTTCGCCCAGCGAACGCGGTTTGGCTTGATTGCGGTTTCCGGTTTTTGTCTGTCGCGCAAAACTTGGGGCGTTTTCAAAATCCGCGGCGGTTCGGAACTCCCCGGCGGACGGGTTTTTATTTGGACGCGAAAACGTTCTTCCTCGCGAGATTTCCTAAAAAAATGTTTTAAAAATTCCGAATAGTCGTATTGTTGGAGGCATGGATAAAATATTAAAGTTGATGCTCGAAGGCGAGGCGCTTTCAACCGAGCAGATGGGAAAGATACTCGGAATATCCGCGGAGGAGGTGGACGAAAGTTTGAAACGCCTGCAGGACAGGGGCGTGCTCCTCGGATGGCGGCCCGTGATAAATCCCGATATAGAGGACGGCATGGTGCACGCCGCCATAGAATTGCGCATCAATCCCGAGAGGGACGGCGGGTTCGACCGGCTTGCGCAAAGGGTCAGCCGTTTCGAACAGGTGGACTCGTGCTACCTGATGAGCGGGGCCTACGACCTCCTCCTTTTTGTGAAGGCGAAATCCCTAAAGGGAATCGCCAGTTTTGTATACGAAAAATTGGCTACGATAGGCGGCGTAGCGTCGACCGCCACGCATTTCTTTTTGAGAACCTACAAGCAACAGGGATTCATCATCAAGAACGAGGGGGATTCCGGAGACAGGTTGGTGTATTCGCCGTAGGATGTTTGCCACGTTCCGCGCCGAATCCGGTTTATTGTTTTTATGAAGGACGCGAAAAGTTTTATCGCTAGGCACGTGGTTGATTTGCCGCGCTCGGGTATACGCGAGTTTTTTGCGATAGCCGCTAATATGAAGGACGCCATATCCCTCGGCATCGGCGAGCCCGATTTCGCCACCCCGTGGCACATACGGGAGGCCGCCGTATTCGCCCTTGAAAAGGGGAGGACGTGCTACACCGAGAATCTCGGGTTGCGCAGGTTGCGCAACGAAATCTCGAAATACGTGGAGAAAAACTACGGCGTAGGCTACGATCCGTCGTGCGAAATCCTCGTGGGGGTGGGGGTCAGCGAGATGATGGACTGCGCCCTTAGAACCGTGATAAACCCGGGCGACAAAATAATGTACCACGAGCCGTGTTTCGTTTCGTATTCCCCGAGCGTCAAATTATGCCACGGGATTCCCGTTTCCGTAAAGACCCGGCCGGGGGACAATTTCTCGTTCAATATGGACGAGGTTCGAAAGGCGTGGACGCCTGGTTGCAAGGCCATCGTCATAAACTTTCCCACAAATCCGACCGGCGGCGTTGCGGACGTGGCGCAGCTCGGGGAATTGGCGAAGTTCGCGGAGGAAAAGGACATGCTTGTCGTTTCGGACGAAATTTATTCCGAACTGACCTACAATGGCGGGCACGTATCCATCGCCTCATTGCCCGGAATGAAGGACCGTTGCATATTCCTTCACGGTTTTTCCAAGGCGTTCGCCATGACCGGATTCAGAATTGGCTACGCGTGCGCGCCGAAAGCCCTTATAGAGGGGATGATGAAGACCCACCAATACGCCATAATGTGCGCGCCCATAGTTTCCCAGGAAGCCGCCTTGGAGGCGCTTTTGCGCGGTTCGCCCTCGATGGAAAAAATGCGCGAACAATACATGCGGCGCAGGGATTTCATAGTCCGCAGATTCAACGAGATGGGGCTCGATTGCAGTCTGCCGAAGGGCACTTTTTACGCCTTTCCGTGCGTGAAGCGGTACGGCATGGGGTCCATGGATTTTGCAAAATTCCTTTTGGAAAAGGCGAAGGTAGCCGTGGTTCCCGGTACGGCTTTCGGACCCTCCGGCGACGGATACGTGCGGGCGAGCTTTTCCACAAGTTACGAAAACCTGGTGGAGGCCGCCGATAGGATGGAGTCGGTTTTAAAAGATCTCGGGTGAGCATGCGTTCCGAAAAAAGCATTGCGCTTGTTGGCAGACCCAACGTGGGAAAGAGCAGGCTCTTCAACAGGCTCGTAGGGCGGAGGGTTTCCATAGTTCACGACAAGCCCGGAGTTACGCGCGACATAGTTTCGGAACGGTTGTCGGACGGCGTACTGCTTATGGATACGGGCGGAATCGGAACCGGCTCCCCCGACGATGCGGTGGCGGAAGCCGCCGAGGCGCAGGCGAAGTTCGCCGTGGATTCCGCCGACGCCCTAATCTTCGTGGTGGACTCGCGCGAAGGGTTGACGCCATCGGACGAAGACATAGCCCGGCTGTTGCGCTCGTCCGGAAAACCCGTCGTGATGGCGGTGAACAAGGTGGACGTTCCCGGGCACGGTTTGAGAACCCCGGATTTTTACAAGCTGGGTTTTAAGCACAGCGCGGAAATTTCGGCGGAGCACGGAACGGGTATGGAGGACCTCCTGGGGGAATTGGAATATGTCGTCGGGAAAATAAAGCCCCCCGCTTTCGACGGCGCGGACGACCGCGTGAAAATAAGCGTTGCGGGGAAACCGAACGTCGGAAAGAGCTCCATTGTAAACCGCCTATTGGGGGAGGACAGGGTGATAGTCGCCCCCGTTCCCGGAACCACGCGCGACAGCGTCAAATTCGATATCGACTTCCCCATTGCCGGAGGAGCCCGGGCGAAGTTCAGGCTTTTCGACACGGCGGGGCTGAAGGCGAAGAGAAAAACGAATTCCCAGCTGGATTATTTGTCGTCGCTCCGCGCGCGGCGGGTGCTTTCGGTGTCGGACGTGGTTTTTCTCGTGGTGGACGCGAAGGACGGGGTGGGCGAACTCGATAAAATTTTGGCGGAAAAAATTTCGGAAAACGGCGCGTCGGTGTTGGTGGTGGTCAACAAATGGGACCGCGTGCTCGACGCCCTCGCGGGCGGCGGCGTGGGGAACTACAAGAATCCGAAGGAATTCGGCGGGGCGTTTGAACGCGCCGTGCGTGAAAAACTCCCCTCTTTGGGAAACGTCCCCGTTTTGTTCGTATCGGCGCTTGGAAATTTTGGAATCGACAAGTTGTTGGAGGGGGCGTGGAGGATGTACAACAAAGCCAACGCGCAGATTCCCACGGGCAGGCTCAATTCCGTTGTAAGGGAGATAATCGGCGAAAATCCTCCGGGATACGTTTCGGGAAAAATTTTCAAGGTCTACTATTGCGTCAAGGTGGCGGCAAAACCCTTTACCCTGCGGCTGTATTGCAACACTCCCGGGGCGCTTTCGCGCCCCTACGGGCGCTACATCGTAAACGCCTTGAGAAACAAACTTGATTTGGGCGGAGTGGCTGTGCGCCTCGAACTCGAGGGAAAGGCGAAGCGCGCCGCGCCCGGACGGACGAAAGGGGGGGCGCATTGAAAACCGCGTTTATGGCTTCCGACCCGATTGCGCTCGAGTCCATAAAGTATTTGCGTTCGTGCCGCGATTTTCCCCTGGCGTGCGTAGTGAGCAATCCCGACAAACCGAAGGGGAGGGGAAGGCGCGTCCTTCCGAATCCCGTGGCCGCATGGGCGCTTTCGGAAGGGGTGGAGTTGATCCGTCCCGAGAACGGTCCCGGCGTGGAAGTGTCCCGCGTCCTCCGGGAAACCGGGGTTGAATTGATTGTGGTGATGGCCTACGGTCGCATGCTCGGGGACGACATTTTAAACTATGGAAAATATCCGTGCCTGAATTTGCACGCCTCCATACTTCCCGAACTGCGCGGAGCGTCCCCCGTTGAGTCCGCCATTGCCTTGGGAATGCGCCGAACGGGTGTTTCGCTGATGAAGATTACGAAAAAAATGGACGCGGGTCCCGTATGCGCGGCGAGGGAATTCGACATGGACGAGCGCGAGACTTCCGCAACCCTGCGCAAAAAAATTTCGCGCGCCGCCGCGGAGTTGCTCGGGGAAAATCTTTGCGGCGTCGTTTCGTCCGAAATCGAGTTTGTACCCCAGGACGAGTCGCGCGCAACCTACACGCGGAAATTGTCGAAGCTCGATATGCGCGTCGATTTCAACATGTCCGCGCGGGAGGTGGACGCGCGCGTCCGCGCATTCGGAGCGGGAATTTTCGAATACGAAGGGGAAACCGTGAAAGCCGGGGAATCCGGCTTTTCCGACGATACGCACCGCGGAATTCCCGGAACTGTTTTGGAGGCGTCGGCGGAAAAAGGGCTCGCCGTAGCATGCGCTTCGGGAACCGTATTTTTTACCAAACTCCAACGGCCGTGCGCGAAGATGCTGCCTGCGTCGGAATTTTTCCGGGCGCGGAAATTCGATTCGGGTTGCGTTCTGCGGAGCGCCGAATTGGAGCCGTTGTTGAGACGCGCGTAGGATTTTCCGTTTGAAAAAATTTTTCGGCGCGCCGCGCGCGGAAATATTTTCCTCAAAAAATTTTTTAACCGGCGATAATTTTATATTGCAATGATCAAAAAAAAAACAATAGTGATCGACAGGTTTAAAGATTATTGCACCGCCGAGAAAAAGAGATGGTTGTAAACTCACATCGCGCCCCGCAAACGGGAAAAAAATACTCCGGACGGCTTTCCGCATCTCCGTGGAACGGTTGTCGAGACGGCGCCTGCTTTTTTTACGAATTTCGAACGTATAATTTCATTGCGAGTTCTTCGCGCGCATCCGGATTTTCCGGTTGTGTGCGGGGGCAATGTAAACTAACAAAACCAAACACATAAAAATCATGGCAACAAAAAAAGTAGTAAAAAAAGTAGCAAAGAAAGCAGTAGCTAAAAAAGCCCCCGCCAAGAAGGCCCCGGCCAAGAAAGCCGTAGCCAAGAAGGCCCCGGCCAAGAAAACCGTAGCCAAGAAGGCCCCGGTCAAGAAGGTTGTAGCCAAGAAGGCTCCGGCTAAAAAAGCGTGCAAGAAGTGCTCTTGCTAAGGGGTAAATTTTACGCGTAGGCGTTTCCCCGGACAGAACTTGTTTTTGTTTGACGGAATACGCGCGTTTGATCCGCCCGAACAGAGTAGGGCGGATTTTTTTGTTTTCGAAAAACGGATACGGGAACACGGGCGCAATCACCTTTCGGCGCGCGCCCCGCGTTGTAAAAAAATTCTGGCGCCATTTTCGGGATTGCAACGGACGCCGTTTCGCCGTCAAGGTTCGAAAATGCTCAACGTTTCCTCTTGGACGAGCAGTTTCGATATGTCCGTAATCTCTTTCGCCCTTTCGGAAATCTCGAAAAAGTAGGAGTAGTTGCCCCGCACGTCCGCGTTTTCATCCGGGGCGTTGAAGGCGAAGAAGACCGTTGTTGCGCACAGCGAGAACGCCGCGGCGGCTCCCCACGCGCAGAGCGCGGTTTTCCGGCGGTATGCGGCGGACAGTTTCCTTATCCGCCCCATCGTCTCGTCTACGAAACGGGGGTAGTCCGCTTCGAGTTTTGCGCGCAGCAGCGAATCCGCCAGGGTGTCGTCGGGGGCTTCGGCGCCTTCCTGCGCGTGTAGGACGGCGTCCAGCGTATCGTCGCAGAACGACGCGTCGCCGCAGAGTTTTTTTTGTTTCAACAATTCGTCTATTTTCAAATCGATTTCCTTGCAGGTACGGGGTCGGGGTTTTTTCATTTTTTAAGAACCGTTGTTTTTCAGGCTTTCGCGCAGAATCCGCCTGGCGCGGAATATCCACGTCTTTACCGCGGCTACTTTCGCGTCCATTATTTCGGCTATTTCGTCGTAGGAAAGATCCTGTTGTTTTAAAAGCAGTATGGCGGTCCGCTGGTTTTCCGGCATGCGCCGAAGCGCCGTGTAAAATATCTCCTCTATTTCGGAACGCTCCAAATCGCCCCTGTCGTCCACGGACGTCTCCATCTCTCCGGGGTCGGTCGCCTCCGAAGGACGGCATGCCCGCTTCCTGAGTTCGTTTATGAAGACGTTGCGGGCTATGCGGAACAGGTAGGTTGAAAATTTCGCGCGCGCTTCGTAGGATTGCCTGGTTCTGTACAAATTTATGAAGGTTTGCTGGGCGAGATCCTTCGATTCGTGCAGATCTCCGGTGGAACGGTAAAAATAGTTAACGAGCGGATTTTTCCATTTTTCAATCAACATTCTGAGGGCGTGTTCGGATCCGTCCGCCGTTTGCATCATGAGGGAAACGTCCTCCTCTTTCGGAAGGTCGCCGTTTTCCCGCGCTTCAACCGGCGCGGTGTTTTTTTTCGCCTGTTGCATTTTTAGTTTCCCTTTCTTACAAACCGCATTTCCCGCGCCGAAGTTGCATCCGTCGCAAAAAAAATAAAAAAAAGCTGGAAAGCAAACAAAAGAGCCGTTAGCCTCCGGCGCTTTATTTTTTACAAACCAAGCCAAAACTCGACAAGGAATTAAAAATGAGCGGACTCGTACAATGGTCGTCTTGCGCGAAGCGCAAACCCCTAAAAAAGAGGGCGGGGGGCAAACCCAACGCCCGCAGGCAGAGGCTTCTTGCAATCCGCAGGCGTAAACGGAGCGAACGCGCCGCGAAGGCAGCCGCGAAATCCGGCGGTGCGCGCGCCGGCGAATAGCCCGCAACGCTCCTGATTCAAAAAGAACTTGCAAAGCTTCGGCGGCGGCCTAGCCTACGCAACTTTAATACAAACACCGGAAGGGTTTTCACCATGTCAAGGATATGTTCTATAACAGGCAAGCGCCCCGTAAAGGGACGCAGGATAATTCACAAGGGTCAAAGCAAGAAAAGCGGCGGCATAGGTCTCCAGCTTGTCAAACAGACCAAGCGTACTTTCAAACCCAACCTTAAAAGAATACGCGTGCGCGGCGCCGACGGAACCGTTTCCCGCCGCTGGGTGAGCGTGAAGGCCATAAAGGCGGGGCTGGTGGAAAAGGCGTGAGCGTTTTTACGGTTGCCGTGGCGCTTCGCATCGGCGGAGCGCCTTTGTTTTGCGCGCGTGTCCGCTGTTTGGAAAGGGGAAGGTCGGCGTATCCGCCCTCGTTTTTTGAAATTCCGGATATACGCCCCGATTTTGGCTTGAGATTTCGTTAAGACGGGGTACCGTGTAGAACAAACAGGAAAAGAATGATGGAAATTTTCGTCGGCAATTTGCCTTTCGACTGCACTGAAGAAGAGATACGCGGCGCGTTCTCCCCCTACGGCGAAGTTGCGTCCGTGAGAATGCTCACGGACAGAATCTCGGGACGGTTTAGGGGAATCGCCTACGTTGTTATGAACGGCGATGCCGAGGCTGCGTCGGCAATAGAAAACCTAAACGGGAAAGACCTTAAGGGCAGGCCGATGCGCGTCGACAAATCCCGTCCGCGCACGCGCTTCAACGGCTTCGGCGCCGGATTTTCCGGGAATAGACGCCCCTTCCACGGAGGGAAAAACGCGTATCCAAACGGGGCAGACGGCGGTTCCGGCAATGCGGACGCCCCCCGCCGCGGCTTCGGCGACTACAGGCGCAAGGGCGATTTCCACCACAGGAAGGAAACCCCGTTCAAACCCAAGGGCGAATTTAAAAGGCGCAGGTTCGACAGATTCCAAGACGCGGACGACGCCCCCGGAGACGGTTCCCCGGAGGATTAAGTCCCTTTTCCCGCCCCGCCCGTGTCCAGGGGGAGTTCCGGGATATTTTGCTTGCAATGCTGTTTTAACGTTCCATATTGCCGCCTTCAATCCGATAATTTTAACCAAAGACTATGGCAGAAGAAACAAAGAAAAAGAATCCCATGGACATAAGTTTCACGGAAACCGAGCTCCTGGGTCGCTATGTTACGGAGACGGGCAAAATATTGCCCCGCAAGTTTACGGGACTAAGTTCAAAGCAGCAGCGCCGCATAAAAAAGACGGTGAAACACTCCCGCAATATGCTCCTGATGAAATAGGCGCGGCATTGCGCGGTTTTTCCCGGCCCGTCCCCCTAAGCGGAGCGGGTCGGTTTTTGTTTTTGCGGACGTAGGCGGCGCGTATGGATGCGAAATTACGAAAGTCGGCGTTTTCGGACGAAATATCGTCCGCCGCGGAGGTTCTGTTGCGCGGCGGAATAGGCGCCGTCCCCACCGAGACCGTCTATGGTTTGGCGGCGGACGCCTTAAATCCCGCGGCGGTCCGCAGGATATTCGAGGCGAAGGGAAGGCCGTTTATAGATCCGCTTATCGTCCATGTAAACTCCCTCGAGATGGCGGCGGAGATTGCGGAAGCCGTACCGGGAACGGAGCGGTTGGCGTCCGCCTTTTGGCCCGGACCGTTGACCATGGTTTTGCCGCGCAAAGACCGCGTGCCTGACATCGTCACCGCGGGCTTGGACACCGTGGCGGTAAGGTTTCCTTCCCATCCCGTAATGCTCGAACTTATAGAGCGTTGCGGCCGCCCCCTCGCCGCGCCGAGCGCCAACCCCTTCGGCTACGTGAGCCCCACCTGCGCCGGCCACGTCCGCGACCAACTGGGCGCAAAGATAGACTTTATACTCGACGGCGGAATGTGCGAATGCGGCTTGGAGTCGACTATAGTCCTAATGGTTTCCTCGCCGAAGAAGCTTTTGCGTCCCGGACCCGTTCCGCCCGATAAAATCGAGGAGATACTGGGGGAGCCCGTGGAACGCAATCCGAAGGACAACGCGGCGCGACCCGCCGCCCCCGGCATGCTCGATTCGCACTACAGCCCGAAGTCGCGCCTGAAACTTTTCGACTCCCCCTCCGAGATTCCCCCGGATTTCCGCGGCGAGGTGGTGTTCCTGAAGCGCCCCGAAAAAAACTCCGGCAACTACTATTGGCTCAGCGAATCCGGGGACCTCGAGGACGCCGCCAGAAACATGTTTTCCCTGCTTAGGGCGCTCGACAAAAAATCCGAATACGGGTTCTATTGCCAGCGTCCGCCCGCCGTTGGAGTGGGGCTTGCAATGCTCGACAGACTGTCGAGGGCCGAGACGAAAACGTGACTTGTTTGCTTGACGCGCCCCGCGCGCGGTACAATATGGGCGTCTTTATTTTTCCGCGGAGGGGCTTTCCCGCCGTCCGCCGTTTCCGGTAATTTTTACTATTATGAACACGAACATTGAAAGCATAAGCCAAACGCGAAAAAAAGTTTCGGTGGAATTCGACGCCGCGGATGTGGACGGGGAAAACGAAAACACCGCGTCCGAGTTCGTCAAGAGCGCCCGGATTCCGGGATTCCGCCCCGGCAGGGCGCCGAAGGACATGGTTGTAAAACGCTACGGGAGGGAGATTGCCGAACGCGTGGAAAGCGTGCTTGCGAACAGGGCGGTTGAAACCCTGAACGGAATTAAGGAATTCGATTTGTACTCTGTTGTGGACTTGAAAAAGAACGCCCCCTCCGGAGGGATGGAATTCGAGTTCACCGTCGACGTATATCCCGAAGTGAAACTGCCGGAATCGTACGCAACCAAGATAGAGCTCGACCCCGTTTCCGCCACCGACGGGGAGGTGGAAAAGACGCTGGAATACCACCGTTCGCAACGGGCGAAGTATGTGGAGGTGGACCGCGGGGCGAGGAAGGGCGATTTTGTGCGGTTGTCCTACAAGGGCGCCGTCGGCGGAGTTCCCGTTTCCGAATTGGCGCCCGAATTTCCCGCGTTCGCCGACCAAAAGTCCACTTGGGAGGAGGCTGGAAACGCGGACGCCCCGGGTATACAGGGGGTTGTGCAAGGCGTGCTTGGAATGAAGAAGGGGGAGAAAAAAATCCTTTCCCACGAATTCCCGAAGGAGCTTCCCAACGAAAAAATCGCGGGCAAAACGGCGGATTACGAAACGGAGGTGCTGGAGGTGAGGGAAAAAATCCTTCCCGAACTGGATGGGGAGTTCTTCAAGGCTTTCGAGGTCGACAGCCTCGACGCCCTCAAGGCGAAGATAAAATCGGGCATAGAGGAGGAAAAGAAGTCGAACAACGAAATCCTCAAGCGCCAGTTTGCGGTTGAACAACTTATGCAAAAGTGCGAATTCCCCCTTCCCGAAAGCGCGGTCGACGAGGAGCGGAACGCGATTCTCGGCGAGGTGATGTCGCGCCTGATGTCTTCTGGAGCCTCGCGCGAGGACATTGAAAAGAACAAGGATTCCCTCTACGAGAGCGCGGACAAGGATGCGAAGGGAAGGGCGCGGATGCGGATTTTCCTCAACAGGGTTGCGGTGGCCAACAAGCTCAAGGTTGAAAACGACGACATGAACCGTATCCTGTGGCAGGAGGCTTTGCGAAGCGGTGTAAAACCCAAGGAGTTCCTCAGGCGCCTGAAGGACGATCCCGCGCGCGCCAACCGCCTGCGTTCGGACGCGCTAATCCACAAGGCTGTAAATTTCATAGCCGAAAAGGCGGAAGTTTCCGAAAAGGCGCCCGCCGCCGCGAAATAACGGCTGGCGTCGACGCCTTTTTATTTCCCCGGGCGGAAAATGGAAAATTTTGCTTGCAACTTAAAATCCGATAGGCATCCTCCGCGCAAAATGACGCATAAAAAGAGGGAGTTTTATTATTTCTACTATCCAAACGCGTAGCGTTCGGAAGTGTCCCGCTTTTTTGCGGATAAGAACCCGGACGCTTGGGCGGTCGGGTTTTTTAATTTCCCGTTTCAACCGCGCAGGCGCAAAAACAACAATACGGAAACGACAATGGACCAAAAACAAACATCGACGGAATCGGCAGGAAGATGGGTCGGTTTCAGAAAGGAACTAAAGGTGTTGGATTGCACCATAAGGGACGGCGGTCTTATGAACTCCAGCCGCTTCCCTGACAAGACCGTACGCGCGGTTTACGACGCCTGCGCGGACGCGGGCATAGACTACATAGAGCTGGGCTATAAGAACAGCGACAAAATCTTTTCGCCCGACTCCTACGGCGCGTGGCGCTTTTGCAGGGAGGACGACATAAACCGCATCATAGGCGACGACAAGCGCGATATAAAAATATCCGTCATGGCGGACGCCGAAAAAAGCGACTACAAGACCGCCATAGTCCCTAGGAAGGACAGCAATATAGACCTTGTAAGGATTGCAACCTACATCCATCAAATACCGCTCGCCGTGGATATGATAAAGGACGCGACCGACAAGGGCTACGAAACCACCGTGAACCTTATGGCGGTTTCAACGGTGCGCGAGAGCGAGCTCGACGAAGGCTTGGAAATGCTGGGGCGCACCCCCGTGGGGGCGATATACCTTGTGGACAGCTTTGGTTCCCTGTACGGCGAGCAGATACGCTATATGATGACGAAATACACCCGCGTTGCGCGCGAGTTCGGCAAAGAGGTGGGAATCCACGCCCACAACAACCTCCAGTTGGCTTTCGCCAACACCATAGAAGCCATAGTGGACGGTGCGAACATGGTTGACGGGACCCTTGCGGGGTTGGGCAGGGGCGCGGGCAACTGCCATTTGGAAATGCTCATAGGGTTTCTCCACAATCCGAAATACAGGATTAGACCCCTTCTAAACTGCGTGGAAAAGCACGTGGAACCCCTGCGTCCAAAACTCGGCTGGGGCTTCGACTATCCCTACATGATTACCGCCTTTCTAAACAGGCACCCGAAAAGCGCCATAGAGTTCAATGGCTCCGGCAGGCGCGGGCGCATAGTGGATTTCTACGACGAAATGGACAAGTAGAGACGGCGGCGGGGGAACCCCTTTTGCTGAAGATTCCGGCGTGCACGTGCTGGAATCTTTTTTTGTTCTTAATTTTGGAAGGTGCAGCGCGTCCGAAAAAAGACCAGATATAGACGCGTCTAAGATAATTTTCCACACTAACGGTTAAAAAATATCTTGCAATTATTTTCTTAATATGTTTTAATACATTGTTACACGGCGTTTTGTTTTCGATGATTATATCGCATATAAATAACAAGGGGGAACTTCAGGACAACGACGAGCACCAAAGGGCGGTTGCCGAACTTGCCGGCAAGTTTGCCGACGAATTTTACATGGGCGATTGGGCGAGGGCGGCGGGACTACTCCACGACAAGGGAAAGGAAAAAAACGACTTTCAAAATTTCATCAAGCGCGAAAGCGGATATTCGAAGGACGTCCCCCCTTACAATGATAAAACCCACGCCTACGTGGGGGCTTTGCTCGCACGGAATTTTTGCCCGAAATGCGGCAATCTCTTAACAAACATGATAGCGGGACACCATAGGGGACTCTACAACTACACGGACTTGGAAAACGTCCTCAACCGTGGCATTCCCCCGGAAGTCGATAAAAATATAGATAAAGTTGAACTTTCTTTACCCTGTTCGGTTAAGGAATTTCTTACAAAAAAGAATTACCACCATCTTGTCCGTATGCTCTACTCCTGCCTTGTGGACGCCGACTACCTCGATACAGAGAGGTTTATGAATGCCGATGTTTCCGTTCTTAGGGGAGGCAAAAGCCTTGGGGAACTGCTCCCCCTCTTGGAGAAACGTCTAAGAGAAATTTCCGCCGCCGCCCCTAAAACGGACATGAACAGGCTAAGGGCGAAGGTTCAAGAGTGTTGCAGGCAGGGCTCAAACCTGCCTAAGGGGGTTTACAGCCTTTCCGTTCCAACGGGCGGGGGAAAGACCCTTTCGTCCCTTTTGTGGGCAATGTTGCACGCTTTAAAAGAAGGGAAAAAACGCGTGGTGATAGCTATTCCCTACACCACAATTATTTCGCAAACGGCGTCGCTTTTACGGGGGATTTTTGGAGGGGAAAACGTGCTTGAGCACACCTGCAACTATTTTCCCGAAGACGAAGACGGCGGCGAAGGCGGAAATTCAATAGAAACCAAGGACAGTGCGGTTGCGAAGAAGAAACACCTTCTTGCAAGGCAAAATTGGGACGCTCCGATAATAGTAACAACGAACGTGCAGCTTTTTGAATCCATGTACGCCTCCCATCCCGGCAAATGTAGGAAGCTCCACAATATCGTAAACTCCGTAATTATTTTGGACGAAGTGCAGACTTTGCCTGCCGAAAGATTGCAGCCCATTGTCAACGCCCTCAAGGCGTACAACGAACTCTTTGGTGTTTCCGTTTTGTTCACCACGGCAAGCATGCCGGTTTTAGAGAATAATATTGAAGATGAAAATCATGCAAAATTTTTGGAAGGCTTTGGGAAAATAGTGGAACTTGTCCCCGCGGAAAGCCTTCCCCGCGTCCCGCAACGCGCGGAATTGCAATTTGCCGAATCCGCATGGTCCTACGACGAAATTGCAAAAAAAATTTCCGAACAAAAGCGCGTTCTTTGCGTTGTCAATACGCGCAAGGACGCAAGCGAGATATACCGCCGTCTAAGGGATTTGGAGTGCGAAAACGTCTTTCATTTGTCGCGCATGATGTGTTCGGAACACATCGACGGGGTTTTGAAAAAAATAAAAGACCTTCTTAAAAAGGACGCGTCAACCCCCGTGAGCATAGTTTCAACCCAGCTTATAGAAGCGGGGGTCGACATAGACCTGCCTTTTGTCATGCGCCAGGAGGCGGGGCTTGATTCCATTTTGCAGGCGGCGGGGCGGTGCAACAGGGAGGGGCGCGGAAAAGAACGGGGAAAAGTTGTAGTATTTAAGATAGAGGGAAGAAAGCTTCCCCCCGGCACGTTAAATTTTGCAAACTATGCGCGTCTAAATATGTACGGAATAAAAAAAGATTGGGACTGGTTCGGACGTGACGCCGTTTGCGAATATTTTAAGCAGTATTTCCACCAAATCCCTACTTTTGACAAGGACGGTTTGTTCGACAAGGGTAATGCCCGTGGTATGCTCGACCACAAAGATGAACTCAATTTTGAAGAGGCGGACGATTCGTTTAGGTTAATAGACGACGACGGCGAAAGCGTGCTTGTTCCTTACGGCGGAGAGGGCGCCGCCCTTGCGGAAAAATTGCGCGAAAAAAACGGGGATCCTTCCGCGTTAAAAAAATTAAACCGCTACATTGTAAACTTGCACAAGGGCGATTTTGAAAAATTCGAGAAAGCCGGAATGGTCGAGAATCTGGGAAATTTAAACCTGCTAAAAGATCCCTCCCAATACAGTGAGGATTGCGGCTTGGTCTTTGAAAACAACTGGCTTGATGAAATTTTAATTTGTTAACAAAGAAGAAAAATGGAACAATATAGCGATAGGGAATATTGCCTTGAAGTGAAGGGGGACTTTGCGTGTTTTACCCGCCCCGAATTCAAGGTGGAAAGAGTTAGTTACGACGTCATAACGCCCTCCGCAGCGCGTGCGATTTTCGAGGCGGTTCTTTTCGCAAAATACGCAATGCGTTGGCAGGTTACGAAAATAGAAGTGTTAAATCCCGTAAAATGGATTTCCGTGCGAAGAAACGAAGTTGGAGCTACGGCGTCCCTTAAGTCGGGACCGATATTTATCGAGGATAAAAGGCAGCAGCGCAATTCGCTGATGCTAAGGGACGTTGCGTACCGCATATACGCAAAACTTGTTTTTATCCCCATTAGAGATAGAGATCCCAATGTCCTAAAAAAAGAACCCGATGCAAACGGCTGTGAAAATCCCGTCAAGTATTACAGCGAATTCGAGCGCAGGGCAAGGTCCGGCAAATGCTTTAGCACCCCCTACTTGGGAACCAGGGAGTGCGCTGCCCGCTGGCGTCTTGTTGAAGGCCCATCGTCCGAAAAGCCTCCCATAAAAGAGAGCCGCGACCTCGGCATAATGCTTTACGACATGGATTTTAGCAACGAAGAAAATATAATCCCCATGTTTTACAGGGCGAACATGGAAAACGGCGTAATCACTGTTCCCCCCTTAGGTTCAAAGGAGATTTTAAAATGATACTTAAAGCGTTGTACGACTATTACCAAAGATTGGGCAGTCTGCCCTCTCCGGGTCTTGAAAAAAAGAAGATCACCTTTCTGATAGTAATAGATGCGGAGGGAAATTTTGTGCGCATTGAAGATACCAGAACGGGGAAAGAGCCGAAAGAGTACGTGGTTCCCCGCGGAGTAAGTCGATCGAGCGATACCGTGGCTAACCTGCTTTGGGATAACGGCAAATATGTGCTTGGAATCCCGAAAGACGGTTCATCCAAAAGTTTGCGAGATGCGGAGGAAAAAAATTCGGCGTTCATATGTAAATGTAGGGAACTTTTAGATAAAACTCCCGATTCCAAAGCCGTAGGCGCCGTTTTAAAGTTTTATGACAACGGCGGCGTTGATAAACTTCGCAAAAGCGGAGACTGGAATGAGCTTGAAAAGCAAAGCGCGGGCAATTTTTCCTTCATTTTGGACGGGTCTTTAAGAATTGTGGCGGAACTTGACGAAGTAAAAAACTGCGTGGCAAAGGAATTTACAAGCGAAACGGGTGGTAGTTTGCAAACATGCCTTATTACGGGTAAAAAGGTAGAACCTATTGCTGTAACCACCGCAACCCAAATTGCGGGTAGTAAATCCAATGCAAGGTTGGTGTCGTTTCAGATATCTTCGGGGTACGATTCCTACGGCAAAGAGCAATGCGCAAACGCCCCCATTGGAAAAGAAGCCGAATTTGCCTATACTACGGCACTCAAAACGCTGCTTGATAAAAAATCAAAAAATAGGTTTTTACTTGGGGATAGAAGCTTTGTATTTTGGGCGTCGAATAGGGAAGAAAACGAATCATCAAAGGATGCCGAAGACGGTTTTTTTGCGTTTCTCAACGACAATTCGGATAATCCCAACGCGGGGTTGGGTAAGTTAAAGAGCGTTCTCAAATCTATTTGGAGCGGGGAAACCCCTGGTTCGTCCGATGGTAGATTTTATGTTTTGGGATTGGCGCCGAACGCCGCGCGTCTTGCCGTGGTTTACTGGAACGAATGTTCGGTAAAGGATTTTGCCTACAACTTGTGGAAGCATTTTGAAGATATGGAAATTGACGACAATAGGAAAGTCAAGAAACCCTATTGCGGATTATACAGCATGCTTTCCGCTGTTACACTGGGAGGCAAGTCGAGTGAAGTACAACCAAATCTTCCGGAGGCTCTTCTAAAAAGCGTATTGCAAAATACCGCCTATCCTTTCCCCCTCTATACCGCATGTATCCGACGCATAAACGCGGAACTTTCGGAGACTACTTGTTTTTCAATAACGCGAATGGCGATATTAAAAGCTTTTTTAAACAGACAAACCAGACAAACAAATCATAAAAAGTTAGAAATTATGTTGGATAAAGAAAATACAAACGAAGGCTACCTGTGCGGTAGGCTCTTTGCGGTTCTTGTAAAAGTACAGGAAGACGCAAACAATGTTAATACGATAGCCGAACGTTATATGAACGCGGCTTCGGCAAGCCCGTCTTCCGTGTTTGGTACAATTCTAAACCTTTCCGTCCACCATACCGAAAATTTAAAGGACGGAGCGAAAATATTTTATAATAAATTAAAACAGGAAATTATCGGCAAACTGCCTTCGGGGGGATTCCCGGCACACCTCGGTCTTCAAGACCAAGGCAGGTTTTTTGTGGGATACTACCAGCAAAGACAGGATCTTTTCACAAAAAAAGACGCAGACGCGTAGGACAAATTTTCAAATGAATAAAAAATAAAGGAGAAAAATTATGGAAAGCATAAAAAATAGAATAGACTTCGTATATATTTTCGACGTTCAAGACGGCAATCCAAACGGGGATCCCGATGCGGGCAATTTGCCGCGCGTCGACGCCGAGACTGGGCAGGGGCTTGTAAGCGATGTTTGCCTTAAGCGCAAAGTTAGAAACTATGTCCAATTCAAAAAGGGTGAAAACAACACGGAAGGTTACGACATCTTCATCAAGGAAAAAGCGGTGCTTAATACTCTTATCGAGAACGCGCACAACTCAGAGGAAGTCAAATCAAAGCAGAAAGATGCTGAAAAAACCGAGGCGGCGCGAATGGTAATGTGTGAAAAATATTACGATGTTCGCACATTCGGGGCGGTCATGTCCACGGGGAAGAACGCGGGGCAGGTTCGCGGTCCCGTCCAAATAACTTTTGCGCGTTCCGTAGATCCGATAGTAACCAAAGAGCATAGCATCACACGTATTGCGGTTGCCACCGAAGACGAAGCGAAAAAAATGAAGGGGGAAAACCACACAATGGGCCGCAAATCCACGGTACATTACGGTCTGTATAGGTGTTGCGGTTTTATAAACGCGAATTTCGCGAAGCAGACGGGTTTTTCCAATGAGGATTTGGAGCTATTGTGGGACGCGCTAAAGAATATGTTTGATTGCGACCGCTCCGCAGCGCGCGGAATGATGTCGGCACGCAGGTTGGTTGCCTTTAGTCACAATTGTATCCTCGGCAACGCTTCGGCGTCGGAGCTCTTCGAGCGCGTAAAAATTACCCCGGTTACGGAGCCCGTCAGGAAATTCGAGGATTACAAGATTGAAATAGACAAGGGTAATCTCCCGCCGGGCGTTACGATAGAAGAAATTCTATAGTTTGGAATACGGCAAAGACGACATGCTCATGCTGTCGGGGATTCAGCACTTTGCTTTTTGTCCCCGGCAGTGGGCGTTAATTTATATAGAATGCCAATGGGCTGAAAATTCCCTGACCGCCGAAGGGCGCATTTTGCATTCGAAAGTAGACGACCCTTCGCGTCGCGTTTTAAACAACAATACATTGACTTTGCGCCGTGTGCACGCCGTATCCAAAAGGCTTGGACTCTACGGCGTGTGCGACGCTGTTGAACTCTCCCCGCTTGCGGACGGGGAGGAGGACGGGGGAATTCCGCACGAAAAATATCCCGGGCGGTTTCTTCCGCGTCCCGTTGAATATAAGAGGGGACATCCCAAGACTTCCGATTGCGACCGGCTTCAACTTGCGGCGCAGGCGATGTGCCTCGAGGAGGCATATTCCGTAAAGATTCCCGCCGCCTTTCTCTTTTATTGGGAGACGAGAAGGAGGGAGACTGTGGAAATTACGGACGAACTGCGCCTAAAAACCGAAAGGTGCGCCGAAAAAATGCACGAACTCTATTCCCTAAAAAGCACCCCAGCGGCGGTTCCCTCCAAAAACTGCAAGTGCTGCTCCCTTTCGGATATTTGCATGCCGGACGCGGGGAGATCCGCGGGCGCCTATTTAAGGGATGTGTTGGAATGAGAAAACTTTTAAACATCCTCTACGTTACGGATGCGGAATCCTACCTTAAATGCGACGGCATGGACGTTGTGGTCTTTTCGAAAAACGCGGAGGTTTTTCGCATACCCGTAATAAACCTGGAGGGTATAGTGGCTTTCTGCTATGCGGGGGCGAGTCCCGGACTTGTGAAGTTGTGCGTTGAAAACAATGTTTCTCTTTCGTTCATGTCGCCTTCGGGGCGGTTTATTGCGCGCGCGCAGGGGGGATGCAGGGGAAACGTGCTTTTGCGCAAAAAACAGTACGCCTTAAGCGACGACATTGGTTTTTCCCTCCCCCTCGCAAGGATTTTTATTGCGGGAAAAATCCAAAATTGCCGCAATATTCTACGGCGCGCCCTGAGGGACAACGGTGAAGATCCCCCCTTGGCTTCCGCCGCCGAACTTTTGCTGAGGTCCGTAAGAAGCGCGCTGGAGGCGGAATCCCCCGGGGAGTTACTGGGAGTAGAGGGCGACGCCGCAAACGCCTATTTCGGCGTATTCAACCGCCTTATCCTGAGACAAAAAGATGACTTTGTTTTCAACGGCCGCAACCGCCGCCCGCCGCGCGACGAAGTCAACGTAATGCTTTCTTTTACATACTCTATGCTTGCGAACGAGGTCGCTTCGGCGCTTGAATGCGCGGGCTTCGATCCCTATGTGGGCTTTTTCCACACCCTGCGCCCGGGGAGGATATCGCTTGCGCTGGATCTGATGGAGGAACTGCGCGCTTATTTGTGCGATAGAACCGTGCTGTCTCTGATAAACAGGTTGCAGATAACAAAGAAAGACTTTACGCGCCAGAGCGGCGACACGGTTTTGCTTTCGGATACGGGGCGGCGCAAATTGATTACGGCCTGGCAGGAAAAGAAGAAGGAGACGTTGACTCATCCTTTTTTGGGGGAGAAAATTTCCGTGGGACTCCTTGCGCACGCGCAGGCGCGCCTTCTCTCGGGTTACATTCGCGGCGACATCGACAACTATCCCGTTTTTGTGGTGAAATAAATATGATGGTTTTGATAACATACGATGTTGAGACTTCAAGCCCCGCGGGGGCGGGGCGGCTCAGAAGGGTTGCAAAGGCGTGCGAAGACTACGGAATGCGCGTTCAAAATTCCGTTTTCGAATGCGTTTTGGACGGGGCGCGTTTTGCAACTTTAAGAAATAGGATAGCGGGGGTAATAGACGCGGAAAACGATAGCGTGCGTTTTTATTTTATGGGAGACAATTGGGAAAGGCGCGTTGAATACCTTGGGAAAAATCCGCAGGTGAACCAAGAATCCACCCTGATTTTTTAGCGTGCGCGAACCCCAAGCATTGCAAAAAGAAGCGAAGGCTTCGCGCATTTTGATATTTATGTACTTGCATGTAAAAATGCACGTATGTTACATTAAAACGTGTCGGCGTTTTTTATGTTCGCGAACCGGATAGCCCAATATCTTGATGTACGCGAATATATGGGTCGGCGGTCGCGCCCCGCGTGGGCGCGTGGATTGAAACTTTTCATCCGCTTCCGCGAGATAGGTTTCTATGTCGCGCCCCGCGTGGGCGCGTGGATTGAAACATGTATGCGCTCAAGCTTTGCCGTCTTTCCCGCGGTCGCGCCCCGCGTGGGCGCGTGGATTGAAACATCTTTCCCACCTTCCAAAAATCAACAACATCCCTGTCGCGCCCCGCGTGGGCGCGTGGATTGAAACCATTTGTTTTGCCGGAGCTTGCCTATTACGAGTGTCGCGCCCCGCGTGGGCGCGTGGATTGAAACTCTGGAGAGAAAGAGCGGACAAGGGAAATCGAGGTCGCGCCCCGCGTGGGCGCGTGGATTGAAACCTCGCTATCCATGCCGAGACGTCTCAATTCTTTGTCGCGCCCCGCGTGGGCGCGTGGATTGAAACGTTGGTGTTGGTTATCAGGGGCAACCCCTGTCTGTCGCGCCCCGCGTGGGCGCGTGGATTGAAACATCGAAATCGCCTAAGCCTAAGCCGTTACCGATTGTCGCGCCCCGCGTGGGCGCGTGGATTGAAACTTCCCGAGCTTGGCTTTGCGCCTATCTCAATTTGTCGCGCCCCGCGTGGGCGCGTGGATTGAAACACATCTGGCAAACCGCTGTTCAAGCGGGTTCGCGTCGCGCCCCGCGTGGGCGCGTGGATTGAAACGAGAGCGACTCGCTGTATGACAGCAAAGCGTACAAGTCGCGCCCCGCGTGGGCGCGTGGATTGAAACTGATCGAGACCAACGCAGAGACCGCCGATTGGGGTCGCGCCCCGCGTGGGCGCGTGGATTGAAACCTTGATTGAGACGAATTCCTTTTTTGTGATATTTGTCGCGCCCCGTGTGGGCGCGTGGATTGATTGAACCCCTCCCGGAGCCTGTGGGGGGACGGTTGGGA
>CAZMBN010000008.1:0-73583 GCA_964564825.1 uncultured Opitutales bacterium
ACATTTTTTGCCTTGGAAACAGTACCGCCGAAACGCGTACTTTAGTTTATACGCCGCCCCCCGCCGGGGGATAGCGGTGTTCGGTCGATTTTACGGCGTAGGCGCATAGTAATGGATAATACCCTTGTCAAATCGAAAAGTTCAAACGGATTGCGGGTGTTTAAGTATGAAGTATGGGCGTGCATGCGCAACTTTGGAGAAACCGGGAAGGAGAGCTTTGTATCCGAATCAATCCGGAACTTTTTTCCCGTCCTCCCTTGTAGGCGTCCGGATTCGCGCCAAATAAATACTTGCATGCAAAACTTTGCGCGGTAATCTTGCGTTTAGTGAGAGGGAGGATGACGGGGGGCTTGAATAACGGCTTTTTGTTGTCCGCGCGTAATTTTACGAACCGTTTATCCATATGAGAATACTAACGAAATCGTTCGCATTTGCGGCGGGAACGTTGTCGTTTGCGTTGCTTTGCGGTTGTTTTGAGAAAAAAGCGCCGAAAATAGATACGACGGATTACAATACGGTGGAAGTCGCCAAGCCACTGCTTAAGAACGTGGAAGTGTGGGATAGTTACGCCGCGCGTCTGGAGGGGGAAAAATCGGTTGAAATACGCTCGCGCGTCAGCGGTTATCTGGAAAAAATCCACTTCAAGGACGGCGATTTCGTAAACGTAGGCGACGTGCTGTTTGAAATAGACCCCCGCCCTTTCGAAGCAATGGTGGAGGCGTCTCAGGCGTCGGTAAGCGAGATACAGTCCCGCATAGAATTGGCGCAAAGCAACCTCGAACGGGCGCAGGATTTGTATAAAGCCAACGCCATATCCAAAGAGGTCCTCGAAACGAGAAAGAGCGAACTCTTTTCGGCGAAAGCCGTATTGATGAGCGCCCAGGCAAAGCTGAAGGAGGCGGTGCTGAACCTCGAATTTACAAAGACGCGTTCGCCAATCTCCGGATACGTCAGCCGGCGGCGCGTGGACGAAGGCAACCTGATAGACGCGTCCACAACCTTGATGGCAACGGTCGTCTCCAGGAACACAATCTACGCGTATTTCGAGGTAAGCGAGCGCGACATCATCCGCTACAACAACATCAAACTCTTCGACTCAATAGACAGCTCGAAACATTCCGGACCGCCCGTAAAGTTGAAACTCCTCGACGAAATCGAGCCGTCGCATTTCGGGCAGGTGACATATGTGGACAACACTTTGAGCGCGTCGTCGATAGAACTGCGCGCGGAAATAGGAAACCTGCGCGGACAATTGTTTCCGGGCATGTTCGGGAAAATCTACCTGCGCGCAGGCGACCCCGTTCCGCGCCTACTTTTACCCGAATCCGCCATAGGAACGGATCTCGTAGGCAGATACGTGCTGGTTGTAAACCCCAAAAACGTGGTGGAATACCGCGCGATACAGGTGGGGGAAATCGTTGGGAAAATGCAAATCATACTCGACGGAATAAAACCCGACGACCGCGTGGTGGTGAACGGACTGCACAGGGCGATCCCCAACAAAACGGTAAAACCCGTTCTCAAGGAACTTAAGGATAAATGAAGTTTTCCCATTTCTTCATAGGCAGGCCCATTTTCGCAAGCGTGATATCGATTATCATAACGCTTGTAGGCGTCCTCGCCTATATGAACATGTCGGTAACGCAATACCCGAACATAGTGCCCCCCTCGGTTGCGGTTTACGGCTCGTATCCCGGGGCGTCGCCCGACGTAATGATGAAGACAACCATAGCCCCCCTCGAACAGACTCTGAACGGGGTGGAGAATATGGTCTACATGAAGAGTTCCGCCTCGCCCACGGGCTCTTGGAGCATTTCCGTAACCTTCGCGCCGGGAACCGACATCGACATGGCGCAGGTGCTTGTCCAAAACAAGGTGTCGCAGGCGCAAACCCGCGTGCCGCAGGAGGTGAGGGATCTGGGCATAACCGTAAAAAAGCGCTCAGCCGATATTCTTCTAACACTCAACCTCTATTCGCCCAAGGGAACGAGGGACAAGATATATTTGTCCAACTACGCCATAACCCAGCTTCAAGACAGGCTGTCGCGAGTGTACGGGGTGAGCGAATTCGCGGTTTGGGGGTCGAGGGAGTACAGCATGAGAATCTGGCTGGATCCCGACAGGCTGTCCGCGGTGGAGTTGTCACCAATGCAGGTTATAGACGCCCTCAAGGAGCAAAACAAGCAGGTGGCGGCGGGAAGCCTGAACAAACCGCCCCTTGAAACGGGGGCTGCGTTCGAACTTTTGATAAACGCGCAGGGACGCCTATCCAACGAGAAGGAGTTCGGCGACATAATAGTAAAATACCTGCCCGACGGCCGCATAGTGCACTTGCGGGACGTTGCGCGCATCGAGCTCGGGGCGTACAACTACGAAAACGAATCGTATATGTACATGAAACCGTCGATAAAGACGAAGCCCTCCATAAACATGGGGATGTACCAGCTTCCCGGAACAAACTCGGTGGAAACGGTAAACCTGTTGCGCAAGGAAATAGAGGAGATAAAAAAAACCTTTCCCTCCGACGTCGACTACGTGATAACCTACGACGCCACGGAATACGTCAGGGATTCGATCAACGCGGTTTACAGAGCTATATTTGAAGCGGTAGTCCTGGTGGTTTTCGTCATACTGCTCTTTCTGCAAAACTGGCGCGCTGCGATAATACCGCTCTTCGCCATCCCAGTCTCCCTGATAGGAACGTTCTCGGTGATGCATCTGTTCAACTTCACCATAAACAATTTGACGCTGTTCGGGCTCGTACTGGCGATAGGCATAGTTGTTGACGACGCGATAGTAGTAGTTGAAAACGTAGAGCGCAACATGGAGGCGGGAACCCCCGTAAGGGACGCCGTGCGCAACGCCATGAGCCAAATACAGGGCGCATTGGTTGCCATAGTATTGGTTTTGAGCGCCACGTTCATTCCCACGACATTTTTGGGCGGAATATCCGGCCAATTTTACAGGCAGTTCGCTCTGACAATCGCCACAAGCACGATTATATCGGGAGTGGTCTCCCTGACACTCACTCCCGCCCTGTGCGCGCTGTTCCTGAGGAGGGACGCGCCGAAGCGGAGCATTTTCGGCGTTCTGTTCCACTATACGATAGGCGCGCTCTTCAGGGCGTTCAACGCCTGCTTCGATTGGACCGCGGACACCTACGGCAGGCTTGTAAAACTTCTTCTTAAGTTGTCCCTTCTAATGCTTGTTTGCTACGGCGCCCTTATATGGTCCGCCGTCCACCTGTTTAAAACCACCCCCACGGGATTCATACCGAAACAGGACAGGGGATTTTTCAGCATCCGCTTCGAATTGCCCGAAGGCGCCACCTTCGAGCGCACGAACGAACTGATGCTAAAGGCGGGAAAAATCCTGGACGGGAATGTGCCCGGAATGTTTCTGTTTACGACCATAGCCGGGGACGGAACATCGAACATAGGCAGGGCGTCCATCAAGTTGGACGGCTACAAACGAAGGGAAGCCGAGGGATTGGACGTGGGAACCATCATGCTGGCGGCGTCGAAAGTCATGAACGAGAACATACTGGGGGCGAAAATCAACCTGTACGAACCGGCGGTGGTTCCCGGCATGGCCGGAGGCGGGGATTTCAGGTTCCAGCTTCAGGACAAGGTGGGCATGGGCGTAGGCGCGCTTGAAAAATACGCCCAAATACTCATAGACGAAATGGGAAAGCTACCTTCGGTGTCGAGCGCCTACACCACGTTCAAGACATCGAATCCCCAGCTTTTTATAGACATAGACAGGGAGCGCGCCCAAAAGCTCAATATCCCCATAAGCGCCATTTTCGACACCATGCAGTACAACCTCGGCTCCGTGTACGTGAACGACTTCAACATCCTCGGCAGGGTGTACAGGGTTATGGCGCAGGCCGAAAGCAACAGCCGCCGCGACATAACCGACATATACAGGCTGAAGATACCGAATTCCCTGGGGCAAAACGTCCCCCTGGGCTCCGTCGCCACGATAAGGCGCTATGTTGGACCGAACAGCCTTTCGCGCTACAATCTCTACACCACCGCAGACATCGCCGGAAACGTAAGCAAGGGTTACAGCACGGGGGAGGCCATAAAGGAAATAGAGGAACTTGCCGAACGCACGCTGCCGCAGGGAATGGGGATAGAATGGACGGACATCGCGTACGAGGAAAAGAAGGCGGGGAACACCTCCATATACATATTCGCCCTGTGCGTACTTTTCGTATTCCTGCTACTCTCCGCCCTTTACGAGAGTTGGACGCTGCCGCTCGCCGTAATACTGATAGTGCCGCTTGTAATTTTGTTCGCGCTCCTCGGAATAAACTGCAGGGGGTTCGGAAACGACCTCATGGCCCAGATAGGGTTTGTAGTGCTGATAGGTCTGGCGTGTAAAAACGCCATTTTGATTGTGGAGTTCGCAAAACAGCACGAGGACGACGGCGAAGACATAGTATCGGCGCTGTCCGCCGCCTCCAAGAGCAGACTGCGCCCCATTATGATGACGTCGTTCGCATTTATATTGGGTGTGGTGCCCCTCGCGTACGGAACCGGACCGGGCTGCGAACTCAGGCAGCCGCTGGGAACATCCGTCATGTTCGGAATGATCGGCGTAACCCTGTTGGGATGCCTTATGACGCCCGTATTCTACTACGTCATAAGGAGGATTTTCGGACATCCCAAACTGGCGAAGTAAACTTCCAAAAAACCGCCGCGGGAAACAATCCGCACGGCGGTAAAGACGGGGAAGCCGCGTTACGCCTTGAGTATCTTGCCGCTTTGGGCGTCCTGTATGCGGAAATTTTCCAAGTGGTAGGACGGATCGGCACGGAAAGTAAGTTTCAAATTGTAGAGCTTTTCCATGTTTATCAGATATTCGTAGTCGTCGGTCTGCAGGCGTTGGAGGTTGTCGGGGTGCAACAATATAAGCAGCGCCAATTCGCGGGACGTATCCGCACCGCCGCTCCTGGCGCTTTTGCACACCGCCACTATTTTTCTCTGTATTTCGGCGCTCACGGTCCGCGCCGACTTTACTATGCCCTTGCCGCCGCAGTACGGGCACGTGGTGTAAATTCCGCTGGAATTGCTTTGCGCGTGCCTTTGCCTGGTCATCTGCATTATGCCCAATTGCGATATGGGAAGAACCTGGCTCTTTGCCTTGTCCTTCTCCATCTCGTCTTTCAACCGCTTGTAAACCGCCTGGCGGTCCTTGCGGTTTTTCATATCTATGGTGTCTATTATGATGAGTCCGCCCAAATTGCGGAGGCGTACCTGGCGCGCCGCCTCGGTTACGGCTTCGAGGTTTGCCTGGAGGATAAAATCCTTGCCGTCGGCATCCTTGCCCTTATGCGAGCCCGTATTCACGTCTATAGCGACAAGCGCTTCGGTTTCGTCTATTACAATCTCGCCGCCGGACGGCAAAGTGACCCTGCGGGCGAAAGTTTGGGCTATCTGGCGCTCTATGTTGTAGCGTTCGAAAATCGGGATGTTCTCCTTAAAAAATTGGATTTTCGACCTTGCGCGCCTCGATATCTCCGACACGGAGCGCAATATACGCTCGTAGTCGTTGCGGCTGTCTATAAGAATGCGGTCGGTTTGCTCGGTGAGAAAATCCCTGACGGTTCTCTCTATAATGTCCGGTTCCTTGTAAATCGTGGCGGGCGCTGGGGTGTCGTCTATACGCTGCTGTATTTTTTTCCATACATTCAGCAACATGTGCAAATCGCGGACAAAATAAGTCCAACGTTTCCCCTGCCCCGCGGTTCTGACAATCACGCCCATCCCCTCGGGAATTTTCATGGAACGCAATATGTTTTTTATCCGGTCGCGTTCGCGCTTATCCTCTATTTTTCTCGATATCCCGCACTGCCCCGCGTACGGCATCAAAACCAGGTAGCGTCCGGGAATCGCTATGTTTGTGGTGATCCGGGGCCCCTTGGTTCCGATTTGCGTCTTGGTGATTTGGACTATTATTTCCGTACCTATGGGAAATTTTTCGGGAATGTCCTTTGCGGAGAATTTTTGGGCGTTCTTCTTCTGCTCCTTGCTCCTGTTCTCGCGTACGATTTCGTAGGAATTGTCGGAAGTAGACGACGGAAATATGTCCCAATAATGGAGGAAGGCGTTCTTCGGCTGGCCGATATCGACAAAAGCCGCCTTTAAGCCCGGTTCGAGGTTCTGAATCTTCCCCTTGAAGATGGCGCCAACCATGCTTTCGTCGCCTTCGCGCTCTATCTCGAATTTCTGCATGACCCCGTCGACAAGCAGGGCCACCCTCTTTTCAAAGGGTTCAACGTTGATTACTATTTCGCGGTAGGGTTCGTCCTCGCGTTTCAGCAATCTTATTATCTTTTCGAGAAGCGGACGCTTTTTCGCGCGAAGCCGCGCCTCGAGGTTCAATTGCGCCTCGGGAACCGGTTCAACAACCTCCTCTGGCGGACGCTTTGTAAGATCGTCGGTCTTGGTGTCGCTATTTTCCTGTTTCATTGTTTCGCTCCAGTTTTTATAGGGCGAAACTTCCGGTTGCTACATGTAGTCTCTTCTGTGCCTATACACGCTTTGAACCAGCCCCAGAAGAATACAACATGTAACCACAAAAGTTCCGCCGTAACTTAACATCGGCAGGGGTAGACCCGTTATGGGCATTACGCCTATGGTCATCCCTATGTTTATGAAAGAATGCGTCATAAGTATTGCGGCTATGCCTATGCATAGAAACTGTCCGAATTTGTCCCTGGACAGCTGCGCCGTATGGACGCAACCGTATATGACTATCACCGCCGTCAAGAATACGGCGAGGACGCCGCCGAGGAAACCCGATTCCTCCGCAAGTACCGAAAATATAAAATCGTTGTAGGCCACGCTCGACGGAAGATAGCCCAATTTCGCCTGGGTCCCTTCGGCGACACCTTTGCCGAGCAAACCGCCCGTGCCCACGGATATGAGGCTTTGGCGTTGGTTCCAAGTAACTTCCGTCCCGCGCGGATCCACCATATCCGGCGCCACGAAGGCGAGAATTCTGTTGCGTTGGTAGTCCATCATCGGCAGGTGGACGCCGCCGCCCGAACCGAAGGCGTTTTGCTTTGCGGCGGCGGAAGCCGAAATATCGTTCGCCTCCAAAAAACGGCTGTATTGGTATATGTCGAACGACACCAACGCGAACGCGACCGCAAAAGTGGCAAGTATAACCGCAAAAAACCGCTTCGGAAGCGCGGATATGTACAACATCGCAAAAGCCATTGGAAAGAAAACGAGGGCAGAGCCTAAATCAGGCTGCAAAAAAATCAACAAAATTGGTATAAAAAACACCAAAAACAATTTTACCCAAAACCATAAGTTTTCCCTCAAGGCGCCTATCTTGTTCCTGGAAAACATAGCCGCCGCCATTATACACGTACCGATTTTCGCGAATTCGGACGGCTGGACGGATATCAAACCGAAATCGAGCCAGCGCGTCGCGTTGTAGCGGGATTCGACAAAGGGAACGTACACCGAAAAGGTCTCCTTCAAAACCAACGGTAAAAGCAGCAGCAGAGACAAACCGTAAAACCAGTGCGCGTACGTAAAAAACACCCTGTAATCCATCGCGCCCAAAATAAAATACACGGGCGCGCCGACCGCGCAAAAAAACACTATCTGCTTGAGCCAAAACTGCCGTTCCAGGGGAATTTCGTCCATATTGTAGCTTTGCGCGGAATATATAAACGCCAGTCCCAATAAAAAAAGTACGAGCATGCATACGGGCACTATAAAATCGCTTTTAAAACCCTTTGGGGCGGGAACCTTCCCGTATTTCTGCTCCAACTCCGCCATATTACAATATTTTCAAAGCCATATGTTTTTTTACGTCGTCGAGCTTCGCGGACGTCCGGGAAGCGTAGTCTTCAAGTTGGTCGGGAGCCACCGAAACGTCGAAATACCGCGCCGCGTCACCCGGTATCCACAGTCCGCAAACGCTCGACTTGGGGGTCATCATGAAATTTTCGCTCAGAGTTACGGACAAACTCTCCTTTAAGGACAATATCCTTTCGAACTTGGCTTTTTCCGAGTGGTCGGGATACGACGGATATCCAACCGCCGGGCGTATCCCCGCGGATTTAAAAAGTATTTTTTGCATATACAGCGACATCGCGTCCGCGAGGGTGTCGCACAAAGTTTGCGCCACGAGGTAGCGGTAGGAATCCCCCGAATCCCTGTACGACAGCGCAAATTTTTCCGCCTCTCCCCCCACGGTCGCCGCAAACAACGCCACGTCTCCGAGCAGGGAGGATCCCTTGGGGGGGACAAAATCGGACAGGCAAAGGCATTCGCCCTTCGAATTCGGGGATTGCGATCTCACAAACCTCAACGTCTCCACAAACTCCCCGTTCCTGTATAATTCCATGTCGTCCCCGTTCCCGCACGCGCCGAAAAATTCCGCGAGAAGTTTCGGACGCGCGCACGCCTTCAGCCCGTCCAAAATATCCAGGACGTCGCGCGCAAAACCGCCCAAGCCTTCGGTCTTTTCCATATCCCCGATGCCGTGCGACGGGGGGGGATTTAGTTGCCAAGTCCTGAAAAAAGACGCCCACTGCAATATTTTTTCAAGTTCTTCGACGGGGACGTCGAACATCCTCCTTCCCTTGAACGGCGCGTTGCCGGAGTTTTTCCAAAGGTCGGCGCGCGCCCTTGCGCGGGCGGATTCCAGGTCGAGCAGGGGCTTCGGCGGATTCGTTTTCGACGCCTCGTAAGCTGAACGGATCCTTGCGTGTTTCGCCGCCGTTTCAAGGGCGAAGGCTTTGGAGCCCTTCCCCGTAAGCATGGAACACGCCTCCGCCGCCGCCCCCGCGTCCGCCGTCCTTACGACGGTTCCCGAATACAGCGGCGCAAGTTTTACCGCCGTATGCAGATCCGACGTGGTAGCCCCTCCGACGTTTACGGGTACGCGCAAACCCGCGCGCTCGAAAGTTTTCAAAACGTTCTCCATTTCGTCGAGGGACGGCATTATGAGTCCGCTGAGTCCGACAACCGCCGCATCCTTGGCGGCATCGAGAATGGTTTCGGCGTCGACCATAACACCCAGGTCCACCACCTTGAAACCGTTGCACGCCAACACCGCGGACACTATGTTTTTGCCTATGTCGTGCACGTCCCCCTTGACCGTCGCCAAAACGACTTTCGGTCCGGACGAGTACTCCCCGGACGCCATGCGGGATTCGAGAAAAGACACCGCCTTCTTCATAACCCTGGCGCTTTTCACAACCTGCGGCAGAAACATTTTCCCCTCGCCGAACAGTTCCCCGACGTGTTTCATCGCCCCCATCAGTGGGCCTTCTATGACGGCAAGCGGATCCTTTAATTCCGAGTAGAAATGCGCGGCGACTTCCGCGATTTTCGCCTCCTGCCCCTTCACAAAGGCGCGCAACAACCTTTCATCCCACGTCGATCCTTCCCAACCATCCGCTTCGGCGGTCTTGCCGCGTCCGTGTCCGTCCCTGTATTTTTCGGCAAGTTCTATAAGGTTGTCGGAAGCGCGCGGCGACCTGTTTAGGATTACGTCCTCGACGGCGTTGCGCAAACGGAGGTCTATGTTTTCGTAGTCGGACAACATTCCGGCGTTTACTATCCCCATATCCAAGCCGGCGGCGCGGGCGTGGTACAGAAAGACGCTGTGCATGACCTCCCTTACGCGGTTGTTTCCGCGCATTGCAAAACTTATGTTGCTTACCCCCGCGCTCGTACGAGATTTCGGGCACAAGCGCTTAATTTCGCGCACGGCTTCAATAAAATCCGCCGCGTACGAATCGTGGGTGGCGATTCCCGTGGCGACGGCAAGTACGTTTGCGTCGAATATTATATCCTCGGGATCGTAGCCCGCATCCTCCGTCAAAAGCCGGTAGGCGCGCCTGCACACCGACACCCTGTCGGATAGCGCCACCGCCTGGCCGCGCTCGTCGAACGCCATAACCACGACGGCGGCGCCGTATTTTTTTATCTCCGCCGCCCTCTCCAAAAACTTTTCCTCACCCTCCTTCAGACTTATCGAGTTTACGACGCATTTCCCCTGGGCGCATTTCAATCCGGACAGTATGGTGTTGAAATTCGAAGAGTCTATCATGAGCGGGACGCGGGCGATTTCGGGATCGGAGGCTATGAGGTTGACGAATTTTCCCATGCACGAGGGGGAATCGAGCATCGCCTCGTCAAAATTTATATCCAAAATATTCGCCCCGTTCTCGACCTGCCTGCGGGCGACCTCCAGGGCGTCTTCAAACCTCCCCTCAAGAACCATGTTGCGGAAAGACGCGGATCCCGTGACGTTAAGCCTTTCCCCGACGAAAATAAAGGGGGCGTTTTCGTCCTCAGCGGCAAAGGATTCGAGACCCGAAAGCAGGAGCGCGTTGCGCCTCGGACGCGGTTTCCTCGGCAGGAACCGCGAACACGCCTCGACAACGGCGGATATGTGCGCCGGCGTCGTTCCGCAACATCCCCCGACGACGTTTAAAAGGGAATCGGCGCAAAGCCGCGACAAATGATCCGCCGTCTCCTCCGGGGACTGGCAATATCCCGACTCCGACAGCGGGTTGGGCAATCCCGCGTTCGGATAGCAATGGGTCCCGCATTCGGCTATCCTGTCGAAGGCCTCGACATACGGACGAATTTTCTCCGCCCCCAGCGAGCAATTCAAGCCGACGAACATGGGATCGGCGTGCCGCACGCTCGTATAAAAAGCGTCTATGGTCTGTCCGCTCAATATCCTGCCCGAGGCGTCGGAAACCGTCATGCTTACACCTATCGGAACGCGTTCGCCGCGCTTTTCGGAAAGGGAGAGGTAGGCGTATATCGCCGCCTTTACGTTCAACGTGTCTATGCCCGTCTCAACCAGCAACAAATCCGCGCCGGCGGACAACAGGGCGTCCATTTGCGCCTCGTATGCGGCGCGCAGTTCGTCGAAGGATATCGAACGGGAGGAAGGATCGTCCGCGTCCAGGGGAATGCTCGCCGATTTATTCGCCGACCCTACGGACCCCGCCACGAAAAAATCCCTCCCGGAAACGCCGCCGCGCCCCGCCAGGGATTTGGCTTCGTCAGCCGCCTCCTTCGCGATTTCGACGGCCCTCCTGTTCAACTCCGCCGTAAGGGACGCGCTTATGCCGTACTCGGACTGCACTATGCCGTTCGCTCCGAAGGTGCACGTGGTGGCTATATCGGAACCCGCAAGAAAGTAGCTTTTATGGATTTTTTTCAGTATGTCGGGACGTGATACGGAAAGAAGGTCGTTGTTGCCGGACAGTTCCGCGGTGGAACTTTCCAACTCACGGCATCCCCGGTGGAAATCGGATTCGACAAGACCCTCGCGCTGGATCATCGTCCCCATGGCGCCGTCGAGGAAAACAATGCGGCGGGCCATGACGGAGGCGAGGTCTTCCCCTCTTTTCGAGAGAGGAATCCTCCTCATTTTTCGGAGCCTCCGCCCTTTGTCATATGCGCTATAAGGCGGTCGTTGAACGCCTTGGCACCGTCGTGCCCCATTTGGCGCAACGCCTGCACCATCGCCGCAACCTCCACAAGGCGCGCCATATCGCGCCCCGGTCTAACCGGAATTACGAAGTGCGGAATCCGGACGCCCAATATGTCGAAGTATTCGACTTCGAGACCGGTACGGTCCTCCACAATGTCGGGCGTCCATTCTATGAACGTGACCACCACGTCTATGGTCTTTTCCAGGCGGACGCACCTGATACCGAAAAGTTCCGCCACGTTTATTATCCCTATTCCGCGGCACTCCATATATCCGCGGTTTAGCTCGTTCCCTCGTCCAAGAATCTTCTGATCGCCGATTTTGACGCAATAAACATGGTCGTCCGCCACAAGGGAATGCCCGTGGTCTATAAGGGCGAGGGCGCACTCGCTCTTGCCTATGCCACTGCCCCCCCTTATAAGGGTACCTATACCCTTTATGTCCATCAAAGTCCCGTGAATCGACATCTTAGGCGCAAAGAGCCTGTTGAAACCCACAAGCATTTCCGCCGAAAATTCTTTGGACTTCATTTTTGTGCGCAAAAGCGGAATTCTTGCTTCCGTCAGCAAGCGAACCATCGCGGGCGTGGGCGACAAATTGCGCGATATTATTACGCAGGGAATTTCGTGGGTTATGATCTCCCGCATAACCTTTACCTGTAATTCCTCGGGCAAATCCCGCATATACGCCATTTCCCCCGCGCCGAAGAGTTGGAGACGTTTCGAGGCGAAATTTTTAAAATATCCGGTTATCGCGAGGGCTGGACGGTTCAACGATGGTTCGAGTATCATCCTGTCCAAACCGTCCGCCCCGGCCAATATTTCGAGTTGGAGGGTGTCCTTGAAGAAATCGTAAAATTCCCGTACCGATATTTCTTCGGAATCTTTTATTTTTTTCGAATTCGACGCCATAAAGCAAATCCCCGCGACCGCAAACAAAGAGTTCTACATTGCAAAATTCTCGCCGAGGTAAAACTTCCGGCTCTGTTTATCGTTTACGAGAAAATCGCTGGTGCCCTCGCAAAGAACCCTGCCGTCGTGTATCAGGTACGCCCTGTCCACTATGCTGAGGGTTTCGCGGACGTTGTGGTCGGTTATGAGCACGCCTATGTTTTTCGATTTCAAGCCCCTTATTATGTCCTGCACCTCGGCTACGCTTATCGGATCGACCCCGCTAAACGGCTCGTCCATGAGTAAAAACTTGGGGCGCGCGGTAAGGGCTCGCGTTATCTCAAGCCTGCGTCTTTCGCCGCCGGACAACGTGAACGCTTTTTGGGACGCCAGATGCGACAAGTTCAGTTCTTCGAGCATCGACGAGACAAAGTCTTCCAACTCCCGTTTCGGTACGGGAAGGGTTTCGGCAACCGCCATAATATTTTCGTAAACGGTGAGCTTCCTAAAGACGGAAGGTTCCTGTGGCAAATAGCCTATCCCCATGCGGGCGCGTTTGTACATGGGTACTCCCGTGATATCTATGCCGTCGAGGAACACCTTGCCCGAAGTTTCCGGAACAAGTCCCACGATAATGTAAAAACTGGTCGTCTTCCCCGCCCCGTTGGGACCCAAAAGCCCTACAATTTCGCCAGCATCCAAGCTTATGTTTACACCGTCGACGACCCTCCTCTTCCCGTATTCCTTTACGAGATTTTTAGTCCTTATGGAAGCCGAAAGATTTTTAGAATCCATATCCAGAAACTAACAAACGCCCGTATCCTTGCAATACTTTTGAAACGGTATGTAAATTTTTTGCAACGGGTTCGGCAATCACCGTGAAACCGCGCGGTGTGAAAAGGCGTCGACCACGTTCCATACGTGGACAATCCATCCCACGGGCATAAATAAAACGTACCACATTGCGACGCCGACCATGAAGAGGATTCCCTCCGCACGCCTGCCGTCGCATATTTGGGACGCGCCGGGCAACATCAGACTTACAAGCGCTGACACCAGAGCACCGCGAATATTCGACGGCGTCCCCGCCGTACTTCCGCTTTTGTTTTTCCCGCCAACCAAGACCCGGACCGGAAAACCACCGACGGAAAAGGCACCCTTCACCGAGGACGCCCGCCGGTTGACTCCGCTTTGCGTTTATTTTTTGGAGTCGGGGGCCGACGCGTTCACCGCCTTTATAACCTCTTCCGTTATGTCGAAATTCGGCGCCGCATAGTGGCATGCCCTGCGCTCAAGTACAAAATCCGCCTTTTTAGCCTCGGCTATCTTTTTTACCTCGGCGTTGATATCCTCCATATGGACCTGCTGGATGCTCTGGGCGTTCTCCTGGAGCCGCTTTGTGGCCTGGTCGGATATGTTTTTCATGTTGGTTTCAATTTGCTGGATTTCAACGAGCTTGGGCTGCCCCTCCGTTTCGGCTATTTTTTTCTTCGCATCCTCGGCGAGGGCGGGGTTGTTCATTTTAGCCTGGATATCCTGCAGTTGCTTTATGAGTTCCTGCCTGGTCTTATCCATCTTGGCAAGTTCCTGTTTAGTGGCCTCGTAGGACTGCTGTATCTGGGCGGAAGCCTCCTTCGCCTTGTAGTAGTTTTTATACACACGGCCCATGTCCACGTAGTATATGGTCGGCGACGCGCACAACGCGGTGTACGCAACGAATCCCGCAAGTACTGCTGATATTTTTTTCATATTATATTTACAATTCAACGTTGTGTATTTGTATGCGAAAATTCCGGCGAGTTCCAGTACAAAATCAGTTTTTTTTAAAATACCGTACCGAAGGAAAAATTAAACTGCATTCCGTCGTCGTTGTACGGTCCGGACTCCAAGGGGAATCCGACGTCTATGCGCATCGGTGCGCCCATGATGACGATGCGGAAGCCCACGCCGAAGTCCGAATTGTATTCCCCGGGATCCCAATCCCATTCCCCGGAATTAATGAAGCCCACGTCGTAAAACGCGGCAAAGCGCACGGGATTGAACAATTCTATGGAGTACTCTATCGATCCGAACGCAAAAGTGTTGCCTCCAAGGGGTTCGCCCGTATGTGGGTCCACTGGACCGACCTTTCTGTATTTGAAACCGCGCATATTGTACCCGCCGCCAAGGAAGTATTGCTCGAAGTACGGAACCTCCTTGCCGCCGTAGCCCATAACGGTTCCCGTCCTTCCCACAAAGGACAAGACTTGGTTGCCGAAATCGAACGTGGGAATCCACCAACCCGCGCGCGCCTCTATGCGGTATAGGTTTGTCTCTCCAAGAAGGGGTCCGCCCGCAACATCCTGGATGAGTTCGAACCGGGTTCCGCGCGTCGGAATCATGTAGCTGTCGCGCGCGTCGCGCAGGAACGACAAACTAACCTGCGATATCGTGCGCTCCCCAAGATCGCCGCGATCCGGCCTCATAACGCCGTAGGTCAACAATTCCCGGTCGACGTCGTATATGTCGACAAGTTCGAGTTTGTACGCCAGCCGCGCCTCGACCAGCTCGTAAACGCGCTTGCGCAAATAGTTGTTTACGCCGAGGCGCATTTCGGAATAGTAGTCCGAATAATACCCCGTGTCGGTTCTGTACAAGTCTATACCGTAGGACAAATTGCGGTTGAAAACCCAAGGTTCCTCAAAACTTAAAATCACCTGGTTGCTCTTCAACCCTATCGTGCCCCTTATCCTGAATTTTTGCCCGGCGCCCTGGAAATAACTGTCGTAGTTCGAATAGTCGAAATTGCTCTGGGTAACCTCCACTGTCGCCACAAGGCTTTCCACGGTGCTAAACCCCGCTCCGAACGTCAGGTTTCCCGTCCGACCCTCTTTTACCGCCACGCGCAGATTCCTGCGGTGCGGAATATTGGTGTCTTCGGGGGAAAGGGTAACCTCGTCGAAAAAGCGGGTCTCCTTTAGGCGCCTTTCCGACGTCTTCATGCGGGCGAGGTCGAAGACGTCGCCTGGGGCGAAAGCCAATTCCCGTATTATAACTTCGCTCTTCGTCTTGGAATTGCCCTGGATATTTATACTTTCAAGGTAAAAAAGCCCGCTCTCTATAATTTCGATTACAAGATCTATATCCCCCGTACCCAGATTCGGGCGGCGCAAAACCCTAACGATGGTGTCGATATAACCGTACTGGCCGTAAAAAGTTTTTATTTCCTCTATCATCTTGTCGACCTTCTCGGGTGAAAATATATTGCCCTTCGTCAGGTCGAAGTAATCTACAAAAGCTTCCAACTTGCTTTCGGGGAAAATCTTATTGCCTTTGAACGAAACATTTCCAACCCGGTACCGGCGGTTTGGGACTATCTCTATCAGTATATCCATATCGCCGGGATTGTCGGCGTCGGGGAAATCGAATCTTATTTTGCCCTCGTCTATTTCGACATCGAGGTATCCCTGGTTACGGTAGAACTTGCGCAGATTTTCTATATCGGTTTGAAATTCCTCCTCCTTGAAACGCCCGTTGTCGGTTATGTGGGATATCAACGGAATCCATGTGTCGGTCTTCATTTGTTCGAGGAGCTTAAGCGAATTTATCTCCTCCGGTTTGTCCTCCCCGAAGAGGTAGTGCCACATCGATCCCATAGTACCGTAAGTCTCCTCTATGGAGGGATCCCCCTTGAAGCGGATGTTCTGAATCTGGATATCGCCGCCTTCGATTATGTTGAAAACCACCGCTCCGGTTCCGGCGTCGTCGTTGCGCTCCACGCTGAAATCCACCTTCGCAAGCGAGTAGCCTTTCTTTTGGTAGTATTCCTTTATTTTGTCGGCGTCCCTCTTTACCCCGACTTCGCTGAGCGGCGCTCCCGCGTACGAATCTATCTGTTCCCGGAGCCGCGTTGCGGAAATATCCTTGTTGCCGTTAAACGCTATTTGGCTTATTTTATACTTGGGAACTATGTGGAACTCTATGTCCATTTTTCCGTCGGCGCCCACGCTGCGATGCGCCTCTATGAGGTCGTACAAACCGCTGTTGTAAAGGGAACGTATCGACTGGTCCAACGCCTTCTGATCGAATTTCATCCCCTTGCGCAGGCGCACGTGCGCGCCGACGGCCTCCTTGGAAACGTTCTTGGGTCCGGAAATATCGTAGTCTATGCTGTCTATTACGAGAGAATCCTCCTTAACGTCCTCCCCAACCTGCGCGTGGGAAAAAGATTGCGCGAACACCGCAACCAAAAAAACCGGCAACAATAGAGCCCCGCGGACGGAGCATAACCCGCCCGCGGGTGAAAGCGTTTTTCGTCTAAGATCGCTCATCCAAGGAAATACTTTCGTAACGAGTATAACTTCTGTTGAACAGCAAAGTCACCACGCCGGTGGGACCGTTTCTTTGCTTCGCAAGTTCCACCCTTATCAGCCAATTCGGATTTTCGTCCGTTTCCTCATCTGTGGCAGATTTACGCTGCCTACTCAAGAGTAAAATAGCGTCGGCGTCCTGCTCGATGGCGCCCGATTCGCGCAAATCGCTGGCCCTGGGATTGCGCGCCTCCTGCTCGCTTGCGCGGTTCAACTGCGCCAACACCACCACCGGAGCCCTGAGCTCCTTGGACATGGCCTTCATTCCGCGGGAAATTTCCGCAACCTCCTGCTCGCGAGGAGCGCCAGGATCGGTGCCACGGAGCAACTGCAGGTAGTCCACAACCACAAGTCCCAGTTTTTTGCCGTCCCGTTCAATCCGCTGGCTTACACGCCGCGCCCGGGCGCGCACATCGAGTATAGAGAGACCGGAAGTATCGTCTATCCATAGGGGGGCGCCCCTCAATTCCGTAGCCGCGGAACCGATGTCTTTAAGACTGCCTTTGTCCAAGTATCCGGATCTAAGCCTGTGTTGGTCTATACGGGCCCTCGAGGCTATCATACGTTCAACCAGTTGGTGTCCCAACATTTCAAGCGAAAACACCAGGGTCGGGACGGGATTTTTTCCGAACACCGCGTTCTCGGCTATGTTCAACGCTATGGACGTCTTTCCCGTTCCAGGTCTTCCGGCAATGACGATCATTTCGTTTTGGTGCAACCCGAGCATTAGTTTGTCGAGCTCGGGGAAGCCGGTTGGAACTCCCATGATTTCGCCCTTGTGCTCTATCATGGTCTTGATTTCGGCGACCGCCGTATCGACGAATCCGTCTACGGATTTTACGGAATCCCCCACCCTGTCGCCGCTTATTTCGAGGAATCTCTCCTCAGCGTCTTCGATAAACTGGTCTATGCTTCCCCTGTTTTCGTAAGCCCGCTCCACGGTTTCCACGCAAGTACGGATTATCGTCCGGGCGAAATATTTGTCCCTGACTATTTCAAGCCACTGCCTAAAATGGGCGTGCGTTTCTATTCTCCCCGCTATTCTATAGATCTCGGAAGCCCCCCCTACGCGTTCAAGCTGTCCGCGTTTATCCAAATATTCCGCAAGGACGATCTCGTCTATGGGGCGGGATTCGTTGAAGAGCGCGACCATTGCCGAATACATAATCTGGTGCTCCAGCTTGAAAAAATACTCGTCCCGTATCTTTGCCGCCGCGCAAGCGCCCACAACCTCCCCCGTATCGTCGATAATCATGCTGGCGAGAAGCCCCTCTTCGGCGTCCAAACTATTTGGAGGATCCCGTGTAAGGATGTCTCCAGACGCCTTGGCCGACACAAAATTGCGGCGTTGCCGGGGTTTTATGCCGGTATTATCTTCGTCCATTTCTACTAAAACTCCTTGTTTTACGCCGCATCGTACCCGCCCGTCCCGAATTTGCGCGCCCACGCATTCGAACGTTGGACGGACAAGCTAGACGACTCCGCCGATTTTACAAGCAAAACCTCCGTGAAAAACCCGGAGATATACCGACTTCGCAAAATACGGGAGGCGGACGCCGAACCGTACCGGAGAACGGGAGGGCGTCGAACAGGGCGGGCTACGATTCCTTTTTCTTGTCCTCTATCGGATTTTCGGAAACCACGTCGAACGAGAAGTCCACCTTTACGCTGTTGTGGAGCTTTATGGTGGCGGTATGGCGTCCGAGTTCTTTTACGGGTGCGGGCAAATGGAGGGCCTTCTTGGGAATCTCCACGCCGTTCTCCGCAATTTTGGCGACTATGTCCGCCGCCGTCACAGAACCGAAAAGCTTCCCGCCTTCGCCCGTTTTAACCGCAAAAGCAATGGACATTCCTTCTATAACCTTCGCCACGGATTGGGCATTTTCCAGTTCGCGCGCCTCCCGCAGTTCCCTCGATTTGACGAGGGCCTCTATCTGCTTCCTATTGGCTTTTGTTACGGGTATCGCCATCTTGCGCGGGAGGAGAAAATTGCGCGCGTACCCCGCCTTTACCGTAACTTGGTCGCCTTCCCCGCCCAAATTTTCAACGGGTTTTATCAACAATATTTTACTGGTTGCCATAAATTCTGCATGGGTTGAATGTTGCGGTCTAAAACATTATCAAAACGGGACGTCGTCGTCTTCCGATTCGTCCGCCTGGCGGCTTTGGGAGTTTTTTTGCTGTTGTTGGGCGCCGCGCGAAGATTGGTACTCTGCGTTGTACGAACCCGACGAGGAGTCGCCACCCCTCGAATCCACAAATTCGAAACTTTCCAAAACCACCGTAAGCTTCGTGCGTTTTTGTCCCGACTTGTCCTCCCAGTTGTCCTGCCGCAGGCGCCCTTCAACCAATATGGGCTTGCCTTTGGAAAAGTATTTGGACACGCTCACCGCCGATTTTCCGAACGAAACTACGTCCACAAAGCAGGTTTCTTCGCGGGCGGAACCGTCCTGGGAGCTGTAGTAGGAGCGGTTGATCGCTATGGAAAAACTGCATATGTTGGTGCCGCTTTGGGTCTGCCTCAACTCCGGATCGCGGGTGAAGTTTCCCATTAAAATAACTTTATTGAACGATGCCATCTTAACAAACCTCCTTAATTTGGAAACTATTCGGAAAGGATTAAAACCCTGTTGACCGTCTTATCGAGACGAAGTTTTTCCTTTATTTGGGCGGGAAGCGCGCTCGCGCCTTCAAAAGATATCCCTATGTATATCCCTTCGGGGAACGTGCGGTCGGTTGTGCGCGCAAAAGTTTTCTGTCCCAGATTCTCCACTTTGCCCACTTTTCCCCCCGCGGATTCTATTGTCCCTTTGAGTTTTTCTACCAGCGCTTCGACCGGTTCACTGTATCCCCTGGTATCGAGGATAAACGTGGCTTTATACTTGTTGTCGTTCATAATGTTGTATTGTTGAAAATTTTCAATTGCCCCTCGGAAGGCGCGCGCAAATTGTACGTCCGATTCCTACGGAACCGGTCCGTCTCCGGAAGACGGATTTTCCGGCCGTTTCAAACCGGACCCGCCGTCCGCGGGTTTTTCTTTCCTGTTAAAAATGTTTTGGGCGGCTTCCGCCCCCTTTGAAACCGCAAGGGAAATGCATTCCTTGAATTCAAGGCGTTTTATGAGAAGTAGGTCGTGCGACGGGATGCGTGCGAGCACGTAATCCGACAATTTCATACGCTTGTCGTTTTTCGAACCCACCCCTATGCGAAGTCTCGAAAAACCGCTTCCGCATTGGTTGATTACGTCGTCCACACCGTTGTGCCCACCCGCTGAACCTCCCGTACTGAGCTTCATCCTGCCCGGTTCCAGGTTTATATCGTCGTGAATTACGAGGGCTTCCGATATGTCGAACTCGTAAAACGCCAAAATCTTTTTTATATTCCGGCCGCTCAAGTTCATGTAACCGTCGGCAAAGGCGAGCACCACGGGCGCGCCGGCGAGTATGCATTTCGCCGCATACGCACCGGAATATTTTTCGTATTCGAGAGAAACCCCGCAGTACGAGGCGAGTTCTTCGAGCAGGACAATTCCAACGTTGTGCCTTGTCGGGGCGTATTGCGGTCCGGCATTTCCCAAACCCAAAACAATTTTTATCGGCATTGCAAAGAACAATATACGGACGGCGTTGCGGCGCGCAACACTATCCGGCGAAAAAACGCTACTTTTTCGCGTCGGCAGCCGGAGCTGCGGGCGACGGGGTTGCGGTTCCCGCGGGTGCGGCGGCAGCGGCGTCGGTAGACTCCGCGGGGGGAGCCTCCTCCTCCACAATCTCTTCTTCGAAGGCGTTGCAGGTTACGAGCACGTCCTCAAGATCGGAAACGAACTCCACCCCCTCGGGAACCTTCACATCCCTCAGGTGTACGGCCTCCCCGACTTTAAGGTCGGTGAGGTCTATCTCTATAAATTCGGGCAAATCGCGCGGCCGGCACCTTATGCGGACCTCGTGCTCGTGCACCTCTATAACGCCGTTCTCGTTTCTGACGCCGTAGGATTCCCCGGAATACCTGAGGGGAACCGTGGCGTTCATGGGCTTACCGCGGACCACTTCGATAAAGTCGACGTGTATGGGCAAATCCGTCACCGGATGACGCTCCAAATCCTTGAGCATGGCGAAACGGGGTTCCGTACCGTCGGAAAAAGACATTTCAATCAAAACCGCCTTGCCCGCCACCTCCTTGAGCGTGGAGGCAAGTTCCTTCGCCCCTATAAGGAGGTTTTTGCCGCCGCTTTCGCCGTATATGACTGCGGGAATCTGTCCACTCTTGCGATATCGTCTTGCGGAATTTCCACCTATTTCGGTTCTAACGGTTGAATTAAGGTGTATCTGTTTCATTCTGTAGCTGGTATAAAAAATCTTAAAAAAACGAACCGCTGCCGGAATATTGAGTTTCGACAAACGCCCGTAAGAATAAGAGATTGCACTTTATCCGGACTACTCGAAAAATCAACCAAAAATTTCAAATTAGTCCATTTTTGATCCCCGGACGGACGCCCGCGCGCGCGGATGTCCGAACCGCGGCGGAAGGGAGGTATACGCCAGATAAAATCCCGGAAAAGGAAAAAACGTATTGCAAATGTGGAAAAAAAGGCTTTCATGCCTCAAACACTGCGTAGGAGAGATGGCAGAGTGGCCGATCGCGGCGGTTTTGAAAACCGTTGAGCCGCAAGGCTCCGGGGGTTCGAATCCCTCTCTCTCCGCATAAAGCAGCAATGGGGACATAGCTCAGTTGGTTAGAGCATCTGTATCACACACAGGAGGTCCTCGGTTCGAGTCCGAGTGTCCCCACCATTTAACGCCCGAAAGGGACGTCAAACCGCGTGCGTTAAACAACGGCGGATAAACCATACTGCCCACCTGTGAGGGAAACGCCGTTCCAAGACAAACCCCGTCGCGGTATCGCAAGAGGGCTGATGGACTACTCCTTACCGGTTCCCCACTTGTCGCGCAAATAAGCCTCAAGCGGGGAGAAAAGCGCCTTGTCTACAAGCAGGCCTATTAGGATTACAACGCACATCACCCCGATAACCTGGCTCATTTCGAACAATTCGCGGCCGTAATGCAAAAGTTGTCCAAGACCAAAACCCGTCAGGATTGTCACGTAAATTTCCGCCGCCATAAGGGAACGCCACGCGAACGCCCACCCCTGTTTCATTCCGCCCAATATGCCGGGGAAAGACGCGGGGAATATTACGTGAATCCATGTGTGGACGCCTTTCGACCCCATCGTGCGTGCGGCCCTTAAGTATATGGGGGGAATATTTTTCACCCCGTGCTCGGTCGCCAAAATCATGGACCATACGGTTCCCATCACCACTACAAAAAGCATCGCGCTCTCGGATTGTCCGAACCACATAATGGCAAGCGGCACCCAACATACGCTCGGAAGGGCCTGGAGTCCCAGGGCGACCAATCCGACGGTGTCGTTGAAGAAGTAAAAACGCGAGCACAACATTCCCACGGGAATGCCCACAACCAGTCCGATGAAATATCCGAAAAGCAAACGCTTCAACGTTACGAAAACCGCCCCCGCGAGCGTTCCGTCGCAAACCGCCCTCCATAAGTACGCCAAAACTTCGGAGGGGGACGGAAGGATGACCGCGGAGAAACCGAATTTCCGCACGGCGAGTTCCCACAGCGCGAGAACAAAGGCGAATGCCGCCATGGAAAGTAAAACCCGTTTCCAAACAAATTTCGACTTCATTCAGCAACCCCGCCTCCCATATTGTGTTTCAGCGCCGCCGTTATCGTGCCGGCGTAGGACGTGAGAAGCGGATCGTTTATGTCCCTGGGACGCGGCAAATTGATTTCAAAGACGTCCTCCACGCGTCCCGGATGCGGGGAAAACAACACAACCCTGTCGCCCAAACACACGGCCTCCCTTATATTGTGGGTGACAAACAGTATGGTTTTCCTGCGGTTTTGCCAAATGGTTTGCAACTCCCCGTACAACTGCTCGCGGGACAGGGCGTCCAACGCCCCGAACGTTTCGTCCATCAAAAGTATGCGCGGATTGGGGGCGAGCGAACGCGCCAGGGCCACCCTTTGGCGCATTCCGCCGGAGAGTTCGTGTACGGAAGCCTTGGCGAAATTGTCGAGTCCGACCAGGTGCAGATAAAATTTCGCCACCTCCCTGCGTTCCGGTTTCGTAAGGTTGGGCTTCAAATTGAGTCCGAAAAGCACGTTCCCCATAACGTCGAGCCACGGGAACAGCGCATGCTCTTGGAACATAACCATGCGGTCGCGCCCGGGACCCGAAACCGGAGTATCATCAACCGATATCGTCCCCTTGTCGGGCTTGTCGAGCCCCGCCACCAAATTAAGCAATGTGGACTTGCCACAACCGCTGGGACCCACAATACATACAAATTCGCCCTCGTTGACGGCGAGCGATACGTCGCGCAGGGCCTCTATTTTCCCGTGCACGGAATCGAAAATTTTGCCGACTCCCCGCACCGACAATTTCGCCGTTACATTTTGAAGTTCTGCTTTTACGCTCATTCCCCGTCACTTCGCATGTATCTTCGAAATATCGATTTTTTTAATAAACCCGCACTTGTAGGTGTCGTCGTAAAATTTTTGGAAACTCTTCCGGTTTATATCGGAGGTAAAAACTATGCGCGCCCACGACTTGCGCACAAGGTCTTCCGAAATCTTCCCCCCAGTCAGGGCGTTTAATTCGGCAACAACAAGCTTCTGCGCCTCCACGGGATTTTTGTTTATCCATTCGGTGAGCTCCTTGTGCGCCCGCACAAATTTCTCCACCAATTCCGGCTTTTCCTCGAGAGTTTTGTTGTTTGTGACCACTATCGTCGTAATCGCGTCCCTCTGCTCGAGAAAAACCTTCGCCCCAGCCTCCTTCTCGAGGCGCGTAACCCACGGTTCCACCGTCCAAACCGCATCGACCTGTCCGCTTTTAAACAACGGCAACTGCTCCGGATTGGCGGTTGCCACGACAAGCGCATCGCCCCCGGTCAGGCTTGTCTTCAACCCGTTTTCGCCGAGCCACGCGCGGGCCGCCACGTCTTGGGTGTTTCCAAGTTGCGGGGTTGCTATCTTCCTCCCCTTGAAATCGACCGGGGATGTAATGCCGAGCTTGGGATTCACAACCAGGGCTGCCCCGCCGTCGGCGGATCCGGCTATTATCCGTACGTCCCTGCCCTTTGTTTTCGCAAAAGCGTTTATTGCGGGGGTGGGTCCGACGTAGGTTATATCCACCCCGCCCGAAAAAAGCGCCTCCATCGCGCTCGGACCAGCGTTGTACAGACGCCACTGTATCTCAACGTCGCCGCCCAGTCGTTGCTCGAACCAGCCTTTTCCCAGACGGCTGAGGTGGTGGGCAATCAACGCCTGCGCGTGCGTAACATTGGGGAAATGCCCAACCTGGATAACGCTCTTGGCATCCGAAAACGTGGAAGACAAGACAAACAAAAATGTCAAAAAAAACGTTCTAATCCGGAAATTCATACCAATTCGACGCCGATTGTCGCATGATTTATTCCAACGGGGGAAAATACAAGCAATAAAAAAGTTCATCTTCTAAAGTTTTACCTGGAGTTGCAACCTAAGCGCGTGTCCCTCGGCCGCGTGCGGCAGGTTTGCGTCGATTTCCCCCGAAAACTGCACATAATTGTAGCCGATCTGTATCTTAAGATTGTCGCCGTCGAGGTACCAGTTTAACCCCGCGTAGAAATCATGCGCGGTGTTGAAGACGCCACCAACGTTGCCGGCTTGCCTCACGGCGTCGCTTACGTTTAATCCGCGCCCGTCGGTATCCAGCCACGAATATCTGAAGACGGGGGCCAGTTTGCCGAATTCGCCCACGTCGAACCGGTACTCTACGCACACGTTCACCCCGTAGGGATTGGCGCCCCTCCAGCCACCCGCCGGCAACGCCCTGCCGTCGTCGACGGCGGAAGCCAAATATTCCCCCCAAAAGAACAGTTCCCCCCAGTTCCCCGTAAAATACGGGTCTACCGAATATACCGCGGCGGCGGCGCCCTGCCCCATTTTTTTGTTGGCGGTGGAAGAATACATCGTGTAGACGCCGAATTTCAAATTAAAATTTTCGCGCTTTATATCGTAGTGCAGACTTAGCCAGTACGCTAAATGGTTGTCGGTATAGTCGTACTCCAAATCTTCAGTTTCGTCGGGATTGAGCTGGAACGAATTCGTAACAGCAATGGTGTACGACATCCCCTTCAGACGCCGGACTTCGCCGTTCCATCTTATCCCGGCGTAGCGGTTGCCTATTCCAAGCCGTCTTCCGTTGGCCGCACCCGTCCAATACATGGAGGCCGTTGAACGCTCTATTGCGGACTGCGAAAAACTTGACACCACGTCTTCGTGGCAGAAATAGGGTTTCATGTATCCCAGAAACAAAGTACCTTCGACCAAACCGCCGTCTATGGACTTGGAAACGTAATTGTCGGTTAACACGCTGTTGAGCCTGGTCCTCGCCAAGTCGACGGACATCCTCGCCTTCCAACCCGCTCCAAGGGAGGCATCCGCCTGCAAAAACATCCTCCTAACTATAAATCCCGTCTTCGGGTCGCCGTGCAGAGGCGCGCCGACTCCCGAAAACAGTTTACTGGATAAATCCTCGAACTGCAACTGGAAGCGGCTTGAGATCTTCAGCGATTCGGTACGGTTCCCATCGCAAACCACCCCGGCGCTCTCCTTGGCAAGTTCGACCGCTTCCGCGCGACTCAGAATATTTTTATCGACAAGCATATCGAGCATCGGCTTGTCGTACGCCATTGCGGCGGCGGACGGCAGCAATACGGCGCAGGCAATCGATATGCGGAATATGCGTGTGGGGGTAAACATGCGTGGAATGTATACTATAATGGTAGTGATTTACTTGAAATTTACGACATAAACACCGTAACAATATCGCCTTGAGGTCATTTTCGTATGTCCAAATATACCTGCAAAAGGCAAATACCGTATATACCGCCGCGTCAACATAAAAATACGGTAGGAACTTAAAAAGAAACACTTGCCCGTGGGAATACCCCCGTTTATCAAGGGGTCATGGCAAAGGATATAAACGGAGGTCGTCCGCTAACCCGCAGGGATTTTGTAAAAACAGCGGCGGCGGCGGGACTCGGCTCGAGGAATTCCGGCGGCGCGGGCAATATCGAGTTCGGTTAAAGCCAAAATTGTGGTTGCCGGGGGAGGTGCGGCGGGCATAAGTACCGCCGCCAGGCTCTTGAGGTGGATAGAGATCCCCGATATAACGATTATAGATCCGAGCCCAACGCACTACTAAAAATAAAAAATTTTTTTAATCCCCTTGAGTACAACAAGAAAAAAGAAAGGAACAACTAAAATGAACCCATACGGACGTCCGGGAGTCTCAGACGAAGATAAGTTTGAAAATTTAACAGTGCGACTGCCTGCAAAAAATGAAGAGACAAGTCGAGCACTACGCGCAAATGAACGGTGATAAAATCTCCGCTTTTGTGCGCAAAGCCGTTGTCGACTATGTACGGCGTCACCGTAATCTATGGGAAAACTTAGACCCCATTCTCGACGCGATAGAGCAAAAATTTAAAAAGGAGTAGCCTCCCCATTCCGTCGGGGAGACTTTTAACCCATGCCCTCGCTTCTTCCGCCGTTTTTATCTCGCCAAACTCCTTTTGTAGTCTCTCGATTTCGCCGAGAGTTAAATCGATACCTTCCGCAGTCATTTCTGTCTTTTCTTCAGCGGACAACATGTCCGCAACTTTTCGTCGCTCTCTTACCACTGCCGGAGCTTTTGGCAGGGTCAAACCGCCTCGCGGTCGGTTGCGCTCTTACGAGCGGACGGACGCTCACGCATTGCCCGTCAACGGATAATTTCTTGTCTTTCCCCCATTCTGTCCACCGCCCACCATACGCAAGTATTTTTTACGGTTTTTTGACGGCGTTTCCTACCTTTTTTTTATCCACCTTCCGCCCACTGTTTTTTATAAAAAATTTATAATCAAACAGAAAATTTAACTCGAAAGAACAATGGATTGCGTGGTTGATAAAAGTCTACGCGCTCAAACCCCTGTATTTTTACGGCATGCTGAAGGGTTACGTATAGACCGGAAGCGCGCATGCGGGTCCCGCGGAAACCGTCCGGCAAGGCGCGGCAAAAAGATTTCTTGACCAAAAAATAGGCATCGGCCAGTGTTTCCCCCGATGAGGAGCTTTCTCTACACGTCAATCATCGCAATTTGCACCCTTTTTTGCTCGTGTTCAAGCGACCCGGGACAGGCCGCCGACCCTCCGGACGCGGAAGGCGGTGAGGGCTCCATAATAGGCGTAAATATGTCCGAAGAGCCCGAAATCAGCTATTGCCTGACGCGCTATATGGACGACGCCGAAACCCGCACCATTTGGGAAATTTTTACCGGCGACGAGTTGAACTACGGACAACTTACGCTAAGAAGCCAACCCAGCGGGAGGGCGGGCATGTATTTCTTTATAATGTTCGGCTACGACCCGGATGAAATCGGATTGGCCTGCAAGATAGAATTGTCCGTTTTATCCACCGACAACCCGAAGACGCGAACTTTCACCTTTACCATACCGGAAACCCATTCGGTAATTAGGGAACTCCGCCTCGGATTGACGGGTTCGGATTGGCCCGATAAAAACGCCAGAGTCAACGCGTGGAGGGTGCGCGTTAAATCGCCGGCGGACAAACTCCTGACCGAAAAGCAATCCTGGCTATGGAGCGTTTTTGAAAAAGACAAAGGACGGGAAAATGCCGCAAAACGGGAAACCGATACGGCGGAGTAGCCGTTTCGACCGCGGTTCCTGGGGCGGTTTCCGCCGGATACGCAATCTGTTTTTCCGCCCCGGAGATTTTAGGGAAACATTGGACGGCGGACAGGCTTTTACATGGAACGCGGCGGAATCGGACACCGCGGACGAACCCGAGTATACGGGGCATTTCGCCTCCTGCGCCGCCCGTTTGAAACTCGACGGCTCCGGGCGGGTTTGGGCGTCGTTTCCGCGTACGCTTGACGGGGAAAAATCGATGCTCCTGCTGGAAAACTACTTCGATATCGGCACGGATTACGCCCTAATAAGAAAAGAACTCGAATCCACCGGGGATATGCATATTATACGCGCATTGGAACGTTATCCAACCCTCAGGATTCTAAGACAGGAACCATGGGAAGCCGTGGTGGCTTTTATCTGCAGTTCCAACAAGCGTATAGTCCAAATTAAACAATGTGTAGGCATGCTCGCGGAGAGAACGGGAAACCGAATTTGCGAAGGATTCAACTCCATACCGGACTTCAATCGTATAAATTCGACCCCCGTTGAAGTTATAAGGGAATGCAAATTGGGCTTTAGATCCCGTTACCTTAAAGAGACGGCAAAAAAGATATGCGACGACAATTTCGATGTGCGGGCGTTGCGCAATATGGACTACAATTCGGCGAAATCGTACCTCACGTCCCTCCGCGGCGTAGGAGAAAAAATCGCCGATTGCATATTGCTCTTCGGAGCCTCCCGGTTCGAGGCTTTCCCCGTGGATACGTGGATACGCAAAGCGATGGACAGGCTCTATTCCGCCGGCGAAAATCCGAAGGATATACGGAAGTTTGCGCGCGACAAGTTCGGTGTCTACGCGGGTTTCGCCCAACAACTCATCTTCGCCTCGATAAGAAACGGCGGCTTCTAAGCGCCTTTTTATCCCCCCAAAAAATCCGGGACGAATGTCGAAGCATTCTTCTTCAACTCCTAGAACCCGTAGGACATTGTCTCCAACTTGGTATTTCGCGGGAGGGTTACATTTTTGAATTTACGACGCCGGGCAAAGCTAAAACGGCATCCCCCGCAAAAAAAATATTGTATAAACGGGTGCGGAATACAAACTCGCCCGATAGGAACAATGACCGAAACCAAAAGATTTTTCGACAAAAAGGAAATACTCGCCGCCATGCCGCAACAGCCGCCCTTTTTATTCCTCGACAAGGTGGAAATCGACGGCGAAGAGGCGGTATCCACCTACACGATAAAGGACGACGAAGTGTTTTTCAAGGGACATTTCAAGGGGAACCCCGTTTTTCCCGGTTCCATAATGCTCGAAGCGCTCGGGCAACTTGGGGTGTTTTATCTCCTGAAAAGCAACCATCCGTCCTTCAAATGCAAAAGGATAAACCCGTCCAAGATATTTTTCATATCCACCCAAAACAGCCGGTGCGTAAGGATATGCCGCCCGGGCGAAACGTTCCAAATACGGGCGAAAGTCCTCCGCATACGCCATCCGTTGGCGCAATTTCAGGCGACTATGACCGTAGGCGGGGAAAAAGCCGCATTTGCCGAAGGGATAACCTTAACTTTTGACTACCTACCCGATGAATAGAAAAGTTGCAATAACGGGCATGGGATTTATCACAAGCATAGGCAACGACGCCGATGCGGTCGCCGAAAGTCTCATAAACTTAAAAAACGGGATAGAACCGTATCCCCCCTTCGCCGATCCCGCGATTCCCGTAAAATGCGTGGGAACGATAAAGGACTTCGATCTTTCAAGTCCCGATCCCGAAAGCTGGACGTATCCGTCCGAATATAAGGTCAGGCGGGACGTAATAAGGAGCTTCGCCCCGCACGTCCTCTACGCGTACTGCGCGATGCTGCAGGCGGTACGGGACGCGAAACTCTCCCCCGAAGACGTATCCAACACGAATACCGGCATGTATACCGCGTCGGCGGGGTCTACAAGCATGCTGTACCACCATATGCAGCGCGCGGACAAATTTGGGGTTAGGCGCATGTTTCCGTTCGCAATAGTGTGCTCCGTTGTGGGAACGCTGTCGTACAACCTGGTTTCGTGCTTTAAAATAAAGGGGGCGAGTTGCGGATTTGCGTCGGCATGCGCAAGCAGTTCGCACGCCCTCGGATTTGCGTACAATGAAATCGCCGAGGGAAGGCAAAAAAGGATGTTCGTGGTTGGAGGCGAGGACGGGGACTACCGGACGCTTCTACCTTTTGCGGGAATGCGCGCGCTAAGCTGCAACCCCGACCCGGAAACCGCGTCAAGACCCTTCGACAAGAAGCGCGACGGTTTCGTCGGATGCGGCGGCGCCGCCGTCATGGTGATAGAGGACGAGGAACTTGCGCGGGACAGGGGCGCAAAAATATACGCCCGAATACTCGGATGGGGACAGGCCAGCGACGGTTACAACGTCGCAATTCCGCATCCCGACGGCGACGGTTTAAAAAACGCGGCGCGGGCGGCGTTGGACGCATCCGGCGTATCGGCGGGTGAGGTTGACTACATAAACGCTCACGCGACTTCGACCCCCATGGGGGACGCCGCCGAATTGAAGGCGATAAGGGACGTATTCGGCTCCAAACCCGAAATAAGCAGCACAAAGGCGCTGACCGGCCACGGGCTGTCCCTTGCCGGAGTGATGGAGGCTTCTTTTTGCGCGCTTGCAATGAACCGCGGGTTTACCCCTGGATCGGCGCACATTTCCGAGCTCGACGACGAAGGGGAGGGATTGAACATAATAACGAAGACAAAAATGGCGCCTCCAGGGATTGCGGTGTCACTAAGCAGCGGGTTCGGCGGCGCCAATACGGCCGTAGTTGTAAAAAAGTCGGACCAATGATTTGGCTCTACAGGTTGCTCTTTGTTCCGATGTTGCTTTTAAGCGCGCCGTATTACGGCATGCGGATGTTGAGACGGGGGGGCTACGCGAAGGACTTTGGACACCGGTTCGGGGGGCAGAAAGATCTGCCGCCTCCCGCCGAGGGGAAAAAACGCATATGGATACAAGCTGTAAGCGTGGGGGAAGTAGAGGCTTTGTCACCCCTGGTGGACATGCTTTGCAACGACGCCCGCATAGAACTTGCAATCACCACGACAACCAGTACGGGCTACGAAATATTGCGGAGGAAATATTCCGGCAAAATTCTGTTTACCGGCATATTTCCGTTGGATTTTTTCCCCTTTTCAATCCGCGCATGGAACAAAATAAAGCCCGACTTGTGCGTGCTAATGGAGGGGGAAATGTGGCCCGAACACCTACACCAGGCGGAATCCAGGTCCGTACCTATCGCGCTGATAAACGCAAGGATGTCGGACCGCAGCTTCTCCCGCTACTCCAAGGCGGCGTTTATAGCCCGCCGCATGTTGAAAAAATTTTCGATCATATGCGCCTCCGGCGAATCCGACCTGGAAAAACTGCTTGAGCTCGGCGCGCCGAAGGACAGGACGTTCAGTTTCGGCAACTTAAAATTCGATTCCGCGCCGTCAAAAATCCTCGACGGCGAGGAAAAGCTTCGTCTGCGCCGCGAGCTCGGATTTTCGGAGGACTCCCTCGTACTGCTCGGCTCGTCGACATGGCCCGGCGAAGAGGACTTGTTGCTGTCGGCGATGGAAAAACTCAGGTCGGAAAACATAGATTGCCGTCTGCTCGTAGTCCCCCGACACGCCGAGCGGAGGGACAAGATTATCCCCTTGATATTGCCCTTCCCCCATTGCGTCAGAAGCGTTGAAAAACACGCGAAAAAGGGAACCCTAGTCTATCTCGCCGACACGACGGGAGAGCTCAGAACTCTCACCCAAATTGCCGACTTGGCTTTTATAGGCAAAAGTATCCCCCCAAATTCCGGGGGGCAGAACCCGATAGACTGCGCGTCGCTCGGCGTTCCGATGCTGTACGGACCGAACATGGAAAATTTTAGAAGCGTCTGTGAAACCCTTGAGCGCTCGAACGCCGCAGTAAGGGTTTCAGACGCCTCCGGCGCCATGGAGGGGCTATGCGCCCTTGCAAGAAACGCGACGTTAAGGAAGACGCTGTCGCAAAACGCCGTGAACTGGCACGCCGGCAATATCGGGGCAACCCTGCGCACCTACGGGGCGATAACGGACATCCTGAAATTTTCGTAAAACCCCTATTCGTACCGGTCCGGTTGCGGTAAATTCACAAAATTTCCACCGCCACGGCGTCGGCAAGAAGCCTTCCCTTCAAAGTCAGGCGGACTCTGTCGGCGTTTCCGTTCCTCTCCCGTAAAATTAATCCGCCGTCTTCGAGTTTCGCCAATTTGTCGTCCAAGTCCGGCAACGACGCGCCCGGGAACCGTCCGGACAACTCCGTTAAATCGACTCCGGAACACATCCGCAATCCGAATACGAGCGAAGAGGAAAACATTTCGTCGTCGCACAGCTCGACGACGTCCTCGAAAGCCGGTTTTCCGCTTTCTATGGAACCGATCCATTTGTCTATCGACGAAACGTTTTTTCTTCTAACCCCCCTCCACTGCGACGCCGCACCCGGTCCCAAACCCAGCCATTGCGCCATATGCCATGTGGATAAATTGTGGATGCACTCGCATCCGGGCTTCGCGTAGTTGGAGATTTCGTATTGTTCGAAACCCAACCGGGGCAAGGTCGCCATGGCAAGTTCCATGAACCCGGCCTCGCGCCGCCTTTTGAGATATTCGCCCTCGGAATACACCCCGCCGCAGCACGACGTTCCGCTTTCGAACTCCAGACAGTACGCACTGACGTGGTCCGCCCCCGTGTTCGACGCCGCAAGCATGTCGGCGTAAAAGTCCGTCAACTCCTGACCCGGAGCGGCGAATATCAAATCTATGGAAAAGTGTTTGAAGGAACACTCCCCGACGGTATCCACCGCCCTCAGGGTGGATTCAAGCGAATGTGCCCTGCCGAGGGCGGACAGGGTATCTGGATTAAAACTCTGGACTCCCAACGATATCCGCGTGACGCCCAGATTTTTCAGGAATTCAAGCTTCCTCTTCGTGGCGCTCAAAGGGTCGACCTCGACGGTCCATTCCAAAGTCGGAATAAGTTCGGACAGCATGTCCGCCATTCCCTCCAAATGCCGTTCCGGCAGTATCGACGGGGTGCCTCCGCCCCAATACATGGTGTCCGGAACCGGCAATTTCCCCAAATTTTCGCAACGCAGCCAATCGATTTCCTTTTCCAACCCCCGCACATACGCCCCGATATTTGAAGAATCGGGGCGCGTTTTGTAGAAACGGCAATACGAACAATTTTTTACGCAAAACGGCACATGAAGGTAAATCCCAAAGTTTTGGAAAATAGCTTGCATACCCGCGGACAATTTTTTAAACCAACCGGGTAAATATTCCATTATGCCTATGAATAATGCAAAGAAAATCTCCTCGCTCCTAATGGCGCAGATTGCGATATTTTTGGGCGCCTGTTCAAGCCTTACGAATCTCACACCCGAAAAAGTTCCCGAAAACGCCTCCCGGACCTACACCCTCAGCATGAGCGCGTATATAAACGACGGATCGGTGGTAAAGGACAGCATAAAACCGTACGTCGTAATAGACGAAAAAATCATACCCATGCACGAAGTCGCCGACTTCAAGGAGGAGCGCATATACGAATACGACTACGTCATGCCCAAGGGGCGCAAAGACGCGAAGTACTACTTTCTTGTAACCTACGACGTTGAAAACAACGTGGACGGGGTGAACAGGGAAAGGAAAATAAGCAGCCGGACCCTTTACACTCTCGAGCCGCAAAGGCGCTATGTTGTGAATCTGCAAAGCGAGCGCGGACCGGTCGGGACGTCGATAGCCATATTAGGCAGGGGCTTCGACAAACTCGACAAAGTAGTCGTGGGTGGAGTGGAAACCGCAACCGAATACGTCTCGCGTTCGAATTTAAATTTCGTGATCCCCCCCCTCGAGTCCGGACGCAACTACGACGTTGAAATCGCCGGGACGGACGGAAAGCTGTGGGTGGGGCAAATAAGGGTCGATACCGCCGACATGGCGGTCTCTCCCGAAGCGCTGGAAATGGATGGCGGCGATATTGCGAACATGATTTTCAATATCGGGTTCACCGCTCCCGAAGGGGGATATCCCATAGACGTCAAGACCAACATTCCAAGCTCCGTGGTAATGGACGAGGTTGTAGTACCCGAAGGCAAATCGTCGGTAAGTGTGCCCGTGAAGGCAGCGGCCGAGGGAAAAGGTTTTTTGTACATCAACGGACACGGATTCAGGGAAAAGACCATACCCGTAACGGTAAAAGCCCCCGATTCACACAGCAAACTCATGGGCGAAATAAATTCCATGCTGGATAACGCCCGGGACGAAACGAAAGCCGAAAAACCGTCGGACGCGCAGGCGAAACCCAACGGAAAGGAAGGCGGGAAAACTCCGAGCGAACCCGTAAAGCCAAAACCGTAAATAAACGGACGGCGTCTTAAGAAGTGGAAATACCGGACCAGTCTTAACCCGAAAGCCAATGCCTTCCAAAAAAAACAGGAATACGCCGGAGAGGGAACCCGACGAAAAACACGTTTCGAAGTATTCCGACGAGGAGCAGACGAGTTGCGACCAACCCATAGAGTGCGTGTTTTCCGACATGTCGGAGCGCCTTATGCGCATCCAGCGCGACCTCCTCACGCCGGCTTTTATATTCGAGCAGGAAAAAATACAGAACACCATCACCATATTCGGATCCGCGCGCATCAAACCCGAGGAGACGGCGAGGGAGGAATACGAATCCCTAAAAAAACGCAGGAACGTATCGAAGGAAACGCTGGACGCCGCGAAGACAGCGTGCGCGATGTCCAAGTATTATACCGCCGCGGAAGAACTCGCCTTCAGGTTGCAGGTATGGTCGAACGAACTCGATTCCCCCCGCGAGGACAAATACTACATTATGACGGGCGGAGGCCCCGGCATAATGGAGGCCGCAAACAAGGGGGCGTACAAGGCCGGAGGCAAGACCGTCGGCGCCACCATTTTCATACCGGACGAGCAACACCGGAACGCGTATGTCGACAAGGGGGTGTGGTTTAACTTCAACTACTTCCTAATGCGCAAATTCTGGTTGCTGTTTTTTGCAAAGGCGCTTGTCGTGTTTCCCGGCGGAACGGGAACATTCGACGAATTCTTCGAGGTGTTTACCCTGATGAAAACGCGTAAAACCAACGCCTATTTACCTACGGTCCTTTTCGGACGGACGTTTTGGGAGAAGGTTGTGGATTTCGAATATTTGATAAAAACGGACGTAATAACTAAAAAGGACTTGGAATTTTTCCGCTTTGCCGAAACGGTTGAGGAGGCTTTCGACTTTATAACGGGAGAACTTACCCGGACCCGGATAAATTCGAAATAGGGTTCGAAACGGACATTGCGTGTTCCCCCCCCATCCCTGCCAAACCGCACGTACCGGCGGGCGCGGAAAATCAACCCTTCACGCGTTCGATTTCCGCCCCGAGCGCTCTGAGTTTCGAGTCCATGTTGGCGTAGCCCCTGTCCAAATGGTAAATCCGCTGTATCAGGGTTTCGTTTTTGGCTACGAGAGCCGCAATTACAAGCGCCGCGCTCGCGCGGAGGTCCGACGCCATCACGGGGGCCCCCGACAATTCGTTTTTCCCCACAATTATGGCGCTGGAGCCTTCCCTGCTTATCCGTGCGCCCATTCTCGCGAGTTCGGGGATGTGCATAAACCGCTCGGGATATATGCGCTCCGTTACGATTGAAATGCCGTCGGCAAGGGTCATCAACGCGCAAAGTTGGGCCTGCAGGTCAGTTGGAAATCCGGGATAAGGCAGGGTTGCGGTCTCCACGGGGCGAAGTTTTGCGTTGGAGGCGTCCACGTATATGGAGTTGGGAGAACGCACTTCAAACGGGCAATCGGCGTGTTCAAGAACGTCGAGAAAGGATCCGAGGTTGCTCTTTTGAGCGCCTTTCACAAGTACGCGCCCCCGCGACGCGGCCGCCGCCACAATCCATGTCCCCGCCTCTATGCGGTCTGGAAGCACCGAATGCTCCACCCCCCTGAGGCGGGATACTCCAACGACCGAAATGGTGGGGGAGCCTATACCTTCTATTACGGCGCCCATTTTTACGAGCATCCTGCACAGGTCTGCAATCTCCGGTTCGCACGCCGCGTATTCCACGAGCGTCACGCCCGGAGCCATGGCCGCCGCCATTAGAATGTTGGCGGTACCGGTAACCGTACTGCCGAAACGCCCTCCAAGGTACACCTGTCCCCCGCGCATTTTGCGCGCGTCCACGCATATGTAACCGCGGTCTATCTCGACCGAACATCCGAGCGCCCTCATTCCCTTTATGTGCAAATCGACGGGACGCGCCCCTATGACGCAACCGCCCGGAAGCGAAACTTTTGCGCTTTTCAGCCTGGCGGAGAGCGGACCGAGCAAACATATGCTGGCGCGCATTTTTCTCACCAGCTCGTAGGGGGCGAAACCGGATATGTTCCGCGCCTCTATTTCCCATACGCCTTTCGAAGGGTTGGATACGGACGCGCCCAACGCCGACAAAATATCCGCCATAAACCTTACGTCGCTCAAATCGGGTACGTTTCTTAAAACGCACTTTTCCTCGGTCAATAGGGCCGCAGCGAACATCGGCAGACACGCGTTTTTGGCGCCCGAAACGAACACCTCGCCGTCGAGCCGGGTTCCGCCTTTTATTAAAAGAGAATCCATGGCGACGATTTCAAACAAGAAGCGGACCATTGCAAGAAGAATCGGGCCCCAGTGCGGTAAAAACGGACTAAAAATACCATGGATCGCCTTCCTTAAAGTGCTTCGGATACCTCGCCCTAACCTCGCGGCGTATGTTTACCCACGAATTTTTCCAAAATTCGCCGAGGGTACAAGTGGTCTGAATAGGTCTGTTGTTCGGGGCCAAAATTTCGTAGGTCGGCTTGATTTTGCCTTCGCAAATAACCGCCTTCGCCGGATTAAAATTATAGAGGTCCTTGAACGACGCCGATATGACAACCCGGCGGTTTTCGGCTTCGTACAAAATCTTTACGGGACGCCTGCGCGGATTGACCGCTATTTCGGACGGCGCAAGATACTCGAGCATTTCCATTTGTTCCTTGGATATCCAATCGTGAAAAGCGGGCAAAACCTCCATATTCCTTATTTCGGAATACGAACTTTTGCCGTAGCACATCTGTTCGAATATCTCGGATTTCGCCGCTTCGTCTATGGGCCGGAGACCGTATTCCGGAAAGTTCAGCGCCACAAAGTTTAGGCGGGCGACGAAGTTTTCCACATCGGGACCGTAATTTTTCAGCCGGAGCCTCCCCTGCAGAATTTCGTCCCTGAAAAGTTTCGCCGCCTTATCCGGCGGGACGTCGAATGAATCGCGTTCGGACACGGGCAAATCCCTGAAGACTTCAATTTTTTTCGAAATTATCCTTTTGCCGACGGGGTCGAGGCAAAGGCACGTCTCGCTTGAGAAATCGGAGGGGAAAAGCTCCGCAAGGTGTTCGAGACGCACGGGAACTATCATCGACGCCATAACGGCCGCCCGCCGGTCGAATTTTCTCTCCTGCAATTCGAGGGCGCAAAATATGTCGGAGGCGTAATGCCTGCTTTCCCTGGCGATTTCCCCACGCCCGCCGCCCACAACGGCGCACGCTAGAGTCCCCTTGTTCAGACGCACGCACAGACGGTCGCTAAAAGCGGACAACACGCATTTCGCAAGGGCGTCCCGTTCCTCGGGTACATTGCGGGCAACCCCGGCTATGCGCTCAAACTCGCCCGCCAAACGCATTACCCTTCTCGCGTTGGCGGAGTGTATCCCGAAACGCCTGCAAAAAACATCGTTGAAGGACCTGCTTTGGGCGAGCGCGCACAATGCTGCCGTCTCCTCCGCTTCGCTTGAAACTTCCCCCACCATTGCGGCGCGTTCGCCTTCGTCAAAGGCGTTGGAGACATCGAGTTTTACCCTGCCGACTTCCGTCAAAGCGGCTATTACCGCGGTTTTTTTCAAGCAACCGCGCCTGCCCCCTTCTATCAAAAGTTTCGCATAACGGGGTTCGACGGGAAACCGCGCCATCTTCCGTCCGAGCGGTGTAATGGAAAGTTCCGAATCAAGCGCCCCCAAATCGACGAGGGTTCTTCCACTTCTTTGCAGGGATTCCTCCGGAGGCGCCTCGAAAAGGCGCAGATCGGAAAAATCGAGCGAAGCCGATTTCAGCCACAACCGAATCTGCGATAAATCCAGCCGCGATATCTCGGAGGGAGTGTAGGGCGCAAAATAAACTTCGTCTTCGGGCCTCCATAGGCGCACGGCGCGTCCGGGGGAGGTTCTTCCCGCCCTGCCCGCCCTCTGGGTCGCGCTTGCAAGGCTTTCCCGTTCGCTGAACAAGGTATTGACCCCGCGCGAAGAGTCGTATCTTGCGGTGCGCACGTAGCCGCCGTCTATGACGTTGCTTACCCCCTCTATGGTGAGCGAGGTCTCCGCCACGTTTGTGGAGACTATGACCTTCGGTTTGGATGATTTGGCGAGGACCCTGTCCTGGTCTTCGGGGGGGAGGTCTCCGTAAAGCGCCAAAAGTTCGAAACGCCGGGATTCTGGATACTCGGAAATTTTCGATATTGTACGGACTATCTCGTATACGCCGGGCATGAATATCAGAAATCCGCCGCGTTCCCCCGATTTCGCCATAATAGCGAATTGGCGCGCCGCCAGTTCCCATACGGGGGTACGAAGGTCGCGCGGCGGCGCGTACACCGTTTCCACGGGAAACGACCTTCCCGAACATTCGAATTTTTCGGATTTCGGTCCGAGATATTCGAGAACTGCACCGGAATCCATGGACGCCGAACTTACCGCCACTGCGAAATCCGCCCCCAGGAGCTCCCGGGAGCGCACCGCCAACGCGAGGGAGATGTCGGCGTAAATATTGCGCTCGTGGAACTCGTCGAAGACTACGGCGGATACTCCGGGCAATTTCGGATTGTCGAGCAGCATTCTCGCCAGAATCCCCTCCGTAAGGAACACGATTCCGCTGTTTGGTCCGTAGTGCTTGTCGAACCGGACGTGCCAACCGACGTCGCACGACCCCCCAAGAATGCCCGATACGCTTTTGGCGAGCATTCTGGCCGCAACGCGGCGCGGTTGGAGCACAAGAACCCTTCCGCCGAGTTTCTCCAGTATCATCGCTGGAAGACGCGTCGACTTTCCCGAACCCGTCGGGGCCGATATTACGAGATCCCGCACCCCCGCATCCAGCGCCGAAAACACGCTGGATTTTAGCGAATCGACCGGCAACGCGTCCATGTATCAGTTGCCGAAAGCCCCGTTATTCGGAGTTCTAAACAATTTTTCCGCGTTGGGGATGCCTGTTTTCTCGACGCTTCTCGGGAAAATCGATTCGCGTTTTAAAACGGTTCCGGAGAGGATAAACCCCGAAAATGTTCCGTCCTTCGACGCAACCTTCCTGAAACCGCGGGACACCAACACCGCTCCGTTGGGGGTAGCCCCGAAAGAGTCCGTCTGCACGTCCAAATTCTTGACCATCGGATATTGTATCCAAGTAACCGTATTACGGTCGAACACTCCGATGTACGTATCCACGGAATTATTTTCGCCGCGCACTTCAAGCCGTAATCCCCCCCCGTCCGTACGCATACTGGAGCGAGTCAACGCGCTCCTGCCGTCGGTAAGGGATACTTTCGCCAATCCCGCGAGGGTTCCGGGATTTAGGCGGTCCCGGACGTACTGTTGCTGGACCACGCCGTCACCTATTTTCCGGCCGTTTGAAAACAATTCCTGCCTACCGCCCCAAATTCCCTCGTACGCCGAAAAAGCCTCCCGCACCGACATAAAATGGAACGCGTACGCATCCAAGAACAACGACCTTCCTCGGAAACTTCGGGAAGACCCAGCGGAAAGCGGGGAAGCGCACGCGAAAACAATTGCGATTGCCCCAAGGATATCCGCGCATTTCGAAAAACCGTTAAAGCGTATCATACGTCTATTACGTCGTCCTCCCCCGAATTTTTGCCGTCTTTCCGCGCGGCTCCCTTGAAGGATTGCCTGATTATGCGTTCGGATTTCAACATCACCTCCCCCCAGGAGAGGGTGGAAACGAAAAACGACGCGCCCAGCGCCACCCAGTACGACGGTATTCTTACGCCGTCGCCCGGAACAAGGCGTGCGGCGATATATATTATAAAAGCGTTGATAAAAAGCATTCCTATACCCACCGTAAAAATTATGAACGGCAGCGTAAAAACGACGAGCAACGGCCTTAAAATCCAGTTTAAAAACCATATCAACATCACGAGCGCCGCAAACGAAAACGGATCCGAAATTTTTATGCACGGGAAGACGAGCCACGCCAAAAGCAACCCCGCCGAGTTTAACAGGCAGGTCTTCCAAAAATTCAACTCCACGCGGCGGGTTATCGTGAAATCCCCGTGCGGGGAGCCCGTGTCGTCGACGTCGTGTTTCATTAATCGGCCTTTCTCCTAAAATTTTTTAACTTCCTCCGCCCGCGCGCGTAAAAAATGCCGCCGCATCGAAATCCATATTCTTACGCCGAAAATTAAAGCAATCTTGAAACTTTTGTCAAATAATGCAATATAACCGCCGAGTTTTTTCGACGAAAATGAAAATACCTAATACGCCGTGCGCAGTAACTATCGCGGGCAGCGACTCCGGGGGGGGCGCGGGCGTACAGGCGGATATGTTCTCGTTTGCGGCAAACGGAGTCTACGCCGCGTGCGCCGTAACGGCAGTAACGGCGCAGAATCCCGACGGGGTTTTTATGTCGGAATCCGTAGGCGCAAAAATGCTTGAATCCCAAATATATGCGGTTGAAAATTTTTACAAGCCCACCGCCGCAAAAACGGGAATGCTCTTCGACAGGGAAAACGTGGAAACCGTTTCGAATTTTTTCGAAGGGCACCGGAATATAAAGTTGGTGGTCGATCCCGTAATGGTTTCCACAAGCGGAAACAAACTTCTATCCGACGACGCGGTGGAAGCCATGAAGTCGAGACTGTTGGGCATATCCATCCTGTTCACACCCAATATCGACGAAGCGGAAATCCTGCTGGGGACAAAAATAACCGATATCGCCGCGTCTGCGAGGCGGCTGAGGGACAAATACAAGGCTTCTGTACTCTTAAAGGGGGGGCATTTGGACGGAAACACCGTGTGCGATTTTCTGGCACCGGTCCGCGGAAGGGAGCGCGAGTTTAAATCCGAACGCATAATCCGCATAAATACGCACGGCAGCGGTTGCACTTTGAGCGCCGCAATAACCGCGCGTCTGGCGCTCGGCGAAGATATGGGACTTGCGTGCGAAAACGCCCGAAACTACCTTTTGGAGGCGATGAAAAATCCCGTTGCGGCGGGAGGAAAATTCTTTATAAACCATTTTCCCGCGCTTTAAATGGCAAAAAAAACTACAGACGAAACGCACAACGGACACCGTTTAAGACTCAGAAAACGCTATATTCGCAACGGAATTGGATCGCTTTCCGATTGCGAAATTATGGAACTCTTCCTGGCGATGTCCATTCCGCGGGTCGACGTCGAGCCCGCAGCGAAATCCCTTCTGTCCAAATACGGCGGTTTGCGTGGGATATTCGACGCCCCGTTGGACGACCTGTTGAAAATAAAGGGAATAGGGGAAAGCTCCGCCGCGTCCATAAAACTCGTTTCCGACATGATTACCCTGTGCCGTTCCGCCAAACCCGAAACCAAACCCAAAATTTCCGGGAACAAAGCCTCGTCGATAGGGAAACTGATGGAGTATTTCAGGAAAAAAATGTCGTCGAAGAAAAAAACCTTTCTCGAGTTGGTATGTTTCGACGCCGACTTGCGCGTCATTCCCGGCGCATGCGCCACCTTCTTCGAGGGGGGCGCGAACTACGTGGACATGGACCCGCGCAAGATACTCGATATAGCCCTTAAAAACGGGGCTTCGAGTATAGCCGTTGCCCACAACCACCCGAGGGGCGGTCCGAAACCGTCGCCCGAAGACGTGCGTTTCACAAAAAAATTGTCGGACGCGTGCAAGCCCGTAAACCTGAATTTTATAGAACACGTGGTTGTGGGCAAAGACGCGTGTTTTTCGTTTAGGCGGGACGGCCGCTTCGACGACCTGTACGATGAATCCGCCGGTTGACTCCAACTTCCGCCGTACGGTTTTGCGCGCCGAGCGGAATAACGCGGGCAACGGCAAAAGCACCAAAAGCAGCGAATGAGAATACTTGCGGTGGAAAGTTCCTGCGACGAATCCGCGTTGGCGGTTTTCGATTCCGACTTCGGCGTCAGGGAAAATCTGGTGCATTCGCAAATAGATCTGCACGCCCTGTACGGCGGCGTGGTTCCGGATCTGGCGAGTTCCGAACATCTGAAAAAACTTCCCGCGTTGGTGGAGCAACTTTCAAAATCGGAATACTTTAAAAATATAGATCTCGTTGCGGCGACGTCCGGTCCCGGGCTTCCGAACTGCCTGGCGATGGGAATATCCGCCGCCTCCGCCTTGTCGCTTATTACGGGGTCGCCTTTGGCGGGGGTAAACCACCTGTTGGGGCACGCGTTCTCCCCCTTTATATCGGTGCACGCCGCCGATCCGGAAAATTTCAAAAAAAATTTCCCGGCTTTGCTGCCCCATCTCGGCCTTATCGTATCGGGGGGGAATACGATTCTGTTCGAGATGGACGGGGAAAAGCGTATAACAACCCTCGCCGAAACCGTGGACGACGCCGCGGGGGAGGCGCTCGACAAGGGTGCAAAACTCCTCGGAATGCCCTACCCCGGCGCTCCGCTTCTCGAAAAGCTCGCCGCCGGTGGGAAAGCGGACAAATCGCTTTTCCCCTACGGGCAAAATAGGAAAATCGAAGAGGATCCGTCCTTCAGTTTTTCGGGATTGAAAACGAGCCTCAAATACCGTCTGCAAAAACTCGGCGGCGAACCGCCGCGCGAAAGCATACGCGACGTTTGCGCGTCGTACCAATTTGCGGTCGTGGAGCAATTGTTGCGCAGAAGCGAATATTTCGCCCGGCTAAAAAAATACTCGAGTATAGGAATATCCGGCGGAGTGTCGAACAACGGATGCCTTTCCGGCGCTTTTGAAAAGCTCGCCGCAAGGGTGGGCGCGAAATTCCTCGCTCCCGAAAGAAAATACAGGGGGGACAACGCCGCGATGATAGCCTTCGCGGCGTACGCCGATCCGGAGTCCCTCTCCCCATCCGAAAATAAAACCCTAAAACTCAGGTCTACGTGGGACTTGTAATCCGCGTCCGCATTTGAATTTGCTCGACAAAAGTAAAAAATCCCGCCCAATATCCACGGAGAATCCGGCTTTGGGGAACACGCAAGCGGAAGAATCCGCGGGGTTCCGCCCGGCATAAGGTTGGACCGATGGATAGTTTGGAGAAAGCATACGCCGAATGCGTCGAATTGGCGTACTCGCATTACGAAAATTTTCCGGTTGCGCGGCTCGTGTCGAAGAAGCTGCGCCCCCACGTGGCGGCGGTATACGCTTTTGCCCGCACCGCCGACGATATCGCGGACGAAAACTACGGCGGTCCAGCCCCCGACGACGGCGCTTCGCGAATTGCGTTGCTGGCGGAATTTGAATCGCAATTGGACGTAAAATCGCCTGGAGAGCTGAATCCGAAATGGAAATGGATTTTTACGGCGCTAAAGGACACCATAGGTAAATTCTCCATACCCGACGGTCTCTTCCGCGACCTAATCAGCGCGTTCGCCCAGGATGTGGTAAAAAAACGCTACGCCACCTTCGGGGAACTGTTGGACTATTGCAGGCGCAGCGCCAATCCCGTGGGAAGGCTTGTGCTGATACTGCACGGGATGAGGGACGAAAGCCTGTTCCGATTGTCCGACAAAATATGTACGGCGCTTCAACTGGCGAATTTCTGGCAGGATATGGGGGTGGACAAATTGAAGGACAGGATTTATATTCCGCGGGAGGATTTCGGCGGAATCCCCCAGGAACGCGTTTTCAGCGACGCCGCCGACGGCGATATCCGAAAAATAGTGAAGTTCGAAGTTGAACGCACGGAAAAAATGCTTCTGGAGGGCGCGCCTCTCGTAAAACGTCTGGCTTTTCCGCTCAGTCTTGAAATAAAAATCACCGTCTTGGGGGGGCTCGCCGTATTAAAAAAAATCAGGCGCCAAAATTTCGACACGCTGTCGAGGCGCCCCTCTCTCGGTAGGCGGGACAAAATCGGGCTGTTTATCTCGGCACTGTTCCCATGAAAGACTTCGGCGAAACGTCCGCAAGCGCGCTCAACGCGCTGAAGCGGAAAAAATCCAATCTGGCGTTCGCGTTTTTTTGTATGGAGCCCGACAGGGCGCGCGATATGAACATACTCTACGCGTTCTGCCGGCTTATGGACGATATAGCCGACGACGCAACTGCGTCGCGGGAGGAAAAGGTAAAATCCCTGACCCGGTGGAAGGACGAGATATCCTCCATATACGGCGCCGGCGGGGGAAAATCCCCCCTTGGGGCGGAGCTGGCGGACCTTGTAAAGCGCAGGGGGATACCCGTGCGGCATTTTCAGGATATAATAGACGGCGTAATGCGCGATACGTGTCCCGCCAAATTCGAAAACTTTGAAGATATACGAAAATACTGCTACGGCGTAGCGTCGGCGGTGGGACTTGCGTCCATATATGTTTTCGGTTTTAAAAATCCGCGCACGCAACTCTTCGCCGAAACGTTGGGCTACGCGTTGCAGTTCACGAACATTTTAAGGGATGTCGTAGACGATTGGCGTTCGTACAAAAGGGTTTACATTCCCGACAGCGAACTTAAAGCCTTCGGGGTCGCCCCCGAAATGCTCGGCAATCCGAGGGGGAATCCGGCGTGCAAAAGGCTGTTCGCGTTCATGTACTTTAGGGCGAAACACTTCTTCGGCAAGGCACGGAGGTTGCTGCCTTTGGAGGATAAAAGGAGCATGGCGCCCGCATTGGTGATGCAGTCCGTATACGAGGAAATACTCGACGGGCTGAAGGCGCGCAATTTCGACATTCCGGCGAAGCCCCTAAAAATATCGAAAATAAGAAAAATACGCATCGCGGCAAAAGCCCTGAAAGAATCCAAGCTCGACGCGGGCGAAGAGCCTCTCCGCGGAAAAGTGGTTGTTGCCGGAGCGGGGATAGCGGGAATGTGCGCGGCAACAAACCTCGCCTTGCGCGGCTTCGACGTGGACGTGTACGAGGGATCGTCCCGTACGGGGGGACGGGTGTCGTCCGTCGAATGGGAATCCGCGAGGCTCGACAACGGCACCCATGCGGCGATGGGATGCTACGACAATCTTTCCGGAATTCTAAAAATCTTCTCCACCGACGTCTCGGAGTATTTCGAACGCGTAGACGGAATAACTTTCGCCTATCCGGACGGTGAAAAAATCGCGCTTAAATTTCCGCCTAAAAATGCGGGCGTATTGGGCCGGATATCGTCGCTTCTTTCCTACGGTAGGCTGAAAGGTTTTTTCTCCGCAGGAAACGTAAAGTTACTCCTGAAAATAAAGCTTGGACGCAACCCTCCGCCCCTGTCCGGCGAAAGGGCGAAAAACTACCTGGAAAGAACGGGAGTGCGCAACGCCCCCGATTTCTGGACGGCCTTTTGCGTATCGGCGTTAAATACGCCGCTGGAAGACGCAAGTGCGGAACTTTTAATTAAGACGCTGAAAAAAACCGTACTATCGGGGGGCGAGTCCGCAATACTTTACCTCCCGAAGAAGCCGGTGGCGGAGGCGTTCAAGTACCTTCCCGTTTACCTTGATGGAATAGGATCGAAACTGCACCTAAACGAGAAGGTTACGGGTATCGAATTCGGCGAAACCGGAATATCGGGGATACGCACGAACAAAAGCGGACTATTGCGTTGCGACCATTTTGTAAGCGCCCTGCCGTGCGGGGTTCTGGGATCGCTTCTCCCCGAATCCTCCGCCTTGCGTAAACGCATCCTTTCAATCGGGACGTCGGACATATTAAATATTTATTTTACCACCGACGAACGCCTGACGGATGAAAACTGCACCTACCTTGCGGATTCGCCCGTCCATTGGATATTCGACCACAGCAAAAAGACAACCGACCGCGGGCATAAACTCTTTTTATACGGCGCAACAATCAGCGCCGCGAAAACCCCGTTAAACAAAGAATCCGCGAAGCGTCTTCTCGAGACGGAACTTCGCAAATTTTTCGGGTTCTCCGGCGTCCGGGAGGTCTTACCCGCGTTTTTTACGGGCGCCACGATATCGGCGGATCCTGGGAGCGAAAATGCGAGAATATCCGACGCCCAATTAAGGACCACCTACTATGCAGAGACACTCCCCAACGCGGAATTCCCGTTGCGGACGGACAATTTCCACGTATGCGGAGACTGGGTCCAAAGCGATCTTCCGTGCACTATGGAAAGCGCGGCGAAAAGCGCCGCGGATCTACGTTTATGAAAAAAATCTTAGTCGTATTCCCAATGACGTACGAGGCCGCACCCCCCTTTGGAAAGTACGGTCTGAAAAGTCCAAAGGTTGGGGATTTTGCGGAATTGTCGAACAACGGAAGGGTAAAAATAAAAGCCCTTGTTTCGGGCTTCGGCTGCGCAGCAACGCGCAAACGGATAGAAAAGGCGTTGTCGGACTACTCCCCCGATGTCGTCCTACTTGCGGGATACTGCGGGGCGTGCAATCCGGATATGGAAAACGCCGAATGTCTATCGGACTCGCGCAACAATTCCGCGGAATTAAAAAATGCGCTCGCGCCTATCGGGGCAAGGAACGCAAGAATCGCCACCGTGGGAAAACTGGCCGACACCAGGGAAAAAAGCGGTTTGTTCAAGACCGGCTACGACGGAGTGGAGATGGAAGCCCAAATTGTCCTCGACGCCATGTCAACCTACTGCCCGAAGGCGGAGTTTTTCCACATAAGGTGGGTTAGCGACTCCTCCAAGTGCAAGATTGAACCGTCGATTTTTGAATCCATGATGCGTTACGACAGCGGCGAAATAAGGATATCGTTCCGTAATCTCGCAAAATTCGTAATCATGCGTCCGTCACTCTTGAAAGACTTGTTGGATTTCCGCAAGGAGTTAATCGGGACGTCCGCAAAGTACGCTTCGGATATTACAAAAATACTGGGCTTACTGGAGAAAATGCCGTAAAAAGATATTGACAAAAAAACCGTTTTGGAAAATAAAAGCCGCCTCTATTTTCGGTGATGTTCAGTAGCTCAGCGGTAGAGCAGGTGACTGTTAATCACTTGGTCGCAGGTTCGATCCCTGCCTGAACAGCCACCGTTAAACACCCGCAATTTCGGTCAAATAAAGGATTTGTGGGTCTTTTGTTTTTCAAATTTCCATTTGCGTAAAACGCAAAATTTGGTCTGTTTTTTTCCCACCATTTGCCCACCGCGGGGATTCCCAATTTGACGCTTCCCGATCTTTACGGGGAAGATTTGCCGCAAAATCCGGGTAATCGATAGTTGTCCGTCTTTCCTCTTTTTTAATTTTTTTTAAAAATTTTTATTTTTCCTCTTGACTTAAATTCGATTTTGTGGGAGTTCTTCCCCCGTAAGAGGGCGTTTTCTTATTTAGGGCATGACTGGCAATCGAAGCTACGGGTGCTCCTAAATAGGAGGGCGCCCTCTTCCCGTTTATATATTCCCATGGGAAATCCATGCCGACGGTTTCATAGACAGTTCGTTAGCACCTGTTCCTTCCCTCGTATTTTCCAATGCGGGGGAAATTTTTTTGAATTAAAAAAATTCCCCTTTAACTTTCGAAAGATTTTTGAGATGGCGGGGAGTCTTGGCTTCCGTGGAACTGTGCCAGATAAACAGTTCCACCTTTTTTTGGGGGCAATGCAGAGCCCTCCTCCACTCTGTTTTTAGCCCGCACCAGACTACGTTCTTTTTAGCGTTGTCCCGTCCTTTTCCGACATCCGCAATGGAATAACGCAAATTTTCTTCGTTTTATTGCCGACAAAAGAGATACGGTGTAGGACCCTTGGGCGTCTTCGGGTGGAGACGTGCCGGAGTTTGAAGAGGGGTTCCGATGACCAGCCAGAGACACGCTTCACCCGAAGACTCTTTTTTATACCGACGGCGCGAAATAAAAACGATTGCCGCTTGTAGCTTTGTGTAGGGCTGCAAGTATATTCGGACGTCCTCCTATATCCGTAGGTGTTTTAGATTTTAAAATTTTTATTTTTTCTTTTTGACTTAAATCCGACTTTGTAAAGACTCCCCTCCTGTTGAGACCGTTTTGGTTGTAGAGGTGGCTCGCGCAATTGCAGCACCGGGACTCTCAGTCAAGGCGGTCTCTTTTTGGTTGCCAATAGAACGCAACTACAACCCTGTAGGAACAGCAAGTCCGTTTGAAACTGTTTAGCTTTGAAACCCGGCGAATCGGCGGGTTTCACGGAGAAATTCGCAGATATCGGCTTCCTCCCTTCTATTGTCCGCCACGGAAATTTTTTATTTTTATTTTTTTGATTTTCCCCTTGACTTTCATAGGAATTTTTGCGACGCTCTAGCATCGGAAGAGGTCGGAGCGTTTCGGACGTTGGAGAGAAGGCTTTTGCATGTATCGCTGACCTCTTCCTTTTTTTTGCATATTGCGGTGGGAGCAAAGCGCTTCCCCGTTTGTCCGTTTGTAAAAAACTTCGTGCAGTTCTTGAAGTTCCTTCTTCGTCGGTTGGATTTCGACTTCGCCCTTTCCACCCTGCGGCGGATTTTCCTATGTAGCGGTTGACGACAACGCCGTTTTCAAAAATTTTTCGATTTTTTTTAAATTTTTCTTGACTTTCGGAATTTTTATGGGATTCTCTGGGCATACTCAAGGGGCGAGAGTCCAAAATCGTTTGAGTCCTTTGAGGTACGGCTTCGGCTTTTGGAAGTGGGGAGTGTCGAGTTAGACTTAAACGATTAGGGGCTTCGACTTTTTTAGTCGAAGCTCCGCTTATTTTCGGACTTATCCATTCGACTTTCGAACCGCAAACCATTCGCAATACTCTCAACCGCGTAATTTTTTAGCCGAAACAACGGATCTTTTATGAAAATATATTTTATGGGGATATGCGGAACCGCCATGGGAAACGCCGCAATACTTATGAAACGTTTGGGGCACTCCGTGTGCGGCAGCGACACGGGAATATACGACCCCATGAAAAGCGCCTTGGAAAAGGCTGGAATAGATATTCTTCCCGGGTGGGATCCAAAAAATATGGAACTCAGCTCTCCCGACCTCGTTGTTGTGGGAAACACTGTAAGCAGGTTGAACCCGGAACTCGAATACATGTTGTCGAGACGGAACAGCAACTACACGAGTCTGCCGGCGCTCATAGGGGAAAAAATAATATCCCGGCGCCCCAGCCTCGTAGTTTCGGGCACCCACGGAAAGACTACCACCACAACTTTGGCGGCGTATATTCTAACGCGCAACCGCGTGGATTGCGGCTGGATTATAGGGGGCATTCCGGAAAACCTTGAAGACGGGGGATCCCGTCTTGGAGATCCAAACAACAATTCCCCGTTCGTCATAGAGGGGGACGAATATGATTGCACCTTTTTCGACAAGCGCAGCAAGTTCATACACTACCGGCCGTATATATTGGCGATAAACAATATAGAATTCGACCATGCCGACATATTTAGGGACATTGCCGACGTAAAAAGAACCTTTACCCACGTTCGGCGCATAGTTTCCCCCCTCGGCGCCATAGTGGAGAACGGGGACGACGACAATATCGCATCCCTGGAACCCGCACCTTGGACCAGGCGGATAAAAGTCGGGTTCGGGAAGTCCTGCGACGTCGTAATAAAGGACTTTCGGCAAGGTCCGGAATCGTCGTCCTTTACGATATCGTACAAAAACGCACAAAAAACAATCGAATGGAAAATGCAGGGTGAATTCAACGCGAGGAACGCCGCAACGGCGGCGGTGTCCTGCGCCCTCATTCTAGGCAAAAGTCCGACGGACTTGGACCTATCCTGCCTGTCCGGCTTCGGCGGAGTAAAGAGGCGCCAGCAAATTCTGCTCAAACGCGAAAACATTGTAGTGGTTGAGGACTTCGCCCACCACCCCACCGCCGTAAGGTGCACATTGGAATCCCTTAGGCAACGCTACCCAGAATTTTCGCTTATAGCGTGCTTTGAACCCCGCAGCAACACCGCGAAGACGAACCTTTTTCAAGAGGAGTTTGCAAAATCCCTGTCGGTAGCCGACGGCGCGTATATCGGAGCCGTAAACGCGCCGAAAATAGATCCCGCAAAACGTTTCGACGGGAAAAAACTTGCGGAGGAAAATCCGTCGAAGTTCAAGGCGTTTAAAAGCAACGCAGCCCTTTTGGAAAAGCTTCAAACGGACCTTCGAGACCCCCGGAAAAAATATCTTGTGGTGTTTTTCAGCAACGGATCGTTCGACGGGATACACACCAAATTTGCGGAATACGCCAGAACGCGCCGGTAGCGGACGGCTATTGGAAAATATTCCACGCCCGCCAACATTCGAACACAAACCAAACGGCCGCCAATGCCAGAGCGGTATAGACGAGTTTCAACGCTATCTTCCATATTTCGCCCGGCAAATCGTATTTTCCCATCTCCCGGCGGGACGACTTCCGAAATTCATACAACGGATCCTTGGGGCGCACAGAACGGGACCGCTTGTTTACCTTTAGAACCCTGTTGTACTTGACCATAGGCGCATTCTCAAACCGCGAACCGGCAATGCAAGGTTTTATTTACGCGAAGAAAGCGCCCGGAAAAAATTTGACAGAAAACTTTAAAATTTCGATTGTAAATCCATGAGCAGGGAAATCGAAGAAGGTCTGGAATTGAATTTGGACTATACGAAGCTAAAAAAAGTGGCGCAGTCGCCGGAAAAGGTGATTCCCGCGGTAGCCCAGTGCGCCGATACAGGCGAAATCCTCATAGTAGGCTACGTAAACAAACTTGCCCTCGACACGGCGGTAAAAAAAGGCGTTGCAACATTCTGGAGCACGTCGAGAAACGAACTTTGGATAAAGGGGCTTACAAGCGGAGACTACTTGGAAATTAAAGACATACTTGTGAACTGTGAACAAAATTCCATAGTTTACAAGGTGGCATTGAAGGGTAAAGGTTCCTGCCATACGAAAGACTCCTCCGGGAAGACCAGGCGGGGATGCTATTACCGCCGTATTAAAATAAAAGACTACAAAATCGAGGGATTGGAATTTCTGGAAGGGACAAGGTGATTTTTGAAAAAACTTGACTTTCCTCGGAAATTCGGTATCTATGCGCGCCGACGTTTTATACAACAAGGGAATAATAAAAAGATGTAAGTTATGAAGTTTAAAATAAATAAGGAATATTTTGCAACCGGGTTGCGCCAGGTTTCGGGCGTAGTCAATCCGAGACCTCCAATGCCCGTACTCTACAACGTACTGGTAAAGGCGGAAGACGGCAAAGTAACGCTCGCCACCACAAATATCGACCTCGCCATAAAATGCGCCGTAAAGGCCGAGGTGGAAGTTCCGGGAGACATCACCCTTCCCGTAAGGAAACTTGCGCAGTTGGTTGAGGAAATGCCCCAACAGGAGATAACGTTGGAAAGTAGGGACGGGCGGACCGCACGCGTGCGCTCCGGACGCGCGAATTTCAGCCTCAACGGTATGGAAGCGGAAAACTTTCCTCCACTCCCAAGCTCGGATGACCAGCACAACTACGAACTCGGATCCCAAGAACTCATGTCCATGCTGCATTCGGTATCGTACGCGCAAAGCACCGACGAAAGCCGCTATATCCTCAACGGCGTGTACTTCAATTTTTCCGAAGGGAAACTCTCGCTTGTTGCAACCGACGCAAGGAGGGTCGCCATCGTATCGCGCGATATGAAAATCGACCACGACGAGGAAGGACACGTAATTCTCCCCGCCAAGACCGTCTCCGAGCTGGAAAAGCTTCTCTCCCAAGGGAAGTCGGTAAAAATCGGCTTCAACGATCGGCAGGCAACCTTCGATATCGCCCTAGGCAAAGAGTCCGAAGACAAGGGATTGTCGGGATCCATTTACCTAGTTTCCAAGACGGTGGAGGGAATTTATCCCGACTATAAACAGGTCGTCCCCAAGGAAGCGGGGCAGCGCATAAAAATAGAGCGCGAATTGATGCTCGACGCCGTGCGGCGCATGAGAATAGTGGTTTCCAGCGAACCGAAATGCGTGCGGTTGAAAATAGCCGACAACATTCTCGAGATATCGGCGCAAAGTCCTGAAGTGGGGGAGGCGAAGGAGTCCATAGACGTGGAGTATTCGGGTCCGGAAATACAACTTGGATTCAATCCGGATTTCCTTTTTGGCCCGCTGGACAACGTTGCAAAAGACGAAATATATTTCGAATTCAAAGACGCGATAGGTCCGGGGGTATTTAAGACCCTCGACGGCAAATTCCTTTGCGTGGTTATGCCCATACGTATTTGACGCGCACGGGACAACGCTTCTGATTGCCGGGACGAAAGGTTTTTATCCCTATGGCGGACGGGAGGACGTGGTTTTTCGTTCTTGCAACTCTATTGGGGGCGATGTCGGTTGTATCCGTCCTCAATGCGCGTTTTTTCGCCTCCGGAAATTTGCGCGTTCTGGGGCGTTGGACCAGATGTCTTTTTTCCACGGTAGCCATAGCCGTCGTTCTCGACTATTTGTTTCCCGGCCGCCCTTCCGGCGCCCTTCTATCGGGAAGCTTCCTCCTGTTTTTCCTGGTGGAAAGCGTGTTTTATTGGATACAGTTGACGGTGTTCAACACCTCGGGCATACCTTTGTTCGCCGATTACAGACGGGTTGAAAACGCGTGGATTAACGGGAGAAAATACTCGGCGTTGAGACGCCGCATAGAAAATCTCGGCTTTAGGGAATGCGCCGCCTTTAAATCCGAAACGGAGGGGATAGAAACTTTCGTAACCTGTTTCAACAACGGGGAAAAAAACGTAGGATTAACCGTGGCGTTTATACCGCTCGGCGGAGGGGAATACACGGCGGAATTTGGTTACCACAGCGTATTGGCGGACGATTCGCGAATATGTACGGATAGTTCGTCGGTTCCTTTCGGATTGGAATACCCCCAAAAATGGGATGTCGAGCGCCATCCCTGCATAGGCGATCCCTCGAAGCTCTTAAAGATACACGCCTCACGCGTGAAGGCGCGCGGCGGGGAGACCGTGCCTCTTCCCGACATCCCGGACGTCAACGCAGAACAAAAGGAGGTTGAAGCGCAGTGCGAAAAAAGCGCCCTTACGAACCCTCCGGCGTTCCGGGACCGCGGCATACTCACCTACGAAGGCAAATACAAACTGTGGAAGGACATGATTTTGGTCAACTTCCTGCCTTTTTTCGTCCGGTAGACGAAGGGGTTCACTTGCCTTCGTCGACCGCGCGTTTTGGAAAGCATATGCGTTCGACGGCGGATTCGAAATCGTCGGCACCCGCAAGTATTGCGATTTCGAGTTTCGTATAAAAAAACGGCATCCGGGCGTTGTACGACGCGTCTATGCGCACGGAATCCTTTTCGGTAGTGAGGACCATCCGGGCTCCCGAGGCTTCCGCCTTGCGGAAAAACGAATCGAGTTCGGCGGAATCGAAGCGGTGGTGGTCGAGAAAGCGTTTCGAATATACGATGTCCGCCCCCAGTTCCCCCAACAAATTTTCAAAGCTCTCGGGGGCGGCTATTGCGCAAAAACACGCGACTTTCGCCCCCTTTAAGACGTCCAAGTCCGAGCGGTCGCCCGTACGGAAATCAACCAACGCACTCGGCTTGTGGGAGCATTCTATTATCTCCGCCGACGGATTGTAAGTCCGTATTATGCAGTCCAATTTCGGGTCGGGGATCCCGTCGGATTTGGTCAAAAATATGTACGAGGCGCGCTTCAGATGCGATATCGGTTCCCTCAATACTCCGCGCGGCAACAAACTCATGTTGCCGAAGGGATTGCTTTTGTCCACGAGTAAAAGTTGAAGCTGCCCGCGCAGGGAAAGGTATTGAAAACCGTCGTCGAGAACGAGAGTGTCGGCTCCGAACTCCGTTACGGCGTAGTGCCCCGCCCTGACCCTGTTCTTGTCCACAATTACGATAACCCCGGGAAGGTTGCGCGCGAGCATATAGGGTTCGTCCCCCGCAAACTCGGAGTCCAGGAGAACGCGTTCGCCGTCGGAAACCACTTTCGGTTTCGGGGCTTCCCCGTGGGTGAACCAACGGACGAACCTTCCCAACGCGCCCTCCGACCTGCTCTTGTACCCCCGGCTCAGAATCGCCACTTTACGTCCGCGCTCCGCCAGGGACCTTGCAAAATTTTCAACTATGGGGGTTTTCCCCGTGCCGCCGACCGTCAGGTTGCCGACCACCACAACCAGGCATCCCAAAGCCGCATCGCGGAAAATCCTGTTTTTATACATCGCATAGCGGACGTGCACCGCAACTCCGAAAACGAACGACAGCATTTTTAAAAAGCACGCGTATGCGCACACCCAAAAACCCGGTTCGGCGCGGTCGTAAATCACGTCCGCCGTAAAGTGCGCAAAATTTTCGATTCCGCGGGATACGGTATGCTTCAATCTTCCGAAACTGTCCACTTCTGAACGGGATAAAACAACGGAGGAACTATTCAAGCTCTTTCGATCCGCCGCCGGGCGAATATCTTTGCCTCAACTTTTCCGTAGTATCGTTTGAACCGTTGGTGTTCTCGTACATCGAAACGGTTTTTAGGGCGGAACGCATATCGCCCGCATTCGCGAATTTCGCCGCCAGGGGAACCGTAATTTTTCCGAGGCACTTCGACGGCGAACACCTGCGCAATATGTCGAGGTACACGGGAAAAATTTCCGTTTTGTCCTCCAAACGAGAAAACAACCCGTTCAATTCCCGGGCGTACACTTCGAGGGCGAAACCGGGGTCGACGCGGAGGATTCCGCGCATTTCCGTAAAAAACAGGCGATCCGCCTCGCTGTATTTCTTCCGCAGGATTAGGTTATCCCGGTACAACTTCAGCAAACCTACCTCGACGTCCGGATATTTCCTAAAGCTCCCGCAGGCGTCCTTCCACAACGCGTCGAGTTCGTCCGGACCGGATCCCGCCCTCGCCTTGGCGTAGATATACGCCAAGTATGCGCGCCAATTGTCGGGATTCGCCTTTTTGGATTTCTCCGCGAGGACCGCCGCGTCGGAATAGGAGCCGCCATTGTACAATATTTGCGAACACCTAAGGAACGTATTCGACACCACGCCGTCCGCCGCTAGGCAGCACCTTCGTCCGAGCATCGCCATGTCGTACATATCCGCGGGTTTCCAAGTTTGCGGATTGAGGGGTCTGCCGAAAAGTTTTTTCGCCCCGGGACTGCGTTCGATATCGTACTTCCAAGCCCCCGGCTTCGACATGTACGCAAACCATATTTCCAAAATCCCCCCCGCTTCCTCGCAAAAATACAAACACGGTATGCCGTTGGCGTTGGCGAAGCGCCAGGCGTAGTACATCTTTTCGTTGTCGGAAGCTCCGTATTTTTTTATATTTTCCGGGGTAAAGTCCCTCTCGGATTCGTCCCACGGGAGGAATTTTTTGTTTTTTAAGCGCGAGTTGTCGGTCTTTACCGCCTGCTTGGCCTTCTCCAGCACGGAGGGTAAAGTATTGGGCTTGAGCAACCCCTTAAGCTCGGACAAGGGACCCGCCACCCCCATCGTCCAAACAAGTTCGCCGACACTCAACGCGTCCAGGGAGAATACGAACACCGACGGATTTTCAACGAAATGCCAAAACAATTCCTGGGGTTGGGATACCGCCGCCGGATTCGAAGGCATTTTGCAATCCGGCCAACCCGGAGGAGGCGGAACGTCGTATATCAGCGAGACGGCGTACGCCGCGCGCATATGTTTCAAGGTCTGCTCGGGATATATCCGGTAAAGGGTCTTAAGGACGTCGCAAAAAGCCCGCATGTCGTCTTCGGGGCGGGCGGTCTCGTACATGTCGTAAAAAGCCGCAATGTCGGAAAGCATGGCTCTTTTTAAGTCGGAAGGGAGGTCTTTGCCGTATTCCGCAAAAAATTCGGCTATAAGATGCGTGTAAAGCCAATTTGCAGCGCTCTCGTAGGGTTTGTTTAGGGCGTATTCCACCGCCTTGTTTTTTGCGGTGACGGACAATTTCCTCCAGTGTCCAGGGGAATCGGAGCGGATGTATTCGTCCGTCGCGTCCCCGGTCAACGGCAAAGTCGGGAAACCGGGCAACGCCCCCGTTTGCGCACGTGCAAAACCGTAAAAACAAAAAAGCAGTGCGAATAAAAATATCTTCATTTTGGGAACGAACGGGGAAAGAACAAGGAACCGGACGGCTTGTCAAGTACGGATATAAAAATCCCCTCCCAATGTCCAAACGCGGGAAGGGGACTGCCGAAACGACGCCCAACTACCTCAAGGAGTACGGAAGAAAAGATTCGTTGTACTCGTAAAGGGAGCTCACAAGATTGTCCGCCTCGGGACAATCAGGGAAGACCGCTTTCGACGGGATATAGGTGATTTCCCTGCCGGGGAAGCTGTAGGATACGGTACCCAACAGGCACATTTCCGTAAACGGTCCGGCGTAGTCGAAGTTCGCCGACGGTTGCCTTCCCTCCAGGCAACCCTTTACCCATTCGAGCTGTGGATTGCCCGGATAAGCCGAACGCTCTATAGTCGCTTTCGGAAGGGCGTTGGACTTTTTGAGTTCAACCATTCTCTCGCGGGGATATACGTGGGTGCCGAGTCCGTATTCGTTGGTGAACACCGTCTCCTTCGTTCCAACGACAAACGTGCCGTTTCTGTTGCGGCTATCCAGGAAAAATTCCGGTTTTACGCGTTTGACTTCCTTTGGTTTGCGCCCGCCGTCGTACCAGTGCAATTTTATTCTGTTGTCCACGCCGCGACCGTTCACAAACGTCATTTCAAAAGACGCTTCGTTCGGCCAACTGTAGTCGTTGAACTTGGACGGATTGCCGGTAATTTTCGCGGGATACCCCAAATCGAATGCGGAATATGTAACGTCGAGCAGGTGGCACGCCATATCCCCACAGGCGCCGGTCCCGTAATTGCGCAGTCCGCGCCAGGCGAACGGGACGAACCGGCTGTTGTACGGCTGGTACGGGGCAACTCCGAGCCACAAGGGGAAGTCGAGGGTCGAGGGAACTTTCTGCGCCGGGGGCATCCTCAGATCCCCCGACGTCCAAAAGGAACCCGGGCGGTCCGTCCATACGTAGATGTCCTCTATTTTGCCCAGGATTCCGGCGTCGTACCATTCCCGGATAAGACGCCAGCCCTCGTAGGTGTGGCCCTGGTTTCCCATCTGGGTGACGACTCCGCGGCGCGAGGCAAGCTTCTTTATTTCGCGCGATTCCCATATGGTGCGGGTGAGCGGTTTTTGGCAGTACACGTGTTTGCCCATTTCCACCGCCCACGCCGATTGCGCAAAATGCATATGGTCGGGGGTGGATATTATAACCGCGTCTATTTGCCCGTCCATTTCGTCTAGCATAACGCGGTAGTCCCTGTAGCGGGGAACGTAGGGGAATTCTTTGTACCACTTTGCGGCGCGGTCGTCGTCGACATCGCAGAAAGCCGCAATATTCGCCTCGTTGTGCCCGCGAAGGTTTTTAATGGAAAGACCCCCTATCCCTCCGACCCCGATAAGGGCGACGTTAAGCCTCGAATTGGGACCTATTTGCCTTCCGATAGTCCATGAAGGCAGGAGCATCAAACCGCCGGCCGCCCCCGCCCCCTTTAAGAATTTTCTGCGTGTCAACATATGTGTCTATATTCCTTTCCGTTTTATCGAACCGTAAATACGAAACGCGTACGGGGACGAAGCCCGCGTTGAACCGCGCCTCTCCCCTCCTTTCGGCGAAGGATTGTTGAAAAAAACTTTTGCGTCAACAATTTTTTTACATAGTGGTTGCCCCGATGAAAAGGAACATCCTTGAGATAAAAACCACATGCCCGAATATCGAAACGGCAAAACTCATAGCGGAAGCCGTTGTTTCCGAAAAACTTGCCGCCTGCGCGCAGATAGGAGGCGAAATCGAATCCGTCTACGTTTGGAAAGGCGCCGTCCACAGGGAAAACGAAATTCCACTAATTATAAAAACATCGGAAAAATCGCTCGACGCCCTGCGCAACAGGGTGTTTCGGCTGCACAGCTACGAATGCCCCCAATGGATTGTTGCTTCCGTTGCGGCGTCGAAACAATACGCGGATTGGGTTGAAGAAAATACGGCGCCGTAAAAATACGCGCGTTTTACTTTTTCCCGGTAGGGCGGACGTCTCAAACAACTTGACACTTTTGCGCCTCTCGTGCTTAATCCGAACTATGCCGAAAGTCGATATAGAACTTGTCAGAATGGTCCTGCAAAGAGCCGAGATAAACGCGGGCAAAATAGCCCAAATCCTCGACGATATAAAATTCGAATCCATGGAAAACGCAAAGAAGGAGGATAGGGAACCCCCGGTGAAAAAGCAATTCGTGGTAATCCTGAGCGATCCGTACGGAAAGGTTGCCGCCACGGGTTTCGAATACGCCGCTTGGGTGGTGCAAATACCGGAGGACGAGAATCCTGCTTCGGCGTTGGGGCGCATACACGAGGGGGCGTACGATTTCAACGTCTCGCCGAAGGGCCGTAAAATGCCGCTAAAGACGGTTGCCGAAGCCTGCGAATTCGGGTCGGCGAAAATAAACAAAGAGCACAAACTCTGGATAAAGACAAAGGAACCGGTCCTTGTGGTGACGACTTCGGGGAAAATCCCCCGGGAATCCGGAACAAAAGAATAGCTTTTATGCCGTGCGAACTCGTAAAATACGGGGATCCCGTACTCAAAGTTAAGTCTTCGGTCGTTGCGGAATTCGACGCGGACCTTGCGGACCTTGCCCGCAATCTCAAGGAAACCCTGGTTGAAAAAAACGGACTCGGTCTGGCGGCGCCGCAAATAGGCGTGTTGAAAAGGGTGTTCGTGGCGGATATGCGCCTGCGGTACAATACCGACACCCCGTGCAACTTCACCATAGACGGAAAGTCTTTGCCCCTCGACATAGCGATGCCGCTCGTCGCCGTGAATCCCGAAGTATTTGCGGAGGGGGATTGCGTTGTAAGCGCGGACGAGGGTTGCCTGTCCTTCCCCGGAATTTTCGCAGAAGTGGAGAGAAGCTCAAGAGTGTCGATGAAATATTTCGATACGGACGGGAATCCGCACGATCTGTTCTGCGACGGCATCTTCGCCAGGTGCGTACAACATGAAAACGACCATTTAAACGGCGTGTGTTTCATAGACAGGCTTAAACAAAAAGACCTGCTTAAAATAGGCGCAAAACTGCGCAAATTAAAGAAACAGACGCGCAAGTTCCTAAAAGATCGAAGCGGCAAATGACGTTTGTGAACATTGCCCTGACGGGAGGCATGGGCTGCGGAAAAAGCACCGCGGCGTCCATATTCGGGGAAATGGGGGTCGAGGTTGCGGATCTGGACGCGGTGTGCGCAAAGATGTTGTCCACAGACGCCGAAATAAGGGAAAAAACGGTCCGACTCCTGGGCGGAGAGGCCTTCGACCGCTCGGGAAAACCCGATAGGGCTTTCATTGCGAAAAAAGTTTTTTCGGATACGGGGCTTCTGCGCGAATACGAGTCGATCATACATCCCGCCGCCCTGAAAAACGCCGGATTGGACGTCTTTTGCGGCAACGACGCCGGTGTTCCGGGAAAATCCGGCGCGAACGGCGTACGCGTTTACGAAATTCCCCTGCTCTACGAAAAAAAACTTGATAAATATTTCGAAATCTGCGTGAGTGTGCTGTGCAGCGAGCCCCTGCGGATGTCTCGTCTGCGCGCCAGGGGCATGTCGGTCGACGAAATATCGGCGCGCGACGCCCTTCAATTGCCCGCCGGGGAAAAGGCCGAAATGGCCGATGTGGTTTTATTCAACGAAGGATCCCTTCCCTTTTTGAGGGAGCAGGCGGCTTTGTTTTTATCACGTATACAAGTAAATGCAAAACGAACTTCCTGAAAACAATTCCCCCGCTTCGGAAATACCGTCCGACGGCGCAACAAAAAAACGCGGACGCAAACCCAAGCCGGTTGAAAACGATTCCACGAACCGCGGGAATCTTCCGGAATCCCCGAAACGCAGGCGCGGCAGACCCCCGAAGAACAAGGCGAAAACGAACGAATCCGCACTTGCGCCGGCGGACGGAAAAATCCAAATGGATAACGGAGACCGCCGCGACGCCTCCGGGGGGGGAAACGGTCCTGAATGGAGGGATTTTCCCGAAAGTCCGGACCGTTCCGAAACTTCCGAAGACGCGGGATTGCACTCCGGGGAAATATTCCAACACGCCGCCGGAGACGACTTCGCGTACGGGGAACCCTCCAAAATTTCCGGCGGAGATTCGGAGGAGATTCCGACGTCGTTTTCCACAACCGACGAGGACTTGAACCCCGAAGCTTATGCGGCCGGGTACGACTCCGAAGGGGACGCCGATCCGTCCCGCGGGGCCGACGCCGATTCCAAATCCGTTCCGCAACGCAATTCCCTTCCCCAACGCCAACAAAGGAGCCCCGACAAGCGCGGGCGGTGGCAGCAAGCCCCCCAAAACAACCGCCGCCAGCAAAACGGACGGGACCGCAACAATTTTAAAAACGCCCAGCCGTTCCGCAACCCGCGCGGACAACAAGGCAACCAGAGGGGGCAAAACACGTCCCAAAAACTTCAACAGCGCGGACAACAAAACCAACGCCAGCAAGTCCAACAACCTCAAAAGCAGAGGAAACCGCATTGGATGCAGAACCAAAGTTCCGAAAACGACGCGATGAATCCGGCGGATTTGCCGGAATGGACCGCGTTGAAAACGGAAAAAGCCCTCGACGAATTTCTTGCGCGGACGTTTTTCGGAATAACCCCCGCGCAAGATGCCGCGGAGGGACAAAACGTGGAGCCCGCGGGGGTGGGAACCCCCCTTCCCGGGAATTTAACGGGCGAAGACGGAGGACACTCCGCAATCCCGGCGGAAGAAGACCTTGGAATTGCCGCAAACAAAGGGGAATACGGCGGTGCGGCGGAAAATTTTCGCGGGGAAAACTCCGCAACCGCCGCACAAAATACCGAAACGGGGGAAGACGGGGAAAATTGCAAAATAGAACCTTCGTATTGGGCGATAATGAACGGCGCCAACAAAATTCTCGCCCCGGAGGCGAAAGAACAAGTTGCGGAGACGGAATCTCCCGAACCGAATCGCCCCGAAGCCTCCTCCGATTCCCAAACGGATAAGACGGCGGTCGGATACGCAGAACCCACGGCAATGGAGCTTTCCTGCGGAAAATCCATAGAGTCGACGCCCGGCTTCGACGAATTTTACCGGTCGGGATTGCGCAAAATGCAGGAAAAACTCGACGAACTCGGCGTGGAATACAAAAAAGGGTCGGGAAAATCGGAGTTGGTGGGGGCGTTTTTCAAGCATGCGTTCTCAAAATCGAAATTGGTGCGGGTAAAAGGCGTTCTCGACATCCTCGGCGACGGGATGGGCGGCGCGATAACTTTCGCCTCCGACGGCTACAGGCTGGCGAAAAGCGCGGTGTATGTGCCGCAATTGTTTATAGACAAATACTTCCTAAAACGCGGCCACATACTGGGGGCGCTCGCCATGCCACCCCGGGCGGACGGAAGGGAGACGTGCCCCGTTGCGGTAATGGTGACCTCCGTAATGGACGGCGCTCCCGAATCGGCGAAAGACTCGGTTCCGTTTACGGAGTTGACGCCGTACTATCCGACCCGCCGCATGATAATGGAGGCGGACGCGGCGTGCGGTTGGGACAACCTCTCCATGAGGGCCATAGATTTGCTCGCCCCGATAGGACTCGGACAGAGGGCGCTGATAGTGGCTCCGCCGCGGACGGGGAAAACCGTCCTCATGCAGGGCATGGCGAAATCCATACGCCGAAACACGCCCGGAGCCCATCTGATAGTACTGCTGGTGGACGAGCGTCCGGAGGAGGTTACCGACTTCCGCAGAAGCGTCGACGCCGAGGTTGTGGCGTCCACCTTCGACGAAGACGCTTCAAACCATATACACGCGGCGGAAATGGTGATAAGCAAGGCCCGCAGAATGGTGGAGAAAGGCTGCGACGTGGTGATATTGTTGGATTCCATTACCCGTCTCGCCAGGGCGTACAACGCCATGATGCCGAACGGGGGCAGGACCATGTCCGGCGGCGTCGAGGCCAACGCGTTGCAAAAACCCAAGAAATTCTTCGGATCCGCAAGGAACATAGAGGGGGGGGGTTCCCTCACCATTATAGGGACGGCGCTCGTTGAAACGGGAAGCAAAATGGACGAGGTCATATTCGAAGAGTTCAAGGGAACGGGCAACCTTGAATTGCACCTCGACCGCTCCCTTTCGGACAAGCGGATATTCCCGTCGATAAACATAGAAAAAAGCGGAACCCGGAAGGAGGAACTGCTCTACCATCCCGACGAAATGTCGAAGATATACGCCCTACGGCGCGCATTGAAGGGCGTTCCGGCGACCGACGCCATGGAAATGCTCGTTCAACGTTTAAAAAAGGTGAAAACAAATATTGAATTTTTGTTAGGACTGAATAGATAGTTGGCCGTTTAGACCCGTAGACGAGTCTGTTCAACTTTCCCGATTATGACATCCGACGACACTTTCGTACTGCAACTCGCGGAGGAAAAAGGGCTGGTACCCTCCGATATCGTAAAACTCGGCAGGGAGCAACTCGTATCCGAGGGCGCCAACGCCGCCGACGTCGATTCGAAGCTCATAGACCTGCTTGTAGAAAAGGGGTACACAAAATACGACGACATAACCGCCATGCTTGCGGAAGAGTTCAATATTCCCCTCGTATCGCTCCACGATCTGAATATAGACAAAGAGATAAAATCGCTGGTAAAGCCGGACGTGGTGCACAAGTACGGGGTGTTTCCAATAGCCGTAAACAACGGGCAACTTGAACTCGCCGTATCCGACCCCATGGATATGGATTCCGTGGACAACCTAAGCAACATGCTTAAGATGCCCGTCGATCTCCGTTTGGCGACCCCCGCCGAGATAAAAGCCGCCATAGACGAACACTACGGCGTGAACGCTTACGGCGACGTCCTCGGCGATATGGACATCGGGGAGGAAAGCTCCGACGACATATCCGGAATAGCCACGGGCAACGAAAAGGGGATTTCCGAGGAGGAAGCCCCAATCATACGGTACGTCCACAAACTGATAACGGAAGCCGTAAAGAGGCGCGCAAGCGATATCCACCTCGAGCCCCTTGAAAAAAGGTTCCGGATTAGATACCGCATAGACGGAGTATTGATAGAGGTGGAAAACCCCCCGAAGCGCCTCCAGCCCTCCATCATTTCGCGTTTGAAGCTCATGGCCAACATCTCCATAGCCGAAAAACGCGTTCCGCAGGACGGGCGAATCCAAATTGTTTTCAATAAGAAGGAGATAGACTTGCGGGTATCGAGCCTTCCCACGGTGTACGGCGAGAGCATAGTAATGCGTATCCTCGACAAGGAGGGACTGCGGCTGGGACTGCCCGAACTGGGATTTTTCTCCGACGACCAGTCCACGTTCGAGAGGATAGTCGCAATGGCTGACGGAATCTTCCTCGTAACGGGACCCACGGGCTCCGGAAAGTCCACAACGCTATATTCCGCGCTGAATTACTTGAACCACCCCGACCGGAAAATAATAACGGTTGAAGACCCCGTGGAGTACCAGATGACGGGGGTAAACCAGGTGCAGGTTCGAAGGGAGGTTGGAATGACCTTTGCGGCGGCGTTGCGGTCGATGTTGCGCCAAGCCCCGAACATAATAATGATAGGGGAAATCCGCGACCTCGAAACCGCAGAAATAGCCATAAACGCCTCCCTTACCGGCCACATGGTGTTCAGCACCCTGCACACCAACGACGCCCCAAGCGCGGTTACACGTCTTGTCGATATCGGGGTAAAACCGTTCCTCGTCAGCGCCTCACTCCGCGCGGTGCTTGCGCAACGGCTTGTACGCAAAATATGCACCCAGTGTAAAACCCCGTACGTGCCGGATCCGAAGATACTGCAGGCGATAGGAATAAACGAAATTGCGGCGGCGGGGATGAGCTTTTACCGCGGGGAGGGTTGTCCGAAATGCAACGGCATAGGATTTAAGGGAAGAATGGGGATATTCGAGATGTTTATAGTAAACGACGAGCTTCAACAGATGATATACGAGGGGCGTACGCTTGTTGACATTAAGGCGAAGGCCCGCGAGCTCGGAATAAGGACGATGAGGGAGGACGGCGTCAGGAAGGCCGGCAGCGGACTCACCACCCCGGACGAGGTCCTGAAAGTCACCATGAACGAAGAATAGAAGCACGGCAATGTTCGAAGACCACAACAACGCGATTTACGACATAATAAAGTCGGGCAAGTTCATATCGCAGGAACAGCTTGACGAACTCAACGAAACCCATGTGAACACGGGTCAAAGTCTCGCCGACGTCCTGCTTTCTTCGGGTTTGATGGACAAAAACAAGCTTCTTGAGGCGGTTGCCGCCGACTTGGGCTACGAATATATGCCCATTCCGCCGCAAAACATCATGGAGGATACGTACAAACAGCTGAAATCGGGTTTGGCGCGTACGTACGGGGTGGTTCCGATACGCGGCGACGACACCTCCATAACCCTTTTGGCGAAGGATCCGTTCAACAGTTCCATAATCGACGACCTCACCTTCACCCTAAACAAGGACGTGCATATAGTAGTGATGGATCCCGACGAAGTGGACGCCCTCATAATACAGTGCTACGGGGAGGAAAATTCGAGCATCGACGACATTTTATCGGAAATATCTCAGGTCGATTTGGGGGAAAACGTGGACGAGGCGGACATCGCCAACATGGCGAACGAAACCCCCATAATACGCTTCGTAAATTTGATACTCCAACAAGCCGTGCGCGACAAGGCCAGCGACATCCACTTCGAGCCGTTCGAGGACCAATTCCGCATCCGCTACCGTATAGACGGCGCCTTGTACGAAATGGCTCCGCCGCCGAAAAGCCTGGCACTACCGGTCATATCGCGCGTGAAAGTCCTTGCGAATTTAAATATAGCGGAAAATCGAATCCCCCAGGACGGGCGCATAAAGATGACTATTTCGGGACATCCCGTCGACTTGCGCGTATCCACCCTGCCCACCCAATTCGGCGAGAGCGTGGTGTTGCGCGTGCTCGACAAGGGGGTGGTGAACCTCGACCTCGAGGAATTGAGCATGAGTCCCGACATCATGAACAATATCCGCCGCCTCGTAAAACTGCCGAACGGCATATTCATAGTCACGGGACCCACGGGTTCGGGAAAAACCACAACTTTGTATTCCGCCCTCAGGGAGGTCAACACGACCGACATCAAAATTCTGACCTCGGAGGACCCCGTGGAATACGAGATAGATGGAATAATGCAGGTCCAGATAAACCACCAAGTCGGACTCGACTTCGCCCGCTGCCTACGGGCATTCCTGCGCCAGGACCCCGACAAAATAATGGTGGGGGAAATCCGCGACCTCGAAACCGCGCAAATCGCCGTGCAGGCGTCCCTCACCGGGCACGTGGTGCTTGCAACCCTGCACACCAACGATTCTCCCGGGGCGGTAACCCGGCTGATGGATATGGGCTTGGAACCCTTCCTGATTGCGGCGTCGCTCGAAGGGGTTCTGGGGCAAAGACTCGTGCGTAAGATATGCACGCGCTGCCGGACGGCGTACGAGCCCGACCAAGAAATAATAGACCACTTGGGAGTGGATCCCATTGAAATAGCAGACAAGCAATTCTTCTTCGGGAAAGGATGCCCCGAATGCGGCGGTTCCGGATACAAGGGAAGACAGGGGCTGTTCGAGTTGTTGCTCGTCAACGACACCCTTAGGGATCTTATCACCGCAAAAGCCCCGACGCTTGTGCTAAAACAAAAAGCGGTGGAACTCGGCATGAGGACGCTGAGGGAGGACGGTCTGCGCGCCATATTCGACGGCGCCACCACCGTCGACGAAGTTTTGAAATACACCTAACCCCCAAAAAAGGAAGCTACACTTATGGCAAAATTCAAATATACAGCCCTAAACAAAGAGGGACGAGAGATGAGCGGAGTCGTCGAATCCACAAGCGAGAGCCGTGCGCGCAAGGACTTGGCAGCGCAGGGACTGACGGTGTCGCGGATATCGGAAGTCGCCGTACAGGCGGACAAAAAGACGACGGCGGCGAAAAAACAACGCAAACCGCTCATAGGAACGGGGGTTTCCAGGGAAAACGTCACGATTTTCTCGCGTCAATTGGCGATTCTGCTGAAAGCGGGACTTCCCCTCCTGCGCTCCCTCGAAGTGATAGAGCGGCAGGAAAAGAACCCGTATTTCAAGGATATAATAACGCAATTGGCGGAAAGCGTGCGGACCGGAAACAAGTTTTCGGAGGGGCTGTCGCAACACCCGAAAGTATTCGACAGACTGTATGTAAATATGGCAAAGGCGGGGGAAGCCGGCGGCGTTCTCGACGTCGTGCTCGACAGGCTCTCCACCTTCCAGGAAAAGGCGATGAAAACTACGAACAAAGTCAAGAGCGCCATGGTTTACCCCATAGTGATCATGACCGTCGCCGTGGCCATCGTCGCCATATTGATGACGTTCGTCATTCCCCAATTCCAACAGATATTTGCCGACATGTTGGGAGGGGCGGCAATGCCCGCATTGACCCAACGCATCATAGACATCTCGGATTTTATGCGGACAAACTACATCGCCACGATTCTCATCGTGGTTGGAGTAGTTGTGGGCATAAGGCTCATTCTTAAAACAAGGTTCGGGATAAGGGCTTGGGACGCCTTCACGCTGAAAGCCCCCAGAATAGGCGACCTTGTAATGAAATCCGTTGTGGCGCGGTTCACGCGCACTTTCGGAACGCTTCTTGCCTCGGGAGTCCCGATATTGGACGCCATTACCATAACGCGGGGCACTATAAGAAACACCCTTGTTTCGGACGCGCTTGAGAGGGTGCACGACCGCGTAAGGGACGGCGAACCACTCGCCACGCCGTTGGACCAGCAAAAGCTGTTTCCGACCATGGTTACAAGCATGGTCGAAGTGGGGGAGGAGACGGGTCAACTTGCCGAAATGTTAAACCGTATCGCCGACAACTACGACGAGGAAGTCGACAACTCCGTAGGCGCCATAACTTCAATCATAGAACCCATCATGATAGTGTTTTTGGCGCTCGTCGTAGGAACAATAGTAGTATCTCTATTCTTGCCGATAATCCAGATTATACAAAAGCTCACGGGAGGTTGATTCGGACTTTTCAAAAAAGGCTTTTTAAAAATCCGTCCGCAGGCGCGCGGACGGATTTTCTTTTTTCTTTAAGGGAACTTTTTTCCACCCTTCCTATCCTTTTTCTGTAAGGAATCAAATAAACGCCGATACGGACGCGCCCCCAACCGGACAAATATACGGCGGTCCCGGCTTTCGTCACGCAACGGACTCTTTTTATTCCATGCGAATTTACGGAACGACGCGGCAAGCCCTCCGCCCCCGGCGCGCGTAAACAAACGGGGGCGCGCACGCCCGATGTGTGCGCCCCCCGTAAACGAAAGATATTCGTTCTTTATTCTTTTGTAGCCTCGTCGAGGAGATCCCCAAGGGACGTCAAATCCTGGTCTTTGCGGATTTTTTCGAACGCGGCGACCTCCTCGGCAAGTTTTTCCGCGTCGTATTGCGCCGCCTTGATTGAAAGGCCTATGCGGCGTTCGTCGCGGTCTATCTTGACAACGCGGGCGGTAACGCTGTCGCCCACCTTGAGATGGTCCTTTACCTTTTCAACGCGGTCCTCGCTGATTTGGCTGATGTGTACAAGGCCGTCTATGTCGTTCTGCAGCTCGACAAACGCGCCGTAGTTCGTGACTTTCGACACCCTACCCGTAACAAGGTCCCCTATCTTGAAGAGGGAATCTATCTCCTCCCACGGATCCGCCGTCAGTTGCTTGATTCCAAGGGATATACGCTGGCCTTCGGAATCCACCCCCAGTACGATGGCGTCCACTTCGTCGCCTTTTTTCAACATTTCCGAAGGATGGTTTATCTTGCGGGTCCAACTCATATCGGAAACGTGCACCATGCCGTCTATACCCTCCTCAAGTTCGACGAACGCCCCGTAGGTGGTTAAATTGCGCACCTTCCCGCGGATATGGGCTCCGACGGGATAGTTGTGGACCGCCATTTCCCACGGGTTGTCCTCCAATTGGCGGAGTCCGAGGGAAATCTTTTGCTCCTCCTTGACGATATTCAGCACCACGGCGTCGACCTCCTCCCCGACTTTAAGGACTTCCGAAGGCTTTGTTATGCGCTTTGTCCACGAAAATTCCGTGATATGGACAAGCCCTTCAACCCCCTCTTCAAGTTCGATAAACGCGCCGTAATTAACCAAATTCACAACCTTCCCGTGCACGCGCGCTCCGACGGGGTATTTGCGCTCGATATTTTCCCACGGATTCGAAGTGGTCTGCTTCAAGCCCAACGATACGCGTTCGCGCTCGGCGTCGACTTCGATTATCATGACCGAAATCTCCTCGCCGACTTTCACCATCTCGGAAGGATGGGAAATCCTGCCCCAACTCATGTCCGTAATGTGCAGGAGTCCGTCGAGACCGTCCAAATCTATAAACGCGCCGTAATCCGTAATATTTTTTACCACGCCTTTGCGGATGTCGCCGGGCTTTACCTCGGACAAAAGTTTGCGCCTCTTTTCGGTGCGTTGTTCCTCGATCAACTCGCGGCGCGAAACGACGATGTTTTTTCGTTCGACGTTGATTTTCACGACTTTAAAATCGTAAGTCTGCCCCACGTATTGATCGAGATTCTTCGGAGGCTGGACGTCGATTTGCGAGGCTGGCAGGAATGAATCCACCCCTATACTTACAATAAGACCTCCCTTTACTTTCGCCTTTACCCGTCCGGGAAGCACGGCGCCCTCCTTGCAGTGGGTTAAAATCTCCTCCCAATTCTTCTTCTGTTGGGCCTTGTCGTAGGATATTACGGGGTTGCCCTCTTTGTCTTCAAGTTTTTCAAGCAATACTTCTATTTCCTGCCCGACTTGAATATCGTTGATGTCCGCGAATTCCCCGACGGGCACCACCCCCTCGCTCTTTCCGCCTATATCGACCACAACCTCGTTCTGGCGAATCTCTATTATCTTTCCCTTTACAATAGAGCCTTGTTTTAATTCCGCAAAACCGCCCTGCGAGAGCAGTTCTTCCATTATATTATCAGACATTTGTATTCCTAAACTGCCGGCGATCCATGGAGCGCCGGGTTGATTGTTATTGACATGGTCGGAATACCTCCACTTCCGGGAAGAACCCCGATCCATATAAGCTAAAGGGGGGAGACTCTACGGAGGATTCCTCCGCTTGCAAGCCATTTTTTGACGGGAACGGTCCGGCTTGTAAAAAAAAGCGCGCAATACTGCACGCCACAAAATCCGGACAAACAGACCCCGTCTATTTTCCGCTATTCGACGTCCACGGAGCGGTATGCCGCCAAAAGCTTGGCGTCTCCCGACTTCGTAACGTCGCTTTGCCCGTGTTCCATACCTATTACCCCGCGGTAACCTATGTCCCACAAGTGCTTGAATACGTTTTTATAGTTTATTTCGCCCGTCGTGGGTTCCTTCCTGCCGGGGACATCCCCCACCTGGAAATACGCTATCTCGCCCCATGCGGCGTCGATGTTTTCAATCAAATTGCCCTCGGTTATTTGCTGGTGGTAGAGGTCGTCGAGTATCTTGCAACACGGACTGTCAACGGCCTTGCATATCGCGTACGCCTGCGGTATGCGTTTGAGGTATAAACCGGGGTGGTTCTTTATGTTGAGGGGTTCGAGAACCATTATCAAACCGGTTTTCTCGAAAAATTCCGCGTAATATTTCAGATTGTCGACTACGTTGGCGAACTGGTACTCCGGTTCCAACCTCGGATCCTCCAAGCCGGGAACAACGGTGCACCACTTTGCGTTGACGCGCTTTGCGGTTTCCACCGCCGACTCCGCCTCCTTTTTTATGCGTTCCCGCACGGCGGCCTTGTCGGTCGAGCGCTTGGACATGTCCAAGCGGTTTCCGGAAAACGCCGCCGAATTCCACTCCACCCACGAACTGAACACACCCATTTCCATCCCAAGTTTCTCCATCGTTTTCGCTATGAGACTCTGTTCCTCCACGGAGCGTTTCCGCATACCGTTATCCTCCAACCCGCGGAAACCGCAATCGTAGAAAAACCTTAATTTGTCGTCAAGCGGCATCCCTTTGGTGCTCTCTTTGAGCTGTCCGAAGTTCGGATAAAATTTACACTTGTAGGCATCGGTCGATTTCGCGGTGTCGGAAACGCCCGCCGCCATTATATTTTTCGCCGAAAAAGCCGCCACGGTCGCCGCCATCGCGGTCCTCGTAAAACCTCTTCTGTCCATGGGACTTTGTTAAAAAAAAAGTTTTTTACTTACAACAAAAAATGAAATAAAACAATACCCCTACCCCTCTATGGGGTGGTCGATAATTCAAGGAATGCGTGGAATATCTGCGCAACAATTAACAAGCGAAATAGGCGGGCGAACCACTTTTCCGTAAACGGCTTCGCGCGGAGTCCTTGCTTTGACGGGTACTCCGCGACGGGAAGCGACCGCGCATGGAAGCGGGGAAAAGCCGAATACGAGCGCGAACCGCCGCCCCGCGGAAACGTTTCAACGGCGTCCGAGCGCGGAAACTTCAGCCTCAATTGCGGTATTTGCCCTTCTCCGCTTCGGTTAGACCGATTCCAACAGATCCGCCAGATCCCCTATGCTCATTTCGGGAATGAGCGTCACCTCTTGGGCTTTTTCGCCTATTTCGGCGGCAAGATCCATTTGAAAATTTACAATGGACATGGAATCAAACCCCGGGATGTCCTCGAATTTGGTGTCGGCGGTCAAGTTCATGCCTTTTGCGTATGTACTCGATGAAAGGACTGCTTTTATTATATTGTTTATGGTTTCTTCTTTCATTATTTACTTTGGTTAAAATTTAAACGCGCTGCATCCCATGCATAGCCCCGCCCCGAATGCGCAAAAGAGCACATAGTCTCCTTCGCCGAGATTCGGGTTGCCCTCAAGATATTGCGCAAGGGAAATGGCGGTCGACGCGCCCGCCGTATTCCCGAATTGGGAGATGTTTATTTGGAAGTCGCGGATATCCGCACCGATTTCCGACGCTATTTTTGAGATTATATTTATGTTCGCCTGGTGGAGGATAAATCTTTTCACCCTGGATATATCGATGGAGTTCTTCTTTAAATATTCCTTTATCATGGGGGGGACCCTCGTAGTGGCGAACTCATAAATCACCTTACCGTTCATCGACTTGTAAAAATCCGCTCTGTTCTTCATTTTATAGAAGGGGATTTCTCCCCCTCCACCCTTCACTGTAACGGCATCAAAACCGCTTCCATCGGAAAACAGCATTGCGGGCAAAAGCAGAGGTTTCGACTTATCCCTGCTCTTCGCGTACACCATGGCGCCCGCGCCGTCTCCAAAATACGGATACGTTGAAAAGTCCATCGGATTAAGGAATTTCGACTGGCATTCGCCGTTAATAACCAAAACTTTTTCCGCGGCGTTCGCCTCTATGAGGGAACGCGCCACTTCGGACGAAAAAATACCGTTGGAACACGCGGCTGACATGTCGAAAGCAAACGCGTTCTTGGCTCCGATTCTTTCCGCAACCCTCACCGAAGTCGCCGGTAAAAGTCTATCCGGAGTAGAAGAGGCAATTATTACACAATCGATATCGAGGGGCGGTATCGATGCCTTTTCCATCGCCGATACAGCCGCTTTGCACGCAATATCCGATAGAATTTCTTCGTCTTTGCAATGGTAGCGCGTTTCTATTCCGATTTTCTCCTTTATAAGATGTAGGGCGCTTTTTGGAAAATTTGTAAAGTCCTCGTTTCTCACAAGTTTTTCCGGGATGTATTTTGCTGTGGATACAAGTCTTATTCCCATCATAATATGTCCTAATTTTAATTTTTAAATGTATTCCTGTAAACGTAGTTCGTCACGCCCATTACGAGATTTAAGTAGTCGGTTGAAAACGGATCACGGATTAAAAGGATATTATCCCGGGAATGCAATGTTTTTGCGTCGAGTTTCATCCTAACCTTCAATTCTTAAAATTGTTCCGCCGTAGGACAATCCTCCGCCGAATGAAAATAAAACCACATTGCCGTCCTCATGGGAGGGGTTCTTGATAAATTCGTCGAACGCATACAAAACGGAGGCGCCCGCCATACTCCCGACCTCTTCCAAATTGTGGGGAAACAGCCCAAAAGGAATTTTGGTGAGTTCGGACATTTTTTTTAATATGCTCATGTTCGCCTGGTGCAAAATTACCGCGGAAATACCGGAGACGCCGTTATTCGACTCCCAAGCAGAATCTTGAAAAATGGGGAACTCCTTCAAGAAGCCTAAAACAAACCCCGCCGCAAGATCCGATATTCAACCAGGACGAATCCGAACACCCTACCTGTACCATGGAAAACAAGAATGTTTTTAAACGCTTTGCCGTGTCAATAAAATTTCTTTTATTGCCGGATAAATGCGGAAAAAATTTTTGCGGTATCCGAAAAACAAAAAACACACTCTCGAAAATTATCCCATCGACTCCGTCTCCACGGTTAAAATCCCCCCGCAACCCCACGCCTTCATTCCGGACAATTTCCCCGTATTGTCCCTTTCTTTGCGAGTGTATGACAACGCGTTCCCGGCCTCCCCATTTCCCCACACTTCCGGGGAAACTTTTAAGACCCCGCAGAAGACCGACGGGAAAATATTTCGCGGAGAATATAGATTCCACTTTCTCCATAACCGTTTCAATTTTTAAATATGTTCCTATAAACGAAATTCGTTGAGTTCATCACAAGACGGGTTAAATAGTCGGTTGAAAACACGACGATCGTGAAGAAAAATACCGCCGTTTGCACCAATGTAACGGTCAACACGGACGCGCCGAAAGATCTCAAGAGGGGGTAGACAGTGCACGCCTCGAACAATATGATTATGTATTCGTGAAAAAAATACACCGTCATACAATTCGCGCCGATTTTCGTAAACAACGGAATTTTTCCGCCGGGGAAAAAGGAAATTAAGGTAAATATGCACGAAACGGACAGAAAGTAGTACATAAGTGTTGTTGTAAAGTATGCAAAAGGAAACACCGTTTCGTTGAAATCCCCAGGCTCAAAAGGAATATTCAAAGAAAACTTGAGAAAAGCGCATATGGAAGCGGAAAGACACAGCGCCAATATAAAAAGGTATTTTACTTTGGAAATCCTAATGTCTATTATCTTTTCCCAATTCGTATTCACTCCCAAAAAATAAAAGGGCGTGAATTTAAAAATCGGATAGTACCATTCATAGCCCGCTATACAGCAGGACGATATTCCGATCAGGAAAACCAAAACCATGTGGTATTTTATTTTCACGATTATCGGAGCCGAAACGCGCCACATGAGAAGGGCAACCACATACCACAATATACGGGTACATCTCGTAGGTTCGGGCAGTAAAGCCATAAACCAGTCTCCGCTCTTTAAAAAATCGGCGAGGACGTAGTTGCTTTTCAAATAGCCGATAGCTTCGCAAAGCGGCATAAGAATAACATATCCCACAACAAGTAAAGCCAAAGCCCTTCCCGTCGAAACAAAACTTTCCCCCGACCGTATCCCCTTCCCTTGGTAAAATCCAGAACAAAACGAGAACACCGGCATCACGGTAGGGAGGATAACCATAGCCATCAATTTTGAGACCGTGGTTCCCAAATGCGTTCCATAGTGAAAGCCATGGGCGTAGACCACTCCCATGATGGCTACCGCCATAAGATTACGGATTAAAAATATATTGTTCGGGGAATATAACGCTTTGGCGTCTGGTTTCATCTCGTTTTATTTTTTATCTTTGCCTTAAGTCGCGGGCGGACTTTCCACCGAACAAA
>CAZMBN010000009.1:0-7872 GCA_964564825.1 uncultured Opitutales bacterium
GGCAGGGAAATCGCATCGATGGGATACGGACTCTTTAAGGAGTAGGCAAGGAGGCTTCGTGCACGCTTTGCGTGCGAACATCCTATACAACCGGGAGTTGCAACAAAGCGGAGTTCTAAACGGCTCCGCTTTTTTTGTTCTGCAAAGTGCCGGGAGGAACGCACCGGAATCCCCTTCAATCGTTTTCCAAAAAAAGGCGGAGTTTCCTTTGAAACTCCGCCTTCCGTTCCCGCTACGGGGCTCAATAAACAAACAACAATTCCGAATATTTCGGAAGCGGCCAAAGGTCGTCGTCGACCTCCACTTCGAGCTTGTCGGCGGCGCGCCTTACGGCGTTCATGGCGTCTATCGAAACCGCCGTCGGGGCGTTCTTGGCAAGGAGCTCCTCAAGCTTGTCGTCGGCGTCCGCAAGGTCTTGGGCGAGCGACGATACAAGTTTCAGCTTCGCTGCCGCCGGGTTCTTCACCCCGGCGCCCTTGAGCGCCGCGGCGGTTCTTGCAAGCGCCTCCAGGTACTTCAGGACGGCGGGCAAAATTACGGTCTTCGCCAGGTTCAGGGTAAGGGAGGTCTCTATGCGGATTTTCTTTTCATACTCCTCAAGGAACACCTCGTAGCGTGAATGCATTTCGCTTGAATTAAAGACCCCGTACTTGGCGAAAAGCGCGATATTCTTTTCGTCTATAAGCGGCTTGATGGCCTCCGGGGTGCTGCGCAGGTTGGGAAGTTTCCTCTTCGCCGCCTCCTTCGCCCACTCCTCCTTGTAGCCATCGCCGTTGAAGATTACGCGCTTATGCCTTTTTACGGCGTCCTGCAGGAGCGACTGCAAGCCCTTGTTGAACCCGTCTTTCGGGAGCTTTTCAAGCTTGTCGGCGAATTCCGCAAATGCGTCCGCCACAATCGTGTTGAGGACTATGTTCAAATTCGCGCACGATTGCGACGAACCCGCGGCGCGGAATTCGAATTTGTTCCCCGTGAAGGCAAAGGGGCTCGTCCTGTTCCTGTCGGTCGCGTCGGCGGGCAGGGGGGGCAGGGTGTCCACCCCTATTTTTATAACCTTGCCGTGCTTGGAGCTCTTGGCCTGCCCCGATTCTATCTGACCTATTATGTCGGTCAGCTGTTCGCCCAAGAATATCGAAATTATCGCGGGGGGCGCCTCGTTCGCGCCCAGTCGGTGGTCGTTGCCCGCACCGTGGGTCGCCGACCGCAGGAGGTCGCTGTGCTCGTCCACCGCCTTTATGACCGCGCAGAGGGTGGTTAAGAATATCGCGTTTTGGTGGGGGTTCGTCCCCGGGTTGAGCAGGTTTCTTTCGCCCACGGATATCGACCAGTTGTTGTGCTTGCCGCTTCCGTTTATGCCCGCGAACGGCTTTTCGTGCAGTAGGCACACCAGATCGTGCTTTTCGGCGGTGTTCCGGAGTATCTCCATGATCATCATGTTGTGGTCGGTGGCCAAATTCAACTCCTCGAATACGGGCGCAATTTCAAACTGCGCGGGGGCCACTTCGTTGTGGCGGGTCTTCGCGGGGATGCCGAGCCTCCAAAGTTCGAGGTCGACGTCGTGCATGAAGCTTAGAATCCTCGGCTTGATTGCGCCGAAATAGTGGTCCTCAAGCTGTTGGTGCTTTTGCGGGGGCGCGCCGAAAAGCGTCCTTCCCGTCTGCATGAGGTCGGGTCTAAGCAGGTATAGGCGCTTGTCCACTAGGAAGTATTCCTGCTCCGCGCCCAAGGTTACGCTCGCCCTCTCCTCGCTGCGTACGCCGAAACATTTAAGAAGCCTCTTCGCCTGCGCCCCGAGAACTTGTATGGAGCGCAACAACGGCGTTTTCTTGTCGAGGACCTCGCCCGTATACGAGCAAAACATGGTGGGTATGCAAAGCGTTGCAACACCGCCCGCGCGCTTGATGAAGGCGGGGCTCGTGGGGTCCCACGCGGTGTAGCCGCGCGCCTCGAACGTGGACCTCAACCCGCCGCTCGGAAAACTGGAGGCGTCGGGCTCGCCCAATATGAGGTTTTTGCCGGAAAACCTAGTTATAGCCTGCCCCGAAGACGTGGGCTCCAAAAAGGCGTCGTGCTTTTCCGCACTCGCGCCCGTGAGAGGGAGAAACCAATGCGTGTAGTGGGTTGCGCCCTTGCCCATCGCCCAAATCTTCATCGCGTGCGCAACGTCGTCCGCCACGGCGGGGTCGAGGGGCACGCCCTGCTTGATGGTCTCCGTAAGCCTCTTAAATATCGGCTTCGAGAGGTAGTCCTCCATCGTTTTCAGGCTGAAACAATCCGTTCCGTATTCGGCGTCCACGTTGTAGGGCGGATGCGAATCGCCGTAGGCGTAGGCAGTTTTCGCTATCTCGGATAGGGCTTTCTTTCTTGCGTTCATTTGCTTCCTTTATTTTTTCTTACTGTTCGATTTTTTACTTTCTAAAAAAGGTTCGTTACACCATTCAAGCAGATATTATGCCAGTTTTTGGAAAGAAGCGCGCGTTTCCTTCCAAAATCTCCCTTTTACGCCTTTATTAAAGGCAAAGGAGCGCTTCAAATTTGTATGTTTGATAAAAATGTAGTATTTGCGCACGGAATTTATTACAACAAATTTGTTGTAGACTTGGCAAATTGCAACAATTATGTAGTAATAATATTGCAAGTTTGAAGGGAGAATAAGCGCGTTTTACGCACATTTAAATTTCAATATATTTATTATCAATATAGTTGCGAATATCGCGACAAAATTGGCATAATATATGCTTGCTAAAGACAGGTAGAGACGACAAAAAAGTTATATTTATGCAAGATAGTTTGGAAAAGCTAAGTTACTATCCGAAAGAACGGGGTTTATACAACCCGCAAAACGAACACGACTCCTGCGGAGTGGGGCTTGTGGCGGATATAAATGCCGTTGAAAGCCACAAAATTGTGGAATACGCCGTAAAGATATTGGAGCGGCTTATGCACAGGGGCGCGGTCGGCGGAGATTCCAAGACGGGCGACGGCGCTGGTGTGTTGATCCAAATCCCGGACGAATTTTTCAGGGGGGAAATAAAAAACCTTCCGCCCAAGGGGGGCTACGCTGTGGGAATGGTGTTTTTGCCGCAGGAGAATGACCTTGCGGGGGAATGTTCCTCGATTCTCGAAAAGTGCGCAACACTTGAAGGCTTTTCCGTGTCGGCTTGGAGGGACGTCCCTGTAGACAAATCCGCCATCGGGGGGGTGGCGCTCGCAACCTGCCCCGTAATCAGGCAGGTGTTTTTAAAGCCCGTCGACCCGTCCCTTACGGGCGCCGACTTGGAAAGGAGGCTCTATATATTGAGAAGGTGCGTTGAAAAGGAGGCGGACTCCTCCACCCGCGCGGGAGACTCCTTCTACATATGCTCCCTGTCCTCAAGAACCATAGTCTACAAGGGGCTTTTAAACGCGCCGCAACTTAGGGTGTTCTATCCCGATTTGGGAAGGGAGTCCGTAAAAAGCGCGCTTGCCCTGGTCCACCAAAGGTACAGCACCAACACCTTCCCCACGTGGCAGCTTGCGCAGCCGTTCAGATACCTCGCCCACAACGGTGAAATAAACACCCTGCGGGGAAACCTGAACCAGATGCGCTCGCGCGAAGAGCATTTCGCCTCGCCCCTCTTCGGCGCGGACATCAAGAAAATACTGCCCGTCATACGCCCCGGGCAAAGCGATTCCGCGTGCCTGGACAACGCCGTGGAGCTCTACGCCTCGGCGGGGAGGTCGTTGGCGCACACGCTTCTTATGCTCGTTCCCCAGGCGTGGGGGAAAAATTTCTACGTAAGCAAGGACATACAGGGGTTTTTCGAATACAATTCCGGGCTCTCGGAGCCTTGGGACGGTCCAGCGGCCCTCGCCTTCACCGACGGCGTGCGCGCGGGCGCGCTGCTCGACAGGAACGGTCTGAGGCCCGCCCGCTACACTTTGACGGACGACGGTCTCTTCGTCCTGGCCAGCGAGGCGGGGGTGCTCGACATCCCCCCCGAAAAGGTGGTCCGCCGCGGAAAACTGGGCGCGGGCGAAATGGTCTACATAGACACCAAGAGCGGGAGGATTTTTTACGACAAGGAAATAAAAACCCTTGTCGCGCGCGCAAAGCCGTACCGCAGGTGGGTTGCGGAAAACAGGATAACCCTAAGCGGAATATTCGAATCCGTGCCCGACCCCATAGTGGGGGAAAACCTCGTGTTGCGCCAGAAACTTTTCGGCTACACCTACGAGGACTTGGACGTGATACTGCGCCCAATGGCGGAGACGGGAAGGGAGCCGGGCGGCTCCATGGGAAACGACGCCCCACTCGCCGTGCTTTCGGAAAAGCCCCAGTTGCTTTACGACTATTTCAAGCAGCTTTTCGCGCAGGTGACCAACCCCCCCATAGACCCCATACGCGAGGAGCTTGTAATGAGCCTGATGACCTACATAGGAAACCAGGGGAACACCCTTGTGGACTTGCCCGCCCACGCGCATTTGCTCAAGCTCCCGCGCCCGATACTCGCAAACAGGGACGTGGCGTGCATTTGCAGTTCGAAGGTCGAGAATTTCCGGGCCGAAAGGCTTGTGGCGCAGTTTTCGGCGGCGGCGGGCGCTGACGGCTTGGAGCCCGCGTTGGACAAACTTTGCGCCGACGCCGCCGAGTCGGTAAGAAACGGCAAAAGCGTGGTGGTCTTAAGCGATAAAAATTTGTCGTACGGCCACGCGCCCATTCCCATGCTGCTTGCGGTGAGCGCGGTGAACAGAAGGCTGATAGAGGAGAATTTGAGGACGAGCGCCGGGATAGTGGCGGAATGCGCCGAGGCGCGCGAAATAGCGCATGTGGCCCTCCTTTTGGGTTATGGGGCGACCGCCGTGAACCCCTACCTCGCCATAGAGACCATAGCCGACATGGTTGAAAAGGGGAGAATAAACGGCGTCGACGCCGCGACCGCCGTGGAAAACTATATAAACGCCCTTTGCAAGGGCATATTGAAAGTGATGTCCAAAATGGGAATATCCACCCTGCGAAGCTACAGGCAGGCGCAAGTCTTCGAGGCGGTGGGGCTCGGAAGGGAGCTTATTGAAAAATATTTCGCCCCGACCGCCTCGCGCATCGGCGGAATTTCCGTGCGCGACATAGCCCGCGAAACCCTGGAGCGCTACCAAAACGCCCACTATCCGAAGCCGAACTTCGAAAACACCCTGGAAAATGCGGGCAAATACAAGTATAGAAAGGACGGCGAACACCACTTGTGGACGCCGCAGACCATAACCCTTCTGCAACGCGCCGTCAGGGAGAACGACCCGTCGAAGTACGCGGAGTACGCCGCATATATAAACGACCAGTCGCGCCACCTGTGCACGTTGAGGGGGCTTTTCAAATTTAAAAAGACGGAGCCCGTCCCCCTGGAGGAGGTTGAGAGCGCGGAAAGCATAATACGCCGCTTCGTTACGGGGGCGATGAGCTTCGGTTCCATAAGCCCCGAGGCGCACGAGACCATAGCGCTCGCCATGAACGGACTGGGCGCCATGAGCAACTGCGGCGAGGGCGGGGAAGACCCCGCCCGCTACGCGACGGCCGGAACACCGCGCAACATATCGAGCGCCATAAAGCAGGTTGCAAGCGGCCGCTTCGGGGTGACCGCGCAGTATTTGGCGAGCGCCAGGGAACTTCAAATAAAGATAGCCCAGGGCGCGAAGCCGGGCGAGGGCGGGCAACTGCCCGGACACAAGGTGGACGGGGATATAGCAAGGGTCCGCCACTCCACCGCGGGCGTTACGCTGATATCGCCGCCCCCCCACCACGACATCTATTCCATAGAGGACTTGGCGCAGTTGATATACGACCTGCGTAACGCGAACGAAAACGCGCGCATATCGGTGAAGCTGGTTTCCGAAGTGGGGGTTGGAACGATAGCGGCGGGGGTCGCCAAAGCGAAGGCGGACCTCGTTCTAATCAGCGGCCACGACGGCGGAACGGGCTCGTCGCCCCTCACGAGCATAAAGCACGCGGGGCTTCCGTGGGAGCTCGGAATAGCGGAGACCCAGCAGACTCTGATGCTCAACGGACTGCGCGACAAAATACGCGTCCAGGTGGACGGCCAGATGAAGACGGGCAGAGACGTGGTTATAGGCGCGCTTTTAGGCGCGGAGGAATTCGGGTTCGGAACGGCGGTTTTGGTGAGCCTCGGCTGCGTAATGATGAGAAAATGCCACGAGAACTCGTGCCCTGTGGGGGTTGCAACGCAGGATCCGCGCCTCAGAAAATGCTTCAAAGGGAAGCCCGAACACATAAGGAACTTCCTGAACTTCGTGGCGGAGGAGGTGCGCATAATACTTGCTGGACTCGGTCTGCGTTCGCTGGACGAGGCCGTGGGAAGAAGCGATTTGCTCGACACCGACACGGCGCTGGAATTCTGGAAGAACAAAAACCTGGATTTTTCCGCGGTGTTCGCGTCGCCCGCCGACAAATCCCTTCCGAGGAAAAGCGCCGGGCTTTCCCTGCGCGAATTGAAGGGCGCCTTCGACAAAAAACTTTTGGAGGCGTTCGCCCAATCGCTGGAAAACGGAACGCCGCGCGAAATCTCCCTCGGCGTCTGCAATTCCGATAGGAGCGTCGGCGCCATGTTGAGTTCGCGCATAGCGGCGAAGTACGGCGCCCGCGGCCTTCCCGACGGAACGCTTAAGGTTCGTTTCCGGGGCGTTGCGGGGCAGAGCTTCGGCGCGTTTTTGGCGAAAGGCGTGTCGTTCGTGCTGGAGGGGGAGGCCAACGACTACGTGGGCAAGGGGCTTTCGGGCGGAAGCATAACGGTGAAAAGGCCCGGGGGCGCCAGATACCCGTCCTCGAATAACGTGATTGCGGGAAACGTTGTGGGCTACGGCGCCACGGACGGAAAGGTCTTTTTGGACGGTCGCGCGGGCGAGCGCTTCGCCATAAGAAACAGCGGCGCGACGTTCGTCGTAGAGGGCGCGGGCGACCACTGTTGCGAATATATGACGGGGGGAAGGGTGGTTTGCCTGGGACCTACGGGCTTCAACTTCGGTGCGGGCATGACGGGCGGGCTCGCCTACGTGTACGACGAAAACGGAAATTTTGACATACGTTGCAACCTGCAGTCCATAGACCTTGAAACGGTGTACGGCGGTTCGGCCGACGAAGTCGAATTGAAGGGGCTTCTGGGGGAATTTTACTCCGCCACAGGCAACGCCAAGGCGGGGTTCATCCTCGAAAACTGGGAGGTCGAACTCCCGAAATTCGTGAAGGTGTTCCCCGTGGAATACAGGAAAGTTTTGGCTAAAACATCGAAGGGCGGGGAAGTTCCGCCGAAGGAGAGCGAATTGTATGTATAGGGCGTTTCTCGATACGGCAAGGCTAAACCCGGGATATAGGAGCGGGAGAACGGCGGACTTCGCCGAGGTGGAAAACAGACTTTCCGCCGAAGAGGTAAAGGGGCAGGCCAAGCGCTGTATGGGCTGCGGCATACCCTTTTGCCACGGTTACGGCTGTCCGCTCTCGAACGGGATACAGGAGTTCAACAAGGCGGTCGGTGAAAATAGGATGCGCGACGCCTACCTTGTCCTAAACCAGACGTCCCCCTTCCCGGAATTCACATCGCGCGTTTGTCCCGCCCTTTGCGAGGCGTCCTGCTGCGCGGGACTGCCGTCCGACCCCGTAACCGTCAGGCAGATAGAATACGCCGTAATAGAAACCGCATTCGAACGCGGATACGTCGAGCCCTGCGTCCCCAAGGTCCGCACGGGCGCGCGCGTTGCCGTGGTGGGCTCGGGGCCGTCGGGGCTCGCGGCGGCGGAACTTCTTAACAAGTTGGGCCACGAAGTTACGGTGTTCGAAAAAAACGCGAAGCCGGGGGGGCTTTTGAGGTACGGCATTCCCGATTTCAA
>CAZMBN010000009.1:7972-28904 GCA_964564825.1 uncultured Opitutales bacterium
GCGAAAAGCGTAACGCAGGTGGAAATCATGCCCGAGCCTCCGCTGGAGAGACCGCCATCCACGCCGTGGCCCGCGTGGCCCTATATAAAGCGCACGTCCAGCAGCCACTTGGAGGGCGGGAAAAGGCTTTGGAGCGTGAACGTAAAATCCGTGGAGGGAAAGGCTGGGAAGGTAAAAGGCGCGGTTTTTGCGCGCTGCGACTGGAAGTTCGACGCATCGGGAAGGCCCTCGGGATTCGAGGAGATAAAGGGCGGCGACTTCCGCCTGGATGCCGACTTGATACTTCTCAGCATGGGCTTTACGGGAGTGAAAAAGGAGGGGCTTGTTCCGGAACTCGGCTTGGAACTTTCGCCGCGCTCCATAATAAGGACGGGGGCGGATTTCTCGGCGGACGGGGATGCGGTTTTCGCCGCGGGCGACTGCGCAAACGGGCCGTCCCTCGTGGTGAGGGCAATCCGCTCGGGCAGGGACGCCGCGTTTTCAGCGGACGCGCGGTTGAAAAGATTTTTGAAATAGGCGCGGAAAAATGAGCCTCAACGTCGAAGTAGCGGTTCTCAACAAGATCAGCCACCTTGTGGCTCGGAGGACCGCCGTCGGCGAACTTCTCAGGGAGGTGCTTAAAATTCTCAGGGTGGAAATGGGGCTTTTGCGCGGAACCGTAACCCTGCGCGAGGGCGACGTGCTCGTGATAGAGGCCAGCGAGGGCCTGAGCAGGGAGGAGATAGACAGGGGGCTTTACCGCATGGGCGAGGGCATTACGGGCATAGTCGCCGCCAAGGGCAAGGGCATGGTTATCCCCGACATCTCCAAGGAAAAAAGCTTTCTGAACAGGACGGGGGCGCGCGGGGAAACGAGCAACGTGGCGTTCATCTGCGTGCCCATAATCTACAGGGACGACGTCATAGGAACCCTGAGCATAGACAGGAAAGTGGACTCCTCCACCGATCTCAAATCGGACTACCACCTTCTCGACACCATATCCACTATCATGGCGGACGCGATTTTCGCCGCATACTCCGAGCACGCCGAGCGCGAAAAACTGATAAACGAAAGCGCGAGGCTGAAACTCGAATTGGAAAACAGGCTGCGCCCCTCGGAAATCGTGGGCAACTGCAGCAACATGAAGAAGGTCTATTCCATGATATCGAAGGTGGCGTCGTCGAACGCCACGGTTTTGATAAGGGGGGAGTCGGGGACAGGAAAGGAGCTCGTCGCCAAGGCCATCAAAAAAAATTCCGCAAGAAACGACAAGCCGTTCGTCGTTGTGAACTGCGCCGCGCTCCCCGAAGGGCTTGTCGAAAGCGAACTCTTCGGCCACGAAAGGGGCTCGTTTACGGGGGCGGTGAACAGAAAGACGGGGCTCGCCGAGCTTGCCGACACGGGGACGCTTTTTCTGGACGAGGTCGGCGATTTGTCCCTTCCCATGCAGTTGAAATTCCTCCGCTTCATACAGGAGCACACTTTTTACAGGGTCGGGGGCAACAAGGAGTGCAGGGTGGACGTTAGGATAATAGCCGCCACCAGCCGCAACCTCGAAGAGATGATAAGCGCGGGCTCTTTCCGCGAGGATTTGTACTACCGCCTGAACGTGTTCCCTATCTATCTCCCCGCATTGAGGAATAGGAAAAGCGACATCGTCCTGCTTGCGGAATACTTCTTGAAAAAATACTCCTCCCTGCACGGAAAGCAGGTCCTGCGCATATCCACGCCCGCCATAAACATGATGTGCTCCTACTACTGGCCGGGCAATGTGCGCGAACTGGAAAACTGCGTAGAATACGCGGTCTTAAACACGTCCGACAACGTCATAAGCGGCTACAACCTCCCGCCCTCGCTGCAGACGGCGGAAATGACGGAAACGTCCCGCGCCTCCGCCTCGCCCGGGGGGAACTACGAATCGCTGGTGTCCTCCTTCGAAAGGGAGTTGATTGTGGAGGCGCTGAAACTGAAAAAGGGAAACGCCTCCGCCGCGGCGAAATACCTAGGCACCACGCAAAGAATAGTGCTCTACAAAATAAAAAAGCTCGGCATAAACGCGGAGCTTTACAAGTAGGATTTTCCCTCTTTCCCCCTTTTGAAAGGACGGGGGCGCGCCGGAATTTTTTCCCGCGCTACTTGGTTTTTTGCACGAGTTCCACGGGGATGCCGTCCTCGAGGACGAACGCCGCCTTCACCCCCGGAAAGGGCTCGAACGGTTCAACAAGGACGTGCGCGCCATCGAGCTCCGACGACAAGTCGGGAGTCTCGTATGCTATGTGCGCGGTGGTCTTTACGATAGTGGGCATCGCGCAGGGTTCTTCGAAAAAAAGAAACTCCACGCGGTTTCTGGTCAGGGAGGGGTCGCTTACGTAAATTCCGCCCGGCAAATGCGCGGAGTTTGCCGGCTTTTCCTTCACGGGTATTCCTATGTGCGCCAAAGTTCTCATGGACGGCATTGTCGCTCTTCGGGGGGGCTTATGGCAAGCGTTTTTTTGGGCGGACAACGGGGAGGGGAGGCGCGCGTCCGGGTCTTTTTCGGCTTGTAATGGGCGTTGAAAACGCGGATAATGGAGGCATGAAAAGTTTTACCGTTGGTGCGTTGTGCGTGGTTTGCCTTGTTTTTTCCGCGGTGGACGCATTGTCCGCCGATGCCGTAGCTTGCATGGGGAAGGTTGTTCCCGGTCTGCGCGTTGCGCGCCTTGCGGCGCTTTCGCCGTCCGGGACCGCGGCGGCGGTGGCGGAACTCCGTGTTGAAAAGGGCGACTACGTGGGCAAGGGTGCGGTTGTGGCGGTTCTCGAAGGCGCGGACAGGGCGCGCGCCTCCCTCGAAAGGGCGCGCGCGGCGCTGTCGGTTGCAAAAACCGCCTCCGACCTGCGCGTCGCGCGCCAGAAGAACCTTATAGACGACCTGCGCGGAACGTTTTCGCAAAACGCGAAGATATTGAACGAAAAAGACCCCCCTGCGCGCGAAAGGGAGCAGATAGACTACGAGCAAATTTCGCTGCTTCGCAAAATAGCGCAGGAGGAGTCGCTTCTTCCCCTTGTGGAGGCGAACGAGACCGCCGTGTTGAAGGAGGCTTCCGCCGCCGTCGGGGAGGCGGAAAAGTTTTTGGACGCCCATTTCGTGCGCTCCCCCATAGCGGGAGAGGTTATAGAGTGCCGCGCCAAGGCGGGCGAAATTCCGGGGGCGGAGGGCGTTTGCGAAATAGCCGATTCCTCCAAGATGTACGTCGACGCCGAAGTTTACGTTTCCGACGTCCCCAAGGTGAAGCCTGGCATGTCCGCGGAGGTTTTTTCCGACGCGCTCGCGGGCGAAAAGTGCGGGGGAAAGGTGGTGCAGGTGTCGTCCTACGTGCGCGCAAACTCCGCCTTCAGTACCAACCCGAGCGAATTTTCCAACCTCAAGGTCGTGGTTGCGCGCATAGTGTTGGACAACCCCTCCAAATTTAAGAACCTGATAGGTTCGCAGGTGGACGTCAGAATATTGACGCGGTAGGAATGTGGTTCGGCGGGCGTGGCTAAAAAGGGAAAAAGTTTATACGAAAGGCTGGTTCCGCTCGGGATACCGCTTGCGTGGCTGCAGCTGGTCTACGAGCGCAAGAGGTTCGCCGTGGCGGTGGCGGGAATAACCTTCGCGGTGGCGATGATGCTCTTTCAGACGGGCTTGCGCTCGGCCCTTTACAGGCAGGTTGTGGGCCCCATCCTCCTCCTGGACGGCGACGTCGTTTTGACGAGCCCGAACTACGAATATTTCGGCGTGGGAAGCGGATTCCCCGAAGTCAGGCTGCACCAGGCGCGCGCCGTGGACGAAGTAGAGGACGCCTTTCCCGTAAGGCTCGGCTGCGCGCCGCTGAGAAACGTGGAGACGGGCAGGAAGCGCGACATATTTGTAATTGCGTTCGACCCCTCGAAGAAGGCGTTTTCCTCCCCCGAAATCGAGGCGAACAGAGAGCTCCTAAAGCGCGGCGGCGCCCTTTTGTTCGACTCCCTTTCCCGTCCGCAGTACGGCGACGTTGCTGGATTGTTCGCGAAAAACGGGGCGGTGCGCACGGAAATAGGCGGGAAGAAGGCCGAAATTGCGGGTCTTGTAAGGATAGGCCCCACCTTCGCCGCGGACGGCAACGTGCTTGCAAGCCTCTCCACTTATTCCTCGCTCGGGCGCTTCCCCGAAGGTGTTGTGGACGTGGGGGTCTTAAGGCTGAAGAAAAATTCCGACGCCCGCAAGGCGGCGGAAAAGTTGCGCGCAATGTACCCCGGAGACGTCGAAGTCTCCACTAAATCCGAGTTCGTGGAAAAGGAAAAACGCTACTGGGCGGAGCGGACGCCCATAGGTTTCGTGATAGGGGCGTCGATGGCGGTTGCGGTATTCGTGGGGGCGGTGGTGGTCTACCAGATTCTTTACACGGACGTTTCCGACCACATCCCCGAATACGCAACCCTAAAGGCGATGGGCTTTTCGGACTCCTTCTTCGTCTGGACCGTGGCGCAGGAGTCGCTGATTCTTTCGGTGCTTGGTTTCGTTCCGGGGGCGGTTCTCGCCGAGGTGTTGTATGCGCTTACGAGGCGGATAGCCGACATGCCCGCGTACATGTCGTTGCAGGGTCTCCTGACGGTGTTCACCCTCAGCCTGTGCATGTGCATGGGCGCGGGAATGCTCGCCACAAGGAAACTGCGCAAGGCCAATCCCGCCGACGTGTTTTAAAAATTCCCCCGCCGCTTTTACGCGGACTGCGAAAAAATGGTCGACAACGGGGGTCGCCGGGATTTTGCTCTTGCCCCCGTTTTTTTATGGGCGAAAATAAAAGGCATACCCCCTCCTTCTACCGCGTGGGCGCGGCGGCGGTGTTTTTCATGCAGGGCATAGTATTTTCCGCGTGGGCTTGCAGGATATCCGACATAAAGCACAAGCTCGGTCTGTCCGACGCCGACGTGGGCACGGCGCTCCTGGCGCTTCCCATGGGTCAGTTGCTTGCAATGGGGCTTTCGGGCTACCTGGTCGAACGCTATTCCAGCAGGAAGATTATAAGACGCCTCGGCATGCTTTACCCGGCAATGCTTATTTTTGTGGCGGCTGCGGATTCGATGGCACAGCTCTTCGCCCTTCTTGCGGTATTCGGGGTGGCGGCAAACCTGAACAACATATCCATAAACACCCAGGCGGTTTCCGTGGAGCGCATGTACGGGCGCTCCATAATGGCGTCTTTCCACGGGGTGTGGAGTTTGGCGGGCTTCGCGGGAGGGGCGGCCAGCGCGCTTCTGGCGTCGGCTGGGGTTTCGATGTACGCGCATTTTGCGGGGGTTGTGGCGTTTTCGGCGGCGCTCTTGTTCGCCGTAAGGAACCGTCTTGCGCCCCTCGACGCCCCCCGCGAACCCACCGGCGCCGACCTTAAAAAAAAGCCGCGCAGCAAGTGGAGACCCACGCCCTTTATAATTACGCTCGGCGTCATAGCGCTCGGCTCCATGAGTTGCGAGGGCACGATGTTCGATTGGAGCGTGATTTATTTCCGTGACGTCCTAGGCACGGGTCCCGAGGCGGGTAGGGCGGGATTTGTGGCGTTTATGAGCGCCATGGCGGCGGGTAGGTTCTGCGCCGACCGCCTAATCACAAAATTCGGTCACATAGCCCTCCTGAGGGCGAGCGGAGCCACGGTTACCTGCGGACTCTTAATTTCCGTGGCGTTCCCCGTTCCCGTGGTTTCGGCGTTCGGCTTTTTCCTTGTGGGATTGGGCGTTTCGGGAATGGTCCCAACATGCTACAGCCTTGCGGGGCGCTCTAGACGCGTAAGCTCCTCCATGGCCATAGCGACGGTTGCAACTATAGGTTTTTTCGGATTCCTTGCCGGTCCCCCCTTCATAGGCTACGTGGCGCAAGCTTCGAGCCTTAGGGTATCCTTCGCGCTGATGTCGGTGATGGGCGTGATGGTGGCGTTGCTTGCGCCCTCCATACGGGCTTGGGCGGAAAGACCCCCGAAATAGCCGAAGTTCGCCCTTTCTGCCGCGTGGCAGATTAGTAGAGATCGTCCCTCCTGTCGGCGGAGGATGAAAAGAGTTCCCGCGCCTTTTCAACCGCGCCCAAATCGATGTCGGCAACCGCCAAGTCGCTCCCGTCGGCGCGGCATTCAGCCACGGTGCGCCCCCACGGGTCCACAACCGCCGAAAGGCCGAAATATTTCAGCGCCGTCGTCCCGAAATTTTCCGAACCCGCGCGGTTTACCGCCGCCACAAAGCATTGGTTCTCCACGGCGCGCGCTCGGATTAGTATTTTCCAGTGTTCGGAGCGCGGATGCGGAAACGCCGCGCTTATTATTATGATTTTCGCGCCGAGGACCGCCATCCTGGAAAAAATTTCCGGGAATCGCAAATCGTAGCAGACCGCGAACCCCGTCCGCCCGAAGGGGGTATCGGCTACAACCACGGAGTTGCCGGGTTTTACGAATTTATCCTCCTTGAGTAGGCCGAAAAGGTGGGTTTTGTCGTAGTGGGCAATCAGCGCGCCGTCGGCGCCCGCCATGACCAGCCTGTTGGAGGGAAGGGCGTCGCCCTCCTCCAAATGTGGAACCGAACCGCAGAGGGCGATTTCGTTGGACTTTGCGATTTCCCCAAGCTCCTCCTCCACCGACCGCTTCGCCGCCTTCAGGCCGGCGAGGTTCGCCGCGTAGTTGAAGCCGCACAGGAACATCTCCGGAAACACCGCGAGCTCCGCGCCCGCCTCTTTGGCGCGCCTCGCCGTATCGCACGCGGCGCTCAAATTTTTTTCGAAACCGCCGGGCGCCACCGCCGTTTGCGCAAGGGCTATTTTCATTTCGCAACAATCCTTTTTATTTTCGGGCAGCCGTCGATTTTGGCGATTTTTCTCAACACCATCTTTTCCGCAAAAATCAACTCCTGCCTTATGGCGGAGTTGTCGGTGTCCACGTAGAGGGTTCCCGCCGAAATCCCGACGGGACGGCATTTCCCCGCGAGGATTCCCGCGCAGGCGTCCCAGTTTTCCGCCACGGCGTCCAACACGGTCCCCGCCTTTTTCGCGGACTCGAATTTTTTAAAAAACGCCTTCGCAAGTTCGCCCGCGGATACGGGTCCGCCCGCGGTTTCCCGCGGGATCGTCCGCGCGGGAACGTACGACAAACCGCGGAAAGAGCTTAAAATCTCGCTGTCTTTTTTTAACGGCACGGGTGTGTTCTACGAGCCTCGCCGCGGGTATATTTCCCCCGACAGCCGTTTTTCCAAAAAATACGCGGAAGTTATGGCGAGGCAATGGTATATTTCGCCCCTCGAAACCATTCCGTCCAATTCCGAAACGGGCACTACTTTCGTTTCGAGTTCCTCGTTTTCGTCCCAATTCGTGGAGGAGGTTTTTTCGCAGCCCTCCACCACTACGAAAAACGCGCTGTTTCCCTGTATTGCGGGATTGGGGGAATAGCGCGCAACAAGTTCCGCCTTTCCCCCGGAGTATCCCGTCTCCTCCGCAAGCTCCCTCAGGGCGGCGCGCACGGGGTCCTCGCCGTTTTCAACCACTCCGCCGGGAAATTCCCACGACTTTCTACGCGAGCCGAACCTGTATTGGTTTACAAGCAACGTGGAAAGCCTTCCCTCCTCCCCGCGTATGACGGCGGCGCACTGCACCCAATCGTTGCAATCGTTGACGTAAAAACTTCCCCTTCGCCCGTCGGGATGTTCGAAAGTCATTTTGACGACCCTGAACACCTTGCAGTCCGCGTGGGGTTCCTCCTTGACAAGCCTCCAGTCCCTAACGCCCTCGGCGGAATCGTCCATGGCGAAAAACTCTTTTTCCCCTTTCCCTCTGGGTCCGGGGTTTAGGGAATGGTTATTTCCTGCCCTATCCTGAGGCGGGAGGGGTTCGCACCGGGGTTCGCACCCATTATGGCGTCTACCGAAACGTTGAATTTTTTGGCGAGCTTCGCGAAGGTGTCTCCCGGCTGAATCTTATAGGTCTTTTGGGAGGCGGGAGTTTTCCCCCCGGGGGCGTTGCCCGCGTCCGAATCCTGCGCGGTCTTTTCCCGCGCGCTTTCTGCGAGTGCGGCGGCGCGCTGTTGGGAGCGTTTTGCAACCGTTTCTATGGCCCGCCTGTCCTCGGCTATTTCGTTTTTAACGGCGTTGAGTTGGGATACTATCTCGTTGATTGCGCCCTGCGTCTGCCTTGCAAGGGCGTCGACCTTGCCGCTTCCCGCCCCCCTAATCTCGTCGATTTGGGCGGCGAGGGAGTCTATGCGGTCGCACGCCTTTTTGAGGTCGAGGGAAAGCGCCGCGGCCTTCTCTATTTTTTCGTCTGCGGATTTCGCGGCGTCGCCCACCTTTATCATGGCGAATATCCCCACCGCCAGCGCGACAACGCCCACGCCGAGCCCCAAAAGGCCGAGGGCGGGAATTAAGGATGCTTGTTTTTCTTCGGAGTCTTCCATAGGTTGTTTACGGTTTACTTCGGCATATTGCGCCCGTCTAAAAAAAACTCAATACTTACTTTGACACACGCTTTTAAAACGCGCCCTCCGCGGACGCCGTTCCCTTTGGGGAATGGAGCGGGCGGCGAGGGTCGAACTCGTAACCTCAAGCTTGGGAAGCTCGCGCTCTGCCGATTGAGCTACGCCCGCGTTTTATTTTTCCACCGCACATTATCCGCGCATGCGGTTTTGGCAACGATTTTTTTTATCCGTTTCCCTACGGGGCGAATTCCACGGAATTGCATATCATTGGCGTCTGCGTTCCGCGGAGTTTCAACCCCGCGGCAAGCGCCGCCCTGTCCATGGTGGTGTGCGGATACGTGGCAAGCCCCGTCCCCGCGCAGAAAATCGATATGTTTTGCGACACTATCCCCGCGTCGAGTCCGCTCCACTTGTCGTTGAAGTCGGAGACAAGCACAAGGCAAAGGGGCGCGGCCGACTGCCTGAGGTCGGCATCGGAGACGGGGTCGAGGGCGTGGCGGACGGCGTCGTACAAATACGCTCCGTCCTCCGTGCATACGTAGATTTTTATGTCGCGCCTGTTCATCGCCGAAGGCGCGGTGCGCCTGCCGTCGTCGGGTCTGTTTACGCCGTTTGCGGCGTAGAGGAGATCCGATATGTCGCCTACGGATGGCTTCCGTTTGGAAAACGACTTCACCGAACGGCGTTGCGAAAATGCCTTCATAACGGAGTCGCCCCTATTTAAGTTCGGATTGGGGAGCCGCACCGGGACGGTGCCCGGCGAGCAAAGGGACGAAAGGGCCAGGAGAAAAACCAATATCCGCTTCTTCATAATGTTTCCTTCCTCCCCGTTTCTATTCGAAGCGCGGTGACGGTTGCAACAATTTATTTGAGCCACGCACGCGGTCAAAAAAGAGTTGAAGGGCGTGCTTTTATATGCCAAAAATCCGGGCGATGAAAATTCTTCAAGCGGTTTTGTGCGCCGCCGCGGCGTTGTCCGCGGGCGGTTGCGGACTCGTGGAGGAGGCGTCCCTCGCCTCGGGCGGGTCGCATTTACGCTCCTTCGGGCAGGATCTGACATTTTTTTCGGAATACGGAGTAGACGCCTTTCTCCTTGGCGAAGGCGACAGCTACATAGCCGTATCCGCCGATTGGCAGGGAAGGGTGCTCACGTCCACCTTCAACGGAGAGGATTCGCCCAGTATAGGTTGGATAGACCGCGCCCTCATGGCGGACGAAAAACACGATTTAAGCACGGGGCAATCCGGCGGGGAGGACCGCTTTTGGGTGGGTCCCCAGGGGGGCGACTTCTCCGTATTTTTCCCCGACGGCGCAGCCCAAAACGAGGAAAATTGGCGCATACCTGCGGCGCTGGCGTCGGAGCCGTGGACGCTCACGGCGCGCACGCGCACGCAGGCGAAGTTCGAAAAATCCGCGGAGTTTAAGAATTTCAAGGGAAACGTGCTCAAGGTGAAGGCGGAGCGCGAAGTCTCCTTCATCCCGCGCGTGGACGCGGCGAAAATCCTCGGAATAGAAATTCCCGATTCCGTGAAAATGGTGGCTTTCCAATCCCTCAACAAGCTGACCAACGCGGGGGAGGGCGCGTGGTCGCCGCAAAACGGCATGCTGAACATAAGCGTGCAGTCCTGTTTCAACGCGAATCCGGGAGTGAGGGTTTTTCTCCCCTACAAGCCGGGGGACGCCTCCAAACTGGGGGACGTGGTCAGGGACAACTTTTACGAATCCGCGTACACCGAGGGGGGAAGGCGGGTTTTAACCCCGGAATACGTGTCGGTTTTGGCGGACGGAAAGAGCATGTCAGGAATGGGAATTTCGCCGCTTAGGAGCGAGGGCATAGTCCTTTCCTACGACTCCCACAACAATATTTTGACGGTGATTTTGTACATAAAGCCCTCGGGAAGGCGCGCGTATTTGGCGAATTCGTGGAGGAGGCCGTCCCGTCCCTTCGACGGCGACGCCGTAAGCGTGTACAACAACGGATCCCCCGCCAGGACGTCGCTGTCGGCGCAAAAATACTACGAAGTTTCCACATACTCTCCCGCACTCAACCTCGGCGCCGGGAAGAGCCAGTTCCACCTGCAGCGGACCTTCCATTTCAGCGGTTCCGAATACGACTTGGGGTTGATAGCCTACAAGCTGGCGGATATATCAATAGGGCAGTTGAGGGGCGAATCCCTTTGACTTCTCCCGGAAATCCGCCCCGTAAACACCGGCTTTAAGAATATGGATTCCAAAATAGACGAATTCCTCATGGAGTTGCTTCGCACGCGTTCCCCCACGGGAACGGAGAACGAGGCGGCACGCGTTATAGAACGGTACGCCGGTCCCTCTGCCGACGTCTTCTCCCGGGACAACCTGGGCAACAGGACGGCGTTTTTCGGCTCGGGGAGGCGCACCCTCATGTTGGCGGCGCATTCCGACGAAATCGGGTTCATAGTCTCGTATATAGACGACGACGGCTTTCTGTTTTTCGACACCCTAGGCGGACACGACAACGTAATGATATCCGGCAGGAGGGTTGCGGTGCTGACGCGCAAGGGCGTCGTCTACGGCGTAACGGGGAAGAGGGCTGTGCACCTCATGGACGCCAAGGAGCGCAAGGAGGTTCCCGAAACCCACCAGGTGTGGATAGATATAGGCGCCTCCAACCGCGCTGAGGCGGCGGCGCTCGTCGAAATAGGGGATCCCGTAGTTTACGACGTCCCCGTCAGGTTGCTCTCCTCCAACAGGTGCGCCGCGCGCGCCTTCGACGACCGCGCCGGTTGCTACGCGGTGTTCGAAGTCTTGAGGCGCCTGAACTCCGCAAAGGTGGAGCCGGAATTTAAAATCGCGGCGGTTGCGACGTCGCAGGAGGAGATAGGAACGCGGGGGGCGTATCCGGCGTGCTACGCCGTCGATCCCGACGTGGCGATTGCGGTGGACGTAACGCACGCAACCGATTTTCCCACCTGCGACAAGCGCAGGTTCGGCTCGATAAAACTGGGGGGGGGGCCGTCCATAGCGCGCGGTCCGAATATAAACCCGAAGGTTTTCGAAAGGCTCGTTTCGTGCGCCGAGTCCGCGCGCATCCCCTATCAGATCGAGGCGGAGAGCCGTCCCACGGGCACCGATGCCCGCGTGATGCAAATCTCGCGAAGAGGGGTGGCGACGGGGCTCGTAAGCATACCTTTGCGCTACATGCACACGCCGGGCGAGGTGGCGGACTTGAACGACATAGAAATGTGCGTAAGGCTTCTGGAAAAGTTCGCCCTCTCCCTCGGGGATTCGGACGATTTCTCCTACTGATGAAATTCGACGCCCGGAACACCGTATTGCTCACGCGCGGGAACAACGCGGAACTCGCCGCGCTCCTGAAGAAAAAGGGCGCGGACGTGTTGGAAATCCCCCTGGTGTCGAGCTCGCTCCGCTATTCGAAGGAGACTGCGGAGGATATTTTCAAAACTCTGGGCTCGTACGACTGGATAACATTTTCAAGCGTCCACGGCGTCAGGGGTTTTTTCGCCGCGCTCTTCGACTATACCGACGACATCCGCGCTATAGGTTTGGCTCGTTTGGCGTGCGTGGGCGAGACGACCTCCGCGGAGTTGAGAAGCTTCCGCCTCGCGCCGAGTGCCGTTCCCGTCCAATCCAACGCCGACGCCATGGCGGACTCCATGGCGGATTTTGAAACGCTTGAAAATTTGAAGATCCTTTGCGTGAAGGGCAACCTTTCGGACGGCGGTCTGGAGAAAAAACTCGAATCGGTGTACGGGGCGATAGTCGATTCCTTCGAAGTTTACGAAACATCCCTGTTGGACGCGGGGGAGGGGGGGGACGTCCCCGTTTTCAGGAAATACGGGGCGGCGGCGGCGGTCTTTTCAAGCCCGTCGGCCGTCCGCGCCTTCGCCCAAAACGCGCCTAAGCTTGCCCTTTCCAAAGGGGCACTCCGTCCGGGGATAGTGGCGATAGGCGAATCCACCTCGCGCGCCGTTAAAAAGTTCGGCATGTCGCCCGCTGCCGTAGCCGCCTCGCCGCGCGCGTCGGACGTGGCGGACGCCGTTATGGATGTGCTGAAGGGCGCCCCGCGCCGTTAAAGTTTTTCTTGCAAAGGGACGGGGCGGGTGGAATACTCCGCGCGGTTTTTTTCAACAAACAGCAACACAGGAATAGTCAGATATGAGTTGTCCAAACTACGAATGTTCCCACGAAGTCCAGAGGATGTGTCTCGTGGCGAAAGGCGCAAAACACGGACCCGCCCCCATACCGGAGGAGGGCAAATGGGTAAAATCCAAGCAGATTAGCGACATCAGCGGTCTCACTCACGGCGTAGGTTGGTGCGCCCCGCAGCAGGGGGCGTGCAAACTCACGCTGAACGTCAAGGAGGGCGTCATAGAGGAGGCCCTCGTCGAGACGGTAGGCTGTTCCGGCATGACCCATTCCGCGGCCATGGCAAGCGAAGTCCTCCCCGGGAAAACCGTTTTGGAGGCTCTGAATTCCGACTTAGTTTGCGACGCCATCAACGTCGCCATGCGCGAACTCTTTTTGCAGATAGTTTACGGTCGCACGCAAACGGCGTTTTCCGAGAACGGACTGCCCGTGGGCGCGGGGCTTGAGGACCTCGGCAAGGGGTTGCGCTCGCAGGTGGGCACCATGTACTCCACGCGCACCAAGGGTCCGCGCTATCTCGAAATGGCGGAGGGCTACGTCCTTGAGGAGGCTCTCGACGAAAACAACGAAATCATAGGCTACAAGACCGTGCATTTGGGAAAGATGCTCGAGGCTATAAGAAACGGAGTCGACGCCAACGAGGCGCTTAGGAAAAACACCTCGGTGAAGGGGCGTTTCGAGGACGCCGTAAAAACCATCGATCCCCGCAAAGAATAAGGAGTTTGACCATGGCAATAACGTTTGAAAGTTACGACCGCCGCATAGGCAAAATAAACTCGGTTTGCGCCGAAAACGGCTTGGACGGCCTGGAGGGCGCAAAGGTCCTCTGCGATTCGAAGGGCGTGGACGTCGAAGCGATAGTAAAGGGGATCCAACCCATAGCTTTTGAAAACGCGGTATGGGCGTACACGCTCGGCGCCGCAATCGCCCTGGCGAAGAAGTCCAAAAGTGCCGCTGAGGCCGCTGAAAACATAGGTTTGGGGCTCCAAGCCTTCTGCATACCGGGGTCCGTTGCGGACAACCGCGGCGTGGGGCTCGGACACGGAAACCTTGGTGCGATGCTTTTGCGCGAGGAAACCAAATGCTTCTGTTTCCTTGCTGGGCACGAATCATTCGCCGCCGCCGAGGGCGCGATAGGGATAGCCAAAACCGCCAACAAGGTCCGCAGGGAACCCCTGCGCGTGATTTTAAACGGACTCGGCAAGGACGCCGCCTACATTATATCCCGCATAAACGGCTTTACCGCCGTCGAGACGGAGTACGACTATTACACGGGCGAACTAAAAATAGTAAAGGAAACCCCCTTCTCTAAGGGCGAAAAGGCCAAAGTGCGCTGCTACGGCGCCGACGACGTTTCCGAGGGCGTGGCGATTATGATAAAGGAGGGCGTGGACGTATCCATAACGGGAAATTCCACAAACCCGACGCGCTTCCAACACCCCGTGGCGGGAACCTACAAGAAGTGGGCGGTGGAGCACGGCAAAAAATACTTCTCCGTGGCGTCGGGCGGCGGTACGGGCAGGACCTTGCATCCCGACAACATGGCGGCGGGTCCGGCCTCCTACGGCATGACCGACACCATGGGAAGAATGCACGGCGACGCCCAATTTGCGGGCTCTTCGTCCGTTCCAGCCCACGTGGAAATGATGGGTCTTATAGGAATGGGAAACAACCCCATGGTGGGCGCGACGGTTGCGGTCGCAGTTGCGGTCGCGCAGGCTCTGTAACGGGACGGCGCATTCCGCACCGCACAGACCCTCCCCTTGGAAAAGGCGGAGGGCTTTTTTTGCGCGCGCCCTATTCCCGCAGGAATTTTTCCGACAGCGGTTTTTCGGAACCGCTGCCCGACAGCAGGTATTTCGACAAAAACATCTCGAAGGCGCCGCCTTTCGGTTCAAAGCCCCAAATAAAGGGGGTTTCGCCGCGGTATTCGAAAAACGTGGCGCCCGGGCGCGGTTTTTCCCCGTTTCTGCACCTTTCGAAAAACAGTATTTTCATATCCCCGCCGTCGGCGAATTTCAAATACCTCTTTTCCCAAAGCATGTAGTCGGCAAGCACCTCCCTTTGTTCGGTGCGGGACATGCCCAGGAACTTCGCGCGGAACTGCGCACGGCTTACGGGGGCGTATTGGAGCGAATATTCGTCGAGCTTCAGGTCGAGGAATATTTTTTGGGCTTCCCTGTGGCGGCGCGCGGCGGGGTGGGAATCTATTCCGGGGTCGCGGGCGAGCGTCGTGAGGGGGATGCCCTTGAAGGTTAGGAAGGGGAGTCTTTTCTCGAGGAGCCGCCGCGCCTCGGTATCTCTTTCACAGTCCACGAGGGACGGGTCGAAGTCCGACGGGTCCGATTTGTCCGCCTCCAAAAGAAGCAGTACAGCGGGATCCTTGAAGGATACGTCCCAAAGAGTCTTTCCCCGCACGCTCCTAAAGGCGGCGTAGTTCATCCCCCTTTTAAGTTTCGAATTTTCCGGGGGGTCGAACACCAAAATTTGAACGTCGCCCATTCTGTAGACGGGCGCGTTTTCAAAGGACGCGGCGTCCAATTTCGCAAGTTTCGCAAACTTTTCGGATTTTTCGAGATTCGACGGCGAACTTATTTTTTCCGAAAGCGGACATTTCCCCCCGAATATTTCGGCGGCTACCCTCCTGACGGGTCCCGGATCTTCGGAAAGAGCGGCGCATATACGTATGTCGGCGTCCACGGGGGCGGGGTTTTCCTCGGCGGACACGTCCATTTCGGACGGAAATATTACGCGCGCGCAACGGTAGTATCCGGCGTTTTTTTCCCAATCCGCGCCCGCGGTGGCCGATACCGCAACCAGCGCGGCAACCGCCGCAGACTTCCCTAAAATACCGTTTCCCATAGGTTCCGTTTCTTTTTCAATGGTGGTAGGGCGTGTTCGCCGATATGTTTTTCGCCCTGTAGATTTGTTCCAGCAGGATTACGCGCGCGAATTCGCGGGTGAACGTAAGCGGCGAAAGCGACACCACTTCGTCCGCCGCGTCCTTCGCCCTCTTCGAAAGCCCGTACGACCCCCCGAGCACGAACGCGCTTTCCCCCCGCGCGAGGTCGCCTTCGAGCATTGCGGCGAACCCGCGCGAGTCGGGGCGGACGCCCTCTTCGGACAGGGCGTATATCCTCCCTTTGAATTTGCAAAGCGCCTTCAATATCCTTTCGCCCTCCTTTTCCGCGTCGGGACCGTCGCCGAGTTCCGTCGTTTCTACACCCCCGTACCTTTCAAGCCTGCGCGCGTAGTCCGCCGCAAGTTCGGCGAGCGCACGGTTTTTCATTTTTCCAACTGCCACTATCCTTACCGCCATGCTATTTCGTGGGCTTTTCAAATACCACGGATACGCCCGGTTTTTCGTAGGAATAGTCCAAATATTCCTGGGCCTTCCTTATGGCGAGTGCCGCCGAAAGCGTCTCGTTAGAATCGTCGTTTTCGAAAATCCTTCCCCGCATTTTTTTCGTCAAGCCCGATCTCCTGAGCACTCGGGCGGCTGGCGGGCGTACCTCGCACAGAATCAAAACCCTGCCGCCGTCGCCCATTCTGCGGTCCAGCTCCTCTATATCCATTACGCTCGTGGCGTCCAAATTTATGGCGTTCCGCAATTTCAATATCAGGACCTTCAGCTTGGGGTCCGCCGATATCCGCCTGAGTTGGTTTTGCAAAATGTCGCTTGCGCCGAAAAACATGTTGCCTTCGACGTGTACTATGGAAAGTTCCGCACCCGTCTTGGCGGGGCTTTCGCCCGCGTTGGCAACCACCAGCCCGCCGTCGTCCCCCACGGCGTATTCCACGAGTTCCGGGGAGCTCGCCTTTCTCAGGAACAGGAGTATAGAGACGGTGGTTCCCGCGTATATCGCGTCGTCGAGGCTTGCAAACACCCCCGTAAGAAACGTCGAGGCGAACACCACCGCGTCGCTCCACGTGCTTTTCAACGCGGTTGAAATCACGCGCGGCTTGACGAGGATTACGCTCGTGTACACCACTATCAGCGCAAGGGTCGATTTCGGCACGTAGGCTACGGCGTCCCCGAACGCCAGCAAAATGACCAGTGTGAACGCCGCCGTAAAGAGGTTGAATACGCCCGTTTTCGCGCCGCTCGCCACGGCCAGGGTGGAGCGCGTCAGGGAGCCCGACGCCATTGTCGAGGACCCCAGCGCGCACGCGACATTCGCGGTCCCGAGCGCAAAGGTTTCCTGGTTGACATCCAGCCTGTCGGCGCGCTGCGACGCCAAACTCTTACCTATGGAGGACGCCTCTATTGTCCCGAGCAACGCCACCGCAAGCGCAAGCCACGCCGATTGTTTTATCCCCACCGCCTCGAAATCAGGAAGGGTGGGCCTCCATTCGGAGGCCTTGACGGCGTTCAAGGTGTCCACCTCGAACCCGAAAAAAACGCACGCAACGTAAGTGGCGGCGGCCATTATTACGAGGGTTGCGCCCTCCGCGGGAATCCTTTTCAGCCACCGCTTTAGGGGGAGAAACACCGCCATGGTAAGGAGCGCCGTCGCCACGCTCGAGGGCTTCGTCGCCCCTACGGAATCCAGCGTCGCCCGGACAGTATCCACCAGCGTTACGGGATTGCCCCCGCCGGTGTACTCGAATCCCAGCAGGTTTTTCATTTGGTTCGCCAATATCAGGAGCGCCGAGCACGTTACGTAGGCGGTTACCACCGTCCTTGAAATGTACGATACGAAAAAAGTCAACTTGAAGACGCTCACGAACACCATGAACAGCCCTATCATCAGCAGTATGTTCGGCAGCGCCGCGGCGCGTTCGGCCTCCGTGGCGAGCCCCGCCGCCGCGAAAGAACTGAGGAGCATAACCGCCGTCGCGTTGCTCGGACCGAACGTCACGTACACTGACCTGCAAAAAAGCAGCCCCATAAGCGACGCCGCTATCCCGCTGTATATCCCGAAGGAGACGGGAAGTCCCGCCACGAGCGCGTACGCCATGTTTACGGGAAACGAGAGCGCCGCCACGTTGAACCCCGCGCGCATGTCGGCGCACAGGTCCGCGCGCGTGTAGGATTTTAGGCGGGACGCCAGCGGAAACAAGTCCACGGGCGTCCAATTTTCCGCATTGCTGATTCGTTGAAATTTCAAACTTGTTCGGAGCTGTTCCCGCCCATAAAAGGCGTCGAAACGGGGGCGGTCAAGATTAAACTCCCCGCGGTTTGGCTTTGTGTTTGGCGCCATCCGCGCCCCGCGCCGCTTTCCCTTCCTTTCCCCCGAAAAACTCCCTCCGCAAAAATTCCACGAGGTGCGCGCCCAAAACGGTCTTCGGCGCGGGGCCGAAAACTGCCTTTCCGCCCCCGCGCAATACCGCGCATATTTTGTTTTCGTCGGAGGCGAACGCCGTGTTCCTTCCGGAGACGCGGTTCGCCACTATGCAGTCGAGGTTTTTTTTCCGCAGTTTTTCGCGCGCGTGTCCGAGCACGTTTTCCGTCTCCGCCGCGAACCCCACCACTATGCGCCCGCCCTTTTTCGCCGCGAGAGCTGACACTATGTCGGGCGTGCGCTCCAGGCGCGGGTTTAGGTCTATTTCGTCCTTCTTCAACTTCCTACGCGACGTCTCCTTCGGCCTCACATCGCTTACGGCAGCGGCCATGACGAGGATGTCGCACCGGGAAAAATATTTTTCGCATTTTTCGAACATGTCTTGGGCGCTTACGGCGGCGGCGAACTCCACGTTTTCCGGGGGCTTCAGGGAGCACGGTCCGGATACGAGCACCACGTTCCACCCCGCGTCCCTCGCCGCCTGCGCCACGGCGTATCCCATCTTTCCGCTCGACGGGTTGCTTATGTACCTGACGGGGTCGAAATATTCGCGCGTCGGTCCCGCGCTCACAAGGCATCTTATTTTTTTCATTGGGCGACCGCATTATTCCCGACGGCCGTCCATAATGCAATTTTTCTTTTTCGCGGCGAATCGGAATTTCTTTTTTCTTGAGGATTTTACCGTCCGCGCGTAGCTTTCTCCTTTTATGGAATCGACCGCGGAAAAGTCGAGGGCCGCGTTTCTTTCGCTCGCCACGGCCGCGCTTCTTACCGCAATGAAGGGCGTCGTCGGCGTTTTGACGGGAAGTTTGGGAATATTGTCCGAGGCGCTGCACTCGGTTTTGGATCTGGTGGCGGCGCTTTTGACGTGCGTGTCCGTGGGCATATCGGGGAGGCCCGCCGACGGCGACCACAATTTCGGGCACGGCAAAGTGGAGAATTTGACGGCTTTGGCCGAGGCGACTCTTCTTTTGGCGACGTGCGCGTGGATAGTTTGGGAAGCGGTTTCAAGGCTCGCTTCGGGAGCGTCCGAAGTGGAAGTCACCCTGTGGAGCTACGCCGTGGTGCTCGTTTCCATTGCGGCGGATTTTGCGCGCTCGCGTTCCCTGATGCGGACCGCCAAAAAGTATAGAAGCCAGGCCCTCGAAGCCGATGCGATACACTTTTCCACCGATATTTTAAGTTCCTTCGTGGTGCTCTTGGGACTCGTCTGCGCGTCCTTCGGCGAGTATTGGGTGGACAGCGTCGCGGCCCTGGGGGTGGCGGCGGCCGTGGCGTGGGTTTCCCTAAGGCTTTCCGTGCGCGCGGTCGACAACCTTCTGGACAAGGCTCCGGCGGGCTTAAGGCGTACGGCGGAGGACGTTCTCCGCGCGGCGGACGGCGTCAGGAAGTGGCACGATTTGCGCGTACGCTCGGCGGGCGCCGACTACGAAATAGACGTGAACATACACGTGGACAAAAATTTGTCCATAGTGGACGCCCACAGCATAGCCGAGCGAGTGGAGCTTGAGTTGAAAAAAATCGCGGGGGGAAGTTCTATAGTGAACATCCACACGGAGCCCGATTCGTAGCTTCCGAAAAAGCCCTTTATCCGGAGGACGACGGAAGCGACTTCTCCCCCCGTCGCCTCTAACTTAAACACCACGGGGCGCAGGCCGTCGTTGCCGCACACCACAGCCGTTCCTTTTTCCCTTATCCAATCGCCGTAGTAGAAAAGACCGCCGCCCGCCCCGTGCGCTAGGGCGAAAACGTACTGGTATACCGCCTTCCACGCCTCGTCGCAAAAGCCTTCGGGCTTCGCCCAGTCGGCGTGGAACACCTGTCCCGGCTTGTGCATGGGACACGCGCAAAGCCCCTCTACGCCGTACTCGCGCGCAAGATCTTCATCCAGGGTAGTTTTTAGAACCGTTATTTTTACCTTGTCCACGCGCCTACAGGCTCCTTCCCAATTCGTACGCCTCTTTCGGATATTTCGACGACGCCGTCGCCGCCGGTGTTCCGCAACCCGCGCCCAGCACCTCGCCCATGTTTTTAAAGTGCAGGTATCCGCACAAGGTCAGGTAGTGCCCCTTCACGTCTTCAAAAATCCGGTCGCCGCTGTCCCACGCCGCAACGATAAGCGCGGATTTGAGCCCTTTGGCGGCCAATTTGAAGTTTATATTGTAAAACCTGTCTATAACAGCCTTCAACTGCGCCGAGACCCCGAAATAATAAAGCGGGGTTGCGAACACCGCCATGTCGGAATCCGCCAGTTTCCCCTGCAGGCGGACGTTGTCGTCTTTTTGGACGCAGGTTCCGTCCGCGGCGCAGGCGCCGCACCCCAGGCATGGCGCAACCCTCGAATGCCCCGCGTCGAACACGGTTATTTTGTGCCCCTTTTGTTCGGCGCCCTTTATAAAATTGTCAGCGAGCAGGTTCGACGATCCGTTTTTGTGCGGACTGCTTTTTATAACGGTTATTTTCATGATTTTAGCCTTCCTTTCCTTGCAAAGGGCGTTTTTAGCGCAACAGGCAAAGCGCCCTCCAACGTCTCCGCAGTATGGATTTGTTTTCCCTTTTTGCAATGTGTTTTTGAAGGGAGAGAAGGGGCTCCGTCCCCTTTTTGCTTGAATTTTTCCCGCAAAATGTTGCCCCTGTCCCGGGTTTTGCAAAACGTCTTTTTTTGCGGCGCCCGCGCCCCCGGACGAAAATCGGAAATGCCGAAGAGAATTCTCATAGCGAACGTCGATTCCACAAGCTACAAGTACACCCTCTTCGACGTGTATCCGTCGGGGGAGTGCGCGGAGTTCGCAAGGGGTGAACGCAAAGATTTTCCGATTGCCGCGGCGCGATAGCGCAGTCGGTTTCGAAGTTGGAGTCGGAAGGTTTCGGCTCCGTGGATGCGACGGTTCTTGGAAGGAACCTATCGGGTCTGCGCGAGGCGGACGGGGAAGTTTTAAGGGCGCTCGAAGATATGGATTTCGTTGCGCCCGCCCACAATTCCCCTTATTCCGCCGCGATACGCGCCTTTGCGGAAATCCTCTCCCTCCGCCGGGCGCATAGTACTGTTTGAGAGTTCCTTTTTCCAACGGGCGGCGCCCG
>CAZMBN010000009.1:29004-40035 GCA_964564825.1 uncultured Opitutales bacterium
CCTACGCGATAAAGGTCCTTTCCATTTCCGCGGACGACGCCCTTTCCCAGCTCTCCAAGTGCGGAGGTCTGCTCGGAATCGGCGGAATTTCGAACGATATGCGCGAAATCAAGGCGGCGGCGGACGCGGTAAGTTTCAGCGGCGGCATAGCCGAAAACAATCCGTGGCTTAGAGAAAGGATACTTTCCCCGCTCTCGGCTTTCGGTCTCGGAATAGATACGCAAAAGAACGCGTCGCTTAAAAAGGCGGAGGGTGTTTTCAGCTCCGAAACTTCAAAGATAAAGGCGGTGGCGCTCGTCGCCGACGAGGAGCTTGTAGTGGCGCGTGAAGCGGCGATGTCTTTGGCGAAAAACACCCCTTCCCGTTAAAAATATTCTTGAACGGTTACGTTTTGGCTCTACACTCCCTTACCCGGTTGGGCGGATAGGGATTTTGCATAAGATTAAAAACAAAATAACACCATGAAAATAAAATTGAGAACAAAACACGCTTCGGCGATTTGCGCGTTGCTTGTGGCGGTTTGCGTGCCGCTTTGCGCATCCGCCGAAGACGCCCCGAAGAAAGATATCGCCCTCCAGCTCTACTCCCTTAGGGCGGATATAAAGAAGGACTACGATTCCACTATCAAAAAAGTCGCCCAAATGGGCTTTACGGCGGTGGAATCCCACCATTACGGCGACGGAAAATTCTGCGGAAAGACCCCCGAGGAGTTTAAGAAAAGCGTGGAGGCACTCGGCATGAAGGTGCTTTCGTCCCACGCGTCCAGGGCGCTGAACTCCTACGAGATCAAAAACGGAACTTTCAGCGACGAAACCATGCGCTGGTGGGACGACTGCATAGCCGCCCACAAGGCCGCCGGGGCGAAATACCTAGTGTTCCCGTGGATGAAGGCGCCGGAAACCCTCAAGGATTTGAAAACCTACTGCGACTACTTCAACGCCGTGGGCAAGAAGTGCAGGGAGGCGGGAATAGAATTCTGCTACCACAACCACGCCTTCGAATTCAAAAAGTTCGGGGATAAACTTGGATACGACTTCATGCTGGAAAATACCGACCCCGACTACGTGAGCTTTGAAATGGATATTTACTGGGTGGTAAAGGGCGGCCAGTGCCCTGTCCACTATTTCAAAAAGTATCCAGGGCGCTTCAAACTCCTCCACATAAAGGATGAAGAGGAGCTCGGCGAAAGCGGCATGGTGGGCTTCGACGCCGTATTCAACCATATAGGGGAGGCGGGCGCAAAGCACGTCGTTGTGGAGGTTGAGCGCTACACCCTCGAGCCCTTGGAGAGCGTAAAAAAGAGCATCGAATACCTTCAAAAGGCGCCCTTTGTGAAGGCGTCGTATTCGGATTAGCGCGAGGTCGCCTTCCTTTCCCGGGGCGGACGGTCGGTCCGCCCTTTTTTATCCGCGCTTTGCCGATAAATATTCTTGCCTCCGCCCCACCGCCGTGCAAGTATCTGACACGGAATCGGATTTCCGCCTTTCCGCCGCGCCCGGGTGTTTCCCCGCATGAAGATTCGGACAAAAATTTTCCTATACTTTTGCGTTCCCGTTTTTTTTGCGGGGGGGGCGGTTGCGTTCTTCAACATCTATTCGAACTACGTCGAAGTAAAATCGCTTGCGGAGGCAAAGTTCGTGTCCGACACCGACACGCTCGCCGCAAGGATATCCAGGGAAAACCTGAGGGGGATGGCGGTATCCAGAAGCGCGTCGCTTGCGGCGGAAATCCTGTTCGGCAACAGACCGGAGAGCACCCGTCTAATCCGCAACCTCCTGGCGGAATTTCCGTCGTTTGCGGGCGGCAGCGTCTGCTACACCGTCAACGCCGACTTCAACGATTCGCGGACCGACACCGGCCTTAAAAACCTGCGTGACGGCAGGGACGCCTACGCAGACGGCGGCATAGACGCTTTCGGATTGGGCTCCAACAGGACGTCGGCGTCCATAGACGAATGGATAGCCAAGGGCGATGGCGGACGCTTCCTCTCCTATTGGACGCGCAGGGGCGGCGAACTTTTCATAGAGCCCCTCGCCGCTTCGGACGCTTCCGAATACTCCGCGGGGTTGCGCATGAGGCTGGAGGACGCCGAAAGGGAATCCCTTATAGTTTCCGAACCCCATTTGTACAACGGCAAGGTCCTAATGGCGGAATATTCCTCGCCCGTGGCGTACGACGGTAAATTTTCCGGGCAGACGGTGTTCGCGGTGGACCTGTCCAACCTGTCGGCAACGCTTTCAACTCCGCAGGCTTCGGAGGGCGAGGAAGTGTTCCTCGTCAGTTCGCGCGCGCGGGTAATCTCCTCCACCAAATACGACAACCTGAGAACCGTATCCATAGACGACCTCTATACCGACGAAAACGGAAACTTTATCACGAATTTTTTGCGCGACGACAACGGCAGGCTTGTCCGTGACGAACTCCTCGCCTCGAATACCGATTTAAGCGGTGCGAACACGATGTATAGGGATCTTTTGAAATCGGCGTTCAACACAGCGAAAAATTCCGCGCTCGTGGACAATTTCGAAAGAAAAATCCTTTATTTCAAGGACCCCCGCAGCCGCTCCGTCTATTGCGTCTACTACTCCGTCGTCCGCCCGGGCGACTGGGTTTTGGTGCACTTTATCCCCCGGACGGCGATGCTCGCGCCCGCAACGGCGTGCGCATACGCCAACTTGGCGGGATTGGCGCTGTTCGCCGCCGTTGCGGCGGCGGCGCTACTTTTGTCCCGAAGCCCCCTGAAGAGGGTGGCGGCCGTCGCGAATTTTGTGGACGACGTCGCCCGGGGGAGGATGGGCGCGGCGTCGCCCCTGCCTCCGCAAAGGAGGGCGTCCGGCGACGAAACCCGCAGACTTGTCCGCTCCGCGTCTTTTATGGCGCGTAAATTGTCCAATCTTTTGGACGCAGTTGGAGATTGCCGTGTTTCCCTCCGGGCGGCGTCCGAAAGCATAGCCGCCTCCGCTTCTGACTGTTCCCTTGCGGTGTGCGGACTTTCCGAGTCATCCGAATCGGTCAAATCCGCAACAAAGCGCGCTTCCGACGGTTGCGGCGAATTGTGCGGATTCTTGGAAACACTGAGGGATTCCGCCGCCGAGACCGCCGAATTGGCGGAATTGGAGCGCGGGAACCTCGGTGCGGCATCCCAGTCGGCGGCGGAGATATCCGCTGGCGCGGTTTTGGTTGCGCGGCGGCTTTCCACCGTCAACGACCGCGCAAACGGCATAGGGGCGGCGGCCGCCGCGGTGTCGAAGATTGCGTACGAGGCGAACCTCCTTTCGTTCAACGCGTCCATCGAAGCGGGGAAGGCGGGTTCCTATGGCGTGGGTTTTTCCGTGGTGGCGAGGGAAATAGGCAGACTTGCCGAACGAATTTCGGGGGCGGCGGCCGATATCGAAACGGCGGTGCGCGACCTCCGCGGCGTGGTGGAGGCCGAGACGTCCGAAATGGACAAGTTTTCGGGGAAGGTGTCGGAGAGCGTCGCGGGCGTTGAATCGGCGCTTTCGTCGATGAATTCGCTGGCGGAGCGCGTGCAGGCGCTTGTTCCCGGATTGGACGAGCTCAACTCGGCCATCCGCTCACACCGCGAGAGGGTGGGTGATGCGGATACCGCCGCAATCTCCCTCGTAAGCGAGGTTCGCAAATGTTCCGGGCTTCCCGACGAGATAGGCGCGGGCGGCGGCAAGCTGGATTCCGCGTTGAAAAAATTGGAGTCGGAAATTTCGGACTTCCTTGCGGACGGAGAGGGCCGCGGCGGAAGTTGAAATGTTCCTGTTGGATTTCGAGACGGGGAAAGGACGGCTTTCCGTGGATGTGGAGGCGGTGTCGGAGGTTTTGCCCGCGTCCGCCCCGCGCGGACCGGCGCGCGAAATTCCCGGATACGCCGAACCTCTCGGATACGTGGACTACAACGGGGGGCAAATACCGCTTTTCTCATCCGCGCCGCTCGGAGACCGCACGGGGAACGCCCCCTCCGCCTTCGGCTCGTGCCTTGCCGTTTTCGATTCCCCTGGTTCGGAAATAGGACCGTTCGCGGTGGCGTTTCCCAAAGTGCTCGGGGTGCGCGAATGCCGGGAAAGGGAAAGGGCGCTTTCCTTCGGGGAGGTTTTGAAGCTTTTAAAATCCGATGAATGACGGGGAAAAAATCCGCGCGCGCTGCTGGAGTTCCTCGGGACTCTGGGGCGATTCAACCTGTCCAGAGTTGAAGGATCGTGTAACCTGCCTGAATTGCCCCGTCTACGCGGAGGCGTCCCGCAAATTGTACGGCAGGTGGCTCCCGGCGGACACCCAGCAGTTTTGGGGGCGTCCGATCCGACCAGAGCCGGAGGTGGAAAACGGCGCGGGATTTTTGGTTTTCACGTGCGCGGGAACGCATTTCGCCCTTGCGGCGGACGCCATTGCGGAAATCTCGGGGCGAAGAACTCCGCACAGGATTCCCTATAGGACGAATTCGGCGATCGAGGGAATAGTAAACATCAACGGCGAGCTTGTAGCCGCGGTTTCCGTATCCCGCCTTTTGGGAATGCCCGATACCCCTCCCGCCGCGGATGAAAAAAACGCGGCGATGGTGCTTTGTTCGGGAAAGTCGGGGCGCTTCGCGGTCGGCGCCGATTCGCTTTCGGGCGTGAAATATTTCCCGGAGGGCGCGGGATCCCCCCCCGGCGGAGGCGAATCGAGTTTCGTTGAAAAGGTTTTCAACGCGGGCGGCGGCGCAGTAAAACTGCTCGATTTCGAACTGCTTGCGGAGGCGGTGTCCAAAGGATAGACCATGGACGCCGGCAACCCCATAGTGGAACTTTTTCGCGCGGAGCTTGCGGGGCATTGCGCGGTGCTTGAGGACGTCCTAACCCCCCCGTACGACGCCCGCGCCGTCTCCGAGTCCCTAACATCCCTGCGTTCCGGGGCCGCGATGTTGGGGTTTCCGCGCATCGCCTCCCTGTTTTCCCGCCTTTTAAGGTATTTCCCGTCCGCCGATCCATCCAAGCGCGCCGATCCCGTCGCCGTGCGCATAATAGAATACGCCTTGTCTTTGCGGTCGGACACCGCGGGGGGGCTTCTCGAAAAAATCGAATCGACCCGCGCGATCGCTGAAGAGTTGGACCGCATGGAATTGGACGTTCCCCAAGCCCCTCCGCCGGAGGCGGAAGTCTCCGGTATGGGCAAAGACGGCGGTGGCGTAATCCGTCCCGATATGGACGACGCCCTGAAGCCTCTTTTTTTCGCGGAGGTGGAGAATGCCGTAGCGACCTTGGAGTCGGGGCTCGTGGAACTCGAGGGCGATTTCGGAAATCTTTCGAAAACCGGACTCCTCATGCGCGCAAGCCACGCCTTGAAGGGCGCCTCCAAGGTCGTCGGGCTCGATTGCATAGTGAAGCTCGCCCACGCCATGGAAAACCGCTTTGTTGCGGCGCAAAACGGGAAAACTGTCTTTTCAAGCACGGATATCGACCTCCTTTTGGAATGCGTGGATTTTCTTAAAAATTTGCTTTCCTCGTCCTTTGCGGAGGTGGATTCGGACTTTGCAGCCTCCCTTTGCCGAGCCTTGGACGCGGCGGAACCGGCGCCCCTCGTCCCGGCGCGCACTCCCGCGCAAAATTCCGCGAGCCCCCCCGCGTCGGATTCCTCCGTAAGGATTTCCGCAAAAAATCTAAATTCCATAATGGAGCTTGCCGCGGAAAGTTTGGTTGAAAACAGGAGTCTTGAAAGTTTCCGCCAAATGCTTTCCGGGCTTAAAAATTCGCTTGACCGCCTGTCCCTCCGTTTCGAAGACGCCCTTAATTCCGACGAGGCCTCGAAAATCGGCGAATATTTGCTTTCGCGGCTCGAGCAGCTCCGCGCTGACGCGAGGGAGGGTATGGAGTCCCTGCGGTCGTTGATGGGGCGTTTTTCGGAGTTTTCGCGGCGCAACGCCGCGCTTTCGGAAAAGTTGTATTCCGAGGTTTTGCTCGGGCGCCTGCGCCCCCTCTCCGACGGTCTGAAGGGTTTACCGCGCATGGTCAGGGATTTGGCGCGCGCGGCGTCCAAACGCATAGCTTTGGAAATAGAAGGCGCTGACGTCTCCGTCGACAGGGATGTTTTGGAAAAACTCTCCCCATCCGTAACCCAGATTTTGCGCAATTCCTGCGACCACGGCATAGAGCCCCCTGAAGAGCGCATACGGAACGGGAAACCGCCTACGGGGACGATACGGATAAAGGCTTGGCATTCCGCGGGCATGCTCATGCTTGAAATTTCCGACGACGGCCGCGGTTTCGACGAGGAAAAAATACGCCGCCGCATAGTGGAGCTTTCCCTCGTCCCGCGGGAAATGCTGGAAAAAATGTCGCGCCGGGAAATATTCGAATTTCCGTTTTTGCCGGGGTTTTCCACCCGCTCCGAAGTTAGCGAATTGAGCGGCAGGGGCGTGGGTCTTGATATAGTGCGCTCCATGCTCCGCGAAGTCGAGGGGAAAATCTCCGTGCGTTCGGAGCGGGGGAAGGGAACGTCCATGACGATGAGTCTTCCCGTTGCGCGCTCCGTGGTTAAGGCTCTAGTGGTGGTGGTGGATTCGCAGCCCTACGCCTTTCCCCTTGCCCTGGTGCACCGCGTATTGAAGGTTGACCCCTCCGGCATAACGGCCGTGGGAAGTAAAAAATATTTCGAGTTCGACGGCCGCAGAGCGGAGGCGGTCGATTCCTCGCGGATACTCGGGTTTGGGGAGGGTTCCTTTCCCTCCCCGGACGGGATACATCTGGTTGTGGTGTCTTCGCACGGGCGCTATTACGGCTTCGAAGTGGAGGGTCCCCCCCGGGAATCGGAACTGGTTGTCAGGCGCGTGGACAAGCTTGTTGGTAAAATCCCGTGCGTGTCCGCAGCGTCCATAGACGAAGACGGGGAGCCCGTGCTTATTTTCGACATCGACGACCTCCTTATGGCTGCGGAAAAAAACAATTCCCCCGCCGCCGAACCACCCGGCGTCCCGCCTTCGTCCGGACGCGGACGGGTGCTTGTGGTGGACGATTCCGAAACCGTCCGCCGCACCCAGCGCAGGATATTGGAAAGGGCGGGCTACTTTGTTGACGCCGCCGTCGACGGGATGGACGGTTGGAACATGTTCAGGCTCTCCAACTACGACCTCGTTGTGAGCGACGTCGATATGCCGCGCATGGACGGGTTTTCTCTGGTTGAAAAGATAAGGTCGCGCAATAAAAAAATTCCCGTGGTAATGGTTTCCTACAAGGACCGCCCCGAGGACAAAAACAGGGGTCTCGCCTCGGGCGCCGACGCCTATCTGACCAAGGGCAGTTTCCAGGACGATTCCTTTTTGGAAACGGTGCGCTCCCTGCTTTCCTAATTTCCGCCGTCCGTTTTTTCCGCGCCGGGGAACGGCGGAAAGAATGGAGGGAGGTGAAAAAAGCCTTTTCTTTAAGAGAGTACCGTTTTTAAGTATTCAAAAGTGCCGTCGTAGTAGGCGCGTATCCTCGTTGAGTCCGAGTCGTCCCCCTCCGGAACGAATAGGGCCATCCCCTGGCGCGCGCGGGTGAGTAGAACCCTGTAGGCGTTTTTTAGGTAGCGCTTGTCGTCGTCCTTACCTATTTTTTGCCACCTTGTCCCCTTGAAGGCGTGGTGGGTCCAGTTTTCCCCGTCGAAGCGGAAGTCGGCGTCCCACGCAACTACGGAGTAGTCCACCTCAAGACCTTGTATGTCGAACTCCGTGGCGGCGTCCTCAAGGCGGTTTCCCGACCTCACGTCGTCCTTGCCGTTTAAAAACCAGTTCGCCGCGTCTATTTCGTTTTTTACAAATATCCCTTCGGGCTTTAATCTGAGCGCCCCGCTGCTTGCAAGCAAACCGCAGCGCGTTGTATCGCCGCGGCACTTCGCCCGCACCCAATCCTTGGCATCCTTCAAGTTCCTTGTGAGGAAGACGGGATATTTGTCCCTTATTTTGCCGTACAACGCCTTTGCGGTTGCCGTATCGGCGTCCAAAACCGCCTTCACCATGGCGGCCAAGTCGGGGGTTCTAAACGAGCGTATTGACGTGGAAAGGTGCAGGGATTCCTCGTTTTGAAAGCGCAGTTTGTATTTGCCCGGCGCGTGGTATTCGCCGTCGGAAAGATCTTTCGGCGCATACGCGTCCCAGCCGGGGAAGGAGCGTTCAAGCGAGTCGAACCATTCCGCAAGCCCCGCCTCCCCCGTGTTTATTTCCTGGCCTCCGCCAACCAGACACACTACAACCGCCCAATCGGGGCACCTGTCCATAGTGCCTATCAAGAATTCGGGTTCGCTGTGCGGAAAATCCGGAACGCCCTTTTTTGTTTTCATGAATCTTTCCATCATGGGGAGCGTCCACGCCCTTTGGGCTTCGTCGAATATAACCACCCGTTCCGGGGGGATTTTTTCGTTGTTTACGTATTCGTCCCTATACTTGTGGACTATTTGTATGAAAGACGCCGTGTTGCGGAGGGCGTCCGATTTTTTGATTTTTGTGCCGAGTCTCGCCTCGTTCGAAACCGAGTCCCTTGCCAGGGCCTCCTGCAAAACCCTGACAAGGGGAAGGTTCCCCGACAAAAAAACCGCGCGCGAACCGTCCAACGCGTTCGAGTGGTTTACGGCGAGGTTCAGCCCCACGAGGGTCTTTCCTGCCCCCGGCACTCCCGTGACGAAGCATATGGATTTCCTCTTGTTTTCCTCGCTAAACTTTATGATTTCCTCTATCCGCCCCAGTGTGCGCGACAAATTCGCCGCCCCCGCGTCGTTTCGGGTGATGTCGCGGACGTTGTGTCCCTCGTACATGGCGCGGGCAGCCTCGACTATCGTGGGGGTCGGGAAATAGGGCGAATTTTCCCACGCGATGTAGTCGAAATTCGGTTCGCCGCCGAAATTTCCCGTAATCTCCTCCACTGTACGCCCGATGTTTTGCGCGTTGCATTTTACGGTGTTCAACACTTTGCAGTCGCCGGAAATTTCAACGCGCTCGCTTTCGGCGCGCGTGGCGACAAGTATGGGCGCAAGCAGCCTGTTTTCGCTTTCTTTTTGGAAGTTTTTCAAATCGAGGGCGTAGCCGCACACTTGGTCGAGGTCGCGGGCGGCGTATTCGCAGGCGCCGCATTTAAATTCCAGTAAAAATACTATATTGCCGTGCAAAAACACGGTGTCCACCCTTCTTCCCATGCGCGGTATAACGTATTCGAAAATAATCCTGCCCTCGGGAAATCCCGCAAGTTGCCTCTTCAGAATTTCTATTTGGGAGCTCCATGCGTTTTTTTGCTGTACTTCCAGCCGTCCCCCCACGTTTGAACACAATATCCCCAATATTTCCCCGTCCGTCCGCGCCAGGAAATTCCGTACGTCGTCGGAGTAGTAACAGCGGAGGCTTCGCATAGAGGTCGATTTTACGAAAATATCCGCGCCCCCACCGTGAATCGAACACGGATTTAGCGTTTAGGAAACGCCCGTTCTATCCGTTGAACTACAGGGGCGGGAAGTTGGACCATGCCACCAGAACTTTCCGTCCAAGTCAACCATATTCGGGCGGAGCGCACGCGCGTTTAAGGCTTCTTCCTCCCTAACCGCGTCCAGCCGGGACGTTGTCGGCATCCGCCTTCCGGAAGGATACCCTGTCTTTCGTTGCAAGTGACGAAAATAAAAGGCATACATACGCCGCAAGTTCCAAGCCCTCCTCGAAAAACTCGGAATTTGCGCCCCCCCAGTTGTATTCGAAAAATTCCCCGGCCAAAAGGAGGACGCCCGCAAGTATCGCCGCGCGCCCCCTGTACGAAACAAGAAATTCCAGGCTTTGGTTCACGTATCTTTTAAAGTGCAGCGCGGCCCCGAGCAGCGAGGCGCCTATGCCGATGATTATAGTGGCCTTCCTCCCCGCGCCGTAAAGCATAAATACGAGTACAGGGGCGATGCCCATTTTGTCGAAATCGACCTCGCGCATGAAAAACGCCCAGAGCAGTACCGTAAAAAACAGGGTTATCATCGAGTCCTTTTCGGAGGGGTTTTTCAGAAACGCGCAAAGCCAACACGCGAACGAAACAAGGATTACCGCCGCCTGCGACATTTCAAGGGCGCCGCTTTCCGAATACACCCACGAGGAATTTCCAAACGCGAAAACGGAAACCGCGCAGGCAAGTACAAGCGCAACCGCGTAGACGGACGCTATTGAAAAAAGTATCTTGGAACCGCATTTCATCTCAGGGGTTGGGGTGTATATGGAACGGCGGAGGCTCAACAATGCGCCGCACCGCCGTCCTCCGCCCCAAGGGGGGTTTAATCTTTCGGTTCTATGTAGAAATGTGTAAAATACAAGAATTTTTTTATCTCTAGAAATCCCCCCCCCTTGCGTCTTCTTATGCTTGAAGCGCGACCGTTTCCCACCTACCATCCCCGGCGTGAAAAAGACTCTTTTTATTTCCGTCGCGCTCGTCTGCGCAAGCGCCGTCGTGTGCTCCCTCATACTCGTGGAACCCTCCGTTTCGTTCAGGCGCGAAGGTTCCGTAAAGGTGAAGGGCTCCTCCTCCAAAATCGTTGTGTCGGACTCCGCCCTATGGAGCGCCGACGTCGAATCCTCGGGGGCGACCCCCGCCGAATCTTACGCCAACATAGCGCGCGCCCGCGCCGCCATACTCGATTTCCTAAAACAAAACGGGGTAAAGGCCGAGGGCGTCGAAAGCTCCCTTTCGTTTTTCCCCGTACGAAAAAGGAACAGTGACGGCTTCGAGACGGGGGAGATATCCGGGATACCGCCACGTCTTAAGAATGTCCTTTAGGTTGGGGGACATCGCCCTTGTGCGCTCCCTTTCCGAGGGCGTATCCGCTCTTGCGGGCAAGGGAATACCCGTAAACTCCAACCCGCCGCAGTATTTTTACTCCAAGCTCGGCGATTTAAAGCTTGAACTGCTTTCTCTTGCCGCGCAGGACGCAAGGACGCGCGCAAAACTCCTTGTTTCGGGCGGCGGCGCAAAGCTCGGCAAGGTGCTTTCCGCCTCGCAGGGCGTATTCCAGATAACCCCGCCCCTTTCCTCCGAAACCAGCGACTACGGCGTCTAC
>CAZMBN010000009.1:40135-69659 GCA_964564825.1 uncultured Opitutales bacterium
GCCCTCCGCATTTGAATTGACAGCGCGCCGGACGGCGTGGAGACTCGGGGCTTTGTTTGCCGGGTGAACACTCCTCCTCCCAGATCTTGGATTGAAATAGACCTTTCGCGTTTGGAAAACAACGTGCGGAAAATAAAATCCTCCCTTCCCGCGGGCGTGAAGTACGTCTGCGTTGTGAAGGCCGACGCCTACGGCCACTGCATGCCGCAGGCGCTTGCGCGCTTCCTTGCAGGCGGCGCTGATATCTTCGCGGTGGCAAACCTTTACGAGGCGTCCCGCGTGCGCGAAGTTGTTGAAGACAAGCCCGTCCTCGTCCTCAGCCCCATACTTAAAATGGAGCGCCCCCTCGTGTTCGAGTACGGCGCAACCCCCGCCGTATCCTCCTACGAAGAGGCGAAGGCTTTTTCGGACCTCGCCGCCTCCCGCTCCGAAGTCCTCCCCGTCCATATAAAGTTGGATACGGGCATGGGAAGGGCGGGCGTATGGCACGAATGCGCGAAGGATGTAATTCCCGCAATAAAGGCGCTTTCGAACATAAGGGTTGAGGGGATGTTTTCGCACCTTTCGTGCGCCGATACGGACAAGTCGTATACTTTCAGGCAGTTCGACATCTTCGAGGAAATAGCCCGCAAATACGCGGAAAAAGGCATGCTTCTGCACCTGCACAACAGCGCGGCCCTCCGCTACGTGCCCGTCGAACCGCCCTTCAACGCCGTGCGCATGGGGCTTCTCCAATACGGCATAAACCCCTACGACGACCGCCGCGGATACGAAAAGATAGGGTTGGCGCCCGTGCTCTCGTTCAAGTCGCGTGTGCTTGCGGTTTCGGAAAGGGGGGGGCGGCGCTACGCAACGGTCGCGGCGGGCTACGCCGACGGCGTGCCCTCGGGCTTCACGAAATGCGCGCGCGTGCTGGTGTCGGGGAGGCTTTGCCCGATAGCCGACCCCGTAGGGCTCGACGAAACCGTTGTGGACGTAACTTCCGTCCCGGACGCGGCGGAGGGCTCGGAAGTGGTCTTTATAGGGGAGCAGTCGGGTTCGGAAATATCGCTTGCCGACTACAGTCGCTGGACGCGCCGCATACCGTGGGAGACCATGGTTGCAATCCCCAAGCGCGTGGTTCGCGTGCTCAAGCGCAAAAAATAAAAATTGCGAAGCGGCAGAAATTTTTGTTCATTATCGGGGAAAATGAAAAATGGCAATATAGCCGAAAAGTTCGCCCGCGGTCGCATGGTCTTCTCCGTGGAGTTCTTCCCCCCGAAGACGGAGGAGGGTGCCCGCCAAATTCTGCGCACCGCCCGCAGGCTTGCGGATTTGAAGCCGGACTACGCCTCCATTACCTACGGGGCCGGCGGCTCAACGCGCGGGCGCACCGTGGAATACGGCGAACTGCTCATGGACATTTTCGGATTCGAAATAATGGCGCATTTGGCGTGCGTCGGGCACTCCTTGGCGGAAATAGACGCGGTTTTGGACCGCTTTTCGGCGGCGGGAATACGGAACGTCATGGCGCTTAGGGGCGACCCCCCTAAAAACGACCCCTGTTTCAAACCCGCGCCGGACAGTCTCCCCCACGCCTCCGATTTGATACTCCGCATAAGGGAGCGCTTCCCGGATTTCGGCGTGGCGTGCGCGGGCTATCCCGAAAAGCACCCCGAGGCGCCCACCCTCGATTTCGACGTTGAAATGTTGAAGCGGAAAACGGATTGCGGCGCCGATTTCATTGTGACCCAGCTTTTTTTCGACAATTCGCACTACTTCGCCTTTGTGGACAAATGCCGCGCCGAGGGAATTGACAAGCCCATAGTGGCGGGCATTCTTCCCGCCCTCTCCCTAAAACAGCTTGAAAATTTTAAATCCATGTGCTCCGCGTCCGTCCCGCGCGAACTGGAGGAAGGTATGGCCAAGGCGTCGTCTCCGGAGGAAAGCGCGCGCGTGGGCTTGGATTGGGCGCGCGCCCAAATAGACGGGTTGAAGTCCGCGCGCGTTCCGGGCGTCCATCTTTACATATTAAACAGAGCGGATTCCGCCCTGGAACTTTCGCGCTTCATCAGGGAGTGACGGCGAAAAAAAAGGCGGAATAAAATTCCTCCGCCTTTTTTCCCCCTTGCGCGGTCCCCGCGCGCACGGTTTATTTTTTGAAATGCCTGTAGTTCCTGGGCTCCACGGTTTCGCCCTTGTAGGCGAAAGGCTCCTTCGAATAGTTCACCACTATCTCCTCCCCGTTTTCAAAGCGGGTTACGAACACGTCCTTGGAAAGTTCGCCGTGGTACGTCATCAGCTGCAACTGCAAGTGTTTCAGTTTTTGGAATTCGTCGTACGCCTTCTTCATGGGCTTCAGGTCCGTATAGTCCGTATAATAGAAGGTGGGGCGCCCGTCGAATTCCACAACCTTGAGCCAGCGCGTTTGAGGGTCGTCCAAGTAGTCGTACGCCCTGCGTTGGTCCTGGGTGGCGTAGCTTTTCGGGTAGGGCGCGTCTATCGTGGAGTAGTAGGGGTTGCTTATTATTATGCCGTGGTAAACCAACTGCCAGAAGGGCACGTATCTTGTTACGAGCTTTTCGGGCTTGCCCTCCCAGTCGGGATACGCCCACAGGTAGAGCGCGAAGTCCAGCACGCCGGCAAGGTGGTCGCTTGCCCCCTCCGAGGCGAGCCCCCCGAAAATTTTGTGGGCGTATTCTCCAACCAAATTCTGGTAATGCGCGCACTGTTCCCTGTTTATGGGGTGCTTCGGGTCGGCGCACGGGTAGGGCGGCACGCGCGATATCACGTCTATGTGGAAAATCCCGTTGATTCCAAGATCCGCTATTTTCTTGAAATCCTCCTTAACCCAGAGGTTGTAAAGGCGCTGGAAACACGGTCTATACCCCATTCCGCCGGGTTGGAAATAGTCGTAGAAAAGTTCGCCGTCGGGAAACATGGCCGCGCCGTTGTCGTTCCACCTGTTCGATACGAAATACAGCGAATACTGGTTGATGTGGCAGGTTATATGGTAGCCGAGCGATTTTCCGAACGCGATGGCCTCCCTGAATTTCTTCTCCCCTCCAAGTCTCTCCTCCACGGGGAAGTATTGGGGGAAGCGGCCGTCGTGTCCTCCTATGTTCCAACCAACGGAACATATTTCCGCCTTGTCTATTCCCGCCTCCTTCATGCGCTTCATGATGTCCTTCCAGTCGTCGAAGGTGAAAAATATTTGGAGTTCCGGCTCCGTCTCGGGGGTCTGCATGTAGTGGGCTGGGTTTTTCCTGTCGGTTTTTTTAAGGGCGTGCTTCATGCGCACGTATATGGAGTCCGCCGTGTAGGCGAGGGTGGGGTTGTCCTTTATCCTGTCGCGGAGGAGCTTTACGTCGCCCCTGCCGAGGCGGTAGTCCCTGTACACCTTGGCCATGGAGCCGTAGTCGTCCTTGCCGGGGAGCAACGGATAAAAATCAACAACTATGTCCTCGTATGGGTCGAAGACTATGGTTTTCGATATGTTTTTGCTGTTGTATTTGGACGTGGGCGACCATATGTAGAAGCGCGGAAATACGTTGTAAACGCCGCTTTTCGCCTCGACCACGGGGTATTGCTCCAAAGCCAGACCCTTTACTATCGCAATGAAAGAGCTTCTGGGCGTCTTCATCCCGAAGGTGGGGGTTGTTGGAAGCCACGGCGAGTAAAACCCGTTGTCCTGCGTGAATTCGCCGTAGGAACCGTCCCCCAATACGAAGAAACCAGCCTCGGACTTCCTCGCGAAGGCTTCGTCCGCCACCACGTCTATATACTCAACGTCGCGCCCTATGTCGCCCACGGGTATGGTGATTCTATAGTATCCGCCGTTTTGCTTTTCAAAGGGCGCGTACTTTTCAACCACGGTGTTGTCTAATTTCTTTATCCGTATTTTCGCGCGTTCGAACGCGAACCCGGGCGCGCAAATCGCGGCGAGCGCAAGTATGGTAAGAATTTTTTTCATAATTGTTTGTCCTCCCCTTTGTTCGAAGTTTTTCCTCTGTACCTAGGGACTTTTTAAACGCCCCCGCGCGCCCGTCAAATATTATTTTCGTCCGCTCTTCCTTGACATGAGGGCGGTTTTCCTTTTCCCTTCGAATCCTGCGCCGGATTCCGGCGCTTGGAACGCGCACCGTGCGGATATGGAGGAAAAAATAGAAGACGAAATAATAGAGGGGCGAAAACTTTCCCGTGACGAGGCGCTCGAACTTTGCGGAAAGCTCGAACTGGATAGGCTGTGCGAAGCCGCCGACCGCGTGCGGCGCCGCTTTTTGGGGACGGAGGTCGACACCTGCGCAATCATGAACGCGCGTTCCGGCGCCTGTTCGGAGGACTGTAAATGGTGCGCCCAGTCCGCGCGCCACAACACGGGCTGCGCGGTGTACGGCTGCGTGTCCCCCGCGGAGGCGCTTAGGCACGCGCGGCGCGCAAGGGAGTCCGGCATAAAAAGGTTTTCGCTTGTAACCAGCGGAAGAAGCCTGTCCGACGCCGACTTCAACGCGGTTTTGGAGGCGTTGTGCGAAATTTCAAAACTCGGCGGAATATCGATTTGCGCGTCGCTCGGATTGCTCGACGAAAGCCGCCTAGGGCGGTTGAAGAACGCCGGGGTGGAGAGATACCACTGCAACCTCGAGACCGCCCCCTCCAAATTCCCCGAATTGTGCACCACCCACACCGTGGCCGACAAAATAACGGTCCTCTCCGCGGCGAGGCGCGTAGGGCTTTCGGTGTGCAGCGGGGGGATAATAGGCATGGGCGAAACGCGCGCCCAGAGGGTGGAACTCGCCTGCGCGCTGGCGGATGTCGGGGCGGACTCCATTCCCGTGAACATCCTCCAGCCCATAAAGGGAACCCCCTTGGAGAATTTGGAACCCCTGACGAAGGACGAAATACTTAGGACGTTCGCCGTTTTCAGGCTGGTTAATCCGCGGGCGCACATACGCTTCGCGGGGGGAAGGGCTGCCATAGCCTCCGCCCAGGAAACGGCGTTGCGTTCGGGGGTAAGCGCCCTGATTGTGGGGGACATGCTCACAACCGCGGGCGCGCGCGTTGCGGACGATTTTAAAATGCTTGAAAGGCTTGGCTATGACTTCCGGTGACGTTTCCCGGACGCGGAGGAGGGGATATTTGAACGCGGTTCCCCGAAAGGAATACAAGGGAGTTCTCTTCGACCTCGACGGCACGCTTGTCGACAACTATACCGCCGTCCACGCCTGCATTGCGGAGGTCTTTTTGGAGTCCGGGTTGGAGCCTCCAAGCTACAACGCCGTCTACCTCGCCCTCGGGGGCTCCATACTTGTCACCATAAAGCGACTGCTTGCGGATTCCGTATCCGACGCCGACGCCCGCGCCGTGGCTCTCGGCGCAAGATACGCCGAACTCTTCCCGCGCCACATATACGAGGGTTTAAAGCCGATGCCGTTCGCCCGCGAAATATTGGGGGCGCTGCGCTCGAAGGGGGTGAAACTCGCCTGTTTTACAAACAAGCACCAGTCGGCGGCGGAGGACGTCCTAAAATATTTAAACATGTTCGAATTTTTCAACGTGGTTTCGGGGACGTCGCTTCTTTCGGCGCGAAAGCCCGAAGTCCGCTTCACCTTCGCAACCCTCGAAAAATTGGGGCTCGGCGCCGCCGAATGCCTTGGAATAGGCGACTCCCTTTACGACTACCGCGCCGCCCGTTGCGCGGAAATGGATTGCGCGCTGGTTGCAACGGGCGCCGATTCTTCGGTGTCGCTTGAAGAACTTTGCCCCGCCGCCGTCGGGATTTTCCCAGGTTTAAAAGAACTTGCCAAGTCCGTGTTCGGAATTAGCCTGTAGCGCTTGTATGGATTCGGAGGAAGTGCAGGTCGAGGGCGTTGTTGAGCGCATTGTATTTTTCAACGACGAAACTTTTTTTTGCGTTGCGTCGATGCGCCCCTCTTCCGCGGGGTTTTCGCGCGTCCCCGTAACCATAACGGGCGTCATGCCGTCCATACAATGCGGCGAAACCATATTCGTAAAGGGCAGGTGGACAAACAATTCGAAGTTTGGCAGGCAGATAAAAGTGGATTCCTTCGAATCGCGCCTGCCTTCGGAAATTTACGGCTTGGAGAAGTTCCTCGGCTCGGGTTTGGTGGAGGGGATAGGTCCCGTGTACGCCAAGCGGATAGTCGAAAAGTTCGGCGCGCGCACCCTCGAAGTGATAGACACCGAATCCGCCAGACTCCTTGAAGTCGACGGAATAGGGAAGGGAAGGCTTGCAAAAATACGGGGATCGTGGGCGGAGCAAAAGCAGCTTAGGGACGTCGTCATAGCGATGCGCGCCTACGGCGTGGGAATGGCCGTGTGCGTCCGTATAATACGCAGGTTTGGCGCCGACGCCCTGCGCGTGGCGAAGACGGAGCCCTACAGACTCGCCCGCGAAATAGACGGCATAGGCTTTAAGACCGCCGACGCCGTCGCCCTGAATATGGGCGTTCCAAACGAGTCCGAAGACCGCCGCGAGGCGGGGATAATGCACCTTCTAAGCGACGCGGAAACGGAGGGGCATACCTGCGTGCCCACCGGAGCCCTTTGCAGCGAATCCGCCGATTTGTTGAAAGTGGACTCCAAATTGTGCTTCGCCTCCGTGGACGCCCTCGCGGCGCGCGGAGAGGTGGTATCCGTGGGGAACGGCTTAATCCAAAGCCGGGCGCTGGATTTTTGCGAGCGCAGGATAGTTGCGAACTTGTCGCGCCTCGTCCGCGCGCGGTCGGATCTCCCCCCCATAAAAAGAGGTTTGGCAGTGGAGTGGGCGAAAAAGCGCGCGGGAATCGATTTCGCCCTGGAACAATCCAACGCCATAGTTTGCGCCCTCGAAAATAAAGTCTGCGTAATAACGGGGGGGCCGGGCACCGGCAAAACCACTATCCTGCGCGCCCTTTGCCACATCCTGAAGGCGAAGAAATCTCCGCCCCTACTCGCCGCTCCTACGGGACGCGCCGCCCAGCGCATGGGCGAGAGTTGCGGTATGGAGGCGAAGACCGTCCATAGGCTGCTTGGTTTCAATAGGGAGGGGAATTTCCTGCACGGCGAGGGCAATCCGCTCGACGCCCCGTTTATAGTGCTGGACGAGGCGTCCATGCTCGACACGCGCCTCGCCGCCGCCGTGTTCGCCGCGGTTCCGGACGGCGCGCACCTTCTGTTGGTGGGAGACGCCGACCAGCTTCCGAGCGTCGGATCCGGAAACGTCCTGGGCGACATAATTTCAAGTTCAAAAATTCCCGTTGCGCGTCTAAGCAAAATCTTCCGCCAGGCGGAGGGAAGCGAAATCATCCTCGCCGCCCATGCGTTGCTCGGCGGAGAATCGTCGCCCGCCCTCGAGCCCCGCAGGCTCGAAGACGCGGATTACGAAAGGGACGTTAATTTCGTGCTGGCGCCCGATCCCGGGGAATGCGCCCGCGCGTGCGTGGAGCTCGTCTCCAAACTGATTCCAAAGCATTGCGGTTTCGATCCGTTCGACGACATACAAGTCCTTTCCCCCACGCACAGGGGCGACGCCGGCACGGGAAAACTAAACGTGCTTTTGAAGGAGGCGCTAAACCCGAAACCCGCCGCCGTATCCTATGCGGGAACGTCGTTTTCGGTGGGCGACAAGGTTATGCAGACGCGCAACAACTACGAACTGGACATATTCAACGGCGACATGGGGCGCGTCCGCGCCGTTTCGTCGGACCTCTCCGAAATGTCCGTCGATTTCGACGGCCGCACCGTTTCCGTTCCGAAGAAGGATCTTTGCGATTTCCAAACGGCGTACGCCGTCAGCGTGCACAAGTCGCAGGGCAGCGAATTCCCCGCAGTGGTGGTGCCTGTCCTGCGTCAGCATTACATCATGCTGCGTCGGAACCTGTTCTACACGGCGCTTACAAGGGGGCGCAAAAAAGTCTTCATAGTGGGCGACCCGTCCGCGTGGAACACCGCGCTCCGTAACGGCGGCGCCTCCGAAAGGCGCACTTTCCTCGGGCGGAGGTTGAAGGAGGCGGCGTGGAAATAAAGGTTTGCAACATAAAGGATTCCTCCGTTTTTGCGGAAAAAATCTGCGCGGGAAAAATTATGCGCTTTTTATACGGCACGCGTACGGGCGGCGCGTCCCTCCGGCTTCTCGTGGCGCGCCGCATATTCTCGCGCCTGATCGGAGTCTGGGCGGATTCGCGGCTGAGCGCGCGCGCCGCTTTGAAATTCGCCTCCGACAACAAAATAGACATGTCCGACGTCCCGGAAAAACCGTCCCCCTTCGGGTGCTTCAACGATTTTTTCACCCGCAAATTCAGGGAGGGCGCGCGCCCCGTAGCCGAGCCGGGAAATCCGAAAGTCGTCTCCTTTCCCTGCGACGGCCGCCACCTGCTTTTAAGAAATGCTGGGAAAGACGCCGTCTTCAACGCGAAGGGTAGGTTGTTCAACCTCTCCGCGTTTCTCGGCGGGGAAAAGCTGGCGCGGCGTTTCGCGGGGGGGGACGTTCTCGTATCGCGCTTGAGCCCCGTGGACTACCACCGCTACCATTATCCCGTAGGGGGGGTCATAGCCGCGCGCAGGCGGGTGGACGGCCCCCTCTATTCCGTCAGTCCCGTCGCCCTGGTGAAACGCCCGTGGATACTGTGGGAAAACAAGAGGGTGTTGAATTTTATAGAGTCGGAAACCTTCGGCATGTGCCTGTTCGCGCAAATAGGCGCAACAAACGTGGGGTCCATAGTAAATTTCGGCAATCCCGGAGATTCCGTTCCGCGCGGCGGCGAAGCGGGAATGTTCAAGTTCGGGGGTTCCTGCATAGTCACGGCGTTCCCGCCCTCCGCGCATATAACATGGAACAAAACCCTTGTTGAAATGGGCTTGCGGGGGATAGAATGCTTCGCCGAACTCAATTCCCCCGCGGGGGTCTTGTCCTGAAATCAGCAGGGCGGCCACGCCATGGGGCGTCCGCCCAATATGTGTATGTGCATGTGCGGAACGCTTTCCCCCGCGTGGATTCCGTTGTTCACAACCAGGCGGAAGCCTTTGTCCAGTCCGCATTGGGCGGCTATTTTCGGCGCGGTAAGCAACAGGTGCGACAAAATCCCCGCGTCCTCCCTCTTCGCCTCCGATATCCTCGCAATCGGTTTTAGGGGAAATAGCAGCACGTGCACGGGGGCCTGCGGATTTATGTCGTTTATCGCGCAGCAGAGATCGTCGCGGTAGACTATTTTAGCGGGGATTTCCCCGTCGGCTATTTTTTCAAAAAGCGTTTTCATTACGCGCAGTGTGCGTAAAATTTTTCCGCTCCGCAACAAATAAATGGATTCCTCCCCGCCTTCCCGTCATATAAAAAATATTTCGAGGTTCGCGCCGGGCGCGGATCGGCTTAAGACGGAATCCTCCACGAACTCCATGTTTTGGAAATACTCGTCCGTCTTTCTTTTTACGGCCCTTCCTTTCGCCGCGGCGGCGGCGTCGCGCAGTCCCGACACCACGAGTATCGCCTTGTCGTAGCCCGAAAGCCTCCTCACGGCGGAATTTATCTCGGGGAAGGCGAAAAGCGGGTCGAAATGTCCGCCGCCGAAGTCTAAAACCTCGACATGGGCATCGGAATCGTAAAGCGAGAGTATTTTTTTCGCAAAGTCCTCCAGTGGGGTGTCGTCGCAGCCGTCCTCGAGCGCCTTGGATACGCCGCGGGCGGCGTCGAGAAAACTTCCGTCGGCGCCGTACCGCGCGGCGGACGCCAAAAGTTTGTTGAGAAGCCTTATCTTCGATTTGCGTTCCACTAAAAAATGGTCTCCTGCTCCGTGCGCCCCCCCGACGAATACCTTACAAGCCATTCGAAAGTCACGTCCTCGAAGCCCTTTTGGGTGCATATTTTTACGAGGACCAGCGCGGCGGCGAGCGCGTCGAACGGGGCGCAATGCCACTTTCTCCTGCCTTCGGGGCAGAAGGTTTCCGCAAGGGCTTTCAGTTCCGTCCGCAAGCCGAAGGCGTCCGCCAGATCCCGGAGCCCCGCGGAGGCGAGATCCGGGTATATTCTCTTCGACAGGGCGCACGTGTCTATCCAGGGCTTCCAGTCCTTCGATTCCCCCCCGCATCCGGGAATCCGCGGCACCAACCCGGGCGACGCCGCCTCCGCGCGCAGGAGGGAATCCTCCACCGCGTGGTTGTGCGACGCGAAAATCCCGCGCCTGCGGAGGTTGAAAAACAATTCCAGGTCGTCCCGGAAGGGCGGGTATTTTTTCGCCTCGGCGTCGCTTATGCCGAAAAAATCCTCGTATTCGCGCGTTATTTTCGTCTTCGGCGAGCATATCCTCGTGTACATGCGCCCTATTTTCGCGCCGGTTATCTCCGCCGCGCCGTATTCCACCACGCCCAATCTTTTGGATCCTTCGAAGTCTATTACGAATATTGGCGCGTCCAGGTTTTTCATCTTGCGAAAATATCGGTATTTTGCCAACATTAGCGCCATGAATGCGGAAAGTTTCAAGGCTTTTATCAACGAACTTGCGGACATGAGCGGCGGGTACATATCGAAGTTTTTCGGCAAAAAAATGGACGTGGAGTTGAAAGAGGACCTTTCCCCCGTGACGCAGGTCGATAGAAACGCCGAAGCCATGCTCCGCGAGGCCGTCCGCAAAAAGTTCCCCTCGCACGGCGTAATAGGCGAGGAATACGGTGCCGAGAACGCCGACGCCGAATTCGTATGGGTGCTCGACCCCATCGACGGAACGAAATCCTTCATAAGCGCCGTCCCCCTTTTCGGGACCCTCATCGGGCTCATGTACCGAGGAAAACCCGTCATGGGCGTGGTGGACCACCCTGCGCTTTCTGCGCGCATTTTCGGCGACGGCGAAGTCTGCCTGTTCAACGGCGAACCCGTTTCCCCGTCGAAAAAGACGGACCTCGACGCTATAACCCTCCTGACTTCCGACAGCCGCCACTGCGTCCGCCTGCACAACCCGGAAGGTTGGCGCAAACTGGAGGAGAAGGCGGCGGTGTCGCGCACGTGGGGGGATTGCTTCGGATACACGCTTTTATGCAGGGGATACGCCCACGTCATGTGCGACGCCGTCCTCGAACTATGGGACTTCGCCGCCCTCTTGCCCGCGCTCGACGGCGCGTCGATAGCCTATTCCGACTGGCGCGGAAAATCGGAAATAGGGAACAAATACGGCCTGGTTGCGTCCTGCACCCGCGCCCTCCACGAAAAAGTCCTGAAAGTCCTCAATCCCGGCGCGTAGGAATTTTTATATCATCGACACGGGATCCACGTCCAGGTATTCGTCTATGTCGGCGTCGAATTCGAAGTTCCTCCTAAGCTCCGTTATCTTCGCCGCCAACGCCTTCGCCGAACGGCAGAAATAGCATATGTGCCACCTGTAGTAGTCTTCGCTCTTTTCCAGGGGCGCGGGCGCGGGTTCGCGGAAGGTGCAGAGTTTAGAAAGCGGTTTTCTTGCGTATTTCGCCCATTCCGCCGCGTAGAATTCCAGCTTGTCCCTGTTTTTGGAGCGGAAAATCTGGCGCACGATGTGCGAAAACGGAGGATACGAATACTGCGCCCTCGCCTCCAGTTCCTCCTCCAAAAAGGAGTCCATGTCAGCGTGCTTCGCGTATTGTATGGGAGCCGCGTCGGGCTGCATGGTCTGCACCACCACTTCGCCCGCGCCGTCGCCCCGTCCCGCCCGTCCCGCCACTTGGACCAGCAGTTGGTATGTCCTTTCCGCCGCGCGGAAGTCCGGCATGTGCAGGCTGATGTCGGCGTTCACTATACCCGCCAGCGTAACCCGCGGAAAATCGAGCCCTTTGGCTATCATCTGGGTTCCTATCAGGATGTCGAGTTTCCCCGAGCGGAAGTCGCCCAAAATCCTCCTGTAGTTGTCGCTCCGCTTCATGGTATCCCTGTCCATCCTGCCTATGCGCGCCGAGGGGAACATGGCGGCCACCACGTCCTCGAGCTTCTGCGTACCGTGGGCGCTCCATTTCGCGTTTTTCGAACCGCATTTCCGGCACGCGGAGGGGGCTCTTGCGGTGTACCCGCAAAGGTGGCACTTCACCACGTTTTCCTTTTTATGCCACGTCAGGTTCATGGAGCAGTGGGGGCACTGTTCCGTTTCGCCGCAGTCGGGACATTCGAATATTTTGGAATATCCGCGCCTGTTGAGGAATAGAATGCTTTGCTCGCCGTCGTCCAAGCGTTTTGCGAGCTTTTCGGCGAGTATCCCGGAAAGCATCGTCCCCGCCTTCTCGCGCTTCATGTCCGCAATGTACACGAGGGGCATTTTCCTTCCGTCCACCCTCGAAGTTATGCGCGACATCGCGTACTTTCCGTTTTTCGCGTTCGCCAGGCTTTCAAGCGATGGCGTCGCCGAGCCCAGTACGCAGACGGCGCCCGTAAGCTTCGCCCTGTAGACGGCCATGTCCCTGGCGTTGTAGCGCGGGGCCTTGTCCTGCTTGTACGCGCCGTCGTGCTCTTCGTCCACTATTACCAGACGGAGGTTTTCCACGGGGGCGAACACGCAGCTGCGCGCGCCCACCACCACGCGCGCCTCCCCGCGCGCGAGGGCGCGCCACGCGTCGAGGCGCTGGCCGTCGCTCAGACCGCTGTGCCACACCACCAGCCCGGAATTCCCGAGGCGGCTTTTCAAGCGTCCCACCGTCTGGGGCGTCAGGGCGATTTCGGGAACCAAAAACACGCACGAGCCCCCCGCGTCCAGAACGTCCTTCATTGCGCGCATGTATATTTCCGTCTTCCCCGACCCCGTCACCCCGTAGAGCAACCGCGTGCGGAATTCCCCGGAGGCGAGGTCTTCGGAAATCTGTTCGAAGGCCAGTTTCTGTTCCGCGTTTAATTCGTGCGGACTCGACGAAACCATTTCAACGCGCGAGAGTTCGTCGTCGAACGCCGCGCGAGTAAGCTCCCTTTCCCCCTGCTTTAAAAAACCCTTTTTTACAAGCGAATCCACCGCCTGTTGCGGACATTCCGTCGTTTTTAAAAGCGCCGATTTCGGCATGGGCGATTTCCGCGCCGCCATAAATTTCAGCACTTCCGCCTGGCGCGGCGCCCTGAGCCTTAGCTTGTCCATCTCCGCGTCGCCGGGTGGGTGTCCAAGCGATATTTCCAGGATTCTCGCCGCACCTTTTCCAGCCCTGACCACCGCGGGAACCATGCTTTCAAGCACCGTTTGGACGCCGCACGCGTAGTAGTCCCTCATCCAAAAGGCGAGATCCACAAGGTCCGGCGTCAATACGGGTTCGTCCTGGACGGGCGAATGGATTTTTTTCATTTTAAAACCGCCGTGTTCCGGGGAGAGGGGGCCTATGCCGGCAACTATCCCCTCCGACATCCCCCCGCGGAGGGGAACCCTTACCATGGAGCCGCACCTTATCCTTCCGTCGTCGGGATTTTCTATTTCGTAGAAGAGTTCGCGGTCCATCCCCCTGAATAGGACAACCCTTGCAATGTTTTTCGGGGCGGAATCGCTCACTTTTTCCCCCCTTTCGGCGCGTCCGCACCGTATTCCGCGGTATCGAAGCGCGCTTTCGCGCGCACTTTGGCGCGGTCGGTTTCCAATTTTACGCGCAGCACGGTATACGGGGGAACGCCTATGCCGGGATGTTCCATTTTCCCTCCCATTGAGCGCAAAAACGCGCCGTTGTTCAATATAAAGGTGAGTTCCGATTCGCCGTCGGCGTATTTTTTTAGAGGAAAGTCGCCGTCCGCGCCGTCGTACCCCCCGATTTTCTTAAGTACCGAGAGAAATTCCCGGAGGTTGTTTCCCTTCACGAAAAATCCGCCCGATTCCGCCGTGTAAAGCGGCGGCGCGTTCGGACCGCCGGATGCGTCCTCCGTATACGAAAATCCATCCAACGCCCCTTTCGGTTCGCCGTTCCGGATTCCCGACACCGAAACATACGTAAAAATTTTCCCGTCGTTGAAAAAGGAGGCGGCGAAGGGCAAAGCGCATTCTTTGGAAAGTTTCCCAAGCGACTCGGCGCCGGATGAAAAGGCGTTCAACGCCCGGACTATGGACGTGTCCCCCCTCCCGGAACCGGAAAACACCGTTATATCCGCCTCGGGATTTAGGAACCTAAGCCCCGCGTTTTCCCCCTTTTCAACGTTCCCCCGGTGAGTCGTGTCCGGAGCCTTCCGCGCGGCGCCTTCGTCTTTCGCGTCCGCTTCCAACTCCAACTCGGGTTCTTCCGATTCCCCGCGCCGGGAAAGCGACATTTTTGCGTTCTTAAAGTTCCCCGCAAATTTCGCAAACTCCCTGCGCACGCCCAGACCCTCCAAAATTTCCGCGAGCCTTCGCCCACTTGCGGAAATTCTTAAAAATTCCCCCTCTTTTAGACGGGCGGAGGAGATTGCCGATTTTGCGAAACCGAACCACTCTTCGGCGTTTCCGCCGCGGGGCGCAAGTATAAGCAGGTATTCGCCGAACCTTTGCATGGGCAGTTTCGATTCGCGCGCAAATAATTGGAGCTTCGAACGTGGTTGCGCCGCAACGCATGCGGCGTAGCCGTGTCCGTCTTCCCCGTCGAATTCAAAGAACGCCGCGGGCTTGTCTTCCGAAATTCCGTTGAAAGAGGGATAGCCCAGACGCGCGAGGACAATGGACATGCGCATTTCGAATTCAGGGTCGGGGCGGATTTTCCGCAGGAGAATCTCCAAATTTTCAAAGAGCTTTTTCGGCGACGCAACAAGCACCGCAAGCGGTGCCCTTCCCGCGGTTTCCACGCCCTCTCCGGTTGCGGGTTGCCCCGCGCACGCCGCCGCGCATAGAAGAAGAGCCGAAATACCCCGGATTTTCATATCCCTTTTTTCGGGTCGGCAATATCCCTCAATACGTCGCCCACCACGTTGAACGCGAGCACCGCCGCGAAAATCGCAGCCCCGGGTGAGAGCAGCCACCAAAAACCGAGCATTAAAATTTTCGTATCGTTTTGCGCCTGGGCGAGCATAAGCCCCCACGATGCCGAAGGCTCCTGTATTCCGAGTCCCAGGAACGAGAGCGCGGCCTCCCCCAGTATATACCCGGGAATAGAAAGGGTGGAGCCCACTATCAGATAGCTTAGAACGTTGGGCAGAAAATGTTTCAATATGATTTTTACGGGGTTTTCGCCCATGGCGCGCGCCGCTTGCACATACTGGCTTTTGACGAGGGAGATAGACATCCCCCTTATTACGCGCGCCGTGCCCGCCCAGCCGAGGAACGATAGGATTACCACTATCATCAGGTACATCTGCGCGCTGTCGAAATGCGGCGCCAGTGCGGAGCGCATTGCAAGAAGCAGGTAGAGCCCCGGTATCGCCATTAGGAATTCCACGAGCCTCATGGCGGCGAAATCGAACGCCCCCCCGAAATATCCCGAAAGTCCTCCCACAAGAAACCCGAGAAACATGGTTATTGCTATGCCTATCAGCCCTATGCTGAGCGACACCCTCGCCCCGTAAAGCAGGCGCGAAAACACGTCGCGCCCGAGGGCGTCGGAGCCCAAAAGATATATCCTCGCCTCCGGGTCCGCCGATTCCACCCCGAACAGGCGGACGTTGAAGGGAAGCACGCCGAATATTTTATAGTCGGAAGTTTCGTCCCTCTTGAAAAACTCCACCTTTAGGCTTTTCCCCTCCTCGGGTTTGTACGCGGCAACGGATGGATCTTCGTTTTTATAGACTTTTACACGCAGGGAACCATCCTTGAAAAAGAGCGCCATAGGCGGATGGAACGATTTGGAAAGGCATTGCGTTGCAGGGTCGTAGGGGGCTATGAACGGCGCAAACACCGCCGCTGAATACATTACAGCAAGCACCGCGAGCGCCGCCGCCCCCCTACCGCTTGCAAGCACTTGGGGCAGGAGGTTTTTTTTGAAAAACGCCGCCGCCCACAGGAGTCCAACGGCCAACAGCGCAACCGTTACCGCAGCTATTCCCGCGCCGACGTACGCCGCGCACGTCTTGAGTAGTTCGAAAAATCCCGGGAAGCTTTCCGCCGTCCATGCAAGCAGGACCGTGGAGGAGGCGACCACCGCGGCGGCCGCCGAAAGGGGGGCGTAGGGGATTTTTTCCGTATCGAGCCTGATTCGAGGATCGGCGGCGGCCAACAGTATGTCCGCCACAAGCTGTCCCGATACGAGCATCGCGCAACCCATCACGACTCCCGCCATAACAACGTATTGGTCCTGCTTTACTATGGCCGAGTAGATAAGTTGCCCGAGACCCGGATAGTTCATTACGTTTTCCACCAGCAGCGCACCGGATAAAAGCCCCGCGAAGGAAAACCCGAACGACGTTATGACGGGGTTTAGCGCGTTTCTTAAAACGTGCCTAAACATCACGGAATTTTCCGCCAAGCCCTTGGCGCGCGCGGTAATTACGAAGTCGAGTCTCGAATAGTCCAGAAAATTCCCGCGCATCACCCTCATAACCGACGCTATGGACCCTACCGACAGCACGAAGGTGGGAAGAGCCAAATGCTTGGCGTAGTCCCATAGCCGTCCGGGAGGACCCATGAAATCGTGCAATATCGAAACCTGCCCACCCGTGGGGAAGAGCCCCGTCGTCGCCGCGAAGAGTACCGCAAGCAGCGCCAGGAAAAAGTACGGAACGCTGAGCGACGCGTACGCCAAAAAGGAGCTTATCCTGTCGAAAAGCGAGTTTTGCCTCATGGCGGCAAGAACACCGAGGGGCACCGCCGCGGCGTAGGTGAGAACGGTGCTCGCAAGCGCGAGCGCAAGCGTGGGGAAAATCCTTTGCCCTATCAAGTCGAGCACTGGGATTTTATAGCTCCACGAATACCCGAAGTCGGGCGCGCCGAGGTAGACCAACGGGCGTTTTTTCGCGCCGTCAGGAAGCAACAGACCCGTTTTTATGGGGGAGACTCCGTTGAGCCATCTCGCGTATTGCACATACCACGGCTTGTCCAGCCCAAGGCGCTTTTCCTCCATTTTGACTATTTCGGGGCTTATGTCCTTGGAGTTGCGCGCCTCGCTCAGGAAGTCGCCGGGCGCCGCGTACATCAAAAGAAACACCAGCATGCTTACGCCGAGCATCAGCGGTATAAGCGACAGCGCGCGCCTTGTTACGAATTTCAGCATCTACTTTTCCGCCTTCAGGTACAATTCATCTATGTTCCAAATTATCGGGCCCGTCGGGGGCACTTTCACGTTGTCCCATTTTTTCGATATCCCGGAATAGCTTATCGGGGTTACCAGGTAGAGCAGGGGCAGTTCGTCCGCGAAAATCTTTTGCATTTCGAATATCGAATTTTTCCGCTCCTTCGGGTCCATCTGCACCTCCTGGAGATCCATGATTTCGTCCACGCGCTTTTCCCACGCGGTGGCGGGGGACTTTTGGCGCGGGTTCCACACGTGCAAAAAACCGTCGGACCTGTATATGGCCTTTCCCCCCGACGGATCTCCGCCCCCCGTGAACCCCATCATGGCGGCGTCGTAGTCGAAAGTGTTGTCTATCTTGGAAATCATGGTTCCGAAGTCCATGAATTTCAGTTTTACCGTTATCCCCGCCGCCTTCATGTTTTCCGCGAAAGTTGCCGCCATGTTCGAGGAGTTTTTAGAGCCGTCCGCCACAAGGAGGTCGAATTCCACCGCGTTTCCGTCCGGATCCGAAAGTTTGCCGTCGGCGCCGTACCTGAATCCCTCCACCGTCAACAGGGCGCGTGCGGCTTCGGGGTCGTAGCGGTAGCGGCGCACGCTGGGGTTGTACCATTTTTTGTTGGCGGGGCTTATTATGCCGTGCAGTTTTTGCGCCCTGCCGAACCACACTCCGCTTATAAGCCCGTCGCGGTCGAGGGCGGTCATCGCCGCGCGCCTGAAATTCCGGTTTGAAAACCATTTGTATTTTTTCGGGTCGAGGTACGGTTTTCCCTTGGAATCCCTCCCCGGATTTTGGTTGAACCAAATGAAGAATATTCCGGAGTCCGGTCCGCGCTCGTAGATTTTGAAGTCGTAGGTTTCGGCGTAGTTTTTTACCCACGCGTATTCGTCGGCGGCAACGTCCGCGGCGTCGCATTGCCCCGTTGCGAAGAGTATGGTTGAGGTGTTGGCGTCCGCCACAAACTTGTATATTAAAAAGTCTATGTAGGGAAGACGGTTGCCGCGGGCGTCCGCGCGCCAATAATGGGGGTTCGGGCGCAAGACCAGCCGCTCCCCAGGCTTGTAAGAGAAAATCGAAAAGGGACCGCTCGAGACTATTTCTCCGGGCGACGATATCGCGGTCTTTGTGGAAAGCGCCTGTTGGAATGAGCCGTCGTCGGCGTATTTTTTCAATTTGTGCCTGGGCAGGATTTCAACGAATCCTATGTCCACCATGAAGGGCGCGTAGACCTTGGACGTTCTAAACTCCACCGTATACTTGTCTATTTTGCGGTATTTTACGGGCTCCCCCCCTATGGTGTATTGCCCCGCGTGGCGCGAGGGGTACTTCAAGAGCGGTTTGCCCGTTTCCGCGTCGGTCAAAACCTTGCCGTTTTCGTCCGTAAGGGGCGCGAATATCGTGTCGAAGGTGAACACCACGTCGTCCGCCGTGATTTCCTCGCCGTCGCTGAATTTCGCCCCTTCGCGGAGTTTGAAGGTATACCTCTTTCCTCCGTCGCCTATTTCCCACGATTGCGCCAAGGCGGGAATCGGTTCGTTGGTGAACGGGTCCGTGCCCACAAGGGGCGAAAGTATCATCGATATTACGTTTGCCGAATAAATGTCCGTGCATATCAGCGGATTGAACGTCTTCGGCTCCTGCGACGCCGCAAGCACGAAGGTTCCCCCGTACGACCCCGGCTTGCATTTCGCCGTCTCGACGCCCTTCGGCAAGGGGTACTCCCCGCGCGCGGTTACGGGTGCTTTTTGGCAGGAGACTCCGAGCGCGGCGAGCGCGGAAAACGCCGCCGCAATAAACTTTCGGTATTTTGTTCCGCGCCGTGGCATGGTGGGCGTTTTTCCGCTAATTTTCCCTTCCTTTTTCGCCCCCTCCGTCGGGGGGTTCTTTTCCGGGGCTTTGCGCGGGGGGGGAGTTCAAAGCCCAGTCGGGCGTGAAGAAACTCGTGTCTATCCTGTTTAAATTCCAATCGGGCGAAAAGTCGGGGACGTTGGCGGAAAGCCTTCCGTAGTCGATATACGAGTCTATTTTCGCCGCGTCGTCTCCGTATTCTCCAAGTCCGTAGTCGGTGCCGTAGGCGTCTTCGCCGTAGCCCGGATTGTCCGTCTCGTAGTCGGCGGGGTCGTCGTACACGGCGGTGCGCTTTTCGTCCCGGGCGCGTTGTTGTTCGGCGAGGCGCTCCTTCGCCTCCGCCTCTATATACTTCCTCCTTTCCTTCTCGTCCTCCGCCTCCCTGCGCTTTTCCTCCTCGGCTTCGCGTTCCAGCTTTTTTACGCGCATGCGTCCGCCGAGGAGCAACGCGCCTTCGTACATCATATAAAGGATGCTTGCAAGCGCCACCTGCGTTATGAAATCGGGGGGCGTCACCATCGCCGCGAAGACGAGCAGCAGCACTATTACAATACGGCGGTTCTTCTTCAGCCAATCAACCTTCACTATTCCAAGGTATATCAGCACCACCATCGCAAGGGGCAGTTCGAAGGTTATGCCTATTGCAGCGGTTACGAAGATCACAAGGGAATAGTACGATTGTGCGTCGGGAAACATTTCCAGTTGGAGCGCGCTTGAAAGATATGTCATAAACGCTATCCCCATCGGCAGTATCCCGAAAAACGCGAATGCCGTTCCGAGGCAGAAAAGGAGCACCGCCGCAAACATCCCCGGCTTTAGGATGCGCTTTTCCCTGCGCGTGAGTCCGGGCGCCACAAACCCCGCCGCAAAGTATAGCACGAAGGGCAGGGATATCCCCGCCGCACCTAACGCCCCCACGTAAAAATATACGGCAATCGGGGTCGTGAAGGACATGGAGCGCAATTTTACGTCCGCTATCCAATCCGTTTCGCCCTTGGCTTCCGACGGAAAGTTCGCGCCCTTCTTGGGAACGATGTAGAAGGGGCCCTTCATGTCGGAGTCTTTCCCGTTTTCGGGAACCACATACACGGGGCCGTACCTGTCTTTCGCGCCGTCCGCCTTGTCCGGTCCGTCGAAGTATATGGTGGAAAGCAGTTTTTTTGCGGAGTTTAGCGGATACATCATCACCGCGTTGAAGTAATTGAAAAACGCCAGCACCGCTATGAACGTGACCGTCAGGACCGCGAGGCTTTTAAGCATTACACCCCTCATTTCCTCGAGGTGGTCAAGGAAGCTCATTTCGCCGTTTTCTTCTTCGGCGCCGTTCCCGTTTTTTTTGCGGAACATCCTACGCAGTCCTGAGCTTGCGTTTTCCCGATATTTCGGCGAGTATTTCGTCGAAAACCCTGTTGACGTCCTCCGCCTGCAGGGTCTTTTTCGGGGAGCGGAATTTCAGTTCGAATGCCAAGCTTTTGCATCCGTCGGGAACGCCGTCGCCCTTGTAGACGTCGAAAAGCTCCACACCCTCCAATTCGAAGTCGGCGTTTTTCACGGCACGTTTGGCCGCCCTTAATATTTCGCCGCGCACGTCGGACGCCCTTTCCGCGTCCTTCGCAATCACCGCCATGTCGCGCGAGGCCGGAGGGAACGCGCTGAAGGGTTTGAACTTTTCCGGTCCCCTCTTTCGCGCGGCAATTTCCGGCTTGAAGCTCACCTCGCCCGCATATACGGGACGGTCTATTCCGAGCGAGCGCAGCAACCCCGCGTCCACCGCTCCGAAGCGCGCCGAAAAGCCCTCCCTTTCCACGGAACCGCATTCGGCAGCGAAGGATTTTTGCCACATACTCCCCCATGTCTCGGCAAGATTCAGCCTCTCGGGGTTTACGCCCAATATGGAAAGTATGTCGAAAACCGTTTGTTTTGTGCCGAAGAAGTCGAAGGGTTCCCTTGTCCTCCACTTGCGCGCGCCCCCTCCAACCGCCGCCGTAAATCCAACCGCCGCGGTCTCCGTAAGTACGCCGTCTTTATCCGCCGAAAATATCCTTCCGCATTCGAAAAAACCCTTGAAATCGTTTCCGTTCGCCGAGTTTAGTCGGACGGTGTCGAGCAACCCGTCTATGAGCGACGCCCTAAGGCAGTCCTGGTCCGACGCCAGCGGATTGGCGAGGCGGTTGAACCGGGCGTTTTCATGGAGTTTTTCAACGGCGGAGCCGTCGCGCAGCGTGTAGTTCTGGCACTCGTTCAAACCTATCGAGGACAAATAGTCGGCAACTGCGGTGTTGAACTTGAAAAGGGGGTCGTCGTCGCGCATCGGCGCGGGGCACTTTATTTCGGAGTCCGGAATCTTATCCGTCCCCCAAACGCGCACGAATTCCTCGAGCAGGTCCACAGGTCTTTCCACGTCCGGGCGGAAAGTTCCCACTTTTACCGACAACTTTCCCCCTCCCAGGTCGTCCACCTCGAAACCGAGTCGTCCGAACACGTCCGCCATATCTTTGCTGGACACTTCGAACCCCGCCCTGTCCGATACGTATTTGTCGGAAATTTCTATGGTCCTTTTCCCGCGTGGAGGCTTCCCCACAACGCACGTACCGCCAACAACCTCTCCGCCGGCGGTCTCCAATATCAGGTCCACCGCGCGCCTTGAAGCCTCGAAGAGCGCTTCGGGGTCCACGTCGCGCGCGAACCTGTAGGACGCGTCCGTGTTGACGGAGTATTTCCTCGACGTCGCCCTTATGTTCCCCGGGTTGAAGTACGCCGACTCGATTACGACGTTCCGGGTGCTTTCGGTAACTTCCGAATCCAGTCCGCCCATAATCCCGGCGAGGCCTATGGGACCCTCGGCGTCGCATATCAGCAGGGCGCCGGGAGTCAGCTTGTATTCCTTGCCGTCCAGCGTCCGTATCGGCTCGCCGTCCGAGGCTTGGCGCACTATTATTTCCCTTCCGCGTATCTTTTCGGCGTCGAAGGAGTGCAGGGGTTGTCCGTATTCCAACAGGACGTAGTTTGTAACGTCCACCACGTTGTTTATGGAGCGCAACCCCGCCGCCTCCAAGTCCCGCGCAAGCCAGCGGGGGCTTACGCCTATTCTTACCCCCTTTACGGCAACCGCCGTGTATAGCGGACAGTTCGGGCTTTCCACGCGCACCGTCTTTAGAATTTCGCCGTCGGGGTTCGCGGAATATTCTGGGTTGTATTTCAACGGCGGTTTTTTCAACTTCGCGCCGAATTTCGCCGCGAGCTCCCTCGCCACGCCTATGTGGCTTAGGCAGTCGCCCCTGTTGGCGGTAAGCTCTATTTCGAATACGGTGTCGGAATCCTCGAATACTTCGTTTATGGGGGTTCCGGGCTTCGGGCGCCCTCCGAGTATCAACAGGCCGGAGTGGTCGTCCCCCAAGCCTATTTCCCGCGCCGAACACATCATTCCGCAACTTTCCACGCCGCGCAGTTTCGTCTTTTTTATCTCTATAAAATTTCCTCCGCCCGCGGGTAGCCGCGCCCCTTCGAGCGCCACGGGAACCCTGTCCCCCGGCTTGTAGTTGTTCGCCCCGCAGACTATCTGCAGGGGCTTCGCCCGTCCGACGTCCACCGAGCACACTCCCAAGTGGTCGGAATTTTCGTGCGCAACCCTGCTTAATATTTCCCCCACAACCACGTTTTCAAGCCTGCCCAATCCCGTGGACGCCGTACTCTCGACTTCGAGCCCGAGCATCGGGAGCGCCTCTGCAACGTCCTTTGCCGACACGCCGTCGAGGTTCGCGTATTTGTTCAACCACTTAAAACTGACTTTCATACAAATGCCTATCCGTTTGAAAATTGGCGCAGGAAACGGACGTCGTTGGAGTAGAAGTGTCTGATGTCGTCTATGGAGTATTCGAGCATCGCCACCCTTTCAACGCCGAGTCCGAACGCGAACCCCGTGAACTCGTCGGGGTCCAGCCCCGTGTTTTCAATGACTTTCGGGTCCACCATTCCGCAGCCCATTATTTCTATCCATTTTCCGCTGAGTTTTCCAAGGTCCGCGCCCATGAAATCTACTTCGAAACTCGGTTCGGTGAAGGGGAAGAAACTCGGCCTAAGGCGCGTTTTTGCGGACTTGCCGAAGAGGTTTTTGAAGAGGTAGTCCAACGTCGCCTTCAAATCGGTCAACTTCACGTCCCTGTCCACGTAAAGGCATTCTATCTGGTGGAAGTTCGCCGAGTGCGTGGCGTCGACGGTGTCGCGCCTGAATGCGCGCCCGGGCGCGAGTATCCTTATGGGCGCGCCCTCCTTCAGCAGAGCCCTTATCTGCACGCTGGAAGTGTGGCTTCTAAGGAGGTAGAGTTCGTCCGCGTGCTTCGAAACGTTTGAAAATTTCGCGTCCCTTGGAAGAAACAGGGTGTCCTGCGCGTCCCTTGCGGGGTGGTCGGGCGGGGTGTTCAGCGCGTCGAAGCAAAACCATTCGGTTTCGGCGTCGGTGGCCTCCGCAACGGTGTAGCCTATCCGCCTGAAAATGGAGCAAATTTTTCTTATGGTCAGCGTGAGGGGATGCAGGGTGCCCGCGGGGAAATCTATGTTCGGGAGGGTCGGGTCGGGGGCTTCCCCCAAAGCCTCCGCCATCAGGCGGTTTTCTATTCTTTCGTAGGCCTCCGATATCATCGGCTCTATTTTCGCCTTGGCGGCGTTTATCAGCCTGCCCGCCGCGGGGCGTTCGGACTTTTCCAGGGTCGGAATGGTTTTCATAAGCGCCGTCAACTCCCCGTTCGGGCCGGTTATCGACGCTCCTATGGCGGCAACCTCGTTTTTTGTCTGTGCAAGGGGCAGGGCGGATTGCGCCCTCGCCAAAATTTCGTTGATTTTGTTTTCCATAATACCGGAGGGCGGCGCGCGGTTTCGGCGCCTCCCCGTTTGTTTAAATGCGGATGTTGTAAGGAAATTTCAAACCGCGCGCTTGGCAAGCCTTTTATGACTTTCCGCCCGCGCAAAAAACCGAAAAAAAGGGGCGGATTCCCCCGAACGGAAATCCGCCCCGCGCAAAGTTTAATAAAGGCTATTTCTTAATGGAATCGGCGACCTTCTTTACAAGGGTTGCAAAGGCGGCTTCGTCGTTTATCGCCAATTCGGAGAGCTGTTTTCTGTCCAGCTCTATTCCCGCCTTCTTAAGCCCCGCCATAAATACGCTGTACTTCAAGCCCGCCGCGCGGCATGCGGCGTTTATCCGCACAATCCACAACCTGCGGAATTCCCGCCTGCGGACCCTGCGGTCCCTGTACGCGTATTTTCCCGCGCGTTGGGCGGCGTCTTTCGCGTAGCGGAAAAGGCGCGATTTGTTTCCAAAGTATCCCCTTGTCGTTTTCAACAGGCGCTTCCTGCGCTTGCGGGACGCCACTGAACTTGTAACTTTCGGCATGTTTTATCTCCTTTTTAATTTTGTGGCCTTGGGGGTCGCCTCCACCCTTTCGGCCCGTTTTCCCTATGCTTCAACCTTCAGGCGAAGGGCAGCGATTTTTTCACGTTCGCCGCCGTTCCGGGGGATGCGGGTTTGTCCGCGCCCATGGACCTCTTTTGCTTGACGCTTTTCGCGCAGAGCAAATGGCGCTTGCCGGGACTGCGGCGCAACACCTTGCCCGTCGCCGTTATCTTGAAGCGTTTCGCTACGGATTTTCTTGTTTTTTGCATGTATTAGGTGTGGGATACAAAACACGAAGCGCAACTATGTCAAGAAGCTTTTTGCCTTTTTGCGGGGTTGCGCAAAAAAATTTTTCCGTCCCTATCCGCGCTGGTTTTTCGCCATGAGCATCAGAAGGTCGGAAAGCCTGTTTACGTATTTCAGGGGAAAATCTCTCGCAAGCCCCTCCCCCTCGTTTAGCGCCACTATTTCCCTTTCGGCGGACCTGCAGCGCGCCCTCGCGGCGTCGAGCGCCGCCTGCAACGGCGTATCCCCCGCGTGGAACCATCCGTCGAACCCCGCGCCTCCGCCTTCCAGTTTTTCTATTTCCGCCTCTATTTCCGCCAGGTCGCCTTCGCCCAGCAGCCTGAAGTTCTTTTCCTTAAGCTTCGGGAAATCGTCCTTTTCGGTTGCAAGTTCCGTCATTAAAAACACGAGTTTTTTTTGTATTCCCAGGATGTATTCCGCTTCGCCCCCCTTCGCGAACGCGCGCGCAAGTCCGAGCGCCGCGGAAAAGTCGTCCAACGCCCCGTACGCCCTCACTCGCGGGGAGCACTTAAGCGCGTCCCTGCCGAAGACAAGTTTTGTCCTTCCCGAATCCCCCGTTTTTGTGGATATCTTCATTACATTTTCTCCAATGGTTCTATGCCGAGCAGCCTAAGCCCCGTTTCAAGCACGCCCAGCGTTCTCGAACAGAGCATAAGCCGCCTTTCCATGGCGCGTTCGTCGTCCGAGATCACCTTGTCGGCGTTGTAAAACGCGGAAAAAGTCCCCGCCAATTCGTATAGATAGGCGCATAAAAAGTGCGGACGGAGGTCCGCGAGCGTCGCCTCGAACACCGCGGGGAGGGAAATAAGCTTGCGCGCAAGCGCCGTTTCCTCCTCCGTTTCTATTTCCGACGCCCCTTTGAAATCCCCGTATGGGGTTCTTCCTATCCTCCTAAAAATGGAATGTATCCGCGCGGCGGCGTAGAGCAGGTAGGGGGCGGTGTTGCCGTCGAAAGCCAAAAGTTTTTTCCACGAAAAAAGGTAGTCACCCGTCCTGTTTTGGCATAAATCCGCATAGCGCACCGCGGCTATCGCAACGGTTTCGGCGATTTTCCCAGCCTCTTCCTCCTGGGCTTCGGGGTTTTTCTCCGCTACCACTTCGCGTGCCCGCGCCGCCGCCTCGTCCAGAAGGGCTTTAAGCCTCACGGGCTCCCCGCTTTTGGTTTTTATGGCTTTGCCGTCCTCGCCCAGTATCGTACCGAACCACACGTGGCGGAGTTCGGGGAGTCTGTAGCCCTTTGCTTTGAACCATTTTTCCGCCGTCAAAAACAACTGTTGAAAATGGTCCTGTTGCCGTCCGTCGGTAACGTACACTATTTCCTCGGCCCCGAATTTTTCCACCCTGTAAAGTATGGTCGCCAAATCGGTCGAGGCGTAGTTCGAGGCGCCGTCGCTTTTCCTTATTATAAAAGGCTGGGTTTTAAACCTTTCGTGGTCTTTTAAAAACACTACAAGCGCCCCCTGGTTTTCCTCGGCTATGCCCGTTTCCGTAAGCTCCCTATACACCCTTGAAACCTTGTCCCTGTAAAAAGATTCGCCGAGGGTCGTATCTATTTTCAACCCCATGCGCGCGTACATGCGTTCGAACGCGGCGGAACTTGTCCTGTTTATTTCGTTCCATAAAGCCGTGTTTTCGGGGTCGCCGTTTTGAAGTTTCACAAGCTCCATGCGCGCCGCCTCCGCGTGTTCGGGGCTTTTCTTCGCAAGTTCGCTCCCCTCCTTGTACATCGCCTCGAGCTTTTCCAGCGCGTTTTCGTCCGCGGCGTCGGGCTTGTAGTTCCCACTTTTTATCCCGTGTATCAGGATGCCGAAATTCGTGCCCCAGTCGCCTATATGGTTGTCGCTTATTACGTCCGCCCCGCAGAATTCAAGGAGTCTTCTGACCGCCTCCCCTATTACCATCGGGCGGAGGTGCCCAACGTGCATTTGCTTCGCCGTGTTCGGCGAAGGGTAGTCCACAACCACTTTTTTCCCGTTGTAGAACTTTTTCGCCGCCTCCCTCAACTCCATTTCGCCCCTGTATTTCGTAAGCCAAGCCTGCAGGAATTTCCTGGAGAACTTGAAGTTCACGAACCCCGGTCCCGCAATGGAGGCTTCAATGTAGGACGGGTCGAAACAACTCGCCTTTTCCGCGCCTTCAACCAGTTTTTGGGCGCAGGCGCGGGGATTGGTTTTTTTTAACTTTGCGTAGGGCAAAACGCCGTTCGCCTGGAAGTCCCCGAAGCGCGGGTCGGCGGGCCTGATTTGGGGGTCGAAACTATCGTCGAATCCCGCCTCTTTGGCGGCGGCGGCAAGCGCCTTTTTTAATTCCTCCGAAGGATGAAACCATATGTCCATTGTCTTTACGCAGCCTTTTTGCGCGGGTTTTCAATCCGCCTCGAATTTCCCGAATATCTCCCGCGCGCGACTTATTTGCCCGCGCCCAGGAACGCCTTTATGCGCGCCGCCCATCCGCGTTTTTTCCCGGCGGGGTCCGCGCCTTCGCTTTTACCGCCCTCGTTCCACCATTGCGGGGCTTCCGTGTCGAAATCCGCGCATCTTCGTATGGTGAAGACGAGTTTTCCCACGGTTTCCCTCAAGTCAGCGCCGGATTTCCCCGAAAATATCACGTCGAGTTGGTGCACGTAGACGTCGGGGTTTTGCATTATCGCGGCGGGGACGCTTGTAACCGCGTACACCGACGGAATTTCCTTCTTAAACTCCTCCATCTTGAGCTTTGAAACCGCGCGCACGGCGTTCGCCTTGCACGCCCCCCCGGGCGTGTCGAAAACGAATATCAGCGAAATAATATGGTCGGTTTCGCTTTCGTCGTGCGGCGAAGTTATCTTGCAAAGCCCCTCCAGTTCGTTCTTGCCGTCCGCCCCTATCTTGCGGAAGTCGAAAAACGCAAGAAACTCCTCCTTTTGCAGTATTTCAAGCAGTTTTTTGTCGGAAGCGTGTTCCATGGTGTAGTGCGCCTTTTTCGCTTTTGTTGCAGTTTTATAACCTTGCAACAATGGAAAGCCAAAAACAAAATATGTTCAAGAAAAAATGACCTGGTGCAACTTCTTCGGGTATTCTGCGGTTTTCGCGGTTTATTTGTTTATGGCCCTCGGATTGGTCGGGACGGTATTGCCCGTAATTCCCGGAACGCTTTTGGCGTCCTTTCCGGTGCTCGTCTTTAAACTGCTTTTCCCGGAATCCCCCCTTTCTTGGAACTTTGCAATTTTCGCCCTGTGCCTCGGCGCGGCGGGGCAGTTGGTGGATTTCGTCCTCGCGTGGCTCGGCGCCAAGGTGCTCGGCGCGACATGGCGCGGGCTCTTGGGCTCCTTTGTGGGCGTACTGGCGGGCGCTTTTATCCCGCCCCCGCTTTTTTGGATTTTCTTTGCGCCGCTTCTTTTCGCCTTCGCGTTCGAATACCTTGGCGGCATGGACTTTAAAAGGGCGGGGAAGGCGTCGTTGGGCGCGTTCGCGGGAAGCGTCGGGGCGTCCGCGTTCAAGGCGGCGTCGGTGTTCGTAATGGCGGCGGGCTTTACAAAGTATATGTTCTTTTAACGCGCCTTCCCCTTTTTTTCACTTCCTTCCCCCGGCGCGCTGCGGCAAAAAAATCTTGACGCGCCCCCTCTTAAAAATACTACTTGTTACTTCAATTTTTCCGCGAGCATAGTTTAGTGGTAAAACCGCTGTCTTCCACACAGCTGATGTCAGTTCGATTCTGTCTGCTCGCACCACGCATTTTCCGCAATTTTTCGCCAAAACAGCTATGAGCACTCCCCTTATAATGCTTGGCCTTCCCAAGGGCAGCCTCGAGGAATCCACCATATCCCTTTTCGGAAAGGCGGGGTGGAAGATAACCATGGGCGCGCGCTCCTACAAACCGTCCATAGACGACCCCGAACTCGACGGCCGCTTCGTGCGCGCGCAGGAAATAAGCCGCTACGTGGAGCAGGGTTTTTTCGACTGCGGCCTTACGGGTTACGATTGGATATTGGAAAACGGCAGCGACGTCGTCGAGGTTTGCGATCTCGTCTACAGCAAGCTCACCGCCCTTAAATCCCGCTGGGTTCTCTGCGTAAAGGAGGATTCCCCCTACAGGGAGGTGAAGGATTTGAAGGGGAAAAGGGTGGCGACCGAACTTCTGAACGTCACCAAAAAATTTTTCGAAAGCAGGGGCGTGGACGTCGACGTGGAATTTTCGTGGGGCGCAACGGAAGTCAAGGTTCCCGATTTGGTGGACGCCATAGCCGACATCACCGAAACGGGCTCCTCGATCCGCGCCAACAATCTGCGCATAATAGACACCATTTTATACACGAACACGAAATTTATAGCGAACAAGACCGCGTGGAGCATCCCCGAAAAGCGCGCAAAGATAGAGACCATAGCGCTTCTCCTGCAGGCGGCGCTGAACGCGGGGGGCAAGGTGGGCTTAAAACTCAATTTGCCCAAGGCAAGCCTCCCGAAGGTTATTTCGGAACTGCCCGCCCTTAGGAAGCCCACCGTCTCCCAGCTTTCCGACCCCGCGTGGGTCGCCGTTGAAACCATTGTGGACGAAAAATTGGTCCGCGACCTCATTCCCACATTGAAGGCGAACGGCGGCGAGGGAATTGTGGAATACCCCTTAAACAAGGTTATAGCGTAGAGTGGAGGAGGGGGAAAATCCCTTTCGCCCCGTTGTTCCGTCCAAGTAGGGAAGGGAATCGAAAGAATTCCTTTTTTGCGCCCCTCCCGTGCGTTCGGGCGGAAATTTTATAAAAAAACCTTGCCTTCCGCAAAAAAAGTCTTTTCTTGACACGGATTGACGGGGTCGCCCGCCGCCCGCATCACTCCCCCTGCTGAGGGGTTTAATCGGATGCGGGGGTGGGCGGCTTCTTTTTTTGGCACACCTCCCAAAAGAAAGAATTCTTGAAGAATTAAAAAAATCGGGCA
>CAZMBN010000010.1:0-7184 GCA_964564825.1 uncultured Opitutales bacterium
CGGTGTTCGGGGGATTGAAGTACGCGGAGATAGGCAGGGTTGCGGCGGTGTTCGAATATTTGCGCGGCGCCGAATTGAGGGGGAAGGCGGAGCATACGGCGGGCAAATGGTGGGCAAAAAACAAGCCAAAATTTGCGTTTTTTTGCGTTTTTACGCAAATTACGCAAATGGGGTGTTAAAAAACAAGAAGTCCGCAAACCCTTTATTTAACCGGGATTGCGGACTGTTAAAGGAAGTACCCGACCAGGGACTCGAACCCTGAACCAATTGATTAAGAGTCAACTGCTCTACCATTGAGCTAGTCGGGCGCGCATATACAAGACGCCAACCGTAGGGATTTGCCTCCGCGAGGCAAGAAAAAAAACGCGTTCCAGGCAATTTGCGCGCGCGCGGGGCGATTTGTTTTGCATTTGCGCCTTTTGCGTATAGTTTGAAGCGGACCGTTATGAAGGAATACTTGGATTTGCTTAAACTCGTGCTGGAAAAGGGGGAGGAGCGTCCCGACCGCACGGGGGTGGGAACCATAGGAATCTTCGGCGCTCAGGTGCGCTTCGACCTCAGGGACTCCTTTCCTTTGCTTACCACGAAAAAACTGCATACGCGCTCCATTGTATACGAACTGCTCTGGTTCCTCAAGGGCGATACGAACATAAAATACCTAAACGACAACCGCGTAACCATATGGGACGAGTGGGCGGACGCCGACGGAAACCTCGGTCGCATATACGGGGCGCAGTGGACCGATTGGCGCACGCCCGACGGCGGAAGCGTAAACCAGATGGAACGCCTTATAGACGGCCTTAAACGCGATCCGTACGGACGCAGGCACATAGTCAGCGCGTGGAATCCGGGGGAGCTCCGGCAAATGGCGCTGCCTCCGTGCCACGCGCTTTTCCAATTCCACGTGGATTCGCACGGGGCGTTGAGCTGCCAGTTGTACCAGCGGAGCGCGGACCTTTTTTTGGGAGTACCCTTCAACATAGCATCCTATTCCCTTCTTACTCTGATGGTGGCTTCCGTATGCGGATACAAGCCGAAGGAGTTCGTGCACACTTTCGGCGACCTGCACATATATAAAAACCACTTAAAACAGGTGGAGACGCAGATGTCGAGGACGCCGCGGAAACCGCCGAAAATGCGGGTGAACCCCGCGCGCAAAAACTTGGGGGATTTCGTCTACGGGGATTTCTCCCTGGAGGGCTACGACCCCTATCCGGCGATAAAGGCGCCCGTGGCGGTGTAGGAGTATGCCCCCCTTGAAGGCGATAGCCGCCGTTGCGCGGAACGGCGTCATAGGCGCGGATGGAAAAATCCCGTGGCGCCTGCGCGGCGAACTCGAGCATTTCAAGGAGACCACCATGGGAGGAATAGTGCTCATGGGAAGGCGTACGTGGGAAGGCCTTGCCGTCCGCCCGCTGCCGGGCAGGGAAAACGCGGTGCTTACCTCGCGCCCCGGGGAAATACGCGGGGCGGCGGTGTTTTCGTCGCTTGAAGAGGCGCTTCGCAGGTATGGGGACGACCCGCGCCAAACGTGGATTTGCGGAGGGGCGGAGCTCTACCGCGCGGCGCTTCCGCTGTGTTCGGAAATAATTTTAAGCCGCGTGGACGCCTCCCCCGAAGGCGACGCGTTCTTCCCCGGCATAGAAGGGGACTTCAAGTTCGCGGGGATTTTGCTTAGGGGGAAGGGATTCGACGTCGCCAGATACATTAGGCGTTGACATCGCCGCGGCGATGGTGGAGTGTTGGGGGCGAAAAAAAGTCAAAGGAGACCTATGGAATATTTGGTGTTGGTTATTATACCCCTTTTTGTGGGAATGTACGCGCAAATGCGCGTAACGGGGGCGTATTCCCGTTTTAGCCGCGTGCGCTCGCGCGGAGGGCTTACGGGGCTGGACGCGGCGGCGGCGGTGCTGCGCTCGGCGGGGATAGACGACGTGGAAATCGTACCCGTGGAGGGGCATCTCACCGACCATTACGACCCCTCGCGGAAGGTGCTCGCCTTGAGCAGGGAAAACTATTCGGGGTCGAGCCTTGCCGCCCTCGGGGTGGCGGCGCACGAGGCGGGGCACGCCATACAGCACAAGGAGGGGTACGCGCCGCTCCGCCTGCGCATGGGTCTTGTCCCCGTAACGAATTTCGCCTGCTCCCTCCTGCCCGTAATAATGCTCGGCGGGTTTTTCCTCTTCCACAGCGTTGCGGCGGTGTACGCGGGCGTCGCAGTCTACATGGTCTTGACGGTGTTCCAACTAGTCACCCTGCCCGTGGAGTTCAACGCATCTGCGCGCGCGAAACTGCGCCTGCGCGAACTGGGAATAGTGGAGGGTGGCGAGGCGGCCGGGGTTGAAAACGTCTTGGACGCGGCGGCTTTTACGTATGTGGCGGCGTTTGTCTCCTCGCTGGGCTGGATGCTCTACCTTCTGGCTGCGGCGCGCCAGCGCTGATTTTTCAGCGGAAGCGGAAGTTCGAACCGCAAAAAAAGTTCCCCTTGCGGCAGCGGGGAACTTTTTTTGTTGCGGGGTCGGCTCTACGGCGCGGAAGGAGTAGGGGGGTCTACGGGGGTTCTATCGTCCGCACCTTTGTCCGTTTCGGGCGTGGGAGCGGTTTCGCCCTCCACGCCTTCGGATGGTTCCCGCGCCGCGTCTTGCGCGTCTTCGTTTTCCCCCGTTTCCCCGTCTTCCCCTTTTTCGCCCCCGTCCGCGGAGGGGTCTATGGGTTCGGCGGGGGGTTCGTCTCGCGCGTTCCCGTTTTCGTCCTCGGTCTTCGACGGCGCGTTCAACCCGGTCTTGGGGCGCGGCATGTAGGGGTTGGCTTCGAGGGTGGAATCGGCGTATTCGACGACGTAGCCTTCGGACACCAGCCAAAGCATTTCGCCTATAATCGAATTGATTTTCGACTTTTCCCCGTCTTCCACGCCCCCCGCCGTCTCCGCCTCGGAAGGTTCGGCCTCCGCGTTCGAAGCGGGTCTTTTCAGGGCATCCGAAAGGGTCAGACCGAGGAATTTATAGGGCAGTTCCCCCGCCGAAATTCCCGGATTTTTCGTTATGAAATCGAACAGCGCCTGCGGAGTTTCCGCCAGCGTATCGCCCTCGAAAAGGAATTTGCGCTTGACCGCCGACACGAACGCGACCCCCTTTGCGCCCTTCTTGTAGACGGCGAGTCCGCTCCTACGCAGCCTCCCGCGCAGGTTGTTCGCGGTGGTTCCCGGAAAGCGCCTCTGGCGGCGGCATTCCTCCTCTATGTTGCGCCTTATCCTTCCGAAGGGAAGTTTTCCCAGGCGGGAGCCCTTCATCCTGACCTGTTCGTAGGTCTTGACGAGCTCCGCCTCCATTTTGCGCGCCGCGTAGCCTGCCGCGGCCTCGTAGGTGTCGAAGGAGCAATCGCCCCCGTCTTCGGGCGGAGTCTTCAGCTTGTAGACGTCCCGCGTCTTCATGCTTTCAAGCCATTCCGATATCCGTTCGGGTTCCCTCAACGGCTCCACCGCGGCGGCGAATTCACCGAAGGACATCTTAGGCGCCTTTCTGCGGTAGTATTCGCGCAGGTGTTCGTTGTATTTGTGCCAATTCGGCGCGCCCAGCAATTCGCCCGTTACGGTCGATTTGTTCACCACCGAAAAATTCCCCCCCGGGGGTTCGGATTCCACCCTTTCCACCGAGAAAAGCTCCTCCACGTAGAATTCCACCGCGGCGTTCCTTGCCGCGGCTTCGTCGTCGAATGGCAAATTGAGGGGTTGGGCGCAGTACAGCGGCGCGGTTGCGCCCCCCGCGCCGGGAAGGTTTTTCGCTAGAACCACGAAGCGTTCAGGCTTTTCCAGTACGAGCCGCGCGATGTCGAAGAGCTGGTACGTGCGCTTGGACGCCTTTATTATGCCTACAAGTTTTTCGAAAGGGGCGTCGTCGGGGTAAAACAAAACCTCCATTGTCGGGGCGAATTGTGCCTTGTGACCGTCGAATTTTCCGCCGCGCCCCGGCTTCCCGGACCCACGGAATTTCGCGGACTGCCCGAAGGACCGCCGTCCCCTTTGATTTTCGCCGTCCGCGCGCCTTCTTTCTGGGCGTCCGGAATTTTCGCGTGGCGCGAAGGATTTACCGTCCGTGGAGCTGGGAGTCCACGCCGTGGCAAACTCGAGGTTTGAGAGCCCGCTCAAGTCCACGTCGGCGCCGTCCCGTCCGCTGTCTTTTTCGTCTTCTGACATATCGTTTACTTCCCGTAGTGCAGTGAGGCGGAACCCTTTTCCTCCCCTCCGGGGAACGGAAATTTACAGTTCCGCAAAAATCTTATGCCGTCCACCCACTAAGACGCTTTTTTCCCTTTGGCAAAGCATTTTTACGGAAAACGGAGGCGTGGGGCGCCGATATGCAAAAAAAAGTGTAAAAAAAAACTTGTAATAGCGGAAAATCCCGCCTAGTGTGCGGGGCAGAAAAATAAGAAAGGAATTTTTAAAAACCAAGGAACTAAGATGAAATTCTCAAGATATATAGCAGTGCTGGCCACTCTCGCGGCCGCATCGGTCGCCTCGGCGCAAAACGCCGCGTCCGAGCCCAATGTTTCAACGACGTTGAAGGACGGCGTTCTCTCCGTCCGCGCCGATATGAACGTGACCAATCCGACGGTCTCCTGCGAGGACGCCATTAAGAGTCTGGTCGCCGCAACCGTCAAAGTTACGGGAAAGGAGAACATGTCCACAAAGAGTTTGGAGGCGGCTTTCGGTTCCATACTCGCCGCCCTTACGGATAAGAACCATCCCGCGCAGGGCAACGTGGTTTCTTCGAACAGCGTAAAGGAGTCGTTCTCGGGCGGGCAGCCCGTTTTTGACGCCGTTTCGACTCTTGAAATAGCGGGTGAAAAATACAGCGCCGAAACGAAGACTGTCGTAGCTTCGGACGGCAGCGTGAGCACCCAGGGCAACGTAGCGGTTACAACCGACCGCGGCGAGAACTACACCCTCCCCGTCACACTTTCGGTGGATTCGCAGGGCAACGCGTCGGGCAGCGTGGGCGAAAAATCCGTGGCAACCAAGGTTTCCCCCGAGGAAGCGGGCGGGGTCCGGGCTTCCGCACCCGACACCCAGAACGCCGACAGGACCAAGTTTCTGGGCGGCGTCGACGAACCGTTCCCCGTTCCCGACAATACGAGGGTCATTTCCTCGAGCCTGTAACAGGATCGTTTTTTAGAAACCTTCCCGCCGCGCGCGGGGAGGTTTTTTTTGCGGCGCAATCCGCGCGCGTTCATTTCCCGTGCGGAATTTGCTTGCGGCGCGCGCGATTTGCTTTGTTATGCACGGCGGGAAAGCGGACGCGGACGAATTAAAAAAATGAAGGAATCGAAGAACAGGACGGTGTTTTTGAGGATTTGCCTGGGGGCGCTTACGTGCCTCGCGTTCGGGATTTATCCCGTTTACGTATGCGAGAGGGAGTCGGGACGACGCCTGGGCAAATTGGACGCGGAGCGCGACGGCGCGAAAATGCTGGGCTGCATAGCGGTGGCCGCCCACGGCGCGTATCTTAAGCAGACGGGCTCGCCGCTTTACGAAAAAGACGCGGGCGAATTCGCGGCGGCGCTTGAAAACATCGCGGGCATAGGGGGAAGGCTTTTCAACTCCCCCCGTTCCAGGGACGCGTCCAACGTGGGGTTCGCCTCCAGGAACATCGTGGGCAGGCGCGTTCTGGATTCGTTTTTCGACAACGCGGGAAAGGGCGGAGTTCTGGCGGATTTGTGCCGGTTCGCGGTGTTCCACGGGGGGTTGTTTACGGACGGCGACGCCAATCCGCGCATGCTGGTTAAAATTTTGGGTGGAAGCTTTCCGCGAATCTACGGCGGCATATACGAAATGTCCCTCGTGTTGGCGGCGGATTTGGAGGATAAAAAAACGGAAAAGGAACTGCAAAAGTCCTTTGCGGTGCTCGACGAATATACGCGCGCGGCGCGCTCGGATTTGCGGAAGGTTTCTTCCGCCGCCCTTTCGGGACCGACCGCAGCGGCCGCCGCAAAGCTGGATTCCCGACTGGCGGAACTGGGTTCGCTTCTTTCCAAAAACTTCGGCGCGGGGGGGACCGACGCGGCGCGGGTGCAGGCAGGCGTGGACAATTTCGAGGATGCCGCCCGCGGTTTGTGGACGGCGTGCGCCGAGAATCTGTCGGCGTCGGTGGAGGAACGCCGCGCGCGGGGGGTGTCGGATTTAAAAATTTTCCGCCTGTCGATTTTCGTGGTGGCGGTTCTGTGTGTATTGGCGTCGGCGCTTATACTGCTTCCCGTGGGGAGATTCCGGCGCGACACCGCCACCGTACTGCGCGCGGCGCTTTCGGGAACCGCCGCCGACGCCTTGAAATTGTGCGACCTCCGCCTGCGGGGGGGGGAGGGCTTTTTCGCCTCGTCCGACGACGTGGCGGACATCGTGGAAAAATACGCGGAGGTATTGGAACGCGCCGAATCCGCCGAGAAAAAATTTTCGGACGCCGCCGAGGAAAAGCTTTCGGAAGCTGGACTTAGGCAATCCGCGTTGGATCGGCTGGCGTCTTCGGCATCCCTTGCACGCGAAAAATGTTCGGCGGGGGCGGCGGAAATTTCCGCCGCCTCCCGCGCCGCGGTCCTGTTGCACGACGACGTCTCCGCCGTCGAGCAGGTTTTAAGGGCGCAGGCGAAGACCGCGTCGGGCTTGTCCGCCGACTTGCGCGCCGCCTCCGGGCGCGTCGCCGAACTCGCGCGCGGCCTCGCGAAGGCGCGCGGTGCCGCCGAAAAAATGTCGGTTGTGGCGGAGACTTTTACGGGGATAGCCGACCGTGCGAACATCCTAAGCCTCAACCTGTCCATAGCCGCCGCAAGGCGGGGGACTAAGCTTTCGGGATTGTCGGCTCTGGCTGAGCGGATGAGGTTGCTTTCAGGTCAAATAGCCGTTTCCGTCCTCGATATAGAAGGCGTCGGCGACGCCGTGGCGGACGCCTTGGATTCCGGGATAAAATCCTCGGAGACGGCGGCGGAACTCATAGGCGGGAACGTAAAGGTCTCGGACGGGATAAACGCGGCGTTGGAGTCGGCGTCGTCGTCGCTTTCGGCGGCGGCGGCGGACGCGGATTCGCTGTCGGCGCGGCTTGCAAGCCCCGACGGCGTCTCCGACGCCCTGCGCGGCGTAGAGCAATCCGCGCGTGAGCTTTCGCTGACGCTGACGCTGCCGAAGCCGCCGCGCGCCT
>CAZMBN010000010.1:7284-29004 GCA_964564825.1 uncultured Opitutales bacterium
CCGCGCGCCTATTGAGCTATGTCGGTTCCGGAGCGTATCCAGGACAGGAAATTTTCAAGCAGCGACTCCGTTTCCCCATCCGTAAGCGCGCACCCGTCCGCGGGGGTTTTTACGGCGCGCGAAAATATTTCCGCGCGCCACGGCGGAAGGGACGCCAGAAAATCCTCCTTCACGGGATAGCCCCCCCCCAGCGCGTAGAGGTACATGAACTTCAGGCGGACTATTTTTGCGGAAGCGCCGCGCTCGACGGCGTCGAGGGCGCGCCGAAGCAGGGCGGACAGCCCCGCCGAATCCTCCGCGTGCGCGCCGTTTTTCAGCACGCATTTGCAAATTTCCGATGCATGGACGAAGGAGTCGTAGTTGGAGGCTATCCTCCCGCGGTGGGCGGTTATCTCGAATTCTCCGAGGAATGGGGGGGAGCTGCATCCGCGGGAATCCGCCTTCGCCGAGAAGTCGTCGAAGATGTCGGGCGCGGCGCTTGTGGATTTCGCCGACATCCTTTTTACCATCCGGCAAAGCCCCGACGAATCGGAGAACGCCGCCAAAAGAAGCGAATTTTCGCCGCGGCTCTCCCTGTTGAGCACGGTTGCGCAACGGATGTCGAATTCCCGCCTCAAGCGTCCCCCGCGCCGCGGGAGGATGCGCCGCCCGTCCAATGCGGAACCACCGCGCCTCCGGAGATTATAAGTTTCATCGCCTCGCCCACGCTCATGTCGAGCCGGGTAAGCCGGTTTTCCGGAACCATTATCAAAAATCCGCTTGTCGGGTTCGGGGTGGTGGGAACGAACACGTTGGCTACCGTCTCGCCCGTCCTCTCCTGTATTTCGCCCTTGGCGGAACTAGTTACGAACCCGACCGCGTAGGTTCCCTCCAGCGGAAATTCGAGCATGACGACGTATTGAAACACCGCCTTGTTTTGTTTGGAAAACGTGTCCACTATCTGCTTTACGGTCTTGTACACGAGTCCGACCCCCGGAATCCTGCCCAGAAGAGATTCCGCCGCGCCTATGAAAAATTTCGCGAAGAAGAAGCTGGACAGAGCCCCCAGCGCGGTGATCAAAACGAAGACTATGAACGTGGAAAAGGCGTCCAGGAGCATTTTGCCGAGACCGCTGTCGGGAAACGAGCGGTCGAAAACGGAAAACAACGGGACGAACAGCAGCTGCGAGACGGGGCTTCCTATGCTGCGTATCAAAAACGCGAACACGAAAACCGTCACCCCGATGGGCAACGATATAACCACGCCCGTAAAGAAGTAGTTTGTTATTTTTTTAATCATTTTTCGTACTTGAATATGTCTTTTCGGAAGTGCTTGTCGAGTACGCCGAGGGCAAGCCCCTCGCATTCGCGCATTCGCCGGGCGTCGCTTTCGGAGACGTCGTCTATTCCCGCCAGGTGCAGGTAGCCGTGGGCTATGTACAGGCACAGTTCCCTCGAGGGCGTGTTCCCGAATTCCGCCGCCCGCCTTAGGGCGCGTTCGGCGCACGCGAATATCTCGCCGGCGAATTCGCCGTCGGAGTCGCCGTCAAAGGTTATGACGTCGGTGGGGGAGGGGTCGCCGAGCGAGCGGGCGTGGATTATCCCCATTTCGGGGTCGTCGGTCAGCACTATGGAAAGTTCCCCCTCCGGGGCGCGGCAACGCGCCGGCAAAAAGGAGTCGAGCCCCGATATGAAACGCCCGAGCCGGCGGGCGTCGAACTCCACGAGAGAGCTGCGGTTTGCTATGGAAACGCGCCTGTTCATTGCAACATGTCTTGAACCCTCTTCAACGAGTCCGCAACACCGCTGCGCGGAACCCTGGAACTCAATTCGAGAGTGAATATGTGCCTTTGCTGATCGAAAAAGGCGGAAATCGATTTGAAATCCACGCAGCCTTCCCCTATCGCGATGTGGTCCCTTCCCGATTCCGAGCAGTCGTGGAGATGCCAGCCGCATATTTTGCCGGCGGTTTTTTCCACGAGCTCCGTTTGCAAACCCAGTCCGCAAAGCTCCTTTTTTTTGGAATGGCCCACGTCGTGCCAAGCCCGGACTTGGGGAAGGGGGGAGAGGGAGTCGAGAAGGGCGGGAAAATTCCAGTCGAGGGGCAATTCGCACGGGGCCTCGCGGTTTTCTATTCCCAACAGTACGGAGCGGTTTAAAAGCCCGGGATGCAGGGCGGCGAGGTTTTCCCTAAGGCGGTTGTAGTCCCTCTTTTCGGATCTTTCCGCGCTCCTTTCCATGAATTTGGCGCGGCAGGCGTCGAAGGCGGGGTTCCCCCGCGGGGCTACCGACCCGTCCTTCGACAGGAACTTGGCGAGCGCCGCATCCGGCCTCCGGAAGAAATACGAGAGCGCGCCGCAATGGCAGACAACCGCCTCCGCGCGCGTTGCGGCCGCGAAGTTTAGGGTGTTTTCCATGTGCCTCAGCCACTGGCTCGACTCCAGCTTCGAGGACGTGGAGGGCGAGAACAGGTTGGGGACCGCCCCCGAGGTGAAGGGCGGAACGGGGCAAAAGGCGTGTAGCGACGAAACCTTCACAACCCCCTCCGCAAGCGCCCTCAGTATTCCGTCCACCGCCGTGGGCGGGGTTGAATGGCCCAATTCCACGTATTCGAAACCCAATTCCGCGGCGTCCTGCAACATCGCGTAGCCGTCGCGGTGCAACGGCTGGAGATAACTTGTGGAAAGCGAAATTTTCACGGTCTGGACCATATCCTAAGCGAGGAGAGCATAAAGTATTCGAGCGCGGCGGCGGCGCCCATGTGCAAAACGCCCGTCAACCTTGCGGATCTTTCAAGGACGTCCACCGCGCGCGAGAGTTTCAAGGCGGAACCCCCCCCGCTTTCTACCGCGCACGAGGCGACCGCGTCCTCCATATCGGAAAGCATTTTCCCCACGAATTTTTTGCTTATCGAGGCTTTCAGCGCGTCCAATTCGTCCTTTGACAATACGTCTTCGCCGTCCTTTTTTTCCCTTTTCCCTCCCGGGGGGGTCGCGGATTTTTCCGCGGCAACCGCCCCGCCCACGCCCCGCAATTTTTCAACGGCGACGGAGGCCGCTTTGTCCGTTTCCGCGCCCGTTACCCGCTTTAGGATTGCGTCGAATTCGGCAAGCAGGGCGTAGCAGCGCATAAACGCGTCCGTTCCGTCCGCGCGGGATTTTACCGCCTTCCCCGACACGGCGGATTTTTGCCAGTTTTTGAATTTCTCCATCCAATTAAGCCACCCTTTGTCGGGCACGGATACGGGGGCGGGGCAGTCTATCCGCAGCGATACGCACCTGCTCCGCACAGCGGGAAGCAGGGAACCGGGGTTGGTTGTAAGCAGGAATATGAAACTTCCCAGGGGCGGTTCTTCAAGGGTCTTTAAAAAGGCGTTGGAGGAATCCGAATCCATCCTGTCCGCCTCGTAAACCACCGCCACTTTCGCGCCGCCGAGGGACGAAGTCAGGTGGATTTCCCCGATAAGCCAGCGCACGGTGTTGAGCCATTTGTCCGTTCCCTTGTCCTTTATTTGCCCGATTTTTATTTGGCGCCCCCTTCCTTCAGGGCGCAACTCGAACAAGTCCGGGTGCGGGGGGTTCCTGCAATTTGCGCCGAATATGTGCGACGCCGTTTTCTCCGCAACGGATTCGAGAACGGAGACGTCGGGTCCGCTTAGGAGAACCGCGTGGTGCATCCTTCCGCCGTCCACGGCGCGGAACAGCAAAGACAAGGCTTTTTCCTCAAACACGGAGCCTCTCCTCCACGGCGCGGAGAATTTTTTTAAAGCTTTGCGCCCTATCCCCCGAAGAATCCACAACCGCGAAGCGCAGGGGTTCGAGCTCCGCCATTTCCAGGAACGCTTTTCTTACCGCAGCGTAGAATTGCGCGTTTTGCGAACCCATTCTATCCGGGCTTCTACCGTCCCTTTCCGCCGCCCTAGCCATTCCCTCGGAAATGGGCAAATCGAGGACGATTGTCAAATCGGGGCGGACCCCCTCCGCGGCGAAGCCGTTCAGAAAGGAAACGGCGCGGGAATCCACGTTTCTCGCCGCGCCCTGGTAGGCGGTTGTGGAGTCGTAAAACCTGTCGGACAACACCACTTTTCCCGCGGCGAGGGCGGGCTTTATAAATTCCTCCACGTGTTGGGCGCGCGCCGCCTCGAAAAGCAGCAATTCCGCGCGCGCGCAAATGGGAACGCCGCCTTCCGCGCGCAAAAGGATTTTCCTTATCTCCTCCGCCAGCGGCACTCCGCCCGGTTCGCGCGTGACCACGCATTCGCGCTCCTTCGATAGGAAGTAGTCCCTTAAGGACGCCATATGGGTGCTTTTCCCGCAGCCCTCGCCGCCTTCGAAGGTTATGAATACGCCTTTCTTCATCGATACCATAAAGCCACCGAATCGGAGGGTTGGCAACTTTTTTCCGATTTTCCGCGCGCGGACGGCGGAAAGGGGGGATTTTTCACCACGGCATGGAGCATGTTTTTTTTGCGTTTTCAAAAAAGAATTTTTCGGCGTACGCAGGGGGTACGGCGCGCGCGGCCTCGGCGGCAACAGACGCCATTTCCTCGGTTTTAAACTTTCGCGGGTAGAGCCTTAGCGGGTAGTCGGAGCCGTAAAGCGCGGCGTCGGGGAAGTTTGAAACGCCCCTTTCCCAGGCGTTAGGGGGACCCGCCAACGGGGTCGCCGCGGAGTCTACGCGCGCGTTCGGCGGCGCGTCGAAGTCATTCGAGAGGGCGAGGTTTCCGCACCAGTGGGCGAACACCACCGCGAGGTTCGGAAATTTCCGCGCTGCCGCAAGCGCCTCCACCGTGCGCGTGGGGGTTTTGCCGGGATAGTTTTTGCCGGCGGCTTCGGTTATGTGGACGCAAAGGGGCAGTCCGAGCCGGGAGGCGGTTTGGGCGAGCAACTCGAAACTTTCGCCCGAGTAGGAAAATCTCTGCACGCCGTCGTGGATTTCGCCTATGCCGCAGAATCCGTCGTCACCGGCCCTTTGCGCTATTTCCGCCGCGCGCGGGTCGGCGGGTTGCACGGAGGCGAAGGCGGAAAGCCTGTCGGGGTGCGCCGCCGCCAGGCGCGATACCGCGGCGTTCAACAGAAGGCAGGTCTCGTGCCTTTGCCAATACCAGCCCTGTATTACGGCGCGCTCCACCCCCGCGCAATCCATGTCGGATAAAAATTTTTTTTCGTCGGGGAAGCCCTGGAGCGGCGCCTTTCCGTCGGGGCGCGGACCCACGAGCCGCGCCCAGTAGGTTTCGCCCGCGCCGAGCGCCCATTCCACGGGGGATCGCGAAACGAATTCCGGATAAAAATGCGTATGGAAGTCTATTATCCTCACTATGCGAAATACCCCGCGTACCGGAACAGGAACAACGCCGCCGCGAGCGCCAACCTGTACCACGCGAAGGGGGCAAGCCCCCTTCTTTCGAGGAAGCCCACGAGCCATTTTACCGACAACGCCGCCGCCGCGAACGCCGCAAGCAGCCCGAACGCGAGCGGACCGCAGGAGAGCGCGGGAAGCATGTTTTGCCCGTCCTTCAGCGCCTTGAAAACGGACGCCGCCGAGAGCGTGGCGAGACCCAGCAAGAAGCTGAATTTGGCGGCGTCGGTGGGTTTCAGCCCCACCGTGTACCCTCCGGCGATTGTAACCATGGAGCGGCTTGTTCCGGGCCAAAGCGCCGCGCATTGGAGAACGCCGACCAGCAGCGCGCGGCGGACCGTCATGTCCTCCAGGCGGAGGCGGGATTCCCCGCGGGGAAATTTTTTGTCGTACGCCTTTTGGACGGCGAACATGAATACGGCGCCCGCGGCGAGGGCGAAGGCCACGGGTCCCACGCGGAAAAGCTCCCTTTCTATCGCGCCGTGCAGGAAAAAGCCGGCGGCGGCGGCGGGGAGGAACGCCGCCGCCAGGTTGATTAGAAGCGAAAGCCCGCCGGAGTCCCTGCCCAGGACTCCCATCGCCATTCTCGACAGGCTTTTTCTGTACGCCAACGCCACCGCCGCTATCGCGCCGAGTTGGATTACGACCGCGTAGGCGTCCGCCGCCGATTTTACGGTGTAGGGATTGCCTTCGCCGTCGAGCACGGGCGCGCCGTCCGCGTCCGCAAGGGGGGTGTCGGCGTCGAGGTTCAACAGGGCGTTCGTCAAAATCAAATGCCCCGTCGAGGAGACGGGGATGTATTCGGTGACGCCCTCCACCAGACCGAGGATTAGGGCGTCCGTATAGCCTATGCCAGTTTTGAAGCCGTTTTGCCCGCCCTCCGCGGCGCGGGCGGAACACGCCGAAAAAACCGTAAGAGCAAGAGCTGCGCCTATTGATCCGATTTTGTTTTTCATGTCAGGATTCGAAGTCTTTGCGTGAATCGAGCGCGTTTTTTATGGTCACGGAGTCGGCGAATCCGAGTTGGCTGCCGCTCGGTAGTCCGAATCCTATGCGCGTCAATTTCACCTTCCGCACCGCCGCCGTGCGCTCCCTTATGTAGTGGCAGGTGGCTTCCCCCTCGATGTCGTTGGAAAGCGCAAGCATTATTTCCGAAATTCCGCCCGAGGCTATGCGCCTTTCGAGTGGCTCAAGGTTGAGCTTGTCGGGACCTATCCTCCGGATGGGGGAAAGTTTTCCGCCCAGCACGTGGTACCTGCCGCGCCACGCGCCGGACTTCTCTATGGCGTCGACGTCCGACGCCTTCTCCACCACGCACACGGCGGACGCGTCCCTTGCGGGATTGGCGCAGACGGGGCAGAGTTCGCCGTTCTCGGAAAGCCCGTAGCAGGACGGGCAGGGGGTGGTGTTCTCCACCGCCGAGTTTATTGCGCGCGCCACTTCGCGCGCGTGCGCGGGATCCTCCAACGCCATGTGGAGGGCTATGCGCTCCGCGCTTTTCGCGCCGAGTCCGGGCAGCTTTTTCAGCAGGTTCTTCAGGTTTTCGAAGGATTTTCCCATTTGGATGCGCCGCGTCTTCCGGGGCGTGGTCAAAACAGTCCGGGTATTTGGAATCCGCCCGTTACTTTTTCCATTTCCTCGCCGCTTTTTTGTTTCGCCTTGCCCGCCGCGTCCTTTACCGCCGCGACTATCGACGCCTCGACGGCGCCGGCGTCCTCCTTTAGGAATTCCGGGTCTATCTTTACCGACACGAGTTCCCCGCGCCCGTCGACCACGGCTTTCACCGCGCCGCCCGCGGCGCTTCCCTCCATTCTCATCGCGTCGAGTTGCGTCTGCACGGCCTCCATAGCCTTTTGCATTTTTTGCGCCTGTTTCAACAGTTTGCCGACTCCAGCCATAATTTTCCTTTCAGGTGTTGTTGTTCCGGTTTTTTACTATCAACAAAGTGAGATCGTCGGGGTAGACGGCGTCGGAATTCCCCTTAAAGCGGTCCACGGCTTTTACAAGTCCATCGGCTATTTCCCGCGCGCCCGCGCCCCCCAACTCGGACAGGCTTTCCGCCGCGCGTTCGCATCCGAATTCCTCGCCGTCGGCGTTGGGCGTTTCGGTTACGCCGTCGGTGTAGAGGACAAACGCATCCCCCGCCGAAAATGGTACGGTGTAATCCCTTATGGAGGCGTCGAAAAGTTCGGAATCCGCCATTCCGAGCGCCATGCCCTCGCCCCTAAGCTCCTCCACGACCGGGTGGTTTCCGGACCTGTAGACCATCGGCAATTCGTGCCCGGCGCGCGCGAAGGTCAAGGTCGATTCCGAGGTGTCCACCACCGCGTAGACCATGGTTATGAACATGTCGGCGCGCATGGCGGAAACCATTTCGGAATTTAAAATTTTCAGGGTTTGCGCGGGGGATTTGTTCGTGTGGGCTATGTAGCGCAGCTTTGTCTGGCAGAGCGCCATGAGTATCGCCGCCGACGCCCCCTTTCCCGAAACGTCGCCGACAACCAGCGCGAACCTTCCGTTCGACAATTTGAAGAAATCGTAGAAATCCCCGCCTATCAGGCGCTGTGGAATATACTTTACCGCGAATTCGAGCTTGTCGCTGGACGGCAGATGCCCCGGAAGGAGGTAGCGCTGCACGCTGCTCGCCAGGCGGAGGTCGAGCTCCATCGTGTTTTTCGCAATCAGCGCCGATACCGCATCGAGGTTGTGCAGCGCCACCCCCGCCTGTTCCCCGAGCGAAACCGCCAGCGAGAAATCGGACTGCGAGAAGGATTTTTCCCCCACGGGGTTGACTACGGCGAGAACCCCGTAGAACGTGTTTCCGAAGGCGACGGGAACCGCCATTAGGCTCGATATTTTCAGGGAGGGGTCGTCCTGTTCCGCTATACGCGGGTCCGAACGCGCAGAGCCCACGAGTATTCCGTGGTTTTTCGCCGCAACTTCCCCAACAACGCCGGAGCCCCGTTCCACGGTCTCGTCCTCCATGGCGTCCTCCAGGAATTCCGCCCGCGTCCTTTCGCCGCCCGGCGCGGGAATTTTTCTCGCAAGCGGGGGGAACAGCCCCTCCTTCGCGGCGGATTTCAGGGAGCCGTTCGGAAGGACCTCGTAGACGCACGCGCCCGTAGCCCTGCACGCGGTCGCGGTCAGGCGCACAACGACGTCGAACACGTCGCGCTTACTCGCCCCGTTTTCAAGGTTCTCCGCCATACGGTGGAGAAAGTCGATTGCTATGTTTCTTTCGTCGTTTACCCTGTCGAATTCGCGGCGGAGGCGCCGGCACTCGCGCTTCGAAGAAAAGTTGAGCGCCACGGTCCAGACCGCGCACAGCGCGCATACGGCGCAAACGGCGACCAACGGCGTCATTCCCCGTCCGCCTCCCTTTTTAGATAGCTTACCACGTCCTCGAATTTCTTCGCGTTCGACGGGTCCGCCTTGACGAGGTTTTTATGGGCGTCCAATATGTCGGACTTCGCGGCGGCCCCGCAGGGGATGGCTTTCGCGTTCCCCGCGGCGGGCGAATTTCCCGTCTTGGCGAGGCGGTGTATTCCCAAATTCCGGACGATCCTGAGATTGTTCCCCTCCAAATTTTCGAGGGTGAGTTCGCCGCCTATCCCCCTCAATCCCAGCGCAAGCCCCGCCACGGCTCCCAGAAAAGTGCTGTCCATCCCCGTGCACTTCGCGAAATTAAGCGACACTTTTTTGCACTTTTTGCGTACGAGGAAATTGAAAAAATCCCCCGCGCCGCGGCAGTTTAGGTAGGATGCGCGCCCTACAACCGCAAGGCTTGCGCCTTCGCCGTCGACCTTCACGAGATATTCCGCCCCCTCAGCCACGCGCCTCCGCCGGGGTCCTTCCGCCCCCCTTGTCGAGAATTTTTTTCAATACGAAGGGCAGTATCCCACCCTCGCGGTAGTATTCGACCTCCACGGGAGTGTCCAACCTGAGGAGTATTTCGCACTCGAACCCGCCTCCGCCGGGGCGTTCGGCGCGAAGAAGCGCCTTTTGGCGCGGACGGGGCGCGCCCTCCAGCCCCTTTATGGAAAATTTTTCCGTTCCGCGTACGCCGAGCGAGACAGCGTCCTTCCCCGCGGGGAATTCGAAGGGAAGAACCCCCATGCCCACAAGGTTGCTTCTGTGTATCCTTTCGAAGGACTTCGCCACGACCGCCCTCACCCCCAGAAGCCGCGTGCCCTTGGCGGCCCAGTCACGGGAGCTCCCCATTCCGTAGTCCGCGCCCGCGAAGACCACCAGTCCTTCGCCCCTGGCGGCGTAAACCGAGGCGGCGTCGAATATCGGGACGTTTTCGCCCTCGCCGTCTATTTTCGTAAAGCCCCCCTCCGTTCCGCCCGCAAGGGCGTTTTTTATCCTGACGTTCGCAAAGGTTCCGCGCGTCATGATTTTGTCGTTGCCCCTGCGCGAGCCGAAGGAATTGAAGTCTTTAGGTTCCACCCCCATGGAGCGCAGGTAGATTCCCGCGGGGCCGTCGGGTGGTATGGAGCCCGCGGGGGAAATATGGTCGGTTGTGACGGAGTCGCCGAATACGGCGAGGACGCGCAGGTTGTCGAGACGGGGCGTCGCGGGGGTCTTGGAGGCGTCGAAACCGTCGAAGAATGGGGGGGGCTGTATGTAGGTGCTCGCCGCGTTCCATTTGTAGAGGCTTCCCCCGGGGCTTTCTATTTTTTTCCAAGCCTCCGGTCCGCCGAGGTCGGCGTAGCGTTTTTTAAACATGGAAGTCTTCACGCACTTCGCCGCCGTTTCCGAGATTTCCCGAGCGGACGGCCATATGTCCGACAAGTACACGTCGGTTCCGTCCGCGGATTTTCCCACGGGTTGGGTGTCGAAATCCACGTCTATGCGCCCCGCCAGCGCGAACGCTACCACAAGCGGCGGACTCATCAAATAGTTCGCACCCGCCGCGGGGTGGATGCGCGCCTCGAAATTCCTGTTGCCGGAAAGGACGCTCGCGCAAACGAGGCCTTTGCGTTTGACGGCTTCCGTTATTTCTGCGTCGAGGGGTCCGGAATTTCCTATGCACGTGGCGCAACCGTATCCCGCCAGATTGAAACCGAGTTTGTCGAGGTAGTATTGAAGACCCGCCTCGGCGAGGTAGTCGCTCACAACTCTCGAACCGGGGGCGAGCGTCGTCTTGACGTAGGCGGGAACCGACAACCCGCGTTCGACGGCCTTTTTTGCAAGCAAACCCGCGGCGACGAGGAGCGTCGGATTGGAGGTGTTCGTGCAGCTCGTTACGGCGGCTATGAGCACGCTTCCGTTGGAGATGCGCCCCTTCGGGGTCTCCGCGAAGGCTCCCGGGTTTTTCCCGGAAGCCGATAAAAATCCTCCGAAAGACCCGCGGAGGCCGGACAGGAATACCTTGTCCTGCGGCCGTTTCGGTCCCGCGACGCACGGGCGCACTTCCGACAAATCGAGTTCCACCACGCGCGAATACACGCACTCCCCGTCCGCCGGTATTCCGAAAATTCCCTGTTCCGACAAATAGTCCTCCGCGAGGGCAGTGGTCTTTTCGCCGCGCCCCGTGAGGCGGAGGTATTCGATGGTCGCCGCGTCCGCGGGGAAATATCCCATGGTTGCTCCGTATTCGGGCGCCATGTTCGCTACAGTCGCCCTGTCGGCGGGGGAAAGCCCCGCGGCGCCTTCGCCGAAAAATTCCACGAACTTGCCCACCACTTTCGCGTCGCGCAGCAGCTTCGTTGCGTGGAGGGCCAAATCCGTGGAGGTTGTTCCCTCCGCAAGCGAGCCCGACACGCGCACCCCCACGACCTCCGGAACCCTAAAGCACACGGGCTGGCCGAGCATGCCCGCTTCCGCCTCTATTCCACCCACGCCCCAGCCCACTACGCCGAGCCCGTTTATCATGGTGGTATGGGAATCCGTCCCCACGAGGGTGTCGGGGTAGAAAATTTTTCCGCCCCCGCCGCTTTCCGCGCCGAACACAAGCCGCGCAAGGTGTTCCAGGTTCACCTGGTGTATTATCCCCGTCGAGGGGGGGACCACCGAAAACGTTTTAAACGCCCGCTGCCCCCATTTGAGAAATTCGTAACGCTCCCCGTTGCGTTCGAACTCCCTTTCCAGATTTTTCGCGTAGGCGTCGGGAGTGGAGGCGAAGTCCATTTGAACGGAATGGTCCACCACCAAATCGACGGGAACGGACGGTTCTACCGCCGAGGGGTCCGCCCCCGCCTTTTCGGCGGCGTCGCGCATAGCCGCCAAGTCGACGAGTAGGGGGACGCCCGTGAAGTCCTGCAGGATTATGCGCGAGACCACGAAGGGGACTTCGTAGTCGCCGGGTTTTCCCGCGTTCCACGAGGCGAGCCTTTCAACGTCCCTTTCCGAGACCGCGACGCCGTCGCAGTTCCGCAGCAGGCTCTCCAAGACTATCCTTATGCTGACCGGCAGACTCGAAACGTCCATGCCCGATTTCTCCAGGGCTTTCAGACTGTATATAAGCCCCCTTTCGCCCGACCGGGGCGAGTAGAATTCCTTAAGGGTGTCGAAGGGATTGTTCATGTCTTAAGTTTACGCCGGCTTTTACCTCCGGGACCGCGCACGGACTATTTTTTCCAGTTCGGCTATGCAGCGCGAGTTGTCCTCCGGTTTTCCTATGGTTATCCTAAGCCAGTCGGGAAGCCCGTATCCAGCGTTCGGGCGGACTATCACCCCGCTTTTTTGCAGTTTCACAAAGGCGCCGGCGGCGTCGTCCACCTTCGCCATGACGAAGTTCGCGCCCTCGGAAAAATATTCGAGCCCCATGTCTTGGAAGGCTTTTTCAAATTGTTTGCGGCCCGCGTTGTTCACGCGTTTGCTCTCCCTTACGAAGTCGTCGTCGTCGAGGGCGGCAAGCGCCCCTACTTGCGCGAGGCTGTTTACGTTGAAGGGTTCGCGCGCGCGGTTTATGTAGCCGGCGATCTCCCCGCCCGTGTAGCCGTAGCCTATGCGCAGACCCGCCAAGCCGTAGATTTTCGAAAAAGTTCTCAGGCATACAACGTTGCGCCCTTCGCGCACGAGGGGGCGCAAATCCGGTTCCGCGTCTTGGTATTCTGCGTAGGCTTCGTCGTAGCAGAATACCACGCGCTCGGGAAGCGACCTGGCGAAATTTAGGACTTCGTCCCCTTTTACCACGCATCCTGTGGGGTTGTTCGGGTTCGTCATGAACACGACTTTCGTCTTTTCCGTAACGGCGTCGCGGAGCATGTCGAGATCGTACCTCAGCCCGGGCATGGGAACGGACACGCACTTCCCCCCCGCGAATATCGTCGCCAACTTGTAGACTATGAACGACTGGGCGCCGAATACGGTTTCGTCGCCTTCGCCTACAAAGCATTGCGCAACGAATTCAAGCAGTTCGTTCGAGCCGTTGCCGAATACGAACTGCGCGGGTTCCAAGCCCCATTTTTGCGCTAGTTTTCGGCGCAGTTCGTAGCATCCGCCGTCGGGATAGCGGTTCAACGACGACAGCTTCGCCGCCACCGCCGCCACCGCCTTCGGGGAGGGTCTCAGGGGATTTTCGTTGGACGCCATTTTCAGTATGCCGTCGGGATCCAACCCGAATTCGCGCGCAACATATTCTATAGGCTTCCCCGTCTCGTACACGGGCAGGTCTTTTATATGTTTTTTTACGATATTTTCGGCGTTCATAACAACGGAAAAGTATATACGGGCGTATCGTTTCACATTTCGCAATTTTTGCAAGGCAGATATTTTCCCCCCGTAAAACGAATTTCTCCTCGGCGGGTTCCAAGAGGGGGAGGGGCGGGGCGTTTTTTCTATCGCTTGACACGTTTTTTCCGAACGGTTAAGATTATCTGCATGAAGATTCGAATATTTGTCGGGGTGTTGCCGTGTCTTCTTCTGCTTGCCTCCTCCGTTCGCGGAGCGGAATTCAAGGCGAAGGATGCCACGGTTGGGGAGTTTTTTAAGAATCCGCTCGGCATGGACTTAAGCATGTTGAGTTTTTCGTGGAAGCTGCCGTGCGCCGGGGACAACGGAGTCCAGAAGGCGTACGAGATAGAGGTCTACAACGGGGGGAAAAAGATTTGGGGAAGCGGGAAGGTCGATTCTCCCCGCAGCGTGAAAGTCCCCTACGGAGGCGGGGCGTTGAAGTCCGCCGAGAAGTATCTTTGGCGTGTACGTTATTGGAATTCGAAATCGGAGGCGTCGGGGTGGTCGGACGTTGCGAGCTTCGAGACGGGGCTGCTTTCCAATTCTGATTGGAAGGGCAAGTGGTTGAACACCCCCGCGGCGCCCAGGGAACTTTACAAATGGGAAAGGAAATCATGGCTTGGTTGGGAGGGCAAGCCGCGGGTTGTGTCGTCCCGCACGGGGGTTCCGCCCACCTACTTTAGGAAGGGTTTCCGGGTTGGTAAAGGGCTTAAGTCGGCGCGGCTCTACGTTGCAAGCTTGGGCGTTTACGAGGCTTTCATAAACGGCGAAAAGGTCGGGGACGGCTGTTTTGGGACGGGTTGGACCAATTACGACAAAAGGGTGAGTTCCGACACTTTCGACATTACCCGCATGCTTAGGGAGGGCGAAAACACCGTGGGCGCGATACTCGCCGACGGCTGGTACGCCGGCAGGATAGGCGGAGGGGCGAGAAATCCGAGAAAGCCGAAGCTTCTTGCGCAGATAGAACTAAGTTACGAGGACGGCGGAAGGGAGACGGTTACAAGCGATTCCTCGTGGAAGTGTCTGGGTGGAGCCTACTCCTATTCCGACATATGGGACGGCGAGTTCTACGACGCCCGTTTTGAGCACGAGGGCTTTTCCAAAAACGGTTTCGACGATTCGCAGTGGAGCGCGCCCGTTGTTAGTGAGGTTGGAAACCTCCCCGCCGTAGACCCGCGGCGCGACCTCCCCGTGAAGGTGTGCGAAACCCTTCCCGCGCTTTCCGTAAGGGACACGGGAAACGGTTCTTTCATTTTCGACTTCGGCCAGTGCGTGGCAGGGATTCCGCGGGTAAGTCTAAAAGGGATTCCCGGAAGCGCCGTAAAGCTTAGATATTCCGAGATGCTGAATCCCGACGGCACGCTTTACACGGAAAATTATAGAAGCGCCCTAAGTACCGACTACTACGTTCCGAAAGGGCGCGGGATCGAGACCTACCGACCCAAGTTTACCTACCACGGTTTTAGGTATCTTGAAGTCTCGGGCTTGGCGAAGGACTGGAAGGCGTCGAAGGATTCGGCAACCGCGCTTGTCCTGCGCAATTCCATGCCGTTGATCGGGGCGTTCGTATGCTCCAACCCCAAGGTGAACAAGCTTCAAAGCAATATACAATGGTCCCAGCGCGGAAACTATTTTTCCGTTCCAACCGATTGTCCGACGCGCGACGAGCGCATGGGCTGGACGGGGGACGCGGGAATATTCGTCTCCACGGGCGCGTTCAACATGGACGCGGACGCGTTTTTCAGCAAGTACTGCCGGGATATGCGCGACATGCAAAAGCCCGACGGGCGGATGGCTTACGTCGCCCCCGGCGGATGGGGCGACGCATGCAATGCATGGGGGGCGGCGGGCGTCGTTATACCTTGGGAGATGTATACCGCCTACGGCGACGAAAAAGCGCTTGCCGAGAACTACGATATGATGAAAAAGTGGGTGGATTGCCAAAAGAGGGATTCGAGGTCCCTGATAGTGGACAAGGGTCTCCACGGCGATTGGCTTCAACCGTCGACGACGGGGGGTATTGTTACCGACGGCGCAACCCCCCTCGCCGTAGTAGGGACGGCGTATTTCATCCGCACCGCCGATTTGGTTTCGAAGAGCGCGAAAGTTCTCGGAAAGGACGCCGACGCCGAAGCGTACGCGGAGCTTGCCGCCAAGGCGCGGGAGGCTTTTGTGCGCGAATTCGTGTCTGCCGACGGCACTATAAAGAGCAAGTTGCCCGAACCGCGCAGGGAGTACGCCCCCGTCCATACCGGCGGGGAAACGCAAACGGCGTATTTGCTTTCATTGGGGTTCGACATCCTCCCCCCGGGATTGGCGGAAAAATCCTTCGGAAAACTGGTGAAAATGCTGGAGAAAAACAATTTTTATTTGGATACGGGCTTTTTGGGGACTCCGCTTTTAACTCCCGTCTTGACAAAGTTCGGCAGGATGGATTTGGCGTATAGAATCTTGAACAACGAGGGCTTTCCCTCGTGGTTGTACCAGGTAAACCACGGTGCTACCGCAATGTGGGAACGCTGGGATAGCTATTCCCCCGAAAGGGGCGGTTTTGCCCCACCCACCATGAACACGTTCAATCTCGCCGCGCTCGGAAGCGTGGGAAGATGGCTTTACAAGGATGTCGCCGGCATATGGTACGACCCCGAGAACCCGGGCTACAAAAACATAATGTTTGCGCCGAAGCCGGGGGGCGGGTTAACGTTCGCCGCCGCGAACCTGCAAACTCCCTACGGCGAGGCGTCGTCGTCGTGGAAGATTGAAAACGGAAGGTTTTTCTGGAAGGTTGTGGTTCCGCCGAACGCCTCGGGTACGCTCGATTTTCCCGCAAAGGGAAGCGTAACGATCAACGGCAAAAAGTTTTCGTCGGCGCGCGAAGTAGTTCCCTGCGGAGAGTACGAGATAGAGCTTAAGTTGTAGGAAAATTCCTCCGTTGAAGGGCGCGCGCAAAAAATATGTTTGCGCGCGCTTTTTTGTGCTTTATCGTCCGGGGCGGTTTCATATTTCCAAAGAGGTTTTATGCGGATTTTTTGCACGGGAGCCACGGGGCTTGTGGGTTTCAATTTCGTGAACGCCGCCGTGAAGGCGGGGCACAGGGTTGTGGCGGTGTGCTCGTCGCAGAATTTTCCCGAGACGGAAAACGTCGAGGTTCTCCGGCTGGACCTCGCCGATTCGAATGCCGTCCAGAGGGCGGTTTTGGACGTATTCCCCGAAGCGGTGGTAAATTGCGCCGCGATAGCGAGCCCCTCCGAGGTGGACGCGAAACCCGAACTTGCAAACAAGCTGAACGCCGAACTGCCCGGAATCCTCGCAACGCTTGCGCACCACGTCTCGGCGCGGTTTGTGCACCTGTCCACCGACATGGTTTTCGACGGTACGCGCGCGCCCTATAAAAACACTGACGTTCCGATGCCGTGCACTTTGTACGGCACAACGAAGCTTATCGGGGAAAAAAAAGTTTTGGAGGCCGCGGCGAAGACGAGCGTCGTCTTAAGGATTAGCCACGTGAGCGGAAACAGCCTTTCAAAAAGGCGCTCACTGCACGAGAAATTATTGAGGACATGGGCTTGCGGCGAAAAGGCGCGGTGCCGTACGGACGAAATTAAAATGCCGCTATCGGCGTCGTTGCTCGCCGACCTGCTTGTGGAGATATGCGAGCGTCCGAGCCTGAGCGGCATATACCACTATGCGGGGCTCGAACCCGTCAGCAGATACGACATGGCGGCGCGCATAGCTTCCTACTTCGGGCTCGATCCCTCCGGATTCGTGGAACCCGTAACGGGCGGGAGTCTCGTGGATTTGCGCATGGATATTTCTTCTCTTGCGGCGCGCGTAAAGACGCGGTCCTGCATGTTCAACGAACTCCTGCCCGAAATGCTCGTGCCGGACGATTTGAAGGACTGGTTGAAATCCAAGTCGGGGCGTCTGCCCGTAATGCGGTACAAGTTGTGATGTCCGTGCGGACGGCGAGTATTTTTTTTGTTTCGGCGGCGTGCGCTGTTTTTGCGGATTTGCCTGGGGGCGCGCTGGGAAACGGCGGAGGAAACGCGGTTTTCAACCGGAGAAACCTGGAATTTTTGGAATTTAAATTCGGCGACGCCTTGGAGAGGGCGGGGGCCCGAGCGGGGGCGGTTTGCGCGGCGGAGGCGGGAAAAGTCGTATTGGAAAAGACCATCGAGATTTCCTCGGCGGGGCGGAATTCGAGGCTCCCGGGGGCGCGCCGTTTTCCTCTGGGGAAAAGTTCCGCGGCGTTGGTATCGCTTTTGGCCGCCGCCATGGAAAACGCGGGGAAATTGAACGCGTCGTCGCCCGCGGCGGGGCGCTGCTCTTTTTTCAGGTCCTTCCGGGAAAATGCGGACGACGCAACCTTTTCGGATTTGGTCTCTTGCGCGGCGGGAATTCCGCCCAAAGCCGACGCGCTTATTCCCGACGAATGCTCCTCCGCGGAATTTTTCCAGGTTCTTGCCCAGATTCCTCCGTGCGCTCCCCCGGGGGGGGAGCGCGTGCAGTCGCTGTCTTCGGTGGCGGCGGCGGGGTACGCTCTGGGCTACGTTGAAAACCCCTCGGAGCCCGACATGAAAAAATCCTTCGCTTCGGCGGCGAAAAAGTATCTGTTTTCCCCGCTTGGAATACGCGCGCGCTACAGAAGTTTCGACAAGGCGTATTTTCCCGCCGCGGCGTTTTCGCTCTCGTGCGCTGACGCCGCCAAATGGCTGGCGCAGGAGACTTCCCCGTCCCCCGCGGTTGCGGATAAACGGAGGATTGAGTCCCGGCGGCGGGCGTACGCGAAGGGCGAATTCGGCGGGGGGTTTGTCCGCGCCTACACGGGAGGGAAAAGCGTCTTCGTCTGCTCGGACTATTTTGAAAACACCGCGAACCTGATTGCGGTGTTTCCCGAAATGGAAACCGCGGCGGCGTTCTTCGTTGATTGCCCCGACGCGAAACGGGCGTCGGAACTTTGCGGGGAAATGCTTGCGGAAACGGCGGATATGGCCGGAAACCCGTCCGGGCGGGATCTTCCGCCCAGTCTTGCGGACAAGGGGGAAAAACGAAAATGAAAAAATTATTAACGGTTCTTCTCTTCGCGCTTTCGGTGTTGAGTTCCCCTTGCGCGGAAAAAATAAGGATAGCCTTTTTGGCTACCGATATGAGCAGTCCCTCGAATGCCGCGGTGTTTAACGGATTAAGGGACGCCCTTGGGGAAATGAGGCAAAAGTACGGCTGCTCATTCGAAGTGGAGTACCTTTCGGCGGACAACTCCCCAGAAATGCAGGCGGCGCAACTTGCAAACGCGTCCCTTGGGGAGTTTAAGGCGGCGGTGGTGTTTCCGTTGGCCGGCGCCGATTTTTCCGAAGGATTGGCGAAACTGAAGGGGGAAAACTTTCCCGTTGCGAGCGTGGGGGCGAGGATTTCCGATTCGGTGTTCTCGGTGTCCACGGACGGGCGCGACCTCGCCGAAAAAATAAAAAGGGGGGTGCTTCGCCTTTCGAAAGGCTCCAAATACCGTTTGATGTGCTACTTTAAATCGGCGGGGGAGGCGCGGAAGGTGGATTTGAAACGGGGCGGGGAGATGCGGCTTTTGCTCGGACCCGGCCTCGAATACGGGGACTTTGAAGGCGTCGTATCGGGCGCCGAAAGCGCTGAGGGGACGGCGCTCGACTACTACGGGGACTACGCCGTTAAAAACGCGGAAAAGATTTCCCGCTACGACAATTTCGGGGAGATATTTTTCAGCCCGTGGATAATTGCGGACGCCGCGCCTATCAAGGCGGATTCCGACAGGCTCTTCGCCGTTTGCGTGGGTTCGCTTCCGCAACTGGAAATATACCTGCGCAAGGGTTGGATAAACTACTGCGCCTACGACGACTACTACGGCTGGGGCTACTACGCCGCAAGATACGTGGCGGAATGCCTTTTTTCCAAGACGCCGCCAGGGGTTTCGCACCGCGCCCTCCCCGCCGTGGAGGCTGATCCCTCCAGGGTGGACGACTTTGTCCGCGACTGGCGGAGGTGGATGAAATAGCGGGCGCCCGCGAAAAAAAAACGCCCCGGAGCTTTTTTTACAAATATTAATATTTGATTTGATTTTTTACTCCGCGTTCCTATGGGGAAATTATCGGATATGGGACGGAGAGTTTTTTCCATAGCGTGCGCGGTTTTTGCGGCGGTATTTGTTTGTTCCTGCGCCCGCGCGGAGAAAAAGCGTTTGGTTTTCGCGTACGGAGGTTCGGTCCACCTGTGGGGCGAGCACGAACACGGGGTTATGTGCCGCGAACTTGCGCGCATGGCGAACGAGTCCATGAGGGGTTTGGTTGAGGCGTCCTGCGCGGATATGGGAAACGGTTTCGACTTCTCCCGGTTGGAAAAAGCTGACGCCGTGGTGGTGATTTGCGAGGGGGAGCAAAACCATCCGCTCGCCTCCAAGACCGCCTTATTAAAAAGGTTGAACGACCGCGGACTCAACGTCGGCGTGTTGCACTACGGGCTCATGTTCTCCTCCGACGCCGACAACGCCGCCTTGGACTCCATAGTAGGCGGACACTACCGGGACGGTTTTTCCTACAACCCGTTTTTCGAAGCGAAATTCGACGTCGGAAACGCCGAACATTGCGTCCTAAACGGGGTTTCGTCGTTCGGATTTTACGACGAATGGCATTTCAACATATATTTCGGGGGCGCGCCCGGGCAAAAAATAACCCCCGTGCTCAAGACCGCGGTGCCGGACTTTCTGCGGCGGCGGCGGAGCGCTCCCGTCCCCGTCAGGGAGGGTTTCGGAAAGGGGCGGTTGGAAACCGCGGCTTGGCTTGCGGAAAACGCCAACGGCACGCGCGGTTTCGGCTTCACGGGGGGGCACAGCCCGTGGTCCCTTGCCCAAAAGGATTTCCGCAAGGTTTTGTTGAACATGTGCGCGTGGCTTGCGGGGGTGGACGTCCCTTCCGCGGGGTTCGACGCCCGCGCGCCGGATTTCGACTCGATCGCCGCGGGAATAAAAAAACCGGAGCGTCCCGATCGCGAAAATTACCTGAAAAAAACCCGTGCGGCTTTCGACGCCTGGATCGGGGAGTCCGCGGCGCGTTGACGCGCCTTGGAAACTTATCCGTTCTTTGCCGATTTTTATGGACACCCCGCGGATTCGGGCGTAGGCTTCGTCGAAAGAGAGGGAAAAAGATGGGGAGGACGTTCCACCGTGAAAAATAAAAATATGCTCCTTGTCTACTACCCTATGGCGTTTGTTCCATTTTGGGGTTTGGGGGCGCTTTTTTGCGGCGTTTTCGGGGCGGAGACCGTGCCGCTCTGTTTGGGTCTTTCCTTCTTCATTGCGACGGCGCTCTCCCTTGTTGCGGTCTTCTTAGGAAAGAAGGAAAGGGTGGGAAAATTATTGGATTCCATGTTGCTGGACAGGTTTGCAACCGTTACTTTGGCGACTTTCGTTTTCGCCCTGGTTATCGGCGGTTTGATCGCGCTCTTTTCCCGCGGGTGGGAATACTTCCCCTACATACTCGGGACGTGGCTTGTCTTGGCCGTAACGTTTCCAACCTACCTTTTCCCCTATCTCTTTGCGGTGTATCTGCTGTTTTACAAGGGGAACAAGGACTTCTCCTAAAAGGGTGTGGGCGGCTCCTACGGCTTAGCGGGTGAGGGCGCCCCGCGCCTTATCCATAGGAAATCGGGGTCGTGGAAGAAGGTGTCGAAAAACTGTATCTGGTAGAGCAGGGAATTGCCGAGGTAGGGACTATTGTGTTCGCCGGGCCGGGTTATGTAGTCGTGAGGGATATTGTTTTCCAAAAGCTTTGCGTGCAGCGCCTCGTTTACCTTGTAGAGGAAATCCTCCGTTCCGCAGTCTATTATAATGGCGGGTTTGTGTGGTTTTAGCAGGTTGATTTGGTTCATTATGCTGTGCGATTCCCAGTTTTCGACGTTGGAATCCTTGTCGCCTAGGAGTTTGGAAATTTCAAAACTCTTGGGAAATCGGCGTATGTCCGCGCAGCCGCTTATGGCACCGCACGCGCCGAATACGTCCTGGTGGCGGAAGCCGAGCCACAATCCCCCCTGTCCGCCCATGCTGAATCCCGTAATGGCCCTCCCTTTCGGTGAGTTTATTGTGCGGTATTTTTGGTCTATTTGGCGCACGAGTTCCTTTACAATGTAGGTTTCGTATTTCGATTCGGGAATTTTCGGGCTGTCCCAATACCACGAATTGCGGGCGTCGGGGCATACCAGTATGATGCCGTATCTCGACGACAATTTTTTAATGTCGACGCCGCGGTGGAGCCAAGTTCTGTAGCTTCCGCCGTATCCGTGCAGGAGATACACCACGGGATAGCGGGTTTTGTCGCCCTCCTTGAAATAGGATTCGGGAAGCACGACCGCCGCGGGGATTTCCTTGCCCATTGCGTCGCTGCGTGTGGATATTATTTGGACGAAGGGGGAGGCGTTTTCCTTTATCCCCTCCTGTTTTTGCGGTTGCGCCGGATTTGCAATGCACGCCGAAGACGCCGCGGCAAGCAATAGCGCAACCCGTATTCTTGAAAGAAGTCCGTTCATAAGCATACGCGATCTTAATAAAACTTCCCTCGAAAGCACAACAAAAAACAGGGAATATAGAAACGCAATCCGCGCGTTACTTGTCCTTGTCCCTTTTCGGTGCGCCCTGCCTTATCCATAGGAAATCGGGGTCGTGGAAAAAGGTGTCGAAAAATT
>CAZMBN010000010.1:29104-68834 GCA_964564825.1 uncultured Opitutales bacterium
AACGTAGGTTTCGTATTTTAACTCCGGGAATTTCGGACTGTCGAAATACCACGAAACTCCGCCGTCGGGGCATACCAGTATGACGCCGTATCTCGACGACAACTTTTGGATGCCGGGGTGGACGGAAAACCACGTCCTATGGTTGCCGCCGTATCCGTGCAGGAGGTACACCACGGGGTAGCGGGTTTCGTCGCCCTTGTCGAAATAGGAATCGGGAAGCACGACTACCGCCGCGATATTTTTATCCATGGCGTTGCTGTGGGTAAGTATCGTCTGGACGAAGTGGTACGCCCCGCCGTTTTCCCCCCGGGAGCTTTGGATTGCGGCGTCTTTTCCGGGGTTCGGTTGTTCCGCATTTACCGCAACGCACGGCAACGAAAGCGCAGCCAGCAGGATCGTCGCCGCCAGTTTTTTTAAGAATCCGCCCATAACTTCGCGGAGTAAAGACGGATTCCTCCCGTTTTGCAAATAAAAACGATAGGGAGGGTCAAACGCTTCTTCTTATAAGCGCCCCGGGTTCGGGATCCCTGCCCATAAAATTCCTGAAAGCCTGCGCCGGATCCACGGTGTTCCCCGTTCTCAGTATCTTTTCGGCGAAATCCGCGCCCGTGCGCGGATTGAGAACGCCCTCCCTCTCGAAGCGCGTAAAGACGTCGGCGTCGAGTACCTCCGCCCATTTGTAGGAATAGTATCCCGCGGCGTATCCCACGGCGTCGCCGAAGATGTGTGTAAAGCGTGGGAGAATGGAGGGTACGCGGCGGCTGTATTCGTGCGTATATCCGCGAAGCAGGTCCTCGGCGAGCCCGTCCAAGTCCGGCGCGGAAATAAATTTTCCGGGATCGATATGGGCGTCGAGGTCGATTTTTGCGAAGGATAGCTGGCGCATGGCTTGAACCGCCCCCATGAACTTGCGCGATTTTTCGAATTTTTCAAAAAGGTCGTCCGGGATTTTTTCGCCCGTCCTCCAATGCGCGGCGAAAATGTCGAGGCACTCCCTGTTACGGCACCAGTTTTCCATCAGCTGGGAGGGCAGTTCCACGAAATCCCATGCAACGTCGCGCAATCCGAGGGCGGGGCAGTCCATCGTGAAAAAATGGAGCAAATGCCCGAATTCGTGGAAGAGCGTCTCAACTTCGCCGTGCGAGAGAAGCGGCGGTACGCCTCCGGAGGCGGGGCTGATGTTCCCCGCCACCACCCCCAGCGCCGGCAGGCCTCCGGAGGCGGGGCGCAGAAGGTTCATCCACGCGCCGGAACGCTTCGACTTCCTCGGAAAGAAATCGGCGTAGAACATGCCCGTCAATTTCCCGTCCGCCCCGTAGAATTCGTAGAGTTCAACCGATGGGTGCCATGCCTTGACTCTTCCGGGGAATTTCCTTATCCGGACTCCGTAGAGCTTGCGGCATATTTCGAACATGCCCTCCTTCACCCGTTCGAAGGGGAAATAGGGGCGGAGGCTCTCGGGGTCGAAATCGTATTTTTCCCTGCGCAGTTTTTCGGTGGCGTACGCAAAACTCCATGGGGGCATCAAGCCGTTTTCCAATATTCCAAGGGGTTTTGCGAAGTCGAGGAGCTCCCCCCACTGGGCGTCGAAGGCGTCCTTGAACCGGGAGTGGAGCCCCTCCACGAATTCGAGCGCCCTCTTGCCGCATCCCGCCATCCGCCTCGCGAGGACTTCGTCGGCAAAATTCGCCCTGCCCAGTATCTTCGCCTCCTCGTCCCTAAGGGAGAGTATTTCCCTTATAAGCGCCGCGTTCGAACGCCCTCCGCCCCTCCCTATTTCCGAGAAGGCGCGCCAGAGTTTTTCGCGCAAATCCGCCCTGTTGGAATAGGACATGAACGGGGTGTAGCTCGGTGCGTCCAGCGTAAAAACCCAACCGTCCGTTCCCGTCTCCTTGGCCTTTTCCGCCGCGGCGCGGACGGCGGACTGGGGCAGGCCGTCGAGGTCCTTTTCGTCGTCCACGCGAAGCGAAAACGCCTTGGTGTCGTCGAGCGCGTTCTCCGAAAATTTTTGGGTTTTTTGGGAGAGCAGGGAGCTTATTTCCAAGAGTCTCTTTTTTTTGTCGCTGGGCAAAGCGGCGCCGCCCAGTTCGAAATCCAGAAGAGTTTCCGAAAGAAGTCTCGCCTTGTATCCCGAAAGACTGCGCCCCTCGTCCGACTTCGAGTAGGCCGAGACTTTCGCGTACAGTTCGCCGTCGAGCCGAAGCGATGCGTAGAATCCGGTTGCGGCGGGTGTATTTTCGTTTACGGCTTGCCTGAGTTCGGGGGAGTCCGCCACGCTTTGAAGGTGGTTCAGCCAATTCCACACCCTATCCAAAGTATCGGCGCAGTTGTCGAGCGCCGACAGACAATTTTCATAGTTTAGGGCGCCGTCCGGCACGGCCTTGATTGCGCGGACGCGCTCCCGTGCCTCCGATATGGAGGCTTCTATTGCGGACTTGGCGAGTTTCGCGTCCATTGCCCCCCAGTCCGGAAGGACGGGATTTTGAAGAAAGGGATTTTCGGACATGCCCGCATAGGAAAACGGGGCGGCGCAAGTATGCAAGAGTAAAAGAGGGGCGGCGTTTCGGCGCGCTTGGAAAAATTTTCAACTAGGGAATAAATATATTGACCTTTGGGGAAATTTCGGTTGTATTGGGCGACTTGAATTTCGATTCTTTGGCCAGATAGCTCAGTCGGTAGAGCAGAGGACTGAAAATCCTTGTGTCCCTGGTTCGATTCCTGGTCTGGCCACCATTTAAAAAACCCGCAATCCCGTTGTTTCCAGGGATTGCGGGTTTTCTTTTCGAATACGGTCCCGGGGAGGAAACGCCCGTTTCCCTATTCGGAACGGCTTCCCGCCCATTTGTCTACTCCCATGAGGAGGACTTTGTCCGAGCCCGCGTATTCGAGGGCGTCCACGAAAGCGCGTGTGCTGTTTTCCTCCTCGATTTGCTCCTTTATGAACCACGCCGCCAGGTCGGCGCTTGCCCAGTCCTTTTCGGCGTTTGCGGTTTCGAATATCTTCTCTATCTGGGAGCTCACCAGTTGTTCGTGCGCGTACGCGGTTTTAAACGCGTCGAGGGGCGAGGAAAATTCCGATTTTTCGGGTTTTCTTACGGAATCGGTTTCGAATTTCGCCCCGCGTTCGGCAAGGTAGTCGTAAATTTTCGCGGCGTGCTCCATTTCCTCCTTGGACTGGAGCCTCATCCACTTCGACATCCCGCGGAAGGGGGTGTTGTTAAAGTACGCGCTTATGGCGAAATATATGTGCGCCGCGTACAGTTCGTTGTAGAATTGCTCGTTTAAAAGCTTTTGCGTTTTCTTTGCTATTTTCATTTTTTTATAAGTGTTGTTTTTGTTATGGAGTTGGATGGAAGCACCCTTGAGCGGAATCGAACCGCTGTCTTCGGAATGAGGTTCCGAGGTCCTAACCCCTAGACGACAAGGGCAGTTTTCGCCGCCCATTGTCCAAATCGGGGCGCGCAAGTCAAGAGGTTTTAAGCTGAATTTTCGGCTTTCCCGCCCCGCGGCGCGGTGGAGGGATGGGGCGCCGTTTTCCTAAAGGCTTGCAAATTTTCCCTGAATCCGCTACAACCCTTTCGAAATGGAAAAGAAAAAGCGCATTCGCCGTCCCCCGAAAGTGGAATACGTTTCCGAAGTCTATTCCGACGACGATTTGCACCTTTTCCCCGCGTCCGACAGGATGAGGTTTCTCGTGTACAGGCGGCGCCCGCCGGACGACCGCGGCGGATTCGTAAAGATGCCGCCCGCCTCCACTCCCAACGTGTGGGCGAAATATTCTGTAATGATACTGGGCTACGCCGAACATACGAAAAACTACTACCATTCGCGCGTAAACAAATCCTTTTACGACATGCTGGTTGTGGAAAGCGGCGTCCTCGACGTCAGGTTCGACGGCGAAAAAACGGCGGCGAGAAGGGGACAGGTTCTTATAATCCCGCCCGGCAGGCTCTGCGCAAACTTCGTCAGAAACGTGAACACAAACGTCTGGTGGATGCACTTTCCCGACACCGGTTATTGGAGGGAGGTTTTCGGTGAAAAAACGCGCGTATTGCGGTTGAATTTTTTCGAAACCTTTTCCGCCCTGATGAAGGCGTATCTGAACGAGGCGTATTCCGCGGACGCATGCCTGGGGGTTCTGGAAAACATCGCCTCGGGCGTCATCGCGTGCGTCAGGCGCGGGTTCTCTCCGTCCGTATCTGCGCCGCGCGGGGGGGGACGGGACGCCGTTGCGGAGCTCGTGGAGAAAATGTCGGAAAATCCCGGCGCCGATTGGAGGATAAAAAAGCAGTCGCAACTTCTTCCACTGACGGCGTATTCCGTTGACAAATATTGCAAAATGAAATTTGGCCGCAGCTATTCGAAGTGTTTGCTCGACAAGCGCATGGAGCGCGCCCTGGAACTCGTAAGGGAAGGGAGGCTGACCAACGCCGAAATGGCGGCGGCCACGGGCTACGCCAACGCCTACTCCTTTTCCAGGGCGGTATCCGCCTATTACGGGAAATGCCCGCGCATGCTGCGCGGGGAGTCGGAATTTTTTAGAAGATAAAAACCCCCGCTTTCGGCGGGGGTCCGTTTGTTTCGGAAGCTTTTTAGCGGTCGTTTTGGAGGCTTTTCAGCATGACGGACGCCCACAGCGTATCGGGCTCCAGTTCCAACGATTTTTGGAAGGATTTTTTCGCTTCGTCCTTCAAGCCCAGCCCGAGTTCTCCGAACCCCTTCGTCAGGTACGCCCGAGAATTAATGGCTTGCACGCTGGTTCCGGTAAACCCTTCGCCACCGTAGAAACTGGTGTGCATGCCTACCATCGATTCTTCGCCCTCCTTTACAAGGGTCTTGAATATCTCTTCCGCCTCGGAGCCCCTGCCGAGTTTTTTGAGGGCAACCGCCCTATAATAGCGCCAATTTGTGTCGCGGGCGTCCGTCTCGACGGCGCGAAGCCAATTCTCCTCCGCCTTTTGCTCGTTGCCTGCCGCCTCGTAGGCGTCGCCCAGCATGCAGTAGACTTGGGCGTCGCGGGGTATGCGGGTGTCGACCAGGAAAACCTGGTGGTTTTCCGGGAACTTGAAGGCTTCGCCGTAGGTGGAAACGGCGGCGGCGAAATCGCCTTTTTTGAATTTTTCAAGACCCGACAGAACCACGGCGTCCACATACACCTGGTGGAAATCCCCAACGCCTTCGCGGTTGGGGAAGTAGCATTCGCGCATAAGTCTCAATGCGTAGTCGTAGTCGCCTTCGAAAGTCGCCGTCACCACCTCCGCCGCAAGCGGGTAGTAGCGGTTTTTGCAGACTTCGTGGTTTTTCCTTAGGATGTCGTAGCGGGTTTTTACGCTTTCGCCCTTGAGTGCCAGCACCTGGTCGAGCTCCTCGAAAAATATGGGCTGCGCGCCGTCGGCATCCACCGCCTTGAGGTAGCATTCGCCCGCCTTGGCGTAGTTCTTCAAGTGTTTCCAATAGCCGTAGCCGAGGTTTCTCCACGCCATGGCGTCGGAGGGGTCTATTTGCACGCATTTTTTCCACTGTTCCATGCCGCATTCGGGGCGCTTGTCGTAAACGGCGCAACCGAGCCAGTACAGGAGTCTTTCGTTGTCCGGAAATTCCGCCAGGGCGTCCTTCATGAGGGCGGCGGTTTCGAACCTAAACGGGTTGCATGAGTCCTGCGGCATCGCCAGCGCCTCGGCGAAGAGCTTTTTATAGCTTTGCAAATCACCGCGCCTCTTGGCGAGGCCGGCAAGGTGCATTTTCACCGTCGGGTACGCCGATTCGGAGTCGGCATATTTCAAAACGGATTCCGCGTCGGAATAAAATCCGTTTGCGGCGTACGCGAGGGCGAGTTCCAGGCAGGCTTCGCTGTTTCCGTGCAGAAGGCGCTCCACTGATTTCCCTCCGTCCGTCAAATCCTTTTCTCGGCTGGCGTAGGCGTTGAGCGGGTCGAAGCGGAGGACTTTTTCCGCGCATTCGAGGGCGGCGCCGGTCTTGCCCCGCGCGCGCAATATCGAGCATTTTAGATTGAGCGCGTGCAGGTTTGCGCCGTTGTAGGTAATAGCCTCGTCCAGGCGTTCCAGCGCGCTTTCGAAGTTGCCCCTTTGGGAGTATATCTGCGCTATCTGAAAATTCGCGGCGGAATTGTAGGTGTAGTTCCATACGGCCCTGTAGAGCGTCTCTATAGCCTCGTCGAAGTTGCCTTCCGCCTTCAGCACCAGCCCGAGGTTGTAGAGCGCCTCGCAGTCTTTTGGACGCGTGTAGTCTTTTGACAACCGCTCCACCGCCGCCGCCAGGTGTTTTTTCGCGTTGGGAAAATCCCAGCGCTTTCTATAGTATATTCCCATTTGCGTGTTCGCGCGGGAGTCCCCGGGGTCGCGGCGCAAAACTTCAAGGAAGTAGTCCGCGGGTTTTACGAATGGGTGGTTGAATTGCAGGTTGCGCATACCCACAAGATAGCATTCCTCGTTGTTGGCTATTTCCCGGGGAAGTTTGGGAGTCTTGACGGTGTCGGGCAGCGGCTTGTTTTCGTCTTTCGGCCGGGGGGAGTATGAAAGAATCGTCTTGCCGTCGGGCGACTTTAACGCGAGTTCGAAGCCGTACTTGTCGAGGTTCCCCGCGTTTTCCAAGACCTCCACAAAGGGGGAGTCCGGGGCGAGGTCTATTTTCTTGGAAAAAATCCCCTTTCCCTTGTGCGACAGGGAAAGTTCCAATCCCTTGGATTTCTCCGTTGCGAGGGCGGCCACAATGATTTTGCCGTCTCCGGTAAAGTCCAGGTTTATTGCGGCGAGTTTCGACGCCTTCTTCACCCCGCCTATGTCGCGCAGTCCGTACCAATACTGGGTGAATTTCTTCAATTCGTAGGGGTATATCCACGTGTAGTCGGGCTGGTTGTCGGAATACGCGCCGGACATTATCTCTATGTAGTGCCCCGCCGTGTCCGTCAAAATTTTGGTGCCCCAACCCGTGTTTTTCCCCCAGAAAAAGACTTTGCCCCCCTTGACTATGTTGTGGTTGCCCACCACTATCGTCCCAGCCTTTTTTCCGTGGTCGTAGCCCGCAACAAAGTCCTCCTTGAGGTCGTGGGCGAATATGGAGCCGCTGACGGGGTGGTTTTTCCACCACGAGGCGTCGAGGTTGTTTTCGTACTCCTTAATCCCGTTGAACGCCTCGCGGGTTACGGGCCAGTGGCAGAAACTCGTCTTGGCATGGTAGGTTCCGAAGTCCACGCTTTGAGGGAATATGAACTGGTAGTTTTCGTCGACGCGCGTGGCGGCGTTGGTGAAGTAGAGGAAGGAGTTGGCGTCCATGGTGGAGTTTATGAGCCTCCCCTTTACTTCTATGTAGGATTTGCCGGGATGAAGGGCCACCCCTATCGCCCACGACATCCTGTGGCGCCATTCGGTTTCTCCCAACCACACGGTCTTGCCGCCGTCGGGATCTTCCGATATCGCGTAGTTCACGGGCGAATTGCTCGTCACCCGGTGGTGGTGGAACACGTTCCATTCAACCCCACCCGAAATCCAAGCCCCCGCCATGCCGATGCTTGCGGGCTTTATCACGTCCTGGTGGTAGAATATATCGTAGTTGTTCGTCTTGTCCAGGGCGTAGAAGAGGCGTCCGCCTATCTCGGGAAGGATGCAAACCTTCACGTATTCATTTTCCAAATACACCGCATTGTAGGTGCGGTTTTGCTTTTCGCGCGAGATTTCGTCGGCGAAACGGTAAGGATAGACGCTCCTCCGCGCGTTCTGGTACGAGAAGTCGCAGTCGAATATCGGAGCCTTCAACGGCGGACCGACCCTGTACGTGGGGATTTCAAGCGGCTCCTCCCACGCCTTGACTTCGTCCCCGTACAGGGAAAATTGAGCGCCCGCGCCGAGGAAAATTGCGGCGCAAAGAATTGCGGTTGTGTTTTTCGCCTCCATATTTTTCTCCTTTTTCTTTCGGAAAAAATTTTAGACTCCGCCTGCGTCGCTGTCCATAGTTAAAAAAAGATATCTTTTTGAAAAAGACATTTTTCCGCCCCGGTGCGGACCTTCCCCCGGAAAAATGAAGAAATTTTTATTTTTTTTCTTTGACAAGTTAGAATGAACTAACTTAATCGGCGTCTTGAATTCCGTCGCCGTCCGCGGAAAAAACAAGGGATTTGCGGCGGATAATTTCCATAGTTGCAAATATGATTCCCGCACGGGGAAGTTTCCTGCTTTGTCGGCCTAAAAAGTGGAAACTTCCCCGTTTTTTTGGGCGGAACTTTATTTATTGACTGTTTTCCGCGCGGGATGTCTACTTGTCGCCCATGAACACGCGTCTCATAAAATCGTTTCTCGGGGCGGCGCTTGCGGCGTTGCCGGCGTTTTTCGCCGCGGGCGGAAGCCTGTATGCGGATACCTACAAAGTGAAGTCGCCCGACGACAGGCTTACCGCCATAGTCGAGGACGGTGAGAGGTTGTCCGTATCCCTAATCTCCGACGGCAAGACGGTGCTGAACAAGGCGTTCATAGGCATGAAGGCGGATTTCGGGGAACTGGGTAGGGGCGCGAAGGCGGTTTCCTCGAAGGTTTCGTTGCACGTTGGCGCGGTGGAAAACCCATTCGGCATACGCTCTCGGGTTCCGGATAATTACGGGCGCTTGGAGCTTTCCTTCGGCAAATGGTCTTTGGAGGTGCGCGCCTACAACGAGGCCGTTGCGTACCGCTTCTCGGCGGATTTCGGGGAGGGAAACGCGGTGGTGGAGGACGAGACCCTGGAACTCCCGTTCGGTCCCGACACGAAGATAATCTCCCACTACGCGCAGGGGACGATGTTTCCCCACGAGGAGTTTTTTACGCGCGACACCATAAAGGGGGGGGAAGGCAGGTTTTGCGCAACACTCCCGTTTTTCGTCAAGATCGGGGGCGCCACTCTTGCGGTTACTGAATCGGACGTGGCGGACTACCCCGCCATGCGCATATGGTTTTCGGGCGGCAGGGCGAAGGGAAGCCTTTCCAAATATCCGAAAAAACTTGTCGACGGTGCTTTTATGACCCGCACCGAGGGGCTTGAAAACTTCGCGGCAAAGACCTCGAAAACGAGGTCGTTCCCATGGCGTGTGTTTATTTTCGCGCGCTCCGACGCCGAGCTTGCCGACAACGACACCGTTTTTAAACTGGCGTCGCCTTCGGTTTTGGAGGACACTTCGTGGATACAGCCGGGGACGTGCCTTTGGGACTGGTGGAATTTTTGGGGTCTCGAGGGCGTGAAGTTCAAGTCGGGCATAAACGAGGAAACATACAGATACATGATAGACTTCGCCTCGGACCGCGGCATACCTTATGTCTTAATCGACGCCGGATGGCTTACGGGCGACACCCTTGCGGAATTTAAGGAGGGGGTGCACGAGGCGCTCATAGGCGGAAAGCCGCATATCGACGTGCCGTCGGTAGTATCCTACGCGCATTCCAAGGGCGTCAAGGTTGTGCTGTGGGTTTTGGGGCGCTCCCTTGAAAAATACCTCGACCGCGCCCTCGATTTGATGGAGTCGTGGGGGACCGACGGCGTAAAGGCGGACTTTTTCGACCGCGACGACCAGCTCGCCGTGCGCCTCTACGAGCGCATCGCCGCGGCGGCGGCGGAGCGCGGAATGGTTGTGGATTTCCACGGCTGCGCAAAGCCCGCGGGGTTGAACAGGAAATATCCGAACGTCTTGAACTTCGAGGCTGTGCGCGGCAACGAGTACAACAAATTCGACGACCAAGGCACCCCCCCGCGGCACAACTTGGACATAATTTTCACCAGGATGATACAGGGGCCGATGGACTACACCCCGGGCGCCACTAGGAACGTAACCCGGAAGGAGTTCAAGGTTTCGAACACCCGGCCCGTCGCCATGGGCACGAGGGCGTCCCAAGCCGCCATGTACGTGCTTTACTACGCCCCCCTTCAGATGCTTTCCGACGGCGCGACGGACTACGCCAAATCCCCCGAATTCCTCTCCTTCATAGCGGGGGTTCCCACCGTGTGGGACGACACCGTGGTCTTGGAGGGCAGGATGGGCGAATGCGCGGTGGTAGCGCGGCGGAAGGGCGAAAACTGGTATGTTGCTGGAATGACGGATTGGACGCCGCGCGCGGTGTCGCTCACGCTCTCGAAATTCCTCAGTCCCGGCGTCTGCTACAAGGCGGAGGTATTGAGGGACGGTCCCAACGCCGACAGAATCGCGACGGACTGCGTGCACGAAATAATCGAGGCGGATTCCTCCGGAAAGCTGAATTTGGCGATGGAAAGCGGCGGCGGTTTCGCGGTGAAATTTTCCCCGAAAAAATTGTCGTTTTTCGACGACGTCGTGAAGTTCTTTACCGAGGAGGAGGATTAACCCCGCTCTTTCCACTCCGTACACGGAATGGCGGCGGAACATGTCATAGCTGACGCGTGGAACCTGGTGCATTTCCACCCGGAACTCAGGCGCGTTTTAAATACGCGTTCCCCCGCCGCCGCCGCGGCGGAATTGGAGAGAAAACTCGAGGCTTTTTGCACCTACGGCGGCGGGCGCCTGAGCGTTGTCTACGACGGCGGGGGCGACGGCTCCGCCCCCGTTGCGGATGCCCCCTCCCCGTACATGGAGAGGATATACACCCCCTCCTCCCAGACCGCCGACGAATACATAGAAAAATTTTGCGCGGAGGCGGAAAATCCGTCGGAGATATGCGTGGTTACGGCCGACAGACTTCTCGCCCTCACTGCGAGGAGTTTTGGGGCGCGGGCGGTTCCGCCCTATTTTTTGTTTTCGGCGGCGGAGGTGGCGCAAAAGTCCATGGCGGAGAATCTCCGGCAAAGAAGCCCGGGGAACGAGTGGCTTCGGGGCGCAAACCCGTTCGCGCAACTTTCGCGGAACGGGGAGGGCGGATCGGAGGAACCCCTCATGTCTAAGCGCATGAAAAAGAAGTACAGAAGGCGGAAGATGGACGGGGAGAAAAAAACAAAGCCTTCCGCGCCGCCCGCCCAAGCCGTTTCGCACCCGCCGGAGGCCGCGCGCGGCGCGGGGCGTTTTAGGTTCGGCGCACCTTCCGCCGCATCCCTCGCGGAGCTTGAAAAATTCTTTTTCCGTTCCGCGCCGGAAAAGCGGGGGAAGGGGGAAGAACCCAGCGTTCCGAGAGGGGACGCTCCGCCCGCGCGCTTGTAAATCTAATACGCGTTCGGCGCGGACGGCGAAAAAATTCCCGGAGACCCGAGGGGGGAAAACTTCAAGCGGGCTATGAGGTTCGAACTCACAACCTCGACCTTGGCAAGGTCGCGCTCTGCCAATTGAGCTAAGCCCGCGGTTGAAAAAATGTTCGCGACAATGGTGCCGTATTATCTTGCAGTGTCAAGTTCAAAAACCGCTGCTTCGCGCGTTTTTTTCGGGACGGAATAATACAAATCCGAGGCGTCCAAAAATGCGGCGGTTTCGTCCCCGAGTAGAAGCCGCGCCATTTCCCGGACGTTAGCCGCCGCCCCGCGTTTCAAAAACACGTAAAAGGGCAGGACGAGCGGATAATCGGAATTTATAAAGCTGTCGGCGTCGGGGAAAAAGGCGTAGTTTTTGCCGTTTTTCGGCACCGATACCGCAAGAACCTTTATCCCCCTTTCCCCGCGGAGCTTCCCCACCACGGCCATTGCGGAATTGTTGTTGCGCAGAGTCTCGAAAATATCCCGCTTCTTGTCCATAACGTCGACCCACGACCCGAAGCTCGACCCTCCCAACGCGCCGTATTTGAAGAGTTCAACCACCAGACCGTCGGAAAATCCCGTCGATACCGCCACGACCTTTTCCGGGTTCATACCCTTTACTCCGAGTTGGCTCCACGATTCCAGCCGCTCGACGGCGTTCTCCGAATACAGTCCCCTAAGTTGAGGTATGGAGATTTCGTTTACGGGGTTGGCTTCGTTGACCGCCACCAGCGACGCATGGAAGGCGAGGGGCAGCATCAGCGCGTCCTTCGGCGCCTTCGTCTCCATGCCGAGGGGCACCGCTGCTATTGCGATGTCGGCGGATCCGTCGGCAACGGCCTTTTGCGCGGACACGGAACCCGAAAAATCGCATTTGAATCCTATTTTATTCGGTTTGGCAAGCTCCGCTATTTTCGCCTCCAGGACGGGGCCGAGTATGTCGCTTCCCGCAATCCTGACTTCCTTGGAACCCGCGGAGGGGGTGTTCTTCACGGCGTCCGCCGCCGCGCCCAAAGCGCAAAACGGAAGAGCCAACAACGCGCATAGAAAAGTTCTCATTGCCTGCAGTGTAATTTTTCCGGAGTATTGTAAACTCCCCGCGCGGCTCATGCCAAGCCCAAAATCATCCTCGCCTCCTCCGTCATCATGTCGCGGTTCCATGGGGGGTCCCAGACGATGTTCACGCGAGCCTCGAATACCGACGGCAGGGATTCGAGCCGCATTTTGAGGTCGTCGGCTATCATCGGGCCCATGGCGCAACCGGGCGCGGTCAAAGTCATGTCCACGTCCACGCAGTTTTTTCCGTCGGCGTTCCTGGCTATCTCCATTCTGTACACGAGGCCGAGGTCGACTATGTTGACGGGTATTTCGGGGTCGTATACGGTTCTTGCAACGTCCCATATTTCGGAGTCGTCGAGGTTTCCGTGCGGCGCTTTCTCCATCCGGAATTTCGCCCCGTCCATGGAGCACGCGCCGTCCGTCCGCCCAGTTTGCGCGGGGGGAACCTTCTCGCCCAGGGCGTCGGCGTCGGCGCCACCTATGCGCGCCGTTCCGAAGACGCCCACTACCGTGAATTTTCCTCCCAGGCGGTGCGTTACGCGCACTTCGTTCCCCGCAGCAAGCAGTACTTCCACCCCGCTTGGAACAAGCATTGCGCGGCAGTCGCGCGAGAGTCTTACCGAAGGCGGGCTTTCCATTCCGGGTCTCCTATACGAGGGCGAGGTTGTCGCGGTGCACCACCACCACCCCGCGGGCGCGCGGGTTTTTTCCGCCGGGTTTGGTGCGCGCGCTGTCGAAGTCCGTTTCCGCAAGTCCCCTTGCCACCACGTTTCCGTCCGAAGCGTCGGCAATCTCCACCATGTCCCCGCGCGAAAATTTTCCCGAGACGCGCACAACCCCCGCGGACAAGAGCGACGCCCCTTTTTCGCGGACGGCGCGGACGGCGCCCGCGTCCGCGTACACCTTGGCGATGGTTCTGCCGAAGTGGGCAAGCCACCTTTTTTTCGAACTCGCGCCCCGCGAGCGCGCCTTGAAAAACGTGCCGGGATTTTCCCCCCGAAGCACAGCGCCTACGACGTCGGGAAGGGATCCGTCGGCTATGTGGACGTTGCAGCCCGACGCCGTGGCTATTTCGGCGGCTTTTATCTTCGTAACCATTCCGCCGACCGCCGTCCGGCTCGATGTCCCCTCCGCCATGGCGCGTATGCGCGGGCCGATTTTTTCCACCACGGAAACCAGTTCGCCCGTGCCCTTTATATCCACCAGACCGGGGGCAGTCGAGAGTATGACGAGGTCGTCGGCCTTGGAGAGCGCCGCCACAAGGGAGCTTAAAACGTCATTGTCGCCGAACTTGATGTTCAATTCGGCGGCGCTTACGCAGTCATTTTCGTTTATGACGGGGATTATCCCCGAGCCCAGCAGTTCGTCCAGAAGTTCGCGGAGCGCCTTGTGGCGCGCGGGGATGTCCACGTCGTCGCGGGTGAGGAGAATTTGCGCCACCGTAACCGACTCCGGTGCGAAAAGCTCCTCCCACGTCCTTATTAAAATACCCTGTCCCACGGCGGCGCATTTCTGCACTTGGCGCACGTTCTTCGGGCGCTCCGTCAAGCCGAGCCTCCCCATTCCGAGCCCCACCGCGCCGGAGCTTACGAGGACAACCTCCACCCCGGAGGAGGCGGCGCGTGCCATCTGGCGGCAAAGGTTTCCCATTTTGCGGACGTCGAGTTCCCCCACGCCGCGGGTGAGAAGCCCCGTTCCCACTTTCACCACTATGCGCCTGTTCTTGCTTTTCGGCATCGGGAAAAAAGGCGGGCGCGTGCCCCTACAGCGTCTTTAAATCCGACTCCTTGGCGGCGAGGTGCTTTTCCACCTCGGCGCCCGCCTTGTCGGTGAGGGTCTGGACCTCCTTTTCGAATTTCCTGACATCGTCCTCGGTAAGTCCGCCCGATTTCTGCGCCTTCTTCGCCTCATCTATGGATTCGCGCCGCGCCGTGCGTATCCTCACCTTGCATTGTTCCGCCATGTCCTTGCATATTTTCGCAAGCTCCGCGCGCCTTTCTCCGGACAGGGGCGGGATGGGGCACCTGACGGCCTCCCCCATGACGACGGGCGTAAAGCCTATGTTTGCGGCGAGCACCGCCTTTTCCACGTCCTTGAGGATGCTTTTGTCCCAAGGTTGGATTCGAATGGTGGAACTGTCGGGCGTCGTTATGGCGGCGATGTCGCGCAGCCTTGAAACGGTTCCGTAGGCTTCCACCATCACGCCCTCGACCATCGACGGGCTGGCGTGCCCCGTGTGGACGGTTTCAAATTCGCGGCACAGGTGTTCTATGGCCTTGTCCATTGCGTCCTTTACCTCCTTTAGTCGGGATGATATGTCCATTTTCGTGTCCTTTGCAGATTAAATCAGCAAACGAGGGTTCCTATGGGTTGGCCCGATACCGCCTTCTTTATGTTTTCGCCCTCGTTCATATTGAAAACTATGATGGGTATTTTGTTGTCCATGCACATTGAAAACGCGGTGGAGTCCATCACGTTCAGGCGTTTTTCTATAGCCTCCAAATAGGGAAGGGTGTCGTATTTTGCGGCGTCGGGATACTTCTTAGGGTCCTTGTCGTAGACGCCGTCCACCTTTGTGGCCTTCAGCAGGCAGTCGGCGCCTATTTCACTCGCGCGGAGCGCCGCGGTGGTGTCGGTTGAAAAATACGGGTTTCCCGTTCCCGCCACGAATATGACTATCCTCCCCTTTTCCAGGTGGCGCACGGCGCGGCGCAATATGAACGGTTCGGCCACCTTCTCCATGGGAATCGCCGTCTGCACGCGCACGGGAACGCCCTCGTTTTCCAGCGCGTTCATCAGCGCCAGTCCGTTTATTACGGTGGCGAGCATCCCCATGTAGTCGCCCGTGGTCCTGTCCACCCCCGAACCCGTTCCGCTCAGTCCGCGGAATATATTGCCGCCGCCGACCACAAGGCATATTTGCACCCCCATCAGGCGCAACTGTTTCAATTCGAGCGCGAGTTTTTTCAATACGGAGGCGTCGAGCGCCTCCCCCCTTGCGGCGTCCTTGAGTGCCTCCCCGCTGATTTTGAGAACAATGCGTTTGTATTTCGGATTCATTGGGGCTTCAAGAATCGCGCGTTTCGCGCGTTTTTCAACCATTATTTTAGGTTGTCGGCGGGAACCACCCGCGCCCTGACCGCCCCGCGCGAAAATATTTCGGAAGCCAAACGCCTGACTTCCTCCAGTTCCACTTTTTTATAGGCGTCCGCCACCGTCCGCGCCAATTCGAGGTTGAGCGGCTTCGCCTGCGACAGGTTCACGAACGCCTCCAGCCAATAGGAGTTTTTGCGCATGTCCGCCTGCACGCCTTTGACGAGCGGGATTTTCGCCCTTTCGAACTCGTCCTCGCTTATGTTGTTTTTGGCGGTTTCGGCGCACTTTTCCAGGGCGTCCAGGATTTCGGCGTTGTAGCGCGGTTCTACGAACGTCGCCGCGCATACGAATCCCGTGTTTTCCATCCATTCCGACGAATTGTTATAGGCGAAAGGGCTGTAGGTTCTGGCGTCCTTTTCGCGCACCTCCCTTCGCAGGATGTCGTCCAGCACCGCGCCCAGCACGTTGGCGGCCCTCATCTCCCGCGAGTTTTCCCTTCCGCGGCTCCTCCAAAGGCACGCGGCCGCGGAGCGCGGTTCGTCGCCCGGAGCGCACTTGTAAAGGAATTCGGCGGGTGCGTCGACGGTTTCCACCTTGGCGTACGGGGCGTCTTTTTTGCGCGCCCTTCCGGGAAGGGCGCCGAAGGAGCGCCCGAATATTTCCACGGCGGCGTCCACGTCGAAGTCGCCCACGACGGATATTTCCATATACGAATTTTTCAAAATCGGCGCCAGCCATTTTTCCAGTTCAGACATTTCTATTTTCTCGAAGGCGGCGAAAGTTCCGGGAACCTTGGCGAGTTTCGGCGACTTCACCATGTCGAACGTCAGAAAGCGGATGCGCGCCATGGGGTCGGTTTCGAAGTCGCGGTAGAACGCCTGGGCGCGCTTCTTAAGCGCTCCGAGCGCGTCGGAGCGGAATCCCGCGTCCCCCGCGAGGGTCGCGCAAAAAAGGACCATTTGTTCGAAATCCTTCGAGGAGCTCCTCCCCGACACGAAGAAGCTGTTTCCGTCCACCCCCGCGCCGAGTCCGATTTTAAGCCTGTACAGTGCGGCGCCGACTTCCCCCTGGCTTTGGAATTTCGTGCCGGAGCACATTAGGGCGTCGAGTCCCGCGTAGTATTCGGGCTTGTCCAAGGGTATGTCTAGCACCCCGTTGCCGAACGCCACCTTCATGAGGACCTCGTCCTTCGAAAAGTCGGTGCGCTTGAGGTTTAGGCGCACCCCGTTGCCGAACGCCACCTGAGTTATTCCGAGATCGGCAAGATACCTTCTTTCCTCTACGGGCGAGGGCGCTGCGAATTTCGAAAATTCCAGCGAACCCGGTTGGAACTTTTCCGCCCCGTAGGGGTTCTTCGCCGCGTTTTCAACCGCCGAGACCGCCAGCTTCTCCAGTTCGACGGGCGACGGCCTCGCTTTGGCGTCCGACAGGAAAATTTTCATTTTCGCGCCGCCGAAGGTCCGTTTCAGCAAATCCACCGCGTCCTTCGCACCGAAGGATTCCAGCGCTTTCCTTGCGGTTTCGAGGTCCGTTGCGGGCGAAGTGTACACCATATCCTCCGAAAACGCGGAGCATATTTCGCCCGCGAGTTCCCGGTTTTTCCTCGTGGGCGCCGACTTCACCCTGCTTTCCAGCAGGTCGAGGAGTTTTTTCTTCGCCGCCTCTATCTCTTCGTTGCTTATGTTTTGCGCGGAGTAGATCTGTTTGAAAACCTCGTACAGCGCGTCCGCGTGCCCACCCACGGGGGCGTCGGCGGAAATGTAGAAGCATTCGGCGAATTTGTCGAAGTCGAAATTGGACGCCCAGCCGCGCGATATTTTCGATTCGGGTTCATTCGCCGTGCGCAGGAAACGCGAGCTGATCGCCCCGGCGAGGACCGCCAGCCTGCAGGAGACCGCGCGCCTTTCGGGGGAGTCGGCGCCCCTCGGCGCGACGGCGGCGACGCACGCGCCGGAGTTGGGCAGGTTGCGCCCTTCGTGGAAGGCGGCGTCCACGGGGAAATCCGCCTTGGAAAAGTCGAATTCGTACCCCCCCGTTTCTATTTTTCCGAAATTTTCCGCCCGCGCCGCCTCGCCCGGAAACGGCTTCATGTCCGAGAAATACTCGCGCGCCTTGGCGAGCATTTTCGCGCGGTCGAAGTCCCCGACCATGACGAGCGCCATGTTTTCGGGTCTGTAGTTCTGTCGGTAGTACCTTAGCAGTTCCGCCCGTTTCGCCGCCCTTAAAACGGATTCCTCCCCTATGGGCATCCTTTCGGCGAACGCGGTCCCCTTGAACAAATGTTCCCATTCCGCTACGGCCCTGCGGTATTCGGGGTCGTCGCGCGAATTTTTTTCGGCGAGCACCACGCCGCGCTCCTTCTCAACGGCTTCGTCGGTAAAGAGCACGCCGTCGGCGTAGTCGCGCAGCAGCTTCAAACCGTCGTCGGCAAGGCGGTCGGAGCAGTCGGGCATGTCGAGCTTGTAAACCGTTTCCGTGAAACTTGTGTGGGCGTTGGTGTCGGCGCCGAACGCCATTCCGAGCCTCTGGAAATATTCCACCATGTCCCCCGACGGAAAGTTTTTTGTGCCGTTGAACGCCATGTGCTCTATGAAGTGGGCGAGCCCCCTTTCCGATTCGGTTTCGCAGGCCGATCCGCGCTTTACGAGCAGCCGCATCGACATCCTGCCGGGCGGTTCGGAATTCTTGTACGCCGCAAGCGTCATGGAATTGGGGAGCTTTTCCGTTTCAAGCGCAGGGTCCGCCTTCAATGCTGCGGAAGCCGTATGTGTTGCGATTGCCATTAGTGCGATAAGCGCGGGATATTTCATGCGTTTTTTCGGTTTTTAAAAGGAAAAATGTCCGCGTTTTCCGGGATTTTTCGCCGCCCAGAAAACGCAGTCGTCGGAAAATTCCTCCACTTCGGCGGACTCGGGGCATATGAGGCTTCTCTTTTTGCAAAACACCGTTTCGAATCCCGCCTCTTCGAGGAGGGAGCGCACCTCCGCCCCGGTGGGGGAATGTACGAAGACGAAGCCCCCGTGGGCGCCGCGGTAAAGTATGTCGCCGAAGTCGTCCAGGCGCGGATCGCGGCTGTTGAGGTTCCAACGCAGTCTTTCCCTTTCCCAATAGGACGCGTTTTTTTCCGCAAGGCGGTCGTGCGTGGTGAATATGAAAACGCCGCCGTCCGCCAGCGCGCGCCGTATCCCTTTCGCCGCCCGGAGGCGTCTTTCTGCCCCGGGTATTTGCATGAAGCCGTTGAACGCGAATACGCAGGCGTCGAAGCTTCCGGGGGGGTATGGGAGTTCGGCGGCGTCGGCTACGTCTATGCGCGCGGGGATTCCGAGTCCCGAAAATACCGCGCGGGCGGCGTCCGCCATGGGGGCGGAAACGTCCGCCAAAGTCAGCTTTGAGAACCCCTCCCGGGCGAGTCCGAGCCCGACCCTTCCCGCGCCGCAACCGAGTTCAAGCACCGACATCGAGGGTTTTAGGAAACGGGAAAACACCTCCTTTTCGGATTTCCAGAGCCCGAGCATCCGCGCCGCGCGGGCGTAGTCGGCAACCACCCCCGCGTTTTCGAAGTATTTTTTCACATCTTCCGCGTCCATACTATTTCCCCCCGCAGCGCGGTGTCGCGCCCAAGTTTGCGCGGTTTCGCCGGTATTTTGAAGTTTTTTCCCCCCGCGAAGGCTGGCACGCCGCCGCGACCGAGTATGACGGGGGAGGTGTATTCGAAGGCGTAGTCCGCCGCGCGCGCGCGGCATATATTGGAAAGGAGCCCCGCGCCCCCCTCCACCATCAGGGAGGCTATTTTTTCGTTGCGCAGGTAGTCGCGCACCGCCGTCCAAAAGACGGGGGAGTCCTTCGGGCACGGAACCTGCACTACTTTTATTCCCAAGCCTTCTAGCCGTGCTATCCTCCCCTCGTCGGCGTCGGCGTCGCATACTACGGCGGTCTTGTCCCGGAATTCGTCCGAAAAAATCTTATACCGCGCGGGATTTTCCTCTTCGGCTACGGAGAGCGCCGCGTCAAAGAGGATTCTTCTCGGGCATTTCACGATGCGGGAACCGCGCCTCGCCGTAAGGGAGGGGTCGTCGGCAAGCAGCGTGCCGTGGCCCACCGCTACGGAGTCGAAGAGCTCGCGGAGCTCCATGCATTCCCTCTCCTCCTCCGCTCCGCCTATGCGCGTGCGCGCCCCGGGTTTCGCTGCTATTTTGCCGTCGGCGCTTTGCGCGTACTTCAGCGCCACCACGGGAGCCCCGCCCGCTACGGTGCGGTTGTATATGAAATTCAAATCTGCGCATTCCCCGCCCAATATCCCGGTTTCGCAACCTATACCGTGCCGCGCGAAGATTTCCAACGCCGCCCCGGAATGGACGGGGTTCGGGTCGAGCGCGCCGATTTTCACCGAGGATATCCCCGCCGAAATTATCAGGTCGGTGCACGCCCCCGTGCGCCCGTGCGTGGAGCAGGGTTCGAGCGTCGAGTACATAACCGCCCCCGTTGCGGATTCCCCCCTTAGCTTTTTCAGGCATTCCGCCTCGGCGTGGGGACCGCCGTCGCGCTTGTGCCAGCCTTCGGATATTATTTTTCCCCCGCGCACGAGCACCGCGCCCACCATGGGGTTGGAGCCGGTCTTTCCCCTCCCTCTCCACGCCAGTTCCAGGGCGCGCGCCATGAAGATTTCGTCGGGCGCGGGCATACGGGGTCAGACCCCCCTCACAAAGGGGTTGTTTGCCTTTTCGTGGGCGACGCTCGTGGACGGACCGTGTCCCGGAAATATTTCCGTTTCGCCGGGCAGGGTATAGACTTTTTCCAGAATGGATTTTTTTAGTTCAAGGTAGTTTCCGCCGGGCAAATCCGCCCTTCCCACGCTTTCCAGGAACACGACGTCCCCCGAATAGAGCGCGCCCGCGCCTCCCTCCGCGCGGGGCAGGAAGTAAAGCAGGCTTCCGGGGCAGTGCCCCGGAGCGCTGCGGCATTCTATTTTCAATCCGCAAAGCTCCAAAATTTCGCCGTCGCGGGGGAAAACGTCTATTTTCGCGGGTCTCATGCCCGCGGGGGAATAGTATTTTTCCTGGAAGCCGCGGCTTTCGAGGAGCATCCGCCCCTCCTCGCCCGCGAAGATTTTCGCGCCCGCGTCCTTCAGAAGGGCGGCGTCCCAGACGTGGTCCCAATGGCAGTGGGTTAGAAGAAGCGCCCCGAGTTCCGCGCCCTCCTTTTCCAGGATGGTTTTCGCCGCCCGCGCCGCCCCCTCGGGGGCGTCCACAAGCACCGCGCCCCCCGAATCCGACACTATCAAATAGGAATTGGTGTTGAGGGCGCCCAGCGCGAAGCGGTAAATTTTCGGCACGGGTCCTCCTACGGGTTTTTCCCGCCCGGGGCGGAGAGCCAATCCTTTATCCAGTCCGCAAGCAGACCCGTCCACGCCTTGACGGGGATGTTCCCCGGTTCGAACGCGAATCCGTGTTTCCCCTTGTCGAACAGGTGCAGGTTGGCGGGAGCTCCCGCTTTTTTCAGCGCCAAATAGTAGGCCACGGACGAATTTACATACTCCTTGTCCGCCTGGGTTTGGACTATAAACGCGGGAGGGGTGTTTTTATCCACCTTCAATTCGTCCGCCAGGGCGTATTCCGCGTCGAATCCCGGAGTCCCCGGTTTTTTAGCGGGTCCTTTCCAGCACAGGTCGTTCCCGGTTTTGTCGCAGTAGGCGGGATATACGAGTATCGCGGCGTCGGGGCGCGCGGAAAGTGAGTCGGCGGAATCGAGGGGTTGGTAGGTTTTTTCCCCGTAGCGCGTGGACGCGCGCGCGCAGAGGTTTGCGCCCGCGGAAAATCCCATTACGGCTATTTTGTCGGGGAGTATGTTCCATTTTCCCGCGTTGGCGCGCGCGAGCCTGATTGCGCGTTGCAAATCGAAGAGCGCCCCCTCGGGGTTGTCTGGCACGCGGTATTTGAGGACCGCCGCCGCCGTGCCGCAGTTCTTGGATAGGAATTCCGCCGCTTTTCTTCCCTCGCGCTCAAAGGAGAGGTATTTGTAGGCGCCGCCGGGGCATACTATGACGAGACCCCTTTTGCCGGGGAAAAATCCCGGGTCCCCAAAAAATTCCAACAAGGGTTCGCCCGTGCGCTCCACTAAAACGTCGCCGTTTTTTTGCGGGGTTTCGGCGTAGCTCAAGCCGCCTCCTCCGCCCGGCATTTTCACCCCGTCCCAGATTTTCAGCGTCTTGTACGAGTCGCCCCGGAAAAGAAACGGCATCGAAAGCACCGCCGCAAACAAAAGAATATAAAAAACGCCTTTCTTACTCATGGGAGAGATTCTTTCCCGCGGCGGATTTTAGTCAACAATAAATACGGCGCGCGCCGGGGCGGACGCAAAAAAAAGCCGAAACCCGTCCTGGGTTTCGGCGTCTCCCGCGCGGGGAGTCCTTACGGACAACGCCGCAACTACCTGTTTTCGTAGCGCTGGCGGAGCATGTTGTTGAACGCCGCCACTTTGCGCTTGCGGCGCCTTTTTTCGCACGGTTTCTCAAAGTAGCGCCTCTGCCTAAGCTCCTTGACCACGCCCTCGCGGTCGAGCTTCTTCTTCAGTCTGCGAAGCGCCTTTTCCATGGCTTCCCCTTTGCGTATCTTTATTTCAACCGGCATTCCAATCCACCTCCTTTCGCGCGTTTTGAATTTTAAAGGGGCGATGTTGCGCTTTTTGCGGGGGAGGTCAAGCATTACTTTTCCGTTTTTTTTGCGCGTTTTCCGCCCGTCCGCGTTGGGGCGAAAAACCTTGACTAACCCCCCGCCGAGGATTGAGACTACCGCCCCGATGGAAAAATTTATAACCGCCGACTTTTTGCTTGAAAACAAATATTCGCGCGAACTCTTCCACGGTTACGCGGAGAACCTTCCCGTTGTCGATTTCCACTGCCATCTGGATCCGCGCGAGATAGCCGAGGACAGGACGTGGGCGAACATAAGCCGGATTTGGCTCGGTTCCGACCACTATAAATGGCGCGCCATGCGCGCAAACGGCGTGGACGAAAGGTATATTACGGGCGACGCTCCGGACTATGAAAAGTTCGTAAAATTCGCCGAAACCATGCCGAAGATGCCGGGGAATCCCATGTACCACTGGTGCCATTTGGAAATGGCTCGCTACTTCGGAATAGACGACCTCCTTCTTTGCGCCGAAACCGCGCCCGAAGTCTGGGAGCGCAGCGCTTCCGCGCTCAAGAACATGAGCGCGCGCAAATGCATGGCGGATTCCAAGGTCGAAGCCGTCTGCACTACCGACGACCCCGTCTCCGACCTCGGGTGGCACGAGAAAATAGCGGCGGATTCATCGTTTTCGGTGAAGGTGCTGCCCACTTTCCGCCCCGACAAGGCCTTCGCCATAGAGGACCATTCCTCCTACATACCGTACTTGGATTCCCTCGAAAGGGCGTCGGGGGTGGAGATAAGGTCGTACTACGACCTCCTTGACGCATTGAAGCGCAGGCACGACTATTTCCACGCGCGCGGTTGCCGTGTTTCCGACTACGGCGTTGAAACCCTCTGGTACAGGAAAGCCCTCCACTACGAGGTGGAGGACACCTTCAAGCGCGCCATATCGAGCTCCGAGATGATAGCCCCCGACGAAATAGTCGCGTTCAAATCGGCGCTACTTTTGGAGTGCGCCGCTATGGACTACGAATCGGGGTGGGTGCGCCAACTGCACGTGGGTCCCATGCGCAACAACAATTCCGCCATGTTCAAGGCGCTCGGTCCCGATTCGGGCTTCGACTGCATAGGACCGTCGAATTTCGCCCGTTCCCTTTCTCTGCACCTGGACTGCCTAAACAGCGACGGCAAACTCGGCAAGACCGTAATCTACAACGCAAACCCCGCCGACAACGAGATGCTCGCCTCCCTCGTGGGCAACTTCCAAAGTTCCGACTGCCCCGGCAAAATACAAATGGGCTGCGCGTGGTGGTTCATGGACAGCATGGAGGGCATAGGCAGGCAGCTTGAGGCGCTTTCGTCGATATCGCTGCTCGGGAATTTCGTGGGCATGCTCACCGATTCACGCTCGTTCCTCTCCTACGCGCGCCACGAATATTTCAGGCGCATACTTTGCAATTTCCTGGGCGAGAAAATTCGGCGCGGAATCCTGCCCAAGGACACGGCGCTTGCGGGCGAATGCGTGAAAAACGTCTGCTACTCGAACCCGAAGGCGTATTTCGGTTTTTAGAAAAAGAAAAAGAATAAAAAAGCGGGCGGAGCATTTGCGGGAGGTCTCCGTTTTTTTTTATTTCGGCGGGGTGATTTTTCCGCGAAAAAAAACTTGACTTGCCCGGGGCGTTGAAGGATTTTCCCCCCCGAAATCAGAGATCCGCACAATAACGGAAGTCCGTGGAATTCGGACGCGGTCACGCCACCGTGAGGCAGGGCGTTTGCGCAAGTAGCCACGTTGGAAATTTTTCCCATGGAAGGCGCGCAAGCGCGGGGGTTCTTCCCCGACTGTCGAGCCGGGAGACGATTGTCGGTATCTGGCTAAAAATTCCCGTGTCCTGGAATCGAAGCCGCGTCCGCTTTCGTCTTTGCGGACGGTCCTTTCTTTCCCTTGCGCGCGGGAAAAATAACGCGAAAGGAAGAAATGAAACAAAATGCAAAATCGGCGCGCGCCGGCGTGTTATCGGCGCTCGCCTTGTTCGCGCAGGTTGCGTCCGCGGGGGTCTTATACGACTTTCACGACGTCACCTCGCTTAAAGACTCCCACTACGACCCCTCCGAACTGGTTACCAGCGGAACAAAGGAGCCGGGGTTGGGGAGTATATACGGTTCGCTGATGTCGAGCGACGAAATATACCACAGGTACCAGGATTACGGCGGGGCGCGGTACGGGGTGCTCTACAACAACATGCCCGGTTTTGGTCCTTCGTGGCACGGATTCGCGTGGTCGTCCATGACCAACAAGGAAGCGAAGGGAACGGACGGCCAATATACGTCCGTTACTGGTTCGGGCTACAACGGAAGCTCCAACTACCTCGTTTATTACGGCGACGGCGTGGGCTTAGGAATAAGCCGTTACAGCGAGGACGGCAACGCGACCATAGGTGTATCCTCCCCCGACGTCGACATAGAGGGCATGTGGATCACCAATACAAGCTACGCATACTACAGCATGAAGGAGGGCGACGGCTACAACGATAAGTTCGAGGCGGGAGACTACTTCAAGCTGGTTATAACGGGATGGGACGTCTCGGGCGAGGACGAGATAGGCTCGTGCGAGGTTTTCCTCGGCAACGGCGACGAGATACTGGACACCTGGTACTATGTCGACGTCCTCGGCGAAATAGGCTCCGGCGTGGGGCTTCTTTCCTTCGCCTTCGAGCAGTACGACGCCTCCGAGGGCAAAACCTACAAGGAGCATGCTTGCAAGGTGCCTATAGACTTCGTGTTGGGTGCGCTTGTTACGTCGGGGGCGGTTCCCGAACCCTCCGTCTACGCGGCGGTGTTTGGCGCCGCGTCTTTGGTGTTCGCCGTGGCAAGGAAAAAAAGAAGGGCGGCGTAGCCCGCGTCTTTTTCAACCCCCCGCACCGTACGTGGGAGGGGGAAAACGGAGACGCCCGCCTTCCCGGAAAGGAAGGCGGGCGTTTTTTACGTTTTTCCCCTTAACAAGAAGGGGGAGGGGAAAGGGGAAAATTTTTTTGGGAAATTTAAGGGAAAAAAGCTTTACATTATTTCGCAAAGGGTTAAAGTTTCATCCAATTATGAACACGAAGAAGTTTCTTATATCGGCTCTTTCCCTTGCAATCGCCGCCTCCTGCTTTGCGTGGAGCAAGAAAAGCGAGAACACGGGAAACCTCGGGCGCGCCTACATATCCGTCTCGGGCGGGGCGGCGTTCAACCGCTACAACATCAAGGGAACGGAGGGCGCCAAAGACGACGTTACGGGGGCTTCGGCATCCGTTTTGCTGAACGCGCCGATCTTTAAGCCGGGAATAAACACTTTTAGGAAGATAAGCTGGTTGGGGGTCGACGGCGCAATATTTTGCGACTACGACTACTCCGGCAAATACGAGGGTAAGATCAACGCGAAATCCAACGAGGCCACCGTCGGGGCGCAGATTACCCCCTACTTGAACTTCGAATTCGGTCTGCCCGTAATCAAGGCTATAAAGCCCTTTGCGAGCGGCAGGGCGGGCTACACCTTCGGCAAGTACTACATGAAGGGCGGCGCCTCCACCATAGATTCCAACGAGGGATTCCTCTCCTACGGCTTTTCGGGCGGCGTGGAGGTTGTGATTTTGGACAGCCTTTCGCTCACCCCCGCGTGGAACTGGTACGGCAACCGCGAGGACGGCATTCCCTGCTACCACACGGGAAGCGTGGAACTCTCCTATTGGTTTAGCGACCAATTTTGCACCTCCCTCTTCTGGGTGCACAGCTTCGGGCGCAACTACGCCGACAACTTCGAGCAGATGCGCGGCGAAACGCTGGGGGTCAAGTTGAAAATCGGCTTCCTGAGATAGTTTAAAAACTTCTTTGTTTTCAAAAAACGCCCGCCGTAAAAAGGCGGGTTTTTTTTGCGCCGCCCTATTTTGCACTGTATTGACATTTTTTAACCTTAAAAAATTTTTGGATTGAAAAGGGGAGGCCGCGGGGCGACCCTCGCCTCCGAGCGGATATGAAGGACTACTTGGAATACGTGGGGCTTTTGGAGGACCTGTTCGGCAAAGCGGGAAAGATAGGCGCGCCCCGGGCGGGGGAAAAATGCGCGGTGCGCGCGGGACGGGGGGGAGAATCCTTTAAACTGCCCCCCCTCCGTTCGGACTGCGAAAAGAAAGCCCTGGTTATAGCGCCGCACCCTGACGACGAAAGCATAGGCGCGGCCTTGCCCCTCCGCCTCGCGAAGGAATGCGGATTTTCCGTAGTGGACGTGGCGGTCACTCTCGGCTCAAACAAGGGTAGGAGAAAGGAGCGCAGGGCGGAATTGGAGGCTGCGTGCGGCTACCTCGGCTGGGGGCTTCGCGTTTGCGCAAACGGCGAAGGCTTCGACAACGTAAACCCCCGTTCCCGCGGGGAGTTCCCGGACAAATCGTGGAATATGAAAGCCGAAGAGCTCGCCGCGATAATAGACGCGGAAAATCCCGCCGCGGTTTTTACGCCGCATTCCGGCGACTGGAATAAGACCCACGTGGGCGTATCCCTTTTGACGGGGGACGCCTTCGGTATCCTTGAAAAGTCCTCGAAGGAATACAAGGGGATAGTGGTTGAAGCGGAATACTGGGGCGCCATGGGGCACCCGAACCTGCTTGCGGAAGTTCCCCGGGAGATTCTCGCCGCGCAGATTGCCGCCGTTTCCCTGCACAAGGGGGAGGTTGAAAGATGCCCCTACCACCTGAGGCTTCCCGCGTTTTATATGGACAACGTCCGCCGCGGCGGCGAAATCGTTGGAGGGCAGGGTGGAAAGTCCCCGTCCTTCGCGTTCGGGGCGGTTTACAACGTATCCTTCCGCCGGTTCGGCGAATATGTGGAGAGTTTTTTAAGCCTCGTTTTGGACGCGGATAAAAACGCGGGGGAAATATTTAAGATGGAGAATCCGCGCGCGGAGTACTACGGGGAATGAAAATAGCAATAGACTCCACACCCTCCGTTTCAAGCGCGCGCGCCGCGTGTTTTATGGCGCGCCAAATACGCTCCAACCCCTCCTGCGTGCTGGGGCTTGCAACGGGGTCGTCGCCCCTCGCGGTTTACGCGGAGCTTGCGCGCATGTGCCGCGCGGGCGGGATTTCGTTCGCCGGGACGCGCACCTTCAACCTCGACGAATACGCGGGGCTTCCCCCGGGCGACGCCCGCTCCTACAGGCGCTTCATGGACGAAAATTTCTTCGAAAAGATCGACATAGACCTTTCCAATACGCGCGTTCCGAACGGCGCCGCCCCCGACTTGGACGCCGAATGCGCGGAATACGAGGCGGCGGTGCGCGCCGCGGGCGGAATAGACCTGCAGTTGCTTGGGATAGGCGCGAACGGCCACATAGGATTCAACGAGCCGTCGTCGTCGCTCGGTTCCAGGACGCGCGTGGTCGCGCTTTCTCAAAAAACCCTTTCGGCGAACGCGCGGTTTTTCGGAAACGACCCCGGCGCCGTCCCGAAAAAGGCGCTCAGCATGGGCATAGCGAGCATTTTGGACGCGAAAAAAATAGTCCTTTTGGCGTACGGTAAAGGCAAGGCGGACGCCGTTGCGGGAATGGCGGAAGGTCCCGTCTGCGCCAAGCTTCCCGCCTCGGCGTTGCAGTTGCATCCCGACGTCACCGTATTCCTGGACGAGGACGCCGCCTCGAAGCTCGAACTGCGCCCCTACTACGACGCCGTTGCACGGGATATCCCCGCGTAGTTTTTTTGGATTAGCGCCCGCCCTCGAGCGCCGAAACCACCGCGTCCCTTACCCGAGCCGAAAAGTCCGCAAGGCTTTCCGTTTTCCCTATGCGCATTTCGGGCAGGTAGTCCACCTCCACTTTCGCGCCGAACCTCGGGAAGGTGGCGCCCGGCTTCAGCGCCTCGTATGCGCCGCGTATCGCAACGGGAACCACGGGTGCGCCCGTCTCCCTTGCAAGTATGGCGAAACTTTGCCTAAACTCGGAAACCGTGCCGTCCCTCGTGCGCGTGCCTTCGGGGAAGAGAACTATTTTGTTCCCCAGTTTGAGGGCGCGCGCGAGCTTTCTGAGGGATTCGCCCACGTTCGAATTCGTGTCCATTATTATCACGTTGCTTCTTTCCGCGAACTTCCTCAAGGGTCCGCCCCTTAAAATTTTCCTAAGCTTTGCAAAGAAGTAGGTTTTGTAGAGCTGGGTTTTTGAAAATTTCTGGACCACGAACACCGCGTCTAGGTACGACTGGTGGTTGGGCGCTATTATCTGCGGCGAGTCCGGCAAGGCGCTCTTTTCAAAGCCTTTGGTTTTCAGCCTGTAGCAGAGTCCGCAAAGCGTCCTTAAAAAGATTATGGTTGCAAAGTGCAGGAAGTTCGGCGCCGCTATTTTCGGCGCGGGTTCGGCGTTTATTATTGACGCCCAGTCCACGGTTTTGGGCGCCCCCGCCTTTGGGGTCCGCGCGCCCTTTTCCTCCACGTGCGACGCCAACCTTCTCAAAGTCCCGCAGGAGTCGAAGTCCCTCTCCTCCACGTCCACGCCGAAATTCTCCTCCACGAAGGACCGCAACGATATTTTCCCCAGGGAATCCAGCCCGAGGTCCATTTCCATATGCGCGTCCGCGCGCACGGGGAGGGACAGTTGATCCGATAAAAACCCTTTTAGTCGGCGGTAGACTTCCCCTTCGGGTTCCGGGGCGGAGTCGGCGCCGGGGTCGGCGGAGGCGCACGCCTCGAAGACCTCCCCCAGCAGGTGGCGTTTAAGTTTTCCGACGCGCGTTCTGGGCAGCGGATTTTGCGGCGCAACCGCGCGTATTATCCGCTTGTAGGACGGGGCGTTTCTGTTGTACGGAAGAATTATTTCCCGCCGCAGCTTTTCCATGATCTCCGCCCCGGAACGGCAATCCCGCGCGAACTCCGGCGTAGGGCGCAACGCCGCGCACAGAATCTTCCCCCGGACGAACACCGCGCATTCGCCGAGCGCCCCCGGAATCTGCCTTGAAAGCGCCGACTCTATTTCCGAAGGGTCCACGTTTTTCCCGTTCGCCAAGACCATTATTTCCTTGCGCCTGCCCGTTATGAAAAGAAATCCGTTGGCGTCCATTCGCCCGAGGTCGCCCGTGTAAAGCCAGCCGTCCCTTATGCTTTGGGCGGTTTCTTCGGGTCTGCCGAAATAGCCCTTTGTTACGTTCGGTCCCCTTACGGCTATTTCGCCCTCGGAGGTTATTTTTATTTCTATCCCCGGTAGGGCGCGCCCAACCGAACCGCACTTAGTCTCGCCTATCCTCGGGAAGGCGATAATCGGGGCGCACTCCGTCATTCCGTAGCCTTCGCGGACGCCGAAGCCCAGGGTTTCCAAGTCTCGCCATACGTCGGGGTCCAGCGCCGCGCCCCCCGATATCCAAAATTTTATGCGCCCGCCGAACTTCGAATGCACCGCATGGAAAATCATCTGCGAAAGGCGGCGCGAGCCCGCAACGCGCGCCGCGAAGAACAAAAATTTCGCGGTTTTCGACTCTGAAATTTTCGCCTTTACGTTGGCGCGCAAAAGTTCGTAGAACCTGGGAACGGCTATCGCTATGTCCACGGGGTTCGCCTTGAGCGCCGCCGAAATCTCGCCGGGGTCGAGCAGTGACGGGAGCACCGTTTTACCCCCCATGGAAATGGGCATTATCAAAGTGCCCATAAGCGGGAGGATATGGTGGAAGGGGAGCATTGCAAGCGCCCGCACTCCGGGGAAGTAGTAGCCCGCCTTTTCCACGGCGTCCATATTGGCCTTCAGGTTTTCGAAGGAGAGCACCACCCCTTTCGGCGTTCCCGTAGTACCGGAAGTGTACACTATAAGGGCGGTTTCCTCCGGACCGCGCGCAACGGTTCCGTCCCCCGCGGGGGGATTCCCCCCGTCCGCCCCCTCCCGTTTTTCGGAGAAGGCGCCTATTTCCACTAGGACTGGGGAGTTCTTTAAAAGCGAAAGAGCGGCCTTCGCCGTCTTTAGCAAGGACGAATCCGCGAACACCGCGCGCGATTTCGAATCGCCGAGCACGAAGGCGAGTTCTTCCGCCGAATACGCGGCGTCGGCGGGCACGGCCGCCCCGCCCGCAATCCAGACGGCGTAAAGCGCCGCCGCCCACGCGGGGGAGTTTTCGGCGAAAATCGCAACCCTTTCGGGGCGCGGCGGAAGTTTTTTCGAAAGGTCCAGCGCCTCTTCGTAAAGCCGCAGGTGCGATATGGAAAAATCCCTTCCCGCAATCGCGGGCTTTTCGCACGCCCTTAAAAACACGCTTTTCACGGGTCTTCCCTCCCCGTATTTCCGCAATCCCCGCCGTTTTCCGTTCCGCCCGCCTCGTAGCGCGAAATCCACGAGGCGCACCACCGTTCGAAGTCGCCGTCTTCTATGTGTTTGCGCGCGTCCCCCATAAGTTTTTGGAAAAAGCTCACGTTGTGGATTGAAAGGAGCGTAAGCGCGAGGGGTTCGCCCGCCTTGAAAAGGTGCCTTATATAGGCCTTGGAAAAGCCCGAAGCGTAGCTTTGCACGCTTTCGTCGAGGCATGTTTCGTCGCGCGCAAAACGCGCGTTTTTTATGTTTATTTCGCCGTCCGCCGTAAACGCCGTTCCGTGGCGCGCAAGCCTTGTGGGCATTACGCAGTCGAACAAATCCGCTCCCAGCGCCGCCATCTTAAGTATCTGCGGCGGTGTTCCGAGCCCCATTACGTAGCGCGGTTTGTCGAAGGGCAGGTTTTGCGCCGCCCACCCCACCTGTTCGAGCATTTCCCCCTCGCTTTCTCCCACGCTTACGCCCCCCACGGCGTAGCCGGGGAAATCCAGCTGCGCAAGGGCGCGGGCGCATCCCCCTCTGAGGTCTTCGTATCCTCCCCCTTGTACTATCGCAAAAAGCGCCCTTCCTTTTTCCGGCATTCCAAGTTTTTTAAATTCGTCAAAGCACCTTTTCGCCCAGCGGACGCTTCTTTTGGTGGAATTTTCGCATTCCGCGCGCGGGCAGGGGTGGGGGATGCATTCATCCAAAACCATGCAGACGTCGCTTCCCAAATTGTTTTGTACCGCCATGCACGATTCGGGCGACATGAAGCGCGCGGAGCCGTCTATATGCGAGTTGAACGCCAATCCGTCCTCCGACGCCCTGCAAAGTTTCGCCAGGCTGAAAGCTTGGAAGCCGCCGCTGTCGGTGAGCACGGGGCCGTACCAGCCCGAAAACGCGTGTATTCCCCCCGTTTTAGCCACGAATTCCGAGCCGGGGCGCAGCTCCAAATGGTAGGCGTTTGCAAGAACCATTTGCACGCCGCACTCGCGCACCTGCAGGGGGGTGAGCGCCTTCACCGCGCCGAGCGTCCCCACGGGCATGAAGGCGGGCGTCTGCACGAAGCCGTGGGGGGTTGAAAGTTCCGCCCTGCGCGCGGAGCCGTCCCGGCTTTTTTTTATTATCCTAAACATTTCGCGTTGCGCGCGCCTAAAGCAGTTCGGGGGGGGCGTAATCCTCCGCGCCTTCGCTTTCGGCGGCTTTTGCGCGCGCCCGTGCGCAAAAATCGAGGGTTTGTTCCTTGGCGAGCCCCGTCTTGTCCGAATAGCGGGCGCGCACCGCCTCGAGTTCGCGCTTGTCCAGGGGCAGGCGCGGATCGGCGGCAAGGCGTTCAAAGAGGTCGTTTTCGGAAATTTCCCCGCTTTCGAGGGCGGCGGCGGCGGCCATTGCGTTCTCCTTTATAACCTCGTGGGCGCTTTCCCTTCCCGCGCCTTTTTTAACCGCCTCCATAAGGACCGCAGTGGTGAGCAAAAACGGGGTTTGGCGCAGGCGCTCCGCCTTCATTGCGGGGAGCTTCGGGCGCATTCGCGCAAGCACCGTTATAAAGGCGTCCAAAAGCCCGTCGACGGCGAAGAACGCCCCCGGCAGGGCGACCCTCCTTACGCACGAGCACGATACGTCGCCCTCGTTCCACTGGTCGCCCGCAAGGGAGGAGAGCATGTTGCAAAATCCGCCAAGCACCGCGTGCAGGCCGTTTATCCTTTCGCAGGTTCGCGAATTCACCTTGTGGGGCATTGCGCTCGACCCCGTTTGCCCCTTTGCAAAGCCCTCGTCCGCGAGCCCCGCGCCCGCCATTATGCGGAGGGTCTTCGCGAAACTCGATGGCCCGCATGCTGTCTGGAAAAGCGCCGAAACGCATTCGAAATCGAGGGTTCTGGGATAAACCTGCCCCACCGCGCCGAGGCTCTTGGGAATTCCCAAAATTCCCGCTATTTCGGCGTCGAGGGCGCGCGCGGCGTCCGCGTTTTGGGCGAAGAGCGCAAGCTGGTCTGCCTGCGTTCCAACCGCTCCCTTGATTCCGCGCGCGGGGTAGTTCTTTATAAGGAAGTCCAGCCTATCCAGCGCGTGCAGTAGGTCCTCCCCGTATTCTGCAAGCCTCTTCCCGAAGGTGGTAAGCTGCGCGGGCACGTTGTGGGTTCTTGCAACAAGCGGGGTTTCGGCGTGTTCCCGGGCGGCGTCCGCAAGCTTGAAAAGGGCCGCGGCGGCCTTGAACCGCACTTTTTTAAGCGATGAAAATATTTGGATTTGCTCCGCGCATTCGGTGAGGTCCCTGCTGGTCATCCCCATATGGACGTATTCGAAGCCTGCAAGCGCGCAGAATTCGTCTATCCGCGCCTTGACGTCGTGGCGCGTAACGCGTTCGCGCCTTTCCATGGAATCCAAATCCACGCGGTTCTTCACCCTTTCGTAGGCTTCAATTGCGTCGTCCGGGATGTCCAGTCCCAGTTTTTTTTGCGCCTTCATTACGGCTATCCAAAGCTCCCTTTCGAGCAGGATTTTGCCTTTGGGACTCCATATGCGCCCCATTTCCTCCGAGGCGTAGCGTTGCGCCAGTATGTCGGGAATAATTTCTTGCATGCGGTCTTGGAAAATTTCCGCACCCTTTAAGCATAAAATTCGGTTTCTGTCAAAATTTTAGCTTTTTGGAAGGGGGATTTTTTTGCGCAAAAAAAATCCCCCGCGCCTTTATAGGGCGCAAGGGGGGGGGTTTAACGAAACGGGGGTTTTAAAAAAACTTCTTGTAGAAGGGTTCGGCGTTCCCCTTGTTGTCGTCGTCTCCGCAAAGCAGGGCGAATTCTTCAAGCTTTTTGCGCTGTTCGCCGCTGAGCTTTTTTGGGACCTCCACTTCTATTTGCACGTACAAGTCGCCGGGCGTCCCTCCGCGGAGGCGCGGCATGCCGAGCCCCTTCATTCTGAGCGTCGTTCCGGGCTGCGTACCCGCGGGGACTTTCAACACCGCCTTTCCCGTAACGGTTTCTATCTCCACCTGTCCGCCGAGCGCCGCCAGGGTGAATTTTATCCTCACCCTCCTGTAGAGGTCGTCGTCGTTCCTCTCGAATACGGGGTGGGGCTCCACCTCAATTACGGCGTAGAAATCGCCGTTGCCGGAAATTCCCGCGTTTCCCGCCCCCGTCTTGCGGAGCCTCGCGCCCGTATAGACGCCCGGGGGGATGTCCAGTTTCACCTCGTTTCTTTCCTTTACGAATCCGCTTCCTCCGCACTTGGGGCAGGGGTTTCTCACAACGTAGCCCTCGCCACCGCAGTCGGGGCAGGTCTGGGTGAACAGGATGGGACCCTGCGCCGTTTTCACCGTCCCCCTTCCTCCGCACTTGGGGCAGGTTTTCCTTCCCGAAGATCCGTCCTTCGAACCGCTTCCCGAGCAGTCGGGGCACTTCGCAAGGCGGTTGTACCTCACGGTCTTGGAAACTCCCTTTGCGGCGTCCTCCAAGCTTATGGAAATTTCAACGCTTAGGTCGCTCCCCCTGCCGCTTCGCCCCTCGGCGCGGCGCTGCGGACCCCCGCCGAAGAAGTCGTAGAAGCCTCCTCCTCCCCCGCCTGAGCCGAACACCTCGCGGAAGATGTCGAAGGGGTCCTGGAATCCGCCGCCGAATCCGCCGAATCCGCCCGCGCCCGGCGCGCCCTGTTCGAAGGCGGCGTGACCGAAGCGGTCGTATTTCGCCCGCTTTTCGGGGTCGGAAAGAATTTCGTAGGCCTCGCCCACCTTCTTGAACTTCTCCTCGGCCGACTTGTCGCCCGGGTTGTGGTCGGGGTGGTATTTCAGTGCGAGTTGCCTATACGCTTTCTTTATGTCCTGGGCCGAGGCGTCCTTCGCAACTCCCAAAACTTCGTAGTAATCCTCTTTTCCCGCCATGGCGTTATTTGCCCTTTCCGCTGGAAACCACTACGCTCGCGGGGCGTATCAGCCTGCCGTTGTAGGTGTAGCCGCGCCGCGCAACCTTCAGGACCGTGTTTTCGGGCACGGTTTCGCTGGGTTCGTGGCGCACGCAGTCGGCGCAGTTCGGGTCGAATTGAAGCCCCTGTGTCTTCACCTCCTCCACTCCGTGTTTTTCCAAAAGTTTCTTTATCTGCGCGCCAACCATTTCCACGCCCTCTATTAGGCTTTTGGCGTCCGCCGCCGCCTTCGACGCCTCTATGGCCATTTCAAGGTGGTCCAGGGAGGGAAGGAGCTCCTCCACGAACGGTTGCAGCGCGAACTTGGCAAGCTCCTCGTTTTCGCGCCTCGCCTTTCTTCTGTAGGTGTCCAAGTCCGCCGCGGCGCGAAGGTACAAATCCCTGTTTTTTTCCGCCGTTTCGAGGGCGGCGGCAAGGCGCGCGGAAATTTCGGCGAGCGCGGCGGCGTTTTCCCCCGCCTCCATGGCGAGCGCGGCGTCCTTTGCCGATTCGGCGCCCGCGTTCCCGTTTTCGAGGTTTCCGTCCCCCGCCTGGGCGTGTTTTGCGCGCCTTGTTTCCGCCTGCGCCTCCGGGGCGCGGGGGGATTGGCTTTTTTGCGCGTCCGCGCCTTTTTTATTTTTTTCGTCCGCTTCCTTCGGAGGTTCCGTGCCTTTGTTTTTGCTCATTTTAATGACCTTGCTAAAAAATCGGATTAAAAAGCGCCCTGTTTAGCCAAAAAAAATTTTTTTTTAAGTTTTTTTTACAATTTTTTTATTTTCGGACGCCGAAGGGGGGTGACTTTTTCACAAACGCCCGCGTTTATCAAGCAACTTGTTCAGGAAGACCACGGCGCCGTCGAGGTCGGAAAATTCCCCGTCGAGCTGCGCGCGGTACGCCTCCGCCAAAATTCCGCCGTATTCCGGTCCCGGCGGGATTCCCCTTTTAAGCAGGTGGCGCCCCATTAAAAGGGGGACGGGCGCGCGGTCCTTCACGCTCAGGGCGGCGGCTCTCTCCAATATCCAAAGCCCCTGCGGGGAGGGTCCGGGGTCTTCCCCTCCGCGCCCGCGCCTGTCGGCGTCGTCCACGCGCGCAAGGCGGTCTATGCGCCCCGCTTTTTTGGCGAGCCTTCTTATCGCGGAATCGCCCGCGCCGCTTCTCCAAAGGTCGAGGATCGCCATATGGCGCTCCACAAGCGGAAGCACCGCCGCAATAAGCGATTTCTCCCTGGTCATGGACTCCAAAAATTCGCGCGCGGGCTTTACGCCCAGGATGTCGTGGCGGGGCGAGCGTATCCTTCCGTCGGCGTCCCTCACCGTGCAAAGGGGCTTTCCCAAGTCGTGGCAGAGCACGGCGAAGCCCACCGCCAAATCCTCCTTTTCGTCGCCCGTCCTTTCGCGGGCAAAGGCGTCCATGCAAAGGGCGGTATGGGTGAACACGTCGCCTTCGGGGTGCCATTGCGGATCCTGCGGACAACCGAGCGCGGCGTAAAGCGGCGGAAAGAATTTCAACCAGCCGCAATCCCTTAGGAAGAACAAACCCTTCGAAATCCTAACGCCCTTTAAGACGAGCTTTTTCCATTCCTCGTAAACGCGCTCGCCGGGCAGGTTCTCGAAAGGCGTGCGCGAGCATATTTCAACGGTTTCGGGCGCGGCGTCCAAATCGAAGCGCGCGCAAAACTGCGCGGCGCGCAGAACCCTCAGGGGGTCCTCCAAAAAGCGTTCGGAACAGTGGCGCAAGATTCCCGCGCGCAGGTCGGCGGCGCCGTTTAAGGGGTCCAAAATTTCGCCGCTTAGGGGGTCCTCCAAAAGGGCGTTCATGGTAAAGTCCCTCCTGGAGCACGCCTTTTCGGGGGGAAGAAATGGGTCGCACTCCACGTCGAAACCCCTGTGGCCGGGGGAGCTTTTCCTTTCCTTCCGGGGGGCGCTCACGTCCACGTTCAGCCCCTTTAATATCCAGACGCCGAAGCTTTTCCCCACGCTTTCAACCCTGAATTTTTTCGAGAGAATTTCTCCTATTTTTTCGGGGGAAAGGCCGTATATTTCAAGGTCGAAATCCTTTTGGGGAACGCCCAGTATTTTATCGCGCACGCATCCGCCCACAAGCCATGCGCGCCCGCCCGCCTCGCGGACGGCGCGGGCGGTGTAACGGCACGCTTCAAGGCTTTTAAGGCTTTTTTTGCTTTCGGGATTTTCCATGGGAAAGGTCGAATGGCGGCGGCGGAGGCGTATTTTCCCTCCCTTTCTTCTTTTCCCCCGAAAAAAGGGAAGGGGGGAAAAAAGGCGTTTTTATTTTATATCGAAAACCGTTATTTTAGCCCCGGCGGGCTTTAGGTAGTTTTCTGCGAATGCGGTGTGCAGGGGGTGTTCCAAATAGCGCTTAAGCCCCTCTTCGCCGTCCTCGAAGGCGGCGACCAGCGCGAAGTCGAAAAAGTCGTCCACAACGGGGCGGGGGCTCGGAACGGGTTCGCCTATCTTAAGGAAGCAAACTCCTTCTATGCCCTTCAGGGTTTCCAAGCCCTCGCGTATAAGACTCCGTTTTTCGGCGTTCCTCGTCCTAAATATCACAACGTGGGTAAGCATAAATTCTTACACCGGAGGAAAACGGCAACCCGCGGAGACTTCAAGCAAAAACCGCGCAGGGAAACTTTACGCCGCATACCCCCCTGAAAGTTGCAGTGCCTGCGCATGGGGGGGCGTATTTGATAATAAAAAATAAGTTTGATTTTTATTTAACACCCTTATTTATCTTTCCGCTTTCTTCGGCGGACGATTTTTCTCCTCTTTCTCTTTTCCCCAAAAACGGGCGACCCAAGCGAAATACCTTCGGAGATACGGAGGTCGGGGCTCGGGAATTAAGCGTCCGCCTCCGTAAAAAAACGGCAAGACATGAAAAAGAAACTAATTTATTCCGCCTTGGTTTTGACCGCCGCTGCGCTTCTCCGCGCGGATCTGCGGGTGGACTCCCCAAACGCCGTCTTGACGAAGGCGGACGGGGTTTCGCGGGGGAAAGTCGTCTTCGCTGACGGCGGAAAACTTTCCGCCGAGGGTGGTGCAGAAGCCCTGGAAATAAGGGTGGAGGCGGACGCGAAGGGCGTTCTTTCCACAATGGCGGACGGAACCTTCTTCCTGGGAGGGGGAGGCGGAGTTTCCGTATCGGGCGCGGGCAAAGGCGCCTCCGCCCTAACCTTCGACGGCTGCACTATGGCGGCGATCGCCTACGGCGACTACGGAAATTTCCGCAACTTCTCCTTCAACGGGTTGACCTTCAACATGCTAAGAAACCCCTCCAAAAGCGCCAACCGCCTCGTGGGGGCGGAATTCGCTTTCACGAATTGCAATATAAATATCCTAAAGCCCGCGGGGGACGGAAGCCCCCGGGTTTGCGAATTTTCAACAAAGGCGGAGGGTGGGACGGCGTTCAAGCTTGTAAATTCGAAGCTTGCGGTTGAAAGGGGCGCAACGCTGGAACTTGCAACGCATAGAACCGACAAACTTACAACGCCCGTGGTTGCGGACGCGGGGAGCTCCGTCGAGGTCGGGGGAACGTTGTCGTTGCGGACGGGCTATATCGCGCTGGAGGGGGCTTCCCTGACGGTGGAGGAGGGCGGCGTTTTGGATTTGTCGAACGCCCCGGGCTACGAATACGAAATATGCAAAGTCAGGGAGAACGCCCTGCGCAATGCAAACCCCGCGGCGATGGACCCCTACATGGCGGGGAAAATCCGCATGGGCGCGGGGAGCCGTCTAACCTTGAATTCCTCCAACTTGGACGGCAGACACGGATACAGGGCGGCGCACGCGGGTGCGGAAAACGATATAAACATCGGAGGAGGAAACGCCGCCGTATATCTCGCCGTCAACGCCCCAAACCGCCTGAATTTCACAGTGTCGGCAACGGGCGGGACAACAACGGCGCGCATAACCTTAGGGAAGTTCGAATACAACAAGGAAAACTTTCTTTTGCGGCTCGACTACCTTGTGTGGAGTCCCGGTTCCGAAAACTTTTACGGGACGAACGTCCTTTCCGACAAGGGCGGATTCTACTTCGATTTCGCGAACTTTGCCGACTATGCGGTGGTGTTTCTTAAAGACAACATAGAAGAAAGCGTGATGGGGGACGCGCTTTCGCACTTCCTTATAGACGGGCAAAGCGGTTTGGTCGACTTCAGACGGGTCCGTATCAAGGGCGCGGACTACTGGGCGCTTGTAAAAAAGTCCGCCCCCGTTTCCCCGGACTCGAAGGGAACACGGTAGGCAAAGCGCCTTCGCAGACTCGGAGCTCCGCGTGCGTGGGGATTTTTTTGCGCGTTGCTCAAAAAAATCCCCCACATACCCCCTGGGAATATTACGGCGTCTTGCGGTACACAGCAACGGCAGCTGAAGGTGGTAATCTTTCTTTAAGTAAAATATGAAAATATTTGACAAATCTTTTTTATTCCTATTTTATTACACCTGAACAGTGAACAGGAATTTCTCCCTTATGTGTTCCATATTGGAAAAGGAAACTTAAAAATAAAAGAGATGCCCCGATATGAAAAAGAAGCTTCTTTTCTCCGCTTTGATTTTCTCCGCCTTTGATTTTGCCCATGCGGATATACATGTTGGCAGCCCAGGTGAAACTGTGTCCGAATCTGGAGACGACCGGGGAATGATTGTTTTCGATACCGACGGCGGGAAATTGACCGCAAACGGGCATGTAAACGCCGCGGGGATACAGTTGAATTCGGGTGTGAACGGCACGCTTTCCACCACGGAGGGTGGGACGTACTACTTCGGCGGTGGAAGCGATGTTTCCGTGTACGGTGCGGGCAAGAACCGTTGCTCCCTTACCTTCGACGGCTATATTATGGACGCAAGTTCCTTTGAGAATGCCGGTGATTTCCACAATTTTTCGTTCCGGGATTTGACCTTCAACATGAGAAGGGACGAAGTTGCAACTGCGGATGGAGTTGCAAGAAACAACCTGCTTCGGGGTGCGAAACTTAGCTTTACTAACTGCGATATAAATATCCTGAAGGGATCGGGTGACAACGATGTGGGGAGCGAATTCCAAACGCATTTGATTCGTACAGACGACAGTGCGTTGGAGCTTACAAATTCCAAGCTTACGATTGAAAGCGGCGCAATGCTTAGGATATCGATGAACGGGCAAAATGGTATGTTTCTCGTGTGGACAAGTACGGTCGACATTAAGGGGACTTTGCGGGCGAGTAGCGGATTCCAATATATCGTGGTTATCAACGGTACTTTGACCGTTGAAGAGGGCGGTTACTTGAATTATTCCGTGAACGATTATAACTTTGTTGAAATAGGAGGCATGGGAAACATGATCATTAGCGGAGACGCCTTTATAAGGGGGAGAATCGGCATGAATGACGGAGCGCACTTGACCTTGAATTCCCCCAACATAGACGGCACGCACGGTTATAGGGCGACCGCCGAAGGGGCTGTAAACTCCATAAACATTTATGGTACGGACGTATCTTTTACAATCAATGCTGCAAATCATTTAAATTTTAGCGTATCGGCAACGAGCGAGGCTACGGCGCACATAACCTTGGGTGACTTTGAGTACAACCAAAACAACTTTCTATTGCAGT
>CAZMBN010000011.1:0-50456 GCA_964564825.1 uncultured Opitutales bacterium
TCGCTGCCGTTTCCGCGCAGGAATTCGACGGTTTCAAGCACTTCCAAGCCCATTCCCACGCTGTTTCCAAGCGGCTGGCTCATGTCGGTCACCAACGCCACGCACCTGTGCTTCATCACGCGCGCAACCCTGGTTATGGTTCTTGCAAGTTGCCTCGCCTGCTCGATATCGCGGAGGAATGAGCCGTTTCCCCACTTCACGTCGACCACAAGACCGTCGCTTCCCACGGCGAATTTCTTGCTCAACACGCTCGCCGTTATAAGCGGAAGACTCGCGATTGTCGCGGTGTTTTGACGCATCTTGAAAATCTTCGAATCCACGGGGGACACGGAGTCGTCGTGCTCGCATATGGCGCAACCCACATTGGAAAGCTGTTTGTGGAATTCCGCAAGACCGAGTTTGTTTCTAAATCCCGGTATGGACGACAGCTTATTGTGCACCGTTATCACAAAGTCCTCGTCGGAGCTCGACATTCCCGGAACCACAACCCCGCAAGCCGCTCCTACGGCGGAAAGAATCATCGAAGTCTTGTCCCCAACCCCTCCCGTGGAATACTTTGCAACCTTCGGGCGCGTGATGTCGGAAAGGTCCACTATTTCCCCGGTGCCGATCATTTCGTCGGCGAACACGGCCATTTCCTGGGCCGCCATGTCCTTAAAGAATATCGCCATTATCAACGCCGCCATTTGGTAATCCGGCATTTCGTCGTCCAAAATGGAATCAACTATGCTGCGAACTTCGCCTTCGGTAAATTCCCCGCCTTCGCATTTTTTCTCTATCAGGTATGCGTAGGACGGCTTTAACGACTTACCGATTATCTTTCTTACTGCCATGTTGTCTCCTTTGCAAATAATGAAAATCCGCAAGCTACCGCAAAAAATCCGGAAGACCGCCATCCGTCCGAAAAAAGACGAACCGAACGCCTTCGGTGCGGGTGCACACGAACCCTTATATTCTTTTAATGCATATTTTTATCAAAATGTCGAGATAAAAGTTCCAAATTATAAATTTCGGGCGCGGACGAATTAAACGGGGAAACGGGCGGCGCTTTCCGGACCTCAAACCGTCCGCAAAAATTTGCTTGGAAAAAACCGCGCCTTAAATAATGCTTGGGAGAATGGGTAAAGATTCGGAAAATGCAGAGTCCGGCCAATCATTTGAAGATTCCCTTCGCGAATTGGAGGAAATCCTCAAGGAATTGGAGACGTCGAAAGTGTCGCTTGACGATTTGATCTCAAAATACCGGCGCGCAAGGGAATGCGTCTCGGCGTGCCGCGCAAAACTCGACGCCGCGGAATTGAGAATCAGGCAACTTGGCGACAACGGAAGCGCGGATTTCAATTTCGGGGGATAGGGCGAATCTTAATTTCACCGCAGGATGTCGATACTTAGCCATATAAGGGGGCCGCAGGATTTGAAAAAAATCCCCGCCGACAGGCTTCCGTTCCTCGCGCACGAGATCCGCTCGGAAATAATAAGCGTGACGTCCCAAAAAGGCGGCCATGTGAGTCCGAACCTCGGTGTGGTGGAACTGACGATAGCCCTGCACAGGGTTTTCAACACCCCGAAGGACAAAATCCTGTTCGACGTCTCCCACCAGTGCTACACCCACAAACTCTTGACGGGACGCAACGGGGAAATCTTTGGAAACCTGCGCCAAAGCGGGGGTATTAGCGGGTTCTGCAACATATTCGAATCGGAACACGACGCCTACGGCGCGGGGCACGCCGGAACCGCGGTGTCCGCCGCGCTTGGACTCTGCGCCGCCAGGGACCGGGACGGCACCGGAGAACATATAGTGGCGGTCGTCGGGGACGCCGCGCTCACCAACGGAGTCACCCTCGAGGCGTTCAACAACATAGCCTCGACGACGAAAAAAATGATCGTCGTCCTGAACGACAATAAAATGTCCATTGCAAAGAACGTCGGCGCCATAGCGAAATACCTGAACGAAGTTATAACCAATCCCGCGTACAACCGCCTGTACGCCGACATGAACGCGTTCTTAAAAAGGCTTCCGTTCGGGGAGTCCGTCGCAAAATTTACGGAAAAGACCGCAATAGACGCAAAGGGCTTTATATTGCCGTCGTCGTTTTTCGAATACTTCGGCCTGATGTACGTTGGTCCCATAGACGGGCACAATCTCCCGTTGTTGGAAAAATACTTAAACTACTGCAAGAATTCAACCAGGCCTGTACTGCTGCACGTTCTAACCCAAAAAGGACGCGGACTCGACGTGGCGGTGCGCAATCCCGAAAAATTCCACGGCGCCACCCCGTACGACGTCAACACGGGGGAGTCCACGTCCAATTCGAACAAACTCGTACCGAATTACCAGGACGCCATGGGCGGCGCGCTCCTGAAGTTTGCGAAAAAAGACCCTAAAATAATCGGAATTACCGCGGCCATGGCGTCCGGAACGGGATTGTCCCTTTTGAAATCGGAACTTCCAAGGCAGTTTTTCGACGTCGGAATAGCGGAGGAACACGCCACCGTGTTTGCCGCCGGCATGGCGCGGAAGGGCTACAAGCCGGTAACCGCAATATACTCCACTTTCATGCAAAGGGCGTTCGACTGCGCCATGCACGATATCTGCCTCCAAAACCTGCCAGCCACGTTCTGCCTGGACCGCGCGGGACTCAGCCCCAACGACGGAGCAACGCACCACGGACTTTTCGACATTTCATATCTGCGTCCGCTTCCGCGCGCCGTCATCATGCAGCCTTCGAACGAAGACGAACTCTGCGACATGCTATGGACCTCCATAAATTCCGGAAGACCCTGTTTTATACGCTATCCCCGCGGCAAAGCCGAGGGCGTGCCCGTCAAGGAAAATCCCGCCGAAATCGACATTGGGAAAGCCGTCCAACTCCGCGAATCCGACGGCGGCGTATGCATATGGGCGCTGGGCAATATGGTCGGGGAGGCGCTCAAAGCCGCCGATATCGTGGAGGCGCAAACCGGTGGAAAACCGGGGGTTGTGAACGCGCGTTTTGTAAAACCGCTCGACGTCGAATTGCTGTTGAAAAACTCGGACGAAAATAAAACCATAATAACCCTCGAGGACCACAGCGTAAGCGGAGGGTTCGGCTCCGCCGTCCTGGAGGTTCTCGCGGCGAACGGCAGGCGCAACGACGTCGAACTAATCGGTTGGCCCGACGAATTTATCCCGCACGGCACGGACGTTGCAAGCATACGCAAAAAGTACAATTTGTCCACCGAACAGATTGCCGAACGCGTGGGGAGGCACCTCCCGGGGAAAAGTCCGGTGCGCGGATAGGGAACAGCCACGTCTTGGGGCGTAACAAAGCGGACCGCCGCGTAGACAAAAAAAAGTCCCCCCGCTTTCGAAAGGCGGAGGGATTTGTTGTTGCGCAATGCCGCCGCTTCCGCGGATTTTGCAACGCGCCTACTTGCGTTCGGCAAGATACTTGTACTTCGCCCACCGCGCGTCGACGAATCTTTGAGCTTCGCCGCCGAGCAGCGCCGCCCGGGCGGGGTCGAGTCTTTGCAACATCTTGAAACGGTTCTCAACGCCCATGTATTCCGCAACGGGTATTTTCGGATCCTTCGAATCGAGTTTAAAGGCGGGTTCCCCCGTTCCAAGCCTGCGGGGATCGTACCTGAAAAGGGGCCAATAACCCGATTCCACCGCGGCCTTTTGCTGCGCGGGACCGTTTATCAAATTGTACCCGTGCGATATGCAGTGGCAGTAGGCTATAACGACGGACGTTCCCTCGTAGCTGTCCGCCTCCTGCATGGCTTTCACCGCCTGCATGTCGTTGGCGCCTATGGCGATTTGGGCAACGTACACGTTTCCGTAGTCTACGGCGAGCATGCCGAGATCTTTTTTCGGGGTCGATTTGCCCATGGACGCGAATTTTGCAATAGCCCCCAGGGGGGTCGATTTGCTCATCTGTCCGCCCGTGTTGGAGTAGACCTCCGTATCCATAACCATTATGTTTACGTTCCTGCCGCTGGCGAGGACATGGTCCAGACCGCCGTAGCCGATATCGTACGCCCAACCGTCCCCTCCGAGAATCCAAACCGTCTTTTTTACGAGGTCGTCCGCCAAAGACAGAAGCGCCTTCGCCTCGCGAGAGGGATCGGACGCAAGTTTGTCCTTTAAGGCGGCGACGCGTCCGCGCTGGGCGGAAATACCCGATTCCGAGGATTGGTCCGCGTCCGCTACCGCCGAGACGAAATCGTCGCCGAGCTTCGGTGCCATGAGCTTCAGCAGATCCTTGGCCATCTCCTCCTTCTTATCCAAGGAAATACGGTATCCGTATCCGAATTCGGCGTTGTCCTCGAAAAGCGAATTCGCCCAAGCGGGTCCCCTGCCCTCGGGATTTGTGCAATACGGGGTTGTGGGCAGATTCCCGCCGTAAATCGACGAACAGCCCGTGGCGTTGGCTATAAGCAACCTGTCGCCGAAAAGTTGCGTCAACGTACGCACATACGGAGTCTCGCCGCACCCCGCGCAGGAGCCGGAAAATTCAAACAACGGCTGGCGGAATTGGACGTCCTTGACGGTATCCCCAAGCTTGAGCCTGTCGGGATTGGGCAGTTCCATGAAAAATTTGAAGTTGTCCCTCTCCCGTTCCCGCAGGGGTTCCTGCGGCACCATCGCCAGCGCCTTTACGCCCTCTTCCGTCCTGCTTTTGCCGGGGCATACCGTGGCGCAGAGTCCGCAACCGGTGCAGTCCTCCGGGGCGACCTGGACGGTGTACGAACAACCGGGATTTTTCGGAGAGCGGAAAACCGCGCGTTTGAAAGTCTCCGGGGCTTTCGCCAACTCGCCGTCGGGGTAAAACTTAACCCTTATCGCCGCGTGCGGGCATATTCCGGCGCACTTGGCGCACTGTATGCATAACTCCGGGTTCCACGAGGGGATTTCAATGGCTATATTGCGCTTCTCCCAACGGGTCGTCGCTGACGGCCACGTGCCGTCCGCGGGTAGGGCGGATACCGGGAGTTTGTCGCCCTGGTCACGCATCATAACCGCCGTGACGCGTTTTACAAAATCGGGGGCGTCGTCAGACACGGTCTTGGGGAATCCGCGCCCGGAAGTCGGAAGGGCGGGAACCTCCACCTGCTGGAGGTTCGCCACGGAGGCGTCGACCGCCGCAAAATTTTTCTCTACAACCTGGGGTCCCTTCTTCCCATAGGTTTTTTCTATGGCGGCCTTGATTTTCTTTATGGCCTCCTCCGGCGGGAGGACTCCGGATATCGCGAAATAGCACGTTTGCATTATGGTGTTGATTCGCCCGCCCATACCCATGTTCTTGGCGACGCGGTACGCGTCTATAACGTAGAATTTCAGCTTCTTGCCTATGATTGCGCCCTGCACCTCCCTGTTGAGGTGGTTCCATACGGTCTTGGCGTCGTAAATGGAGTTGAGGAGGAATACCGCCCCCTCCGCGGCGCAACCCAGGACATCGTATTTTTCCATGAAGGAAAATTGGTGGCAACCCACAAATTGCGCGTTGCTTACAAGATAGGGAGCCCTTATGGGATTCGGACCAAAACGCAGGTGGGAAACCGTTACGCCTCCGCTCTTTTTGGAATCGTACACGAAATAAGCCTGGGCGTAGTTCGGGGTTTCGTTGCCTATTATCTTTATGGTGTTTTTATTCGCGCCGACCGTACCGTCGGAACCCAAGCCGAAGAATACGGCGCTCATTACGCCGTCGTCGGAAAGCTTGAAACGTTCGTCGTAGGAAATCGAACGGTTGGTTACGTCGTCGACGATTCCGACCGAAAAATGGTTTTTGGGGTTCTCCAAATCCATATTGTCGAACACCCCCTTCGCCATTGCGGGGGTGTAGTCTTTGGATCCGAGTCCGTACCTCCCCCCGACGATAACCGGATCGAAACCGCGCGGCAGCAAACCTCCGTTGCGCGCCTCGGCAATCGAGGAACTCACCTCCTGGTAGAGGGGCTCCCCCGATGCGCCGAGTTCCTTGGTTCTATCCAACACCGTAATTCTCCTCGCACTCAAAGGCAGCGCCTTGGCGAACATTCCAACGCTAAACGGGCGGAACATTCTCACCTTAAGGACCCCCGTCTTGGCTCCACGCGAATTTAGGAAGGCGGACACCCTCTCCGTAGTCTCGGAACCGCTGCCCATAACCACCACGATATTTTCCGCGTCCGCGGCGCCCGTGTACTCGTAGGGTCTGTACATCCTGCCCGTAAGTCTGCCGAATTTCTCCATGTTCGCCGCAACCGCTTCGGCGCATTTGGCGTAGTACGGATTGCGCGCCTCCCAAGACTGGAAATAGACGTCGGGATTTTGCGCGGTACCGCGTATAAAGGGGGAGTCGGGGGTCAACGCCCTCGAGCGGAACTCCAAGACCCTTTCGTACGGCACCATTTGGGAGAGGATTTCGTCCGGCAGGGGCTCGTATGTGTTGACTTCGTGCGACGTCCTAAAACCGTCGAAGAAATGCAGGAACGGAACCCTCGATTCCAACGTGGAGGCGTGGGCGATAAGCGCGATGTCGTGGGCTTCTTGGACGCTGTTGGAACAGAGCATTGCGAATCCCGTCTGCCTGCACGCCATTACGTCGGCGTGGTCTCCGAAAATCGACAACCCGTGGCTCGCCAACGCCCTGGCGCTGACATGCATGACAAAACTCGCAAGTTCGCCCGCAATTTTATACATATTCGGTATCATCAGCAGAAGTCCCTGCGACGCTGTGAAAGTCGTAACGAGGGTTCCCGTCTGGAGCGCGCCGTGTACGGCCCCGGCGACGCCGCCCTCGCTCTGGAGTTGGCTTATCGACGGAGTCACCCCCCATATGTTTTTCCTGCCCTTTACCGCCCATTCCTCGCACGACTCCGCCATGGGAGAAGACGGGGTTATGGGGTAAATTGCTATGGTTTCGCTTAGACGAAAGGCTACCGAAGCCACCGCCTCGTTGCCGTCCGTAATAACACTATTTTTGCTTTTCATATGATCCCTGTAAATTTTATGCGGCGTTTTTACGGCGGACGGGTCGCGTAAAAATCGGAAAGACCTGTCCGGCATAAAAACAACGCCGCGAAAACCTACCCTTGCCGGGCGGATTCGTCAACAATTTTTGAAGGCGAATAGCATCCGTTCCCGCCGTAAAAATCCCCCCGGTGCGGCGCCGGCATGCGCAAAAATCCCCGCGCGGGGGCGCCGATCCCCGAATCGACTGGGACGCCTACGTGTTGGATTGACTTTTTCCGCGCGAGGGTCTTTCCTCGCGGACATGAAAAAATTCGGATTTGTAGGCGCCGGAAGAATGGCCGGAGCCATAGTCCGGGGAATGTTGTCCAAAAAAGCCGCAACCCCCGGCGATATAATATGCGCCTGCGGAAACGACAGTACCGGCTCCGCGCTTGCCAAAGATACGGGTATAGGCCTCGCAAATTCCCTCGATGAACTTTTCGGGGTTGCGCAAAACATAGTGTTGGCGTGCAAACCCCAGCAACTTGCGGAAGTTGCAAAATCGTCGGCGAAGGCGGAGGCGGACGTCCTGGTTTCCATTCTGGCGGGAACTCCCGTATCGCGCCTTAGAAATTGTTTTCCGGCGGTCGGCAAAATCGTGCGGGTTATGCCCAATATGCCCGCCCAGATTTCAGAGGGAATATCGTGCTACGCCCCGGAAAAAAAACTCGCCGAATCCGAGAAAAACCTGGTCGAAAAAGTACTGGGATCCATAGGCGACTTCGTTGAAATGGAGGAAAACCGCCTCGATGCGGTTACCGCCCTCTCGGGAAGCGGTCCGGGATACCTGTTCGAATTCGCGGCGGCGCTCGTGGAGGGGGCGAAAAAATCCCTCGGATTCAACGACGCCGAGGCGAAAAAACTCGTCTATAAAACCGTGCTTGGGAGCGCGAAGCTCCTATGCGAGTCTCCGTTGGACGCCGACGGATTGAAAGCGGCCGTATCCAGTCCCGGGGGGACTACCCTCGCCGGATTAAAAGTATTTGACGACTATAAATTTAGAGATATGGTAGACTCCGCGTTGCGGGCGGCGTGCAAACGTTCAAAAGAACTCTCCACGTTTTAACTCCCGTTTCCCGAAAATTTAATGAAAGTAAATGCTTGACTTAATCGTTTTTTGTCGGCACATTCCGGGAAACAAAAGTAAACAACGCTTTGATATGAAAAAGATACTCCTTCTCCCGGTCGCGGCGGCCCTGTTGTGTGGATGCGCATTTAAGGAAGACGTCGTTATAAATTCAATGCCCGACAATGCCGACGTGTTTATAAACAATGAGCTGATAGGCCAGACTCCGTTGACCCTCGATCTTGAAAGCGATAGCGTGTACGAAATAAGGCTGTCGAAACGCGGATACAAAGATCAGGTTGTAAATTTGGCGTCCGTGAGAGCGAACCCGCTGGTAAAGTTTGGTCCGCTTGTGGATATGGGCTATTACAAGGAGCTTTCGCCGTCGCCCGTAGACGCGTCCCTGAAGCCGGAGTTCCTTCCCGAGTATCCCGGGTTGAACGCGTTTTCGGACATGACCCAAAATATACTGAAGGCGGACGACATGCGTAAGTCCGGTAAGATCGGTCCGGAGGAGCACTCCTACTTGATATCCCAAATAACGGAGTTCTATACGAAAAAAAAATAAGGATGTCTTTTAGGAACCGCACCCCGCAGGGTGCGGTTTTTTTTTGCGCCTCCAACTTTCAAGAATAATGAAACTATTTTGCCTTAAATGCATTAAACATTGAAGGCGGTATGGAAAAAGAAGTTATTTTATTGGGAGGCGGTTCCCTTTTCGCGAAGATCCTCGAGGCCCCCCCCGCGATATCCGGCGACGATTTGCGCGGTTACGTGGAGACCCTCGCCGAACGTCTATCGCCCCTTCCTCCCGAATCGCTGAGGTTTTCGTACATGAGGAAGGGTAACATCCTGATGCTGTTTGCGGGTTCGAAAGACAGGTTGTTCTCCTCCTACGGTAAAACCGCGGTCGAAAACGCGGTTCTCGCCGTTCCGGCGGCGGCCCTGCTCAAAAATGCGGAACTACCGGACGGTTTTTCCCTTTTCGAAGCCGCGGATTCCATCGCGCTAATCGAAAAGGAAAACGGGGAATGGAAGGATTTCCTGTCGTCGCCCGTGCGCGGGAACAGAAGGGAAACTTCCGTAGCGCTGCTTCGTGCGGCGGGGAGGAACGAATCGGTTGAAGACGTCGCCTTCTTTGTCCTAGCAAAGCACGCCTTCCGCTCCTCCAAGGTTGAATTCGAACTGTTGCAATACCGCGGCGTCCCCCCCGAAGATGGCGGCGGTTCCCCCATCGTAAACGCCTTAAAATTATCCGTATCGAAACGCGAACTCTTGGAATCCGACATCAGGGACAAGAACGCCATGAGAAAAGCGGGCGTCGAAAAAAGAAGGAAAGCTGTGGCGCGCGCGAAGGCGTGCACGCCGCCCGCGTTGTTCGCTTTCCTTCTGCTGTCGCAGTGCGTGCAGTGGTGCGAACTCTCCGGGTTGAAAAAGCTGGAATCGGAATACGCGGAAATGGAACCGCGGGCGAAACTTGCCGAACTCAAGGGCGAGGAAATAGCAAAAATGTTGCAGTTCACCGAGAATCTGCCGCTTCCGGTGGAAGCGTTGGCGGCGGTGAACGCGTCCCGGCCGGATTCCGTAGCTTTCGCAAAGACGTCCGTACTCGGTGGCAAAAATATCGAAATAAAAGCCACAGCCCCGTCCATATCGGCGGCGAACTCCTATCTCGAGGCACTAAAACTAAATAAAAAAATAGCATCGGTGGAGGCAAAGACGGAGACGTCGAAAAACGGGGCGAAATTGACCGCTGCCGTAAAGTTGAGATAAAGATGGACAAACTTAAACTTTGGTATGCAAAAAGAAACCCGCGCGAACGCGCAATGTTGGCGGTAACACTGGCGTCGCTGCTCGCCATGTGGGCGTTGAGCCAGTGGCGCGTCTCGGCGGATCTCTCCGAAAAAAAACGCGCGCTAACGTCCCGGTTGGAAACGGCAAGGGCCGTTCTAGGACGGGCGCCGGAAATCGAGAAACGGTACAGGCGCATGCGCGAGGTGTTCGATCCGTCCAAATGCGTCGGCGCAATATCGCTCCAAGTCGCGGTTGAGGAATGCGCAAAACAATCGGGACTGTCGCTCGCGCTTTCCGCCGCCTCGTCCAAACCGTCCGGGGATTTCGACATCCACTCCATAAACGCCGCTTGTCCCCTTGCGTCCCTGCCGATGCTCGCCAAATTCGAGGCGAAAATAAAAGAGAGGGCTCCGTATTTAAGCGTAACGAAGGCGGGCTACGAAAGGCGCGACAACGGAAACGTTGCGGCGTCGTATTCGATATCGAGTTTTGAACCGCGCAAATAACCGCGCCTTAGGAGGTTAAGTACGCCCCCTTCAGGTTCATGGCCTCGAGGATGTTCATGGCGTGGGAATTTACGCGCTCGCACGCCGAGAGAATTTCTATAAAGAGGATTCCGCCCCTCGTCACCCCTCCGATTTCCATCTGCGATATCGCCTCCCGGCGGAGCGACTTGCGCACGTGGTCGAGGTTTTGGCGCATTTTTACGGATCTGTCCAAATCCGCAACGGATATGGATTGGTTTACCAAACTCCTGTCGGCGAAATCCACAAAACTGTTCATTTCGGTGCAAAATTCTATGAAGGCGGGGGAACGCAGTATTTGGTCGACGAACTGGCGTCTGTAGCGTTTTCTCGCCAAAGTTATGAGCCTGTAGCAGGAATCGCAAAGTTCTTCGAGCTCGGGGACTATTATCATGCTTCTCGCCACCATTTTTATGCTGTTCTGGCTCAACGCATGGGAGGAACATTTTACAAAAAAGTTGGTGAGGGCAACCGACAATTTGTCGGATTCCTCCTCCAAATCGCGCAACCGGGCAACCTCGCTGCTCAAGTCCTTGTCCGGATTTTGTATTACGTACACGAAGCCGTTGAACATTTCCCCCGACAGCTCCGCAAGTTTCATCATCTCCTTTTGACCTTCGAAAAGGGCAAGTTCCCCCATTTCGGCGAGATTGCCCGTCAAAAATTCCAGACGTTGGACCGAGGTGCGCCGCTTCCCGTCGGGACGTCCCCTAATGAGCCAACACGAGATCTTTTCGATCTGCGGAACGAACGAAATCAACACGCAGATGTTGAAAAAATTAAAAAGCGTGTGGAATATCGCCAGGCGCGAGGGGATTGCAATACGCTCCAAAACGGTTTCGCGCGCCGTACCCGCCAGCGACGGGAAGTCGGAAACGCCGACGGATTTCACGCTCTCCAACGAGGGATTCGGATTCAGCGGAACAAGCCAGCAAATAAATTCTATAAACCAATAAAATATGAGCAGCATCCATATTACGCCCAATATGTTGAACAACAGATGCGCAATGGCCGCCCTCTTGGCGTTTAAATTCGCAGCAATCGCGGCTATGTTGGCGGTTACCGTAGTACCTATATTTTCGCCGAGCACAATCGCCGCGGCAAGGTCCAGGGAAATCCACCCCTTCGCCGCCATGGTTATGGTTATAGCCATGGCCACCGACGAGGACTGGACTACAAGCGTCAACAAAACCCCGAAGACCAAAAATAACAGAACCGACCAGAACCCCATGCCGGAGTATCCGCGTATCCAATCCAAGGCGCCGGGGTTGGAATTGATATCGGGAATGGATTCCTTCAAAAAGTCCAACCCCATAAAGAGCAAACCGAATCCTATAAAGAACTCGCCCGTACTCCGCCACCTCGGGCGCTTGCAAAAGGTGAACGCCATTCCGAACCCCACGACGGGGAGTGCCACATGCGACAGCGAGAAAGAGAACCCGAGTATGGCTATAATCCACGCCGTAATGGTCGTGCCCAGGTTGGCGCCCATTATGACTCCTATGGCCTCGCGCAGGGTCAGCAACCCGGCGTTGACAAAGCTCACCACCATCACGGTGGTCGCCGAGGACGACTGAATCGTGCCCGTGACTACGAGACCCGAAAAAACCCCCTTAAAACGGTTTCCCGCCATGGAGCGCATTATTGAGCGGAGTCTTTCCCCCGAAAGCTTCTGGAGCCCCTCGCTCATCAGTTTCATCCCGAAGAGAAACAGTCCCAGGCTTCCGAGTATTTGGAATACCGCACCCATAAAATTGAAATTTGGCGTTGAACGTGCCAAAAATACCTTTCTAATGCAATAAAAAACAAAATATATGCCCGTACTAATATATTCCGGAGGTCTCGACTCCACTGTTCTGTTGTACAAACTCGCCGCGGAAGGACGCGTGAGCGAGGCGTTGGGCTTCGACTACGGACAGCGGCACCTGAAGGAGCTGGACTGCGCCCGCAAAAATTGCGCGCATTTGGGCGTGGAGTTGCGTATTGTAAACCTGAGGTCCGTCCGCGGCCTGTTTGGGAAAAACTCCCTCACGGACAATAGTGTGGCGGTTCCGGACGGGGAATACCGCGCCTCCGACATGAAATCGACCGTAGTTCCCAACAGAAACATGGTAATGCTTTCGATAGCCGCCGCCCGCGCCATAGCGATAGGGGACGATGCCGTTGCGTACGCCGCGCACACGGGGGACCACTGCGTGTATCCGGACTGCCGTCCGGAATTCTCCAAGGCGATGGACTCGGCTTTGAAACTCTGCCACTATTATCCCGTGCGCCTGCTGACCCCGTTTTCCGACGTCGACAAAGCCGCCATAGTCGCGCTCGGGACCAGACTCGGGGTGGATTTTTCAAACACGTGGTCGTGCTACAAGGGCGGCAGACTGCATTGCGGGACGTGCGCAACCTGCCGCGAACGCAGGGACGCCTTCTTAAGGGCGGGAATTGCTGACCCGACGAAGTACGCCGACTTAAACGGAACGGAGACCGAATGAAAATCACGTTTTTGGGAACGGGGACATCACAGGGGGTTCCAACCATAGGCGGAAAAAACAGGGGACTCGACCTGTCGAACCCGAAAAATTGGCGAACGCGGACGAGCGCCTGCATAGAAATCGGGAACAAAGTCGTGCTTGTGGACGCCGCCCCCGAATTGCGCCTGCAATGCCTTAAAAACGATATACGCCGGGTCGACATCTTCATATTGACCCACGGCCACAACGACCATATCGCGGGAATGGACGATCTCCGCAGGTTTTGCGATATGATCCCCGGCAACAGGCTTCCCGTATATTCCAACAAATACGGATTAAAAAGGGTGGAGGCCATGTTTCCATACGCGCTCATGGATAAACCCGTCTCGAGCGGCTACCCGTGTTTTGAGATATCGCCCATGCCGGACCTCCTTGAAATATCCGAAACCGCGCGGATACTATCCGCGCCCCTGCCCCACGGGAATATGGAAACCCTAGGTCTGGTTTTCGAGGAGGGACCCGAAAAAATAGCCTACTTCACCGACTGCAAAAAACTTACGCCGCGCGCCTTGGAACTGGCGCACCGCGCCGACCTGGCGGCGCTCGATTTCCTGCGCCCCAAACCCCACCCCTCCCACATGTGCGTTTCCGAGGCGCTCGATGCGGCAAGGGCGGTGCGTGCGCGCAAAACGTATTTTATCCACACCACCTCGCGGATAGACTACGATTCCTGGGAGCGGCGGCTTCCCGACAACTGCCACATAGCGTACGACGGCCTGCGCGTGGATTTGTCGAAACTACGCGAAAAAGCCCAATAGGGAGGGCGCGCAGTTTATGGTTGAAATGCCCCCCGTTTTCGAATTAGAAAGAGTGCAGAACGGTTAACATATGGATTCATCGGCAAAAAAAGCGGCGGTTGTATTATCGGGTTGCGGGGTTTTCGACGGCTCCGAAATACACGAAGCGGTTGTAACGCTTCTAAACCTCCAAAAACGCGGAGCGGAAGTTTCCTTCTTCGCCCCCGACATCCGGCAAACCGGGACGGTAAACCATTTTACCAAGACCCCGTCGGAAGAACGGCGCAACGTGCTCGAGGAGTCGGCGAGGGTAGCGCGAGGAGACATCGCCCCCCTTTCGGAGTTCGACGCGGGGAATTGCGACATCCTTCTTTTCGTGGGGGGGTTCGGCGCGGCGAAGAACCTGTCCACCTTCGCCGTCGACGGCCCCGCATGCAGAGTAAATCCGGACGTGGAGCGTTCAATAAGGGACATGTTGTCGGCGGGTAAAAAAATCGGGTTTATGTGCATAGCGCCCGTAATAGCGGCCCGCGTAATATCGAACGGGGTCAGGTTGACCGTGGGTTCCGGCGGCGGGACGGCCGGGGCGTTGGAGGAAATGGGGGCTACGCACGTTCCGTGCGCGGCGACCTCCTTTGTATGCGACGCGAAATTCAACGTGTATTCCACCCCCGCGTACATGTCGGCGAAAAATACCGCGGAACTCGACGCCGGAATATCGGCGATGGTCGCTGAAATGCTGCGCTGAAATGGGCGGGGGGCGCAACATTTTATTTCTTCTGATCCTTGCCGCGCCGCCGTATTTCTCCACGGGGCAGGACAACGGTCTGGGAACCACCATGCTACCGGGGTCCGTCAAGAACTTCGAACTCCCGAGCTTCGACGAAACAAACGGAACAAAGCAGTGGGAACTCTTTGGGGAAAAGGCGCTCTACGTCGCCGACGACCAAATAGACGTGGACAATTTGAAACTCGACATATACGAGGGGGGATCCCCCCCCTCCCTGAGGGCGGTCGTCGCAAGTCCGAGGGCGTCCGCAAATCCCAAGACAAAAATCGTCGTTTCAAACTCCTCCATAAGAGCAAAGGGCGGCGCCTTCAAGCTGGACGGGAGGAAATGGAGTTGGAACGGGGATAAAAAATTCGTGGAGGTTTTTTCCGACGTAACCGTGGAACTCCGCTCCCGGACGTTCAACGGCTCCCAGGAATCCGAATCCGTCAGCGGGGAATTCGGCACAAAGATTTTGAGCGGCTACGCAAGCCTCGACCACGGGGGGAAAAACAACGTCTTTAAGTTGGCGAAGAACGTAAAGGTCGATTCAAAGGACATGAGTCTGGCGTGCGACACCCTCGAAATAGACGCGGGTAAGGATTCCCGCGGAAAGGACATAGCCGAAACCATACGCGCCGCGGGCAACATCAGGATGTTGCACGACGACAAGGACACCAGGGCGGGTTCGGCGCTCATAATACCCGAACGGGGCGTCGCCGTCCTCTCCGATTCCCCCTCGATAACGGACATCCCGACGCGCGCCTCGCTCAGCGCCGACGCCATAAGGATAGACCGCCCCGCCGCCAAAATTTACGCCGAAAGAAAACGGCCGTCGGGCAAACGTCCGGAGGTGGATCTTGTGCACGCGGACTCAAACGGCAAATCCCAAAACATAAAAATATCCGCCGACTCGATAGAAATGGCGTCGAAGGGGGAGGAAAGCGAATTCGTCTTCAAGGACAATATCGAAGTATCGGCGGAGGATTTCAAGGCGTCAGCCGACATCCTCCGCGCCTCGGCGAAACGCGATAAAAACGGCAAATCCAAGATAGAAACCGTCAGAGGTGAAGGGAATATCGTCCTTACGAACGAGACAGGAACCGCGCGGGCGGGCGAAATGCAGTTCATCCCCGACAACGCCGAAATCTGGCTCGGCGGAAACGCGACCCTTGTAAACGACGGCGCCGGAACAAGACTCGAGTGTCCTGTCCTGATTTTAATGCGTTCCCAAAACAGGGGAATCGCCTTGTCGGACGCGAAAGAAGCCGAATCCTTCGTAAAGGTATCGATATCGGAAGCCCCGAAAATATCCGGCGTCGACTTCGACAAGGGAAAAAATCCCGCCGTAATCCTCTCCAGGCGTTTAAACTTCTCAAGGGACGGCAACGGTCTCCGGTTTCAATTCCTGCGCGACGTCAGCATAAAATCCGCGGACAACGACGCCCATTGTCAAAAGATGGACATATCGGCGCAATCCAAGGGAAACGGTTCCGCCGCCATCAAGAAGATAACGGCGTCGGAGGGCGTGGTCATCAAGCAAAAAGATTACGAGGCGAAAAGCGAATACGCGGTGATATACCCCCGGCTTGAAGCGGACCAATCCAGGTCCTCCGGTCCGGAAAAACCGCACAGGTTTGTGGAACTTTCAACCCCCGTTGAAAACCCCGGAATGCGGCCGGTTATAATTTTACCCCCCGTAGGAAACCTCGGCTTTGAAGACGCATCCTACGCCCGAAAGCCCGGGCAAAAAGCCACCGAAATAAAAAGCGACAAGCAATGGCTCGCCAGCTCCGCGGACGCCGACAGGTATTTTTTCGAGGGCAACGTCGACGCGTCGGGAACCGACATGAAAGCCGACTGCGACCGGGTGGAGGTCGTCATGCGGTCGAAGAAGCGCGGCGCCCCGCGCGAAATATCGCAAATAATCATGACGGGGAACGTAAAACTGAGCCAGGGGTTGAAGGACGTATCGTGCGGACGCGCCGATATTTACGTGGATGACGAGATAGCGGTTCTAAACAACAACCCCGTAGTGGTAAACAGGGAGGACAACTCCCGCGCCTCCGGCTCCCGCATAGTTTACAACAAGGGGAACAAGTCGATACTTGTGGAATCGCAGGGTGGGAGTCCGGACCAAAATTACGCTTCGCCCGACGGCGAAGAAACGGGGGAATACGGCGGCACCCCGCGGCCGACAATTACAATAGACGGCATCCGTTCCAAGACCGGGAAAGCGGGGCAAACACCGCCGCCGTCCGGAACGCAACCGCGCCCGTAGCGGTTTCAGCGCCGCTATGCGCGGGTCTTGTCGTGTTTTACCGACGAGCGCAACGCCGCAAGAATCAGCGCCAAACCGACGAATCCCGTAACGGTCTCGTGCACCTCGCAAAAGGTGCCGGCAAGCATAACCGCGGCAAGGGCTCCTATTGCCCAATAGGCGCCGTGCGTCAAAAACAGGAGCTTGTCGAGCGTCTTTTTTTCCACGAGCACGACGGTCAACGACCTCACGAAGAAAGCCCCGATTGCAAGACCTATGGCTATCACCACGACGTCCTTCGTCAGGGCGAACGCCCCCAAAACGCCGTCCAGCGAAAACGACGCGTCTATCATTTCTATATATACGAACGACGCCAGCCCCGCGCGCTTGGCGGCGAAGGCGCTTTCGCCCGACGCCATTCTTCCAAGTTTGACGGAAATTCCGTGTATAAGCAGATGGATCGCCACGCCCGACACCCCGGAGACGGCGGACACCCAGCGCTGCCCGGAGTCCAAAAACGGCTGGACCGCGAAGAGCAGCACCAAGGTTGCGACGGCGGGGGCGGTTTTGAATTTCCCGAACTTCCGCAAAAATTTTTCCGCCGGAACTATCCAATGCAGGGTTTTCGAGCGGTCGGACATGAATTCGAAGAAAAGCATGAAAAGAAAAGCCCCACCGAAGGAGGATATGCCGACGTTCGCCCCGCGCAAATGCCGCGCGTACTCGTCGGGATTGTGCAGCACCAAATCCACCACGGATCCGCACGTTATGCCGGAGAACACGGAGACAACGACTATGGGGAATACAAACCGCATTCCGAACACCGCTATGATTATGCCCCACGTCAGGAATCTGCGCCTCCACGGCAGATCCATCTTTTCCAGTTTTGCGGCGTTGATTACCGCGTTGTCGAAGGAAAGACTGATCTCGAGCACGGCGATCGTCGCCGCCATGGCAAGGTATTCGGCGCCGCGGAATATCCCCCCGTCGAGCCCCCTCCAGAAAGCAAGAAGCAGTCCCGACACCGTAACGGCAAAAGACCAGCCGAAGTATTTCCCCGCAGCGCGCATAACCAACATACCGGGCGAAATAAGAACGCGCCGCGTTTCGATTTCAATAAAAAAGCGAACCGCGTTGCAAAAACCCGAAAAAAAGATTGCAAATCCGGCTGAGTTGCCGAATCTTTCCGGCATGGATTTGGGTCCGTATTTCCCCGTATTCGCGCAGACGGCGTTGGCGGTTTTTATAGGGCTTGCCGTGATAGCGGCCAGCCATATTTTCGGGCAACGGGCTCCCGGGAATACGGCGAAAAATTCGGCGTACGAGTGCGGGATAATATCGGAGGGCGAAGCGCATCCGCGGTTCGGGGCGCGTTTCTACCTCGTCGCGATGCTGTTTGTGATATTCGACATAGAAATCGTCTTTATGCTGCCGTTTGCGATGGTCTACGCCGATTTCATTTCGGCGAACCTGCCCGTTCTGGCGCCGGTTTTGTTTTTCATAGCCGTCCTCGCCGTCGGTATTTTGTACGAGATAAAAAAGGACGCCCTAAATTGGAACATACCAAAGTCGAACCAGCATAAATGAAGCTCAAGAGATTCCTATCGAAAACAAGAATAATCGACATTACCTCCGTCGAGTTCGACAAAGCCCTGGCGGATTTGATTAAGACCGTGCCGGACTCCCTATTGGAGGGGACCTCGCGCAAGGAAATACTCTCCGACCTGATAAACAGGGAAAGCGCCATATCCACGTATCTGGGCAACGGATTGTGCATGCCGTACGCGCGCGTGAAGGGCTTGAAACAAAAATACGTCTTTGCGGCGGGACGGTGCGTAAACGGATTAAAGTTCGAGCAGTCGGAAGACTACAAACAAACAAAAATGCTCTTTCTTCTGCTCTCGAACGAGAACGACGACGCCTATTTGAAAATCCTATCCGTCCTTGCGCGGGCGTTCTCCGACGAACAGGTTATAAGCAAAATCATAGGCGCCCCGGACTTGGAGTCTTTTAAAACCGCTTTACTCGACGCGTTCGACCACGGCAAGGAAACGGCGCAGCCGGGCGAAAATTCGAAAGACGCGCGGAACCGGAGGCGGAAGGAAGCCGTTGCGGGGACGTCGCGGGAAAACAAAATAAACGCCCTGATAATCAGGTCCGCCTTGAAAATTTCCAAGGTGGCGCGGTGCTCGCTGATAATGCTGCAGGGGGATTCGTTTGCGGACCTGCCGGGGCTCGCCCCTATTTTCGGAGACGCCAAAGTCTGCGTGATGACGGAGAAAACCTCGTTGAAATTGCCCGAAAAATGGAGCTGTATAAACGTCAGGTCCTTTTCCGACGAACGGCTTTCCCAACTAAAAAGCGCCATAATGATAGGATTGACCCGCGGACTTTTTTCCGCGAAGGATAAAATATGCTGCATAGGCGGAATTCGCGGCAGTAACCAAATAGACTCCATCGTGGCGCTCGACATCGGCAAGGAGATATCGGACGTCTTTATAAACCAGAAAAACATGCTCCCCGAGAACGTCAAGCCCGAGGTCATAGAGCGAATAATAGATATCGCGACGGAGTTGTCGGTTGAAGGCAGGGAGGGAAAACCCGTGGGATGCATATTCGTAATCGGGAACACGGAAAACCTCAAACCCCATCTCAAGCAACTGATATTAAACCCCTTTTACGGCTATAAACCCGAGGACCGGAACGTTCTGAACCCCTTTATGGACGAGACCGTAAAGGAATACTCGCTAATCGACGGCGCCTTTATAGTGGACGGCGGAGGCATACTCGAAGCCGCCGGCGCGCTGATACACACCCCCGACTTCAAACTCCAGCTTCCCGGCGGACTCGGTGCCAGGCACGCGGCGGCGTACGCGATATCGCTGATGGCTGATTGCGTGTCCATAGTGGTGTCGTCCAGCACGGGGCAGGTAACGCTTTTCAGGAAGGGACAGGCCTTCCCCATAACGGAGAAACGGAAGAAGTAGACGCCGAAAAGAACGTTAGTCCCTGTTCCGCCCGTTACGCCACTTCTCCCGATGGTTCATAATCCAGTCGAGCAAGGCCCTGTCATAGCCGATATCGTGGCCCGCCTTTTCCGATTCGAGCCACTTGTGCCTTAAAATTTCCTCGCGCTCGGCAAGAAATTCCCTGTAAAGACTCGATCTGTGCAAAGAGATGTCGCCGCCTCCGGTATCTTTTGTCTTTGTGCGCCTCATATTGTTCGAAAATTTGTCCGTAAAAAATTTTAAAAACAGCATCCCCCCATCCGTCGGATGGAGGCGGAGGGCGTTCCGCCCAACGGAGAACGGAATCTGGGTTATCCGACAATCTTTTTCAAGATTTTTTCTTTGAAATATCCGGAAAACTTCGTAGGATGCCCCATCGTAAACGCGGAACCCGCCCAAGGGAAGATTCCGCCGGACAATCCCCCAACAACAAAACAAATAGGATACAGCCCATCATGAAAAAATTCGCAACGCTCGTATGCATACCGCTTCTTTTCGCGTCGGAACTCCTCGCGGTGACTTTCGTATGCAAAGACCCCAAAAAAGAAAGGAAATTCTCCCAAATCACCGAGTGGTACAACTCCGTCTATAACGAGGATACAAAGATGCCGGGAAAGCCCGGAAAGCGCGACGAGGCGGTATTCGGCGGCGAGACCACAATTATCGACACGGACGTCGAATTCGCCAGACTCGTCATAGGCGCCCATGCGGTGGTGAACGCGGACAAACGAAAAATAAAAACAAAAAGCCTCGTCCTGAATTTTCCAGAGCATCCGACAGACGATACTCCCCTCTTGCGGTTGAAAGACACTTCGGCGGATTTTGAAACGTTTGATGCGGGGCAATCCGCTCCGCGGCAGAGAAAAGTCGGACACATAACTTTCGACCTGGACGACGCCGTTTTGAACTTGCATACGATCTCCGTCGACATCGGTCCCATGGCGCCGGATGTGGCGCCCCTGGACAACCAAGCGGGAATTTATTTCCGTTTGAAGGGCAAGAGCAAGCTAAACGTAGCTTCCGGAGTATACCTGGATGATACGCTTTTTAGCACCGCACGCTTGCAATTCACCCTCGCCGAGAATTCCGGCAATATCCCAAGCGTGTCTTTGAAAGATTTCAAACCGGACTACATAATGTTGGACGTAAAAATCAACGGAAAACTTAAGAAGGGAACGTATATGCTCTTGGAGGACACGGGGAAAAAAGGCAGCAAGGGAACTTTCCGTTCCATAAAAATAAACGGGGAAACCAGGACGCCCGGGGACACTTTCGAAATCGGGGAAAACAAGGCGAAACTTTTGTTGGACACCCTGGAGAGAAACGGGCGCAAAAACGACCTGGTTTTGCAGATACTAAGTTAGGTCCGGAAAGGCGCGAAAGCCGTATAATCCCCCCCCCGCATCCGCGCGCGGAACCGCCGGAGGTTTTTCATTCCTGGGATTTGCCGCGCCTCCAAAACAAAATTGCAACCAGCGCCGCGCAAAGGATTGCCGACGCAAGCCAGCCGTCGGTCATCTTGACGCCGCCGAGCCACGGGGAACCGGGGACGGACGTCCTGGAAAAAAGTTTGTTGCAGGACAACATCGCAAACACGAGTCCAGCATGCAACGCAATCGGTCCCCACAAAATTTTCGTCCTTACGTATATCGCGGTCAGCACCATGCCGAACATGAACAAGCCGAGGAAAACCGCCGGGTTGAAATCCAACGAAATTCCTATGGAATCGTAGTACGCCGCGTACCACCCCACCCCGAAATCCGACGAATGGGCGCCGCCCGGCAACAAATCCCTCACTATATCGTGCGGAACCTTGAAATGTTTATAGGCGAAGAATAAGGACGTCAAAACCGCCGCCGATACGGGACCGAATGCGGTGTACAACGATCTCATTATGAGGCAGCGGAACACCAGCTCCTCCAGAAACGCAACCAAGAGCGCGCCCGACAAGGCCGTAACCAGGATTTTCGCCGTTTCCGCCGAATCGAGCCCGCTTTTAAATTCGAAGATTCCAAACGCGCATTGGAACGCGTACGTGCACGAGGCGAGGCACAAACCGAAAACGAAACAATATAAAAACACGAAAGCCGAGGAGGGCTTTACGGGCAGACCTATGTTGCGCAGGGAAAACAATCCGCAACGGCGCATCATCCACGGCAGGCCTATAACGACGGGAATCCATCTAAGTCTGTCGTAATACGTATCGACCTCGTATTTGGCAAGCCACCGCGTCGCGCCGCAAGCCCAGTTGGAAGAATCCAGGAGGAGTACGGCGTTGTAAACGGGTCCCGTAAGGCACGCCGCGAAAACGGACGCCCCCACATACACGAATAAAAACAGGAAAACCCCCTCGAAAGAACGCCCCTCGGCGGGGAGGTCGAAGAGCATTAAACTCCTTTCCTTCTTCAGCATACCGGCATTCAAGCATACCGGCGCGCCCTACGGAAGCAAATAAATCGGATTCGTCCGCGCCCCCCCCTCCGTCCGGGCGGAATTATAATTCTTGAAAACGCGTGGAAAATGCTGTGTCATAGTGGGGATGGGCAGCGTATTCGGAAGAATTTTCAAGGTTGCAAGCTTCGGGGAAAGCCACGGCCCCGCCGTCGGTTGCGTTGTGGACGGTTGCCCGGCGGGAGTGGAATTGTCGGAATCCGACATACAAAGGGAACTCGACAGGCGCCGTCCTGGGCAAAGCGCCGTCTCAACCCAAAGGAGCGAGGCGGACTTGTGCAAAATACTTTCGGGGGTCTACGAGGGGAAAACCCTTGGAACCCCCGTATGCGTGCTGGTTGAAAACCTAGACCGGCGTTCCTCAGACTACCGCGAAATAGCAAAGCTGTGGCGGCCGTCCCACGCCGACTACACCTACGACTCCAAATACGGGGTCCGCGATCCCCGCGGAGGCGGCAGGAGCTCCGCAAGGGAAACGGTCGGCCGCGTCGCGGCGGGTGCCATAGCGAAGAAAATACTCGGACCCGCGGTAACGGTGAGGGCGTGGGTGGAAAGCGTGCATTCCATATCGATGCCCCGCTTGTCCGAAACGCCCTCCCTCGGGGACGTCGAATCGAACGACGCGCGTTGTCCGCACGCCGAAACCGCCGAAAAAATAATAGAATTTATCAAAAAGACCAAGGCGGAGGGCGACAGCGTCGGGGGAATCGTCAGATGCAGGATAGAGGGGCTCCCCCCCGGGCTCGGAGACCCCGTGTTCGACAAGTTCGATGCGGACCTTGCAAAGGCCATGCTTTCGCTTCCCGCCGCGAAGGGTTTCGACATAGGCTCGGGATTCGCCGCCGCCCGCTCGTACGGTTCGCAAAACAACGATATCTTTTACCTGGACCCGCAAGGGAGGGTTCGAACCGCCACGAACCATTCGGGAGGCCTACTCGGCGGCATTACATCGGGGGAAGCGGTCGATTTCCGGGTGGCGTTTAAGCCGGTGGCGACCATTGCGAAGGAGCAGGACACCCTCACCTCGGATTTAAAAAACGCCAAAGTTGCGGGACAAGGCAGGCACGACCCCTGCGTGGTTTCCCGGGCGGTTCCGATTGTGGAGGCGATGGCGGCCATAGTGGCGGCGGACGCCGTGCTTACGCAGAGGACTACAAGAATTTGAGCACGCCGCCCCCGACATATCTTCTGCTGGGAAGCGCCGCCTCCGGACGCCGCGCGGTACTCTTCAACGCCCTAAAGGACGCCGTGGGCGAAAACGCGAACGCCGTATTCGTATCGGGGAACGAAAGACCTTCCGGGTTCGACGCAAAGTTGGACTCGTTGCGGGATACAAGACTGTTCCGGTATGGGGACGTAAAAAACTTTTCCAAAGAAACGGAAACGGAGGGCGGACTGGGGATTTCAAGGGCGTTTGTAGTGGCGGACTCCTCGATACCGCCTCCAGACGCCGTAGAGGGATTCAAGGAGGCGGTCGATTCCGGAAAGGCGGTGCTTGCGCGCATATGGGGGATTTTCGACTGCGCCGCCGCCGCCATGTTCCCGCGCGAATGCGCCGACTACGCGGAAATGCTCTCCCATTTTTGCGATTGCGTGGTTTTTACCCACCGCAACGCGGATTCAAATGGAATTTTCCAGAAATTTTCGCAACGTTGGCGCGGGGAATGCAAGCCGTTGCTCTGCGTGCCCGCGGACAAAAACTTCAACGTGCCCAATTCCGAGGAGCTCCTCGTGGACGAGGCGCGCAGGATTTGCATGGTCTTCGACGGCGCGGATTCGATATCCGACGGGGACGGGTTCGACGACGAACCCTTCAGCCTCGAGGGGGAGCCCGACCCCTATCTGGAGAGAATCCCGTCCGGGGCGCGGGCGAAACCCGTCGGGAACATTTCAAAATACTCCCTGGCGGCCAGGGAAAGGAACAACCGTGAAAAAATTTAATTTAAGGAACAGCACGGCGGCGAACGTGGACTCCATGTCCGGGTACGTCCCCGGGGAGCAGCCGTCCGGGAGGGGGTGGGTAAAGCTCAACACGAACGAATTCCCCTACCCTCCGAGCCCGAAAGTGCGCTCCGCCGTAATATCCGAAATGGGGACCGACTCCGCGAAACTGCGCCTTTACCCGGATCCGCCCGCCTCGAAGCTCAGGCGGACGGTTGAAAGGCGGTTCGGTCTGCCGAAGGGGTTTGGATTCGCTGCAAACGGCAGCGACGACGTCTTGAATCTCGCCGTGAGGGCGTTTGCGGATTCGCAAAAAAGCGTCGTATCCATCGACCCCAGCTACAGCCTCTATCCCGTTCTCTCCAAGATGCAGAATTCCAAGTATATTGAAATTCCCTTCAACGCCGGGATGGAAATCCCGTTCGACGCCGTGGTGTCGAGCGGCGCGAACCTGTTGTTCTTTACGAATCCGAACGCGCCCACGGGTGTGGGGTTTCCAACGGACGCGGTGGAGCGCCTCGCCGAAAACTTCAACGGCGTAGTGCTCGTCGACGAAGCCTATTCGCCCTTTTCCAACTCCACCGCCGCCCCCCTCGTAAAAAAATACGACAATCTTATCGTGGCCGGGACGAGCTCCAAAGGCTGGGGGCTTGCCGGTATGCGCGTGGGTTGGGCACTCGCCAACCCGGAGATCGTGGACGTGCTGGACAAAGTCCGCGACAGTTACAACCTGGATAGGCTGGCGCAGGTTGCGGGGACGGCGGCGCTGGACGACGAACCGTACTACGCGAAAATGCGCGCGAAGATAATATCCGAACGCGAATCGTGCCAGAAGTTCTTCGACGGCATGGGGTGGTCCTATTACAAAAGCTCGGCGAACTTCATACTTTTTACGCCGAGGGACGGCGGCGGAAGGTCGGGTCCCGAAATTGCGGCGGGGTTCTTCGAATACCTGCGTTCGAAAAAAATCCTGCTCAGGTATTTCCCGCGGGAAAAAACCGTAAACATGTCCCTCCGTATATCCGTGGGGACGCCCGCGCAGATGGAGAAATTCAAAAAAGCCGCCAAGGCGTGGTTAAAACAAGGCTGACACTATGAAAAACAGAACCGCAAAAATAACGCGCAACACCAAAGAAACGCGAATCGAACTCGAGATAAACATCGACGGCTCGGGAGAGTACGACGTCGATACGGGAATCCCCTTTTTCGACCACATGCTCGAACTGTTTTCGCGCCACGGGCTGTTCGACTTGACGGTCCGCGCCAAGGGGGATATCGCCATCGACTACCACCACACCGTCGAAGACGCGGGAATAGTCCTCGGACAAGCGTTGAAAAAAGCCGTCGGCGACAAGGCGGGAATCAACCGCTACGGATTCTTTCTACTGCCCATGGACGAAGCCCTGGTGCGGACGGCGGTAGATCTGTGCAACCGCCCCGTTTTGGTGTACGAACTCGGCGCGCTCGACTCCCGCGTGCGCGACTTCAACGTCTCTTTGTTGAGGGAGTTCTTCCAGGCGTTCGCCAACGAGGCGGGGGCGAACCTGCACATAAAACTGCTGTGCGGAGACGAACCCCACCATGTTGCGGAAGCCGCGTTCAAATGTTTCGCCAAAGCCCTCTGCATGGCGGTAGAGCGCAACCCGCGTTTGGCGGGCAAGCTTCCGAGCACGAAGGGTTCGCTCTAAAATATTCATTTTTGAAAAGTTGAGATTTTTCTCGACTTGCGTTTGCATTGTGCCACTCTTGTCCCGGTGAAAGATCCGAAGAAGGTAGTTTTCTTATGCACCGGCAACATATGCCGTTCCCCCATGGGGGAGGCGTTGCTTAGGCACGCAATCGGAGGACTTCCAAAAGACGACCCCTTGAGGAAATTGGAAGTGGTGTCGGCGGGAATATCCGCAATCGACGGGGCGCCCCCGAGCCCGAATTCGGTAAAGGCCCTCGAAAAAATCGGCATAGACATATCGCCGCACCGCGCCCGCGCCCTGACGCAGGAATTGGTCGAAGATTGCTTCGCCCTCTTCGCCATGGACGTGGGCCACCTTGAAGCCGTCAAAAGCCGCTACAAGAACTATCCGGAGCGTTCCATGACCGTTCTGCAGTGCATTCCCCGCTCCGTCGAAACGGACATCCCCGACCCCTACGGGTGCGACATGGTCGAATACCTCGAGGTCCGCGACGACATAATAGCCGCCATACCCCACATAATAAAGTATTTGGAAAGTGAACTCAAAAAAAATCCTTAGCATAGCAAGCGACCACGGGGGGTTCGCCCTTAAAAGCGAACTTGTCGATATGTTGTCGTCGAAATTCGACTTTATAGACGAGGGGCCTTCGGACGACTCCAGCGTGGACTATCCGGACTACGCCGCCAAGGTCTGCGCGGACGTAAACGCGGGGAGGTGCGGGTTCGGGGTACTGGTGTGTACTTCCGGTATAGGAATGTCGATTGCCGCGAACAAAATCCGCGGGATACGCGCGGCGCTTTGCCTTTCCGAGGACGCCGGAAAATTCTCCAGGCTCCACAACAACGCAAACGTGGTATGCTTCGGCGCCAAATATTTGACGCCCGCCGACGCCGCGAAAATCCTGGAAGTATTCGCCTCGACGGAATTCGAGGGGGGAAGGCACCAAAGGCGCGTCGACAAGTTCATGTCCTTTGAAAATTGTTAGGGAACCCTTTCAAATTTTGTTGCAAAATACGGAGCTTGTCTATGCTTTGAACGGATATTCCCCGTCCCCCGCGGACAGCCCCGCCGGGGGGTTCGGTTTCGGTACACCACACACGGAAATACGACATGAATGCAGCAATAAAATCGGGTCTCCTAAAAGACGTTGATCCCGCGGTTTTCAACGCAATACAAGCGGAGACCAACCGTCAACAGACGCACATAGAACTCATTGCGTCGGAAAATTTCGTAATCCCGGCGGTAATGGAGGCCATGGGATCCACCCTGACAAACAAATACGCCGAAGGGTATCCCGGCAAGCGGTACTACGGGGGGTGCGAATTTGTGGACGTGGTGGAACAGTTGGCCATAGACAGGGCGAAGAAACTGTTCGGAGCCGACCATGTGAACGTTCAACCGCACTCCGGATCGCAGGCGAACATAGCGGTGTATACGGCGGTACTCAAGCCCGGGGACAAGATTCTGACGATGTCGCTCGAACACGGGGGGCATCTAACGCACGGCCATCCAAAGAACGTCTCCGGTATGCTGTACAAGGTGGTAAACTACGGCGTAGACGAAGACACCGAGAGAATCGACTACGAAAAACTCGAAGAAACCGCCGTAAGGGAGAGGCCGAAGCTCATAACGGTGGGCGCCTCGGCGTATCCCCGCGAAATAGACTTTAAGCGCATGGGGGAAATAGCAAGAGAGGCGGGATCCCTTTTAATGGCGGATATAGCGCATATAGCGGGATTGGTCGCCGCGGGTCTGCACCAGTCCCCCGTGCCGTATTGCGACTTTGTAACCACCACGACGCATAAAACTCTCAGGGGCCCCCGGGGAGGGATAATAATGTGCCGCGGGGAGTTCGCCAAGGGCGTCGACAGCGCCATTTTCCCCGGCATACAGGGAGGTCCGCTGATGCACGTCATCGCGGGCAAGGCCGTATGCTTTGGAGAAGCGTTAAAGCCCGAATTTAAGGAATACCAAACGCGCATAAAAAGGAATGCCGCCGCTTTGGCGAAAGGCCTCTCCAAACGGGGATTCTACCTAGTGTCCGGGGGGACGGACAACCATCTGATTCTTGTAAATTTGGCGAAAAGCCGCTCGAACATAAGCGGTAAGACCGCCCAGAACGCCCTCGACAAGGCCAATATCACCACCAACAAGAATACGGTTCCGGGCGAAACCCGCTCCCCCTTCGAAGCAAGCGGCATCAGGCTCGGCACGCCCGCGGTGAGCAGCCGCGGAATGGACGAGGCGGACATGGATTCCATTGCGGAAGCCGTTTCGATAGTCTTGGCGAATCCGGACGACGAATCCGAAATATCGAAGGCGAGGGCGATAGCCCTAGACTTGTGCGAGAAACACCCCCTTCCCTATTGATTCCTCCCCGCCCACACGCGGGGGAAGGCGCGCGCCTTTCCGCTTCCCGAACGAACATGAATAAAAAAATAGAAGAACTAAGGAAGTTCCTGGACTCGGCGGGGTCCGGGTTCAAATTGCAGAAAAGTTCCGTTGAAAACCTAAAGTCGTGGCTCGACGCGGACTTTTTGCCCGGGTGGGCGGTGGATTCGCTGCACGAGTTGTTTTCCGGGGGGAATTTCGAGGAATTAAACGACAGATTCTTCCGCCCGCTCGCGTTCGGGACGGGGGGAATGAGGGGCAGGACCATAGGAAAGGTTTCCGCCCCGTCCGAATTGGGGAAGGTTTCGCCGCAAGGCACCCCGCAACACGCCGCGGTTGGCGCGAACAACATGAACGACTTCACCGTAACGAGGGTTACGCTGGGCCTGTTCAACTATTGCAAAAGGTGGCTGGATTCGCGCGGCGGCGGCACGCCGAGGCTCGCGGTTGCGTACGACGTCCGCCATTTTTCAAAACATTTCGGCACCCTTGCCGCCTCCCTTTGGGGAACACTGGGAGGAGAGGTGTTCGTATTCGGCGGGGCAAGGAGCACCCCCCAACTCTCCTTCACGGTAAGGCGGCTGAAATGCACCGCGGGAATCGTCATAACCGCAAGCCACAACCCCGCCCACGACAACGGCTACAAGGTGTATTTTGAAGACGGCGCCCAAGTTGTAAGTCCGCACGCCGAAGCCATAGTGGAGGAGGTTTCAAAGATTCCCTGGTCCGAAATTGGGAAATTCCAAAATCCGGGCGCGGACAAAATAAAAACGGTCCCCCCCGAAACGGAACGCGCCTATATCGAATCGATAGAAGACTGCGTTATAGACAAGGACGTAATTGCAAAAAACACGCCGCGCGTCGTGTTTACGCCCGTCCACGGAACGGGAGCCGTGCTGTGCCCGGAAGTCATGCGCCATTTCGGCTTGGATCCCGTCCTGGTCGACGCCCAAATGGTCATGGACCCCCGCTTCCCCACCGTGAAGCAACCAAACCCCGAATACGCGGAGACCCTCGAATTGGGGCTTAAGAAAATGGACGAGTGTAAAGCCGACTGCCTCGTGGCGACGGATCCCGACAGCGACCGCATGGGGGTGGCCGTGCGCGCGGCGGACGGCGCCGTCCGACTGCTCACGGGAAACATGATAGGCTCCCTTCTTGCCGACTACAGAATTTCTAGGATGAAGGAAAAGGGCGTGGTGACCCGTCCGGAGAAATGCGCCCTGATAAAGACCTTCGTAACGAGTCCGTTGCAGGACGCCATAGCGGCGTCGCATTCGGTGAAATGCGTCAACACCCTCACCGGATTCAAGTGGATAGGCGGAAGGCTCACAATGTACGAAAACATACTCTCGAAGGCCGTAGGGAAACCCGCCGACACCCTTTCGTACCGGGAGAAGGCAAGACTCATGCAGGAGTACAGCACCTTCTTCATATTCGGCGGGGAGGAAAGCTACGGCTATTTGGGCACGGATTCCGTCCGCGACAAGGACGCGAACGCCGCTGCGGTGATGTTTTGCGAAATGTTGGCGTACCTGAAATCGAATGGGAAGACCGTCGACGGGTATCTCGACGAAATATACGTAAGGTGCGGCTACCACCTCGAAGACTTGAGGAACATATACATGGAGGGCGCCTCCGGCGCGGCGAAAATACAATCCTTCCTGTCCAAACTCGACTCCTCGCCCCTTAAGTCCGCGGGTAACTCCAAGGTTTCCAAATCGGTAAATTTTTCCCGGGGCGGGATAATGGATGCCGACGGCATGGAGATACCGCGGGAAAAATTCTTCCTGTACACGCTTGAAAACAACTACAAATTCGCCGTACGCGCAAGCGGCACCGAACCGAAAATAAAATTCTACGCATTCGCGACGGAGAAGGCGTCGAACCCCGGGGAACTCGCCGACGCCAAGGCACGCGCAAGAAGGGGGATAGACGCCCTCCTGGACGACCTCGAAAGGCAGTTCGCCGAACTGACGGCGTAGTCCCCCTACGCCGTTCCCAAGAGTTTCCTGTAGACGGCGTTTATTTCCGAAGCCTCGCGCCCTATCGTAAAGGACTCCAATATGCGCTCCCTTGCGCGCGCGCCCATGCGGTCCAGTTTTTCGGGGTCGGACAGCAACGAATCCAGCTTTTCGACAAACGCGTCCTCGTCGGCGCAAGGGATTATCTCGCCGTCCACCCCTGGTCGTACAACGAGTTCGAAACCGCCCGTCCGCGTAGCGACGACGGCGACGCCGCTTGACATGGCCTCGAGGCACGTCAATCCGAACCCCTCGTTGTGCGGAATGCAGGCGACGAGACTCATGCACCTGAACAGCTTCGGTATTTTGGAAAACTCGACCTTGCCCAACCATTGGAAACGCCCCTCCAAGCCGCGCCGGGCTATCTCGGTTTTCATCCTCCTTTGAAAAGGCAGAAACTTCGGGGTGGTCTCGCCCACTATCACCGCGTTGAAGTCGGGATATTTGCCGAGCGTCCTGCACAATCCGCCCACAAACTCGCCGATTCCCTTTTGGGGTCTGACGCGCCCGAAAATCCCTATGCTGCGGTAATTTTCAAGCCCCAATTCCCGTCTCAAAGCCTCGCGGTCCGGGGCGGCGAAATACACGCCCGTATCCACCCCGTGGGGGATCACGGCGTCGGGTTTCCTAACAAGGTACGAAGCCGCCCTGTCGGACGTCGAGAGGAGGGCATCCATCCTGCCGTAAAGGAACCTTGTAAACCGCGTATGCCTGCGTTGCGCGGTCGACGTAAACACAGTGCGTATTTTGGCGCCGAAGACGTGTTTCAACACGAGCGCCGCGCACATTTCTATATTTCTGCGGCAGTGGAATATCCTATAGGCGCCGTTGGGGAGCGGCTTGCGGGCGAGCCTTAAAAGTTCCATCCACGACAGCCGCGGAATTCGGGGGTCGAGGGGGTAGCCCACGGAGCAAAAGGACAATTCCTTCATCTGTTCGGGGACGACCGCGAGAACTGTGGACGTTATACCCGAAAATCTGCGGTTTAAATTCGGTATTACAACCTGGTATTTTCCGTCCGGACAATCCATACGCTGCGGCTGTGCGCGAAAACGACGCCCACCGTCGACCAGCTAACTTTTTCAAGGCGCCGCTGTCAAGAATATTGCGCTGTCTTAAAAGGCTTTACACGGCGTCCGATCCCCGTAATTATGGAGCACATGGGTTTTCGCGCGCGGTTGCAGTGTTTTGTTTTCTTTGTTTTCGCCTTATGCCGGACGGTGTGCGCGGGCGGCCAAGACGGCGACCTTCCCCTTTCCTTCGACGGCGAAGGCGCCCGAAATTTTTTCGCCTCCAACCCGGATCTCGACGCGGAGGCGGGGAAATATTCCGACTGCGCCGCCGAGTTCTACGCGGAAGGGAACCTGGAAAAAGCGGGGGCCTCGTATTTTTTGTCGCAATACCTGTCGCACCTGGGGAAATACGGGAAGAAATTTCCCCCGCAAATGAGGGAATACCTCCTTTCGAACCCCGCACTGCTTGCGGATTTCTTTTCGATACTCTCCCCGAAGGACGACAAGGAAAAAGTTTTCGACATACTCGCCCGGCTCCACCTTTCGGACGCGGAGGCGTTCCGCAAGTACACGCGCCTCGCCATGGCAATATCCGTGGTCTTCGACTCGCCCGTCCCGAAGGCTTTTCCGCACTCCCAAGTTTCCAAAGAGCTGCTTCCCCGCGAATTCCCGAAACCGGAGGAGGCGTTCGCAACATGGAAGTCGCTTAAGGACAGGGGGAGGTTGCTGCTTCAGCCCGAGAAGCTCTCCATAGACGAGCTTAAGTTTTTGGTGTCGACCCTCGCAAACGGCGAGGACCGCGAATGGGTGCAAAAGAGCGTCCCCGTAAACCTGTCGAACATAAACAAGCTGTATTCCTCCGTGAAATACGACTATTCGCGCATAAGGAGAAAGGCCTTCGATTGGGAGCGCGGGGACTACCGTTTAAAAACCATCAGGAACTCGGGCGGCATATGCGTGGACCAGGCGTACTATACGGTGGAGGTCGCAAAATGCCGGGGGGTGCCCGCCTTCATATTTTCGGGGGCGGGATCGGACGGCTTCCACGCGTGGGCGGCGTACATGCAAAGGCCCGGGGCGTGGAACTTCGACGTCGGGCGCTACGAGGGAGCGCGTTTTGTAACGGGCAAAACGCTCGACCCCCAAACTTGGGACTTCGTTTCCGACCACGCGCTGAACAGCATGAGGGAGGGTTTTAGAAACGGGAAAAAGTACCGCGACAACGAAATACACACCCTGTTCGCCCGCCGATTTTTGGACGCCAAGGATTTTAAAAACGCCGAGAACTCCGCGAAAACGGCCATAGCGCTCGACCGTCGCAACCTCGAAACGTGGGAAATACTCATAAAGGCGGCCAAGGGTCGCGGCGCGGGGGAGTCCGAGCTCGTTTCAATACGCGAGAACGCCATGAAAAGCTTTTCCAAATACCCCGATATGGACGCGAAATTCCGCCGGGAGCTGATGGCGTACTATAAGTCCAAGGGCGACGACGACTCCGCGCACAAACTGTCGAGTTCCGCAATATTGAAAACGCGCGCGGCTAGGCCGGACATCGCCTTGGCTTTCGCCGTATCGGAACTCGAGGATTATATAAAAAGTTCGAACGTCGAAAAGCTGTCGCAATCCTACAAAAGGCTTTTAAACGTATTCAAGTCCGACGCCGCAATATGCTGCAACAATCTCACCATACCGACAATCAACGCCCTTCTGCGCAACAAAAAATTGGACGAGACGGACGAGATTATGAAAATCACAAGACAGGCGTTTAAGGGCTCGAAGGACGCGTCTTTGGCGTCGGCGCTCGACAATATCGACGCCCAGCTCACCGCCATTAAAAACAAGGCGGGGGGCGGCGGTTAGAAACGGGCGGGGGCGGGCAAATTATTGTTGCGTTTTTCGGCAAATAAAAAGAATTTCGGCGTATGTCCAAATACGGGGAAAAGATATCGCTACTGCTGGTGGACGACCAACCCATAATAGCCGAAACGGTGCGCAGGATGCTCGAGGACCAGCCCGATATCGAATTCAACTATTGCGGCAACCCCGCTGGGGCGCTGGACGCCGCATCGAGAATCCGCCCAACGGTGATACTCCAGGATCTCGTAATGCCCGACGTCGACGGATTGACTTTAGTGAAATTCTTCAGGGCGAAACCGGAAACCAGGGACGTACCCTTGGTGGTGCTCTCCTCGAAGGAGGACGCTGGAATAAAATACAAGGCGTTCGAAAACGGCGCCAACGACTACATGGTCAAGTTCCCCAACAAACTCGAGGTCGTGGCGCGCATAAGGTACCACTCGAGGGCGTACACCACGATATGCGAGCTCAATTCGGTGTTGAAGCGCCTCCGGGAAAGCCAGGACGCGCTCAAGCGCGAACTCGACGAGGCCGCGCACTACGTGGTGAGTCTGCTCCCCCCCAGGATGAACGAAAGGGGGATATCAACCGATTGGATATTCAAGAGCTCCAAGGAACTCGGGGGGGATTGTTTCGGATACGGCTGGCTGGACGGCGAAAACTTCGCCCTGTACCTTATAGACGTATGCGGGCACGGAGTGGGGGCGGCGCTACTGTCCGTGTCCGCAACGAACGTCCTCCGTTCGCAAAGCCTTGCGGACGTCGATTTCCGGAAGCCCGACGAAGTGCTGTACGGCTTGAACAACGCCTTCGATATGGACTCCCAAAACCAGATGTATTTCACCCTGTGGTACGGCGTCTACAACACCGCGACAAGGAGGCTTTCGTACGCGTCGGGGGGGCATCCTCCCGCGATACTCGTATCGGGGGGCGGCTACAGGAAACTTGCCACCAACGGGCTCGTCGTGGGCGGAATGGCGGGCTCGCAATTTCCGAGTTCCGCCTCGTACGTCCCCCCCGGTTCGAAGTTGTACGTATTCAGCGACGGCGTTTACGAACTTACTCGCGCGGTGGACGGCAAAATGATGACGCTCGACGACTTCGCCCGCGAATTGGCGTCCCCCCCCGCGGAGGGAATGAGCAAAGTGGAAAGCATGATGAAATTTTCGTGCGACGCCCAAAACGGCGACAATTTCGAGGACGACTTCTCCCTGCTTGAAATAGCCTTTTAACGAAATGAGAAAAACCTACACCGCCGAACTCGGGAACCTGGAGGTGATTGCCGCGGACACCTCGGATTTCCTCCTCGCGTGCGGAGCCACCGAAAGACAGGTTTACGCGGCGAACCTCGCCGTGGACGAGGTCTTCACCAACATCGTAACCCACGCTTGCGGAAAAAACTCCCGCCGAAAGGTGGAATTCGAATTCGGGAAGACCGTGTTGCGGGGAAAATCCGCGGTCACCATAGAGGTTTCGGACGACGCCGGCGCATTCAACCCCCTCGAGGAGGCGGGCGAACCCGACGTGGAATCGGGAGTCGAGGATAGGAAAATCGGGGGGCTGGGGGTGTTTTTCGTAAAAAAGAGCATGGACAAGGTATCGTATAAGCGCGAGAACGGGCGCAATATTTTGTCCATGACCAAAATTTTGGATTAGGGAAGGCGCGGGATGGGGTTGCTCGAAGTCAAAAATTTAAGGATAAGCTTCCGCTCCCGCCGCGGAACGACCGAAGCGGTCCGGGGGATAAACTTCTCCGTAGGGGAGGATGAATCTGTGGCGATCGTCGGCGAGAGCGGCTCGGGGAAAACGGTGAGCGCGATGGCGCTAACCAGGCTGCTTCCGCCGCCCCCCGCATGCGAAATATCGGGGCAAATCCTCTACAGGGGCGCCGACGTCGCAAAGATGGACGAACCGGAACTGAGAAAAATAAGGGGACGGGAAATAGCGTACGTCTTCCAGGAGCCGTCCACGTCGCTGAACCCAGTCTTCACCGTGGGGTTCCAAATAGCCGAGGCGGTTCGGCTGCACTTCCCCGGCGAGGAAGACGTGCGCGGACGCGTTGTTGAAAGTTTGCGCGGCGTGGGCATACGCAACCCCGCGGAACGCGCAAAAGCCTACCCCCACGAACTGTCGGGCGGAATGCAGCAAAGGGCGATGATCGCCATGGCGCTTGCGTGCGCCCCGCGCCTGCTCGTGGCGGACGAGCCCACAACCGCGCTCGACGTCACAATCCAAAAGCAGATTATAGAACTGCTGAACGATGTGCGCCGAAAGCGCGGGATGTCGCTGCTGTTGATTACCCACAACTTCGGAATAATCCCGGAGTTGTGCGGGCGGGTAATAGTGATGTTCAGGGGGAAAATAGTCGAGGAAGGTTCCGCGCCGGAAGTATTGAGAAATCCGAAACACCCGTATACGAGGGCGTTGATAGACTGCATACCGAGGCTCGGCAACCGCGCCAAAAGGCTTGCGCCCATAGACTATGAAAAACTCGGAGACATCTGAAGAACTGCTGCGCGTAGAGGATTTGCGCGTTTCCTACCCCTTGTCCGGAGGACTCTTTTTCTCCGGGAGAAAATTCTTCAACGCCGTCGACGGCGTGAGTTTTTCCGTAAGGAAGGGAGAGATAGTGGGGCTCGTGGGGGAAAGCGGTTCGGGGAAGACCACAACGGGGCGCGCCGTCGTAAAGCTCGCCCCCGTGTCGGGCGGAAGCATATTTTACGGCGGAACCGAGATATCCTCGATGACCGAGGCGGAATTCATGCCGTACAGGAAAAAAATACAGATGATTTTCCAAGACCCCTACAACTCGCTCAATCCGCGGATGACCGTTTTGCAGATAATATCCGAACCGCTCGACATACATTTCCCGAAGATGCCGCACGCGCAAAAAAAGGCGCGCGTATCCGAACTCCTGGAGACGGTGGGGCTCGAACCGGGACACATATCGAGGTATCCGCACGAATTTTCGGGCGGACAGCGCCAACGCATAGGGATTGCGAGGGCGCTCGCGGTGAAGCCCGAATTTATAATTTGCGACGAACCCGTAAGCGCCCTCGACGTGTCGGTGCAGGCGCAGATAATAAACCTGCTCGGGGATTTAAGGGAAAGGCTCGGGCTGACGTTTCTATTCGTGGCGCACGATATCGCGGTCGTGGAGTATTTGAGCGACAGGATACTCGTCATGACGGGGGGGAAAATAGTGGAACAGGGCGACGCCGCGCTGGTGTGCTCCAACCCGCGCCACGAGTATACGAAAAAACTGATAGCCGCCGTCCCAAAATTTTAAACCCCGCAGACATGCCGCACGCACCCCACAAGGAAATCCGTAAATCCGCGGCGCCCGCGCTTGCGGCGGTCTGCGTCTTGGCGTGCACCGCGCTTGCGGCGTGTTCCGGGGAAGGGACGGCGGATGCCCCGCGCGGGGAAAAAATTCTCCTCGTGGGGAACGCGTCGGACCCCGCCACGCTCGACCCCGCGCTCGCCACGGGACTTCCGGAATGCAGGATACTAAACGCCCTCTACGAGGGGCTGACGAAGGCGGACACGCGGACGTTGGAGCCCCTGCCCGCCGCCGCGGAATCGTGGAGCGTTTCCGGCGACGGCAAAACCTATACGTTCAGGATAGACAGGAGGGCGAGGTGGTCGGACGGCTCCAAGGTGTCGGCCGCCGACTTCGTGTACGCGTGGCGCCGCATTCTCGACCCCGCGCTCGGCGCGGAATACGCGTCGATGCTCTTTCCGCTGAAAAACGCGCGGAAGATAAATTCCGGGAAGTGTGCGGACGCCTCCGCACTGGGCGCCAGGGCGGTTTCGGATTCGGTTTTGGTGGTGGAGCTGGAGGATTCCGTTCCGTATTTCGCCTCGCTACTCTATCATCCCTCGTATTTTCCCCTAAAGCGCGGATTGGTTGAAAAATCCGGGGCGCGGGGGGCGCGCGACGGCCTGTGGTGCCGTCCGGGAATCCTGGTATCCAACGGACCGTTCACCCTCTCCAAGTGGGGGATAAACGACGTGGTTTCCGTCAGGAAAAACCCCCATTTCAGAGACGCGGAAAACGTGGCGCTCGACGGCGTGGACTTTTTCCCGATATCGAACGTCAATACGGAATACAGGGCGTTCCGCTCCGGGCGGCTCCACGTAACCGATTCCGTATCGCCGCCGAAGATAGACTCCATAAGGCGCCGCACGCCGGAAGCCTTGCGCGCGGACGAATGGTTCGGACTCTACTACTACGCCTTCAATACGCGCAAACCCCCGTTCGACAACCCCAAAGTGCGCCGCGCCCTATCCATGGCGGTGGACAGGAAAGCTTTGGTGGCGGCCTTCCTAAAGGCGGGGCAAAAACCCGCGTTGAACTTTGTCCCCCCGAATTGCGGTTCCTACAAGCCGCTGCCCGAAAGCATGGTGGACGAGGACGTCCGCGCCGCAAGGAAACTTTTGGCCGAGGCGGGCTTTCCGGGCGGCAGGGGGTTTCCCGAATTCCGCATCGTCTACAACACTTCCGAGCAACACAAGCCCATAGCCGAGGCCGTGCAACAAATGTGGCTGGACAATCTCGGTATAAGGGCGCAACTCTACAACATGTCGTGGCCGGCGTACCTCGGGGCGAGACGCAGCGGCGATTTCGAAATCATGCGCGCAAGCTGGATAGGCGACTTCGCCGCGCCCGAGGCGTTTCTCGGAATATTCGCCTCGGCGAGCGGGCTGAACCACACGGGGTTCGCAAGTAGCGGGTTCGACTCCCTCCTGGAGCGCGCAAGAAAATCAAAGGACCCCTCCGGCAGGTTCCGCCTCCTGGCGGAGGCGGAAAAAGTCCTCATGGATTCCTCCCCCGTAATACCGCTGTATTTTTATTCGAAGGTGTACCTCATATCGGGGCGCGTTAAAAACTGGAACCCGAATTTACTGGACTACAGAAATTTCGCCGAAATCGACCTTGAGGCGGAGGGGAACGGGGGCGCCAAGTGAAGGCGCGAATACTCTGGAGGATGGCGGAAACGGCGGTTGCGCTCCTTGCGGTGGCGAGCGCCGTGTTCTTCATGGTGCGCTTCGTCCCAGGGGGACCCTTCGACCGCGAAAGGACGGTGACTGAGGAAACCATCGAAAGGATAAACGCCTACTACGGTCTGGACAAGCCGCTCTACGAACAATACTTCTCCTTCCTAAAAAACTTGGCGAAGGGCGAACTGGGACCCTCGTACAAATATCCGGGATGGAACGTGGGCGAAATACTAAGGGAAAAGGCGGCGGTGTCGCTCCAACTGGGAATTACGGCGCTTGTAATCGCGGCGGCTACGGGAATCGCGGCGGGAATCGCGGCGGCGGTTTTCCCGAAGGGCGTTACGGGCGCGGTTCTGTCGTTCTTTTCGGTCGCGGGGGTGTGCCTGCCGTCCTTCGTGCTGGGACCGCTTCTGATACTCCTATTCTCCCTAAAACTCGGCGCGCTCAACCCCATGGGGTGGAGCTGTCCAAGCGACATGATCCTGCCGTCCGCCACGCTGGCGCTGTTCCACTCCGCCTGGATAGCAAAATTGGCGCGCGACGGCGTAGTCCGCGAGAAATTCCGCCCGTACGTCAGGACGGCGTACGCGAAGGGGCTGCCGCCGTCGAGAATCTACCTCGTGCACATATTGCGGAACGGACTCGAACCCGTAATATCCTACCTCGGTCCCGCAGCCGCGGAGCTTCTTACGGGCTCGTTCGTGGTTGAAACCATATTTCAAATTCCCGGATTGGGAAAATTTTTCATATCGAGCGCCCTCGACAACGACTACACCATGATAATGGGATGCGTCATGCTCTACGCCGTGTTCGTGATGCTCTTCAACCTTCTTTCCGACATCGCCCTTGCGGTCGCCAATCCGAAAATAGCCGGGGGGGAGGGAAGAAAATGAGCGCGAGAGAAAAGGCGGTCGAAAATCCGTCGGTTCTGGGACGGGCGTGGGAAAACCTGAGGGGCGACGGATTCGCCCTCGCGTGCCTTGCGTTCGTAGGCGTCCTCGCCGCGTTGTGCTTTCTGGCGCCCCTTGTCGCCCCCTATTCCTACGACGCCCAGAATCTGGCGCTTTCCGCAAGCCCGCCCTCCCCCTCCCACTGGCTGGGAACGGACCAGTTGGGGAGGGATATTTTCAGCCGCATACTCTACGGGGGCAAGATATCGTTTTCCGTCGGGATAATGGCTACACTCGTCGCGGTCGCCATAGGGGCGTGCTACGGCGTGGTTTCGGGCATGGCGGGGGGAAGGACTGATTCGGTTATGATGCGCGTTGTCGACATATTGTACTCCATGCCCTTCACAATATTCGTAATACTCCTGATGGTCGTCTTCGGGAGGTCGCTATGGCTGATATTCGCGGCGATAGGCGCCGTACAATGGCTGACGATGGCGCGCATAACGAGGGCGATGACCCTGAACGTAAAGTCCCTCCAGTACGTGGACGCGGCGGTGTCGCTTGGCCAAAGCAAATTCGGAATAGTGAAACTGCACGTGCTCCCGAACATAGCCGAGTCGGTGCTCGTATGCGCAACGCTCACCATGCCCAGTGTAATGCTTCTCGAGGCGTTTCTCAGTTTCCTCGGGCTGGGGGTACAGGCGCCGCTGCCGTCGTGGGGATCCCTTATCAAGGACGGCGCCGAATATATGGAGGACGCCCCGTGGCTTCTGGTTTCCCCCGCGATGTTTTTTGTATCCACGCTCTACGCCCTTAACAAAATAGGCGAAACACTATCGAAAAAGGAGAATTAAAAAAACGGACGGATTGCGCGCAAAAAAACCGCTTTTTTTTTAAAAAAAATTCCGCAAATAAAGCAACATATTGACAACCAAAGAAATAAAAATTCATTTTTTTCTTGAAAAAGAGGTTCCCGTATGGGAGTTTAGTAAAAATTAAATTTTCCTCCCCCCAACATATATAGATAGCATCCCCTTGAGGTTCTTCCCCAAGGGGATGTCTTTTTAAGCGGCGGCGTTTTCCATGCAAAAGGATTCTCCACCGCACCTTTCGCGGGGGGACGCCGCGCCGCCTCCACAAAATAGTTGAGTTCGCCGCGGAAAGCGCCAGACTTCCACCGAAAAATGAAATTCGACGTAAACCGGGTAAGGGAGGATTTTCCCATACTGTCGCAAAAGACAAAGGGCGGCAAAAACATAATCTATTTCGACAACGCCGCAACCTCGCAAAAACCCTTCAAGGTGATAGACGCCGTTTCCGACTTCTATAGGAATTCCAACGCCAACATCCACAGGGGCGCGCATGAATTGGGCGCGCGCGCAACCGCCGCCTACGAACACGCGAGGGCGAACATCGGAAAATTTTTCGGCGCGCCGGAAAATTTCCGCACGGTTTTCACCCGCGGCGCCACGGAGTCGCTGAACCTGGTGGCGCAATCGTGGGGCTCCGCCAACATAAAGGAGGGCGACGAAATACTCCTGAGCGAAATGGAGCACCACGCCAACATAGTCCCGTGGCAAATGCTGGCGCAACGCGCGCGCGCGAAAATAGTGGCGGCGAAAATCCGCGAGGACGGGACGCTCGACATGGACGACCTCGCCGCAAAGGTCTCCAAAAAAACGAAGATAATATCCGTAACCGGCGCCTCGAACGTGTTGGGTACGGTAAACGACGCCGCGACGGTTGCGGAACTCGCCCACGGCGCGGGCGCCCTCTTTTGCCTCGACGCCGCACAGTCCGCCCCCCACTTCCTTGACGACGTATCGAAAATAGGTTGCGACTTCTTTTCCGTATCCGCCCACAAATGCTACGGACCCACGGGCGTGGGCGTCCTCATAGCGAGAGCCGAAATTCTCGATTCGATGCCGCCCTACCAGGGCGGGGGCGACATGATTGAAAGTGTGGATTGGCTAAAAACCACCTTCCGCCCAGCCCCCGAACGCTTCGAGGCGGGAACCCCGAACATAGCCGGGGCCGTCGGATTCTCCGCGGCGGCGGACTACCTGCGCGCCTTGGATCTGCTCGGCGCCGCCGAGCACGAGCGCGCCCTGCTTGCAAGGATGCAATCGGCGTTGGAGTCCGTTCCGAAAATAAAAATTTTCGGCAAATCCGAAAAAAAGGTGGCAATCGCGTCTTTTTCGGCGCGGGGGATACACCCGAACGACATTTCCGTCCTCCTAGACGCCTCGGGAATAGCAATCCGCACGGGACACCATTGCGCCGAACCCCTCATGCGCACGCTCGGCGTGGACGGGACATGCAGGGCGTCGCTTGCGTTCTACAATACCGAGGAGGAGGTCGACTTCTTCGCCGAAAGACTCGCCCGCGCGATAAGGGTTTTATCCTAAACCGCCTTCGGCGCAACGCCCCTTCCCGCGTAGAATTTTTCCGCGTGGCGCTTCAAGTCCGCCTCCGCGTCCAGAGGCCCGCCGTCTTCGATATGCGAGGCGAAAACATCGGCGAAATACGGCGAAAGCGCAAAACCCTTCGAGCCGAATCCGTTGAAGGATAAAATTCTGCAGTCGGCGGGGTGGAATCCGAGGAACGGGCGCGTGGTGGCGGTGCACGGGCGCACCCCCGCCTCGTGCGAAACCGTACGGAACACGCACGGGGCGGCGAAAAATCCGCGAAGCGACGCCGCAAGCCCAAGTTCGGCGGCGCGCGTCGGATTGCCGTCCAGGTTTTCCCTGTCCCACGTGGAACCCGTCCTGGAAAGGTCCCCCCCGCATTTCATCAGCCAGTTTCCCCTGTGTATTATGTAGTCCGGAAGCTCGACCCCGCCGCGGAGCGTGAGAATTTCGCCCTTCGCCGGCCTGTACGGCAGCCACGAGAAATACGGATTGTAAACCGCCCTCCACCCCTCGCAAAACACTATTCTTTTCGACGAAATATCCCCGTAGCGCAAAAGCCGTTCCGACGTCCGGAGTTTCGAGACATCGAAGAACTCGCGCACCAGCATTCCGCGCTTCAGGAGACGTGAGGAAAACGCGGGCATCAACGCGGACGCCTCGACCCACGCGGAGCGCTCCACCACCCGCGAACCGAAGGCGTCGTTGAGGGCTGGGAAAGTTCCCGCCTTAAACGGTGCGCCCAGCATCGGCGCATACGCCGGATCGCGCGTACGGCGTTCCCAGAGTCCGTTTTCCTCCCCGGATTTGCATAGTTGCAGTATCTTCCGGGGGCGGTAGAACTTCGTTCCCAGTTCCCTTTCCAAGCGGGAGTAGAATTTTTTCGCGAACCCGTGCGCGACTTCGCTTTTCCAGCTCTTCGCCAGCCTCTTTCCCGTTATCGGATTCACCACCCCCGCCGCCACCGCCGACGCCGCACCGTCCGTAGGTACGTCGAACACCAGCAGCCTCCTGCCGCGCCGCGCCAGTTGGAAGGCGAGGTAGCACCCCGCCACACCGCCGCCCACGATTATGTAGTCGAGGCGGCGCAACTTAAAACAAAACGCCCTGCGGCGGCGCGGAACCGCGTTCGAGCCCCAAAACTTCCCACGCCTTGTCGGTGAGCTCCCTGCCCTGCGGCGTCCTGCGGAGAAAACCCTCCTGTATGAGGTAGGGTTCGTGGACCTCCTCGAGGGTGTCCGCCTCCTCGTTGACGGCGACGGCTATAGTGCCCATGCCCACGGGTCCCCCTTTGTAGTTCCGCGCCATTACCCCGAGCATGCGCTTATCCATCTCGTCGAGGCCGTTCTCGTCTATTTCCAGCAGTTCGAGCGCCGACACCGCAACGGAGCGGTTTATTTTTCCGTCCGCCCTTTCCTCGGCGTAGTCGCGCACGAAGCGTATAAGGTTGTTCACTATGCGCGGGGTGCCGCGCGCGCGCCTCGCTATTTCGTCGGCGCCGTACTTGTCCACCTCCACGTTCAAAAGCTCGCAGTTTCGCCGGACTATGGAAACCAGGTCGGCGCGCGAATAGTAGTCGAGCCTCGTCTGGAGCGTGAACCTGCTGCGCAGCGGCGAGGACAACAGCCCCGTCCTCGTGGTCGCCCCTATGAGGGTGAACTTCGGAATGTTTAGGCGCACGCTCCGCGCGTTGGGACCCTGGTCTATCATTATGTCTATGCGGAAGTCCTCCATGGCGGAATAGAGGAACTCCTCCACCGCGCGCGATATCCTGTGGATTTCGTCTATGAACAAAATGTCGCCCGTCTGCAGGTTGGTAAGCAACCCCGCGAGGTCCGAAGCCTTTTCTATGACGGGACCGGAAGTTACGCGCACCTGCGTGTGCATTTCGTTGGCGAGGATGAATGCAAGGGTCGTCTTGCCCAGTCCCGGAGGGCCGTGCAGCAGGATATGGTCAAGGGTGTCGGAACGCCGCCTCGCGGCGCCCACCATCACCTTCAGGCGCTCCACGGTCTTCTCCTGCCCCGTAAACGATTCGAACCCTTTGGGCCTGAGCGACACGTCGAATTCGTCGTCCTTCCTCGCCAGGGCGTTTTGTATATAGTCGGTGCCGTGTTCCATAAAAAATCTTTACAACAATGCGGTTTGGGAAGAACCTATACCCGTTTAAAATTTTGTGAAGATAAATTTTGCCAGGCTCCAGGATTTCAGGAACATCGAATTCGCGGAGGTGCCGTTCCGTTCCCGGTCGGCGTGGATATTCGGCGGAAACGCCCAGGGGAAGACGAACCTGCTGGAGGCGCTCGGAACGGTGGGGGCTTTGCGCTCCTTCCGCACCCGCGACACGAAGGCGCTGGTAGCCCACGGAAAGACCTGCGCGCGAATACTGGCTGGTGTTGAGCACGAAAAATTCGGCGAATGCGAAATACTCGTCGAAATATCTGCAAAGCGCAGGGTCTACCTCGACGACGCGGAGTGCAAATACTCCGAATACATAGGGAAGTTTCCCGTGCTCGCCCTATGCTCCGCCGATATCGGGATACTGCGCGAATCCCCCGAATTCAGGCGGCGCGGCGTCGACATGCTCCTGTCGTCGCTGGATGGGCTCTACCTCGATTCGCTGAGGCGCTACCACCTTGCGATGTCGCGCAGAAACGCGCTGTTGAAGTCGCCCGGCGCCGACGCCGCGGTGTTTTCGGCGTTCGAAAGGGAAATGGCGGAGGCGGCGCACTCCATAACGAGGATTCGCGGGTTGCGGCTGCCGGAACTCGGCGGACTCGCCTCGCAAAAATACGCGGTGCTCGCCGGAAAGGACGGGGAGGCGGCGCAAATGAAGATAAAATGCTCGTGCCTCCTCGACTCCGCCGAGGCGTTTGCGGAAATGTTCGAGAGGGAGAGGCGGCTCGACGCGGACTTCGGCTACACTCGGAAGGGGCCGCACAGGGACGACTTCCGGATAGAAATAGCGGGAAAGGACGCCAAGCTCTACGCGTCCGAGGGGCAGCAACGTTCGGCGGTTCTCGCCCTAAGGCTCGGCGAGTTTGAAATGCAGAAGTCGGAAAGCGGCGTGGAGCCCGTAATACTTTGCGACGACGTCCTCGGCGAGCTCGACGCCATGCGTCGCGCCGCCTTTTGGGAATGCGTTCCCGAGGGCGCCCAAGTGGTTGCAAGCTCCACTCTTCCCCCTCCACGGGGGGGGCCCAGAAGCCCGTGGCAAACGGTGGAGGCCAAGGCGGGCTCCTTTAAGGCGGAGGGGTGAAAAAGTTTTTGCGCGAACCCTTAACCTGCGTTGGCGCGCAGCCATTCCGAGGCGGAAAAATTCGGCGGCGAATGCAGTGCCTTCTTCAGCTTTTCGGCGTAGGATAGGAACCGTCCGCGCGCGGACGGAACCAAAAGTTCCGCCGAAGCGTAGTCGGCTATCCTCCGCGCCGAGGCGTCGAATTGTATGAACTCCCTCCACGCGGGCGCATCCAGTATAATGTTGGCTATTCCCAAATATTTTACGTTGACGAGTGCCCTTCCCACGGCGTAGGTGAAGGCGTTCGCCTTGTAGACCACGGCTCCGGGAATCCCCTCGAGCGCGCACGCAAGCGACATCGTCCCCGAACTCGCCACCACCGCCTTCGCCCCGAATGGCGCGGCGCTTTTCGGCAAAAGCCGTATTCTGTCCGCGACATCCCCGCAACGCCCCAGCGCGTCTTCGAGGCGCGCCTTTATCCCGTCCGTGGGATACACCGCAACCGCCCTCTCGCCGGGCAGGTTGCGCATTGCGCTCGCCATGACGGGAAATATCCGCGAAACCGCCGTTTCCCTGCTTCCGGCAAGGAGGAGTATGCCGCCGCCAGGGTCGTACTCGACGGGGGGCGCGTATTCCGCGTCCATGAACGGATGCCCCACAAAGCTGACGGGAAGCGGAGTATCGGCGTAGCATTGCGTCTCGAAGGGGAATATTGCCGCGAGGGCGTCAAGCAACTCCGCCATCTTAAACCTTCTGCGCGCGTTCCACGCCCATATCTGGGGGCTTATGTAATAGAGCAGCTTGACCGTTCCGCCCCCCTTGAGGCTGACCCCCCTTTTTTTCAACGCCGCCGCAAGGCGCATGTTGAAGCCGGGGTAGTCCACGAAGCAAACCGTCTTGGGGGAATACTTTTCTATCCAATCGGCCGTGGCGCGGAGCAGGTTTCTAAAAAAGAAGTAGTTTTTCAGGACCTCGAAGAGTCCCACCACGCTGAAGGTCGTCGTATCGAACAGTATCTGGGCGCCCGCCCCCTCCAGAGCCGCCCCTCCGAAGGCGCACACCCTCGCGCCGGGGCGCGCCGCAAGGAAACCCGAAAGCATCTTCGCGGCATGTTCGTCACCCGAATGCTCGCCCGCCACCAGAAGGAGGTCGCATGCGCCGTCCCGCGGAGGGGGGAAGTTGAACGGCATCGGGGGGGGTCCCATCAGCGGGAGTCCTCCGCCGCCCGCGCGCGGATTTGCCGGGTTATCTCCAACGCCACTTCAAGCGCCCTCAATCCGAGCTCCGCGTCGACTTTCGGATTCTTTTTGCCCGCCGCGCAGTTTAGGAAACTCGCCAATTCCGTCTTCAGGGGTTCGTGTTTTTCTATGGGGACCTCCTCGGGGATTATTCCGCCGCCGTCCACGCGCACAACGTGCCCTTTCTGGTTCATGTAGTCGAGCGACATATAAAGCCCCTCTTGGAATATCCGTATTTCGCGCAGTTTCTTAAGGCTCACCCTGCTGGCGTTGAGGTTCGCCACGCACTTGTTGGCGAATTGTATGCGCGCGTTGGCTATGTCCTCGTTTTTGCTCAGGATTCCCACCCCCACCGCCTCTATTTTTTCCACCGCGGAATTGGCGAGCTTCAACACCACCCCTATGTCGTGTATCATCAGGTCGAGGACCACCCCGACCTCGGTGCCCCTGGGGTTGAACGGGGCTAACCTGTCCGCGGTAATGAAGCGCGGCCGCTTCACGCGGGCCTCCATAAACTCCATTACGGGGTTGAAATGCTCCACGTGCCCCACTTGCACTATCAACCCCTTTTCGCGCGCCTTCGAAACTATGAGTTCGGCGTCCTTCGCCGACGTGCATATGGGTTTTTCTATAAGGAGGTCGCACCCCATGTCGAGCAGGGGAAGCGCCACGCGCGCGTGCATGTCGGTCGGTACGGCCACGCTCGCGGCGTCGCATTCCCGCCCGAGCTCCTCCACCGACGAGAACACCCTGCAACCGTGCCTTGCGGCTATCTCTTCGGCGCGTTCGGCGTTGCTGTCGAAAACCCCCGCAAGCTCCGCCCCTTCGAGTTCGGAATATATCCTGGCGTGGTGCTGTCCAAGGTATCCAACCCCCACAACACCGCATTTCAATTTTTTCCCGCCGTCCATTGCCCCGAAGTATCGCAACCGCCCGCCGCTTTTCAAGAAAATATCAGGGGGATTTCTTCATGTCCTCTATGATTTTCTCGTCGCTTTTGAGCGCGTTGGAGAGGTCGAGCCCCACTCCGAATGTCGGGCTTTCAAGGGGACCGTCCACCTTTATCTGGACGGTGTTCGTTATGGGGTTTATTAGGGAGACCACGTTGTCGACTATGGGCAGCGAAATCCCTCCGAACGGCGTCAGAAGGAACGCCGCGTCCACGTTGTCGCGGACGAAGTCGTAGGACGCCGCCCCTTTTATGCGCATTACGGGTCCGCCTATTTCAAGCATTGTGAAATCCACCTTGCCGTCCGCGATGCCGAAGGGGCTGCGGGCGTAGGTGATGTCGAAGCTTCCGAGGGGGAGCCTCAGGGCGGATAGCGCCCTTGAGAGCATTCCGAACAAATGGAGCTTTCCAAGCCCCTTATTTTCAACCTGCGCGTATCCTCCCCCCGATACGCGCGCCATATCGTTCAAATTCCCGGAGAGCGACGCCTCGACCTCCACGGTGCCCTTTTCCGCGGGCGTTTCCGCCGTCTTACCGGACTTTCCGCCCTCCGCCGATCCGCCCCCCAGCGACGCGAGAAACGCCGTGAATTCGTCCTGGTCCATTCCGACGGCGGAAAGGTTCGCCTTGAAGTCCGTTCCTCCTCCGGGGCGTCTTGTGAGAAACACGCTTCCCTTGGCGTCGCCTTCGCAGAACTTGAAGGAGGCGTCCTCAACAAGGATGTTCGCGCCGTCGCTTTCGGCTTTGAAGCCCAGGTTCCAAAGTCCCACCCCGCCCACGTCCGTGCGCCCCGGACCGAAGGCGGTTACGTTGAACACGTCGCGCCCGCGCGGGTCGGTGCGGCGGTTGCAAAGTTCGGCGTTGAAGCTTATGCGCGGCGCCTTCGAAAAACGCACTTCGTCTAAGACCTCCCGCGCGTCGTCGCCCCCCAGTGCGGCGAGGGCGCCGGCGTCAAGGTTGGATTCCAGGAAAATCCTTTGTTTTTCGAACGCGGTTATGCCGTCTTTGCCGTACAGCCATTCCACGAACCCGTCCGCCGTTCCGTCCCGCGCCTTTACGGCGAGGTTGAAAAGGCTTATGCGCTCGGGCGACGCGTACACGTCCACCCCGAAACGGGAAAATTCCGCCCCGCAATACGAGGCGTTTCCGCCCTCCGCGCGGGCGAAACACCAGATGAATTCGGGCTTCCCCCACGTGCCGTCCACGCGGACGTCGCCGAACGGAAAGTTTCCTTCCCCGAACGAGAAGGACGACATTATCCTCCCCCACCACGGCGCCATAAAATGCGATATCGCCGCCGGCCTCAAGTTCCCCTTCACCCCTATGGAGTATTCCATGTTCTTCAAGTTCTGGGTGAAGAAGCCCTCCAATTTCCATCCCTCGGCGGTCTCCACCGCTATGTCGGACGCCTCGAACACTTCGCCGTCGAAATACGCGCGGGCGCGGCAGAATTTCACGGGGATGTCCATCACCACGGGGCTCGACGCCTCTACGTCCCCCCGGACCAGAACCTTTCCCGTCTTGCCGTCGTAATCCAGCGTCCCCCGCATCTCCACCCCGTCGGGGAAGGAGAATTTTTCAAGCTCCTCTATTCCCAAAAATTCGCCCCTCCGGAACACCTCCGCGGGGTCGGCGTCGCACATGAAATCCGCCCTTATCCCGAACGAATCCCCCTTCTTCAGCACGTCCGCGTCCGCCGCGAGCCGTTGGGAACCCGCGGCGGCGAAGACCTTCCAAACGCCCCACCACGGGGCTTCGCCCGCGCGATCCCTTTGCACGAGCACGTTGTCGACAACCGTCCCGCCGAACTCGATTTTCTTTGCCCACAGCCCCGTGTTTTCAAAGCGGTAGTTCTCCGCGCCCGCGGCGACCTCCGTCCTTGCGGCGATGTTTTCAAGTTTTGCGAACCCGTCGGAAACCAGCTCCTTCGCCGAAAAAAACGCCTCTATTTTTTCGTCCCCCCCGCCCGGGGAACCGCACCTCAGAGCAATAAACACGTCCCTTGCGCGGACGTTTCTCCCCGACACCCCGAACGCGGCAGTCCCCGACCTCAACCCCGCGCGTATGCGGTTGCCGCCGCGGGAGTCGAAGTTGAAGTTCAAATCCAAAACGGGGTCGCCGAACACGCCGGAATACTTTGCAAGGGTCGGCGCGAAAGCCGAAACCGAATCCACCAATTCCGCGTAGGAGCGCGCGTCCGCCTTCTTCGGGACGCCTCCCGCATTTTTCGGCGCCGCCGCGCGGGGAGCCAGCCGTTGCGCGAACTTTGAAAAGTCGAAGTTTTCGTTTACGTCCCCGCGCGCGTCGACCAAAAGGTTGCCCGCCCTGAAACTCAGCGCCTCGATCTTCCACCATCCGCCCAGGTTGCCCGCGCATGCGTATATGTCGCGCAGGACGGGGTTTGAATCTATGTCCGCGTAGGTCGCCCCGAGCCTGCCGTCCGCCACCTCCGCGCGCCTTATGCGGAACTCCCCCCTGAGGAGGGGGAGCGTCAAAAAAGAGATTCTCAATTTCGCCGCCTTGAAGAAATTCGCGGGGGTTCCCGCGAAGCGCACCGCCACCGAGTCTATATCCAGGCTTCCCGATAGCCCCAGGCGCAGCGCGCCGTATTTTACCGAATAGCCCATCTCCTCGAACGCCGCCTTCAGCTTTTCGTCGGCGAAATCCGGCAACGGAATCCCGCCGTAGTTGCGTAGCAGCAAAAGCGCGGCCAACGCGCCCGCCGCCGCCGCGGCGAGGAACGCGTTCGCAAGCCGGAGCATGCGGCGCGCCGCGCCGTCAAGAAGCCGGAATAATTTGTGTGGGTGCAACGTCAAATTGTGCGGAATGTTCTATCGCGGAAATCCGTCCCGTTCCGCGCGCCGCGGCGCGGTTGCGTTATTTTTTAGGCGCGGCGGGGACGGGCGCCGACGTCTTTTCCTTAAGGGAATACTCCCCCGCAAGCTCGAACAGGGCGTCTATGTCCTTCTGCGACGCCTCGAACACCGCACCGGGCTTTTCGGCGCCGCCGTACTGGGTTGTGCCCCCCATGCGTTCGGTGAAGTACCATCTGCGCCGTTCCAAGGCGGAAACCGAACCCCCTCCCGGAATCTCGAACAATATGTCCAGGGCGTAAACCCAGGGCAGTTTCCCCGTGCCGGGCGAATCGAAACCCTTGGCGGAGAACGGGGCGTCGAGGTGGCGCTTTACCGAGAAATTGCGGACCTCTTTCAGCAGGTGCGACGCCGCAACCGCCTTCCTCACGGGCAGTTTCCTTACGACGCCGTCGAAATTGCCGTTGTTCGACTTCGCCTCGAAAAGAATTTTCCCCGTGCGCAGGTCGGAAACGGAAAGCGACTTTATCCGCGCGGCTTCGGGCAGGACTTCGAGGATGCGCGAACGGTAGTGCAGGAAATCGGTCTTCGCGGCGTCGGAGAGCTCGCGAGATATTCCGTAGACGGAGTCGCCCCCCGCAACGGAGGCGTACGCCAGTTGCGACGCCCCGTATTCGTAGAACGAGCCGATTTCCAGCGCGGAGCCCGTCTGGTCCGACATTGTCAGCGATATCCTAAGCGAGCCGCCTCCTATGCCGTATGGGGTCTTGTCCGCCGCCGCGTCGCTCACGAACTGGCGCGCGCGGACTCTGCCGAGCTTTACAAGGAGGTCGTTTACTATTCCCACGTCCGCCGCCGCCGAAACGGGCTCGCCGTTCTTCGA
>CAZMBN010000011.1:50556-67100 GCA_964564825.1 uncultured Opitutales bacterium
TATGGGGGTTTCGAATTTCCATTTTCCCGCGTCGCGCACAAGGCCCACGCGCCTGAAGGTGGCGTTCGGCTGCGACGCGGAATTTTCCACGGGAAGCCTTATCGAGACGGCGGAGACCTCGAAGCGCGGGATGTCGAACACGTTTTGGTTTCTAAGGCGTTCTATGTCCACAATCAACCCGTTCACAAAGTCCCTTCCCACAACCACTATTCTTTTGCCCGCCTCGTCAAGCATGTAGACGCGGTTTCCCACGGGGGCGTTTTTGCCTATTTTCAGGGTTTGCATTCTTTCGCCGTTCCCGTAGCGGAACACGTAGACGGGGTCGTCCAGTCCGTATTCCGCCAAGTCGTGCCCGTGCTTCGCCATTTCGTCGAGCGAAAAGCCAGTCTCCCTGTCCAGGAATTCCAACTGGTTTCTTATTCTGTTGACGGCGAAGAGGTTCGCCCGCCAGTTCACGGGCGACGTTATCGTCCACCTGTTGTTCGCCAGTTCGAGAATGCGCGGCTTGTCTATACCCTTGCCGGATATTTCGAGCCTCGTAAAGGGCGCCGAAGGCGCGGACGGCGCCGCCTCCTCCGCCGCGTCCCTCTCCAGCGACCATATGCAAAGAAACAGCGCCGCGTTCGCGGCTAGCAGAAATATCGTGGTTTTGAAACGCATTGTCTTTTTCCTTTAAACGGTCAACGCCGGCGCATAAACGACACTATTATTCCAACCCCGAGCGGCGCGCACGCGAATCCGAAAAACCTGAGCGCCAACGACAGCAGTTCGTTTTTCGAAAGCGTCACGGAATAGGTTTTCACCGCGCGCGGGGGGATGTTTAGAATGTTGCCCTTTTCCAGCATCCAGCTCACGGCGTTCAACGCCAACTTCGAATTTCCCAGCCTGTTAAAGCGTTTGTTGGCTATAAAGTCCTCGTCGCCGAACACCATGAGCCTTCCGCCCGGTATATTCAGCCCGAGGGCCGCCCCGCCCGTCCTCGACGCCTCCATTGCAAGGGGGAGGGGACCGGGTATGTCCGATTCGGGATTGTAGCTTTGCATTCCTCCGCGCGCGTAGGCCTTCTCGGCCCAGCTCGATTTGCCGCTCAGCACAAGGGGGGTCAAAGTCAGGGTGTCGTCGGAGGGCGAGCCCATGTCGGGGCGCACGGGTCTTACCGAGCCGAACTGCACGGGCATATCCGCATCTATCAGGTATTTCGCCACGGGGTGCGGTTTCGCGGGGAAATTCCTGGCTATGAGGTCGCCATCACCGCTCTCGTAGTCGCCGCTCGAATCGAGGATTAGCATGTCGTCGCTCATAATCCCCCATTCGAAAAACACGTCCTCCAGTCCGTAGAGGGGGCCCGTGCCGAGGAACACCATAACCCTTCCGTTGGAATTGAGCAGATACCTCCTTAGGGCGTCTATCTCCCTGGGCAAAAACGCCGCCCGGCTGCGCACTATCAAAAGAAGGTCGCAGTCGCTTGGAACCTCCTTCGCCGTACTCAGGTCGAGTTCGCCCAGCTTGTAGTTACGCGCCTCCAACGCCCCCGAAAATTCCGAGAGCCCGTGCGAGATGTCCGTGCTTTTGTACGCCGCCTCCCCGTGCCCCTTCAGGAAGTAGACGCGCGGCTCCCTTTCGGAGGAGACGTTGAGTATGGCGGAACTTAAAAGTGCCTCGGCGGCGAACTCCCTGCCGTCCGCCGCCGTGTTGTAGAATTCCAGCACGGGTATCCTCTTGTAGCGGGGACCCGACGCCACCACCACGCAGTCCGCCAGGTCCGAGCCGAAGCGCGCCGCCAACTTTTCCGCTCTTCTGCTTTCGATGTTCGGGTTCACGAACTCGAAGGTGACGGGGGCGGACTTCTTCGAGGCGTAGGCGTATTGTTTGAAGACGGAGCGGAGATCGCGTATTATCGAGGCGCTTTCCCTGTCGCCTATCCCCTGCGAAACCACGGCGTAAATCTCCACGGGCGCCGATAAATTCCTTACATACGCCTCGCTTTCGGGCGAGAGCGAGTTTCTTCCGTTTTCGGAAAGGTCCCACCTGGTGTAGTGGCGCGCCGCCACGAAGTTCAAGCCTATATACAGGGTTGTTCCCAATATTATCTGCAGCCAGAGGTTTATCCTCCGCGCGCGGGAGACCGTCTTGAAGTCGTCGATTTTTTTCCCCGCGTTCACGAGCCTTTCGCCTCCGTAACAAGGGTTGTAAGAGCCAACAGCAGGGCGGTGGTGCTGAGGTACCAGAAGAACGGCCGCAGGTCGAAAAGCGACGCTCCGAAATCCTCCAGGTGCCTAAAAGTCTGCACGTATTCGGCGCACTTGGAAACCCACTCCATGCCGGGCGACTCCGCCACGGGAAGCGCGGAAACCAGCCCCGCGCCCACTATCGCCATAAAGAGCATTCCGAACGACAACATTCCCGCAACGAGGGTCGTCCTGGTGAGCGAGCTTGAAAATACGCCAACGGCGGTGTACATCGTTCCGCTGACGAACACGAACGCGTAGCCCGAAAGCATTTGGTTGGCGTCGAAAATGCGGGTATCCGCCGACACCCCCGAAAGGCATTCGCGCGCCGCGAGTGGAAATGCGAGGGTCGAAACCCAAAGCAGCGCGTAGAACAGGTAGCACGCCAGGAACTTGGAAAGCACTATCTGCCGCGCGTCCACGGGGGTCGCCATCAGGGTGGCGAGCGTCCCCATGCGGCGCTCCTCCGCCAAACTTCTCATGGTAAGGAGGGGCACCATGAAGAGCACGGGCACCCAGAACACCGACAAAAATTTTTCCGTGGGCGACTGCGTCCCCGGCGCCACGCTGAGGTCGTAGAGCCCCACAAGGTACATGAGCCCCATAAAGCACAGGAAAAGAAACGCCGCTATGTACGTGGACGGCGATATGCACATCAGCCAGATTTGGTGTTTGCAAAGGGCTAAAAACCTTCCCATTTAAAACTCCCCCCCTTCTTCGTCCGCCTTTTTCCGCGATCGCGCCTCCTCCCAGCTCCTGCGCGTCGCCGCCATGAAAATCTCCTCGAGGCTCGGTTTTTGCTCCGACACCTCCTTCGCGTCCGCGCCGGGAATCCGCGCCAGCTCCGACACGAGCACGGCACCCAAATCGGAGCCCAGCCCCGCGCGCAGCACGTGGGTGAAATAGCCGTTTCCCTCCGCGCGCGAGGACTCTATTTTTATTGTTTTGTCCCCCAAGATTTGGCGCAGCAGGCGCCGGAAGGTTTCGCCGTCCGCCTTGAGGGATACCTTGTATTTCGAATAGGGGGCGAAGTCCTTGCGCAGGCTCTCCGAAGAGCCGCTGGCGACTATCGCGCCCTGGTTGATTATTATGACCCTGTCGCAAACAAGTTCTATCTCGGGCAGGATGTGGCTGCTTATAACCACGCTCATTTTTCCGCGCAAGCCGTTTATAAGCCTGCGTATCGCCAAAATCTGGTGGGGGTCCAAGCCTATGGTGGGCTCGTCCATTATAACCACGTCGGGGCGCGAAAGCACGGCGTCGGCTATGCCGACCCTCTGCCTGAAGCCCTTGGAAAGCCCCCCTATGATTCTGCGCGCCGCCTTTCTTTTCAGCTCGCATATCTCCATGGCCTCGTCAACGCGCCTTCCCGCCTCGGAAGCCGGCACGCCCTTTATCTGCGCCCTGAACTTCAGGTATTCCCTCACCCTCAAGTCCTCGGGCAGGGGGTTGTTTTCGGGCATGAAGCCTATGCGCCTGCGGGTCTCTTCGGGTCTGGACGCCACGCTTATTCCGCATATTTCGGCCGAGCCCGATGTTGCAAGCGTGAGTCCCGCAAGTATTTTCATGGTGGTGCTTTTGCCCGCGCCGTTCGGACCGAGCAGCCCCACAATCTCCCCCTTCCCTATGCGGAAAGACACATTGTCGAGGGCGGTCACCGGACCGTAGCGCTTGGTGAGCCTTCTTACAACCACCGAATTTGGAACATCGAAATCCATGCGCCGTAAAGGGGGACGGGGTAACGGGGGGCGGCGGTCCCTACCGGGGCTGTTGCACCTTCGACTTTATGTATTGCTTTATGTCGCCTATGGTGTGTATCTTTTGGACGTCCTCGTTTTCTATCTGCGTCCCCACGGCGTCCTCCACGGCGAGGACTATCTCCATCATCGTAAGCGAATCAAGCCCCAGGTCCTCCACCATTTTCAGCGAGTCGGGCGCGTTCTTAAGCAGCTCTTTTTTATCGGGTTCGGCAAAGCGTTCTATTATGCCGAGAACCACGTCGCCCACCAAATCGGCGTTTCCCGTTTTTCTAAATTCCACCGCCTTTTCTATAGTCTCGGGGGGGCACCTCTTTAGATTTTCCCGCAAAACCGACTCGTCTTCCAAAGTAAATTCGGGCTTCATGGGGACTATGGCAGCACAATTTCGCCGTTTTTTCAACAATATTAAGAAAATAAAATTGACTTTTTTCGCCTTCCGAATTTGCAAACGGGCGTTGTTTTCGCGCTGCCCATGAACTGCGTGCTGTTGGATTCCGGCAAATTCGAACTTCCCGCGGACTCCCCGAAACTCGCCCACATAAGGGACGTTTTGCGGACGCCCGAGGGCGGCGAAGTGTTCGCGGGCGTAAAAAACGCGGGGATGTTTCTTTGCCGCGTCTTCCGCACGCCCGGAGGCGGCGCGCGCTTCGAGCCCGTAAGGAGGCTGCCGGACCCTCCCCCCGCGGGAATCGACATGGCGGTTCCCTTCACGCGCCCACAGATAGCGAAGAGGCTGCTTTTCGAATCGGCGTGCTTCGGTGTGGGAAGGCTGGTCTTCTACCCCTCCGACAAATCCGAATCCTCCTACGCCGAAAGCTCCCTCTACGCCTCGGGCGGATACGCCGAATGGCTTGAAAGGGGGGCAGAGCAGGCGTGCTGCTCGTCGGTACCCTCGTTCGAAACGGCGTCGTGCCTTTCCGGGGCGCTGAAAATTATTTCGCGGGGCGCGGGGGAAAGCCCTCTCCCCTTTTTGAAACTCGCGCCCGACCCCTACGAAGCCTCCGCCGGTCTTCTGGACGCCGTTTATAAGGGCGCGGCAAACGGGAGGCGCGGCGCGTGCGCGTTGGCGCTCGGCGGCGAAAGGGGCTTTTCGGATTCCGAAAGGCGCGTTTTAAGGGGGGAGGGCTTCGCGCTTTGCCTGCTCGGCGCGCGCATACTTAGAACCGACACCGCCGCGATATGCGCGCTTTCGCTTATAGGCTCCGTTCCCTGCGTGGGGAATTCAGCATAGCCCGGAAATCTTTTCGGCAAGGGCGTCCAGCTTCCGGAAGTCGTCGTCCGAGGGCTTGCCGGGCGCCGTAACGGTATCCAGCTTTTGCGGTTTGCAAACGGTAAACATCGCGTCTATGGGGGCGTCGAGTTTTCCGCCCCAGCCGTACGAGCCTGCAACCGCGTAGAACTTCAGCTTCGGGCGGAGAATGTTGGCAAGATACGCCGCGTACACCGACTTCGGGTGGGGGCCCGAAAGCACCATCGGGGTTGCGAACACCATGCCCGCCGCGTCCACGAGGGCGGATGCCATATCGCCTTCGTCCGCCTCCATAAGGTCGGCGCGCACAACCTCCACGCCCCTTTTTTCAAGGGATTTTGCAAGCGCCTCCGCCATGGAAAGCGAACTGCCGTACATCGAAACGTACGCCAACACCACCTTGCGCGAAACTTCGGGCGACGTCCAGCGCTCGTACAAGTTTTCTATAAACTCCGGCTTGTCGTAGACGGGACCGTGGCTCGGCAAAATCGTTTTAACGCGCATTGCGCGGATTTTTTGAAGGTACTTTGCGCAAAATCCCCTGAAGGGCATCATTATCTCGGAGTAGTAGCGCTTCGCCTCCCTCTCCAGGCCCGGGCCGCAGTCGGCGAATATTCCGCCCTCGGTGTAGTGCGCGCCGAAGAGGTCGCAGGTGAAAAGAAGCCCGTCCTTTTCGCAATACGTGAACATGGTGTCGGGCCAATGAACCCACGGGGCTTCCATAAACCGCAGCGTCCTCCCGCCCAGGTCGAGTTCTTCGCCGTCGGAAACCGCGCGTATGCGCGAGGCGTCGGCGCGGAGCATGTTCTTTAGGTTTTGGGCGCATTTGGCGGTGCAAAGCACCTCCGCCTTGGGAAACCGCGCAAGCAGGCAGGGCACCGCGCCGCTGTGGTCGGGTTCGGCGTGGTTTGCTATTATGTAGTCGGGAACTATCCCGCCGTCGGAAAGCAGGCGCATGTACTCGTTTTCGAACTTTGCGTACATGGTGTCCACAAGCGCCGTCTTCAACGCGCCCTTTACCGCGTAGGAATTGTAGGTTGTGCCCTGCGAAAGGGGGACAAGCTGGTCGAAAATCCTCCTGTCCCTGTCGGGAAACCCGCAGTAGAAAACGCCTTCGGCTATCTCCCGCACGCAGCTATTCACCGTCCTCCTCCTTGAACTGGTCCTTTCCGACTCCGCAGAGGGGGCAAACCCAGTCTTCGGGTATGTCCTCGAAGGGCGTGCCGGGCTTTATTCCGCCGTCGGGGTCGCCCTCCGCGGGGTCGTACACGTAGCCGCAAACTTCGCATTTGTATTTTTTCATATATTTTCCTTTCGTGTTTCTTACCGCGCCTTCTTGGCGGTTATTACAACCCTAAGCGTCTTTCCCGAATCGAGCGAATACTTTTTCCTTATTTCGTCGAAGGGTCCCTGCGCGTCGAGCGCCGACGCCTCGTATTCGGGCTTTACCGAGACGCGGGGCGCCCCCGCGCCCCCGCCCGCGTTCGTGCCGGAAAATATCGACGTCGATTCCAACGCGTCCTGCAGCGAGCGCGCCTCCGTGGGCGTTGGTCTGCCCAGCTGTATGCAATAGGGCGTTCCGAAGGGCAGTTTCACCTTCTTCATCCCCAGTTTTTCGAAGCGTTCGAATACGGGGTGCTTTGTTATGGAATTGTCGTTGTTGTTGCCGTCGGAATAGAAGTAGGACATCACCCTGGAATAGGCGTAGTCCAAGTCCACGGCTATGGATTTTTTGCCCTCCTTTACGAGGGCCATCCTGCAATAGGATCCCAAAAAAACCTCCTCCACGTCGCCCGTGTTCCTGGGCATTTTTTTCATAAGCTTTTCGTAGTTTTCCTCCTGTTCGGCAAGGGGTTCGTATTTGTCCATATAGTCCTTGTACGCCGCGGGGAAGACTCCGCGGTTTCTTGAGCCCTTCTCCACGGCGGCGCCCAGCGCCTTTACGCGTCCGCCCAGGTACGCCAGCTTCTCCTTGGACCTGTCGAGCGACATTTCAAGTTTCGAATACTCCGTTTCAAGGGCGGAAAGTTTTTCCTTGGCCTGTTCGAAGAGCGGTTTTTTCGGCTCCCCGGCAACCTCCTCTTCCGCCCCCCCTTCTTTTCCGCCTTCGTCCGTCCCGCGCGCGGCGACTTCGGGGTGTATCCAGCCCGCGGCGCGGTAGCGCTTGGCGAGAAGCTTGGTGTCGAAGCCCTTTTCCTGGAATTTCCCCTCCGAGAGCACGAAGGAGAAAATATCCTCCAACTTTCCCCCCACGAAGGTCTGGACGGATATGTCGTAGGAGTCCGCATAGGCGGAAAAACCCAAGGTTAGAATTGCGGACGCCGTAAGCGCGCGGACGTGTTTTAGCGGATGCATATGCGGGACTGGATTTTAAGAACCATACCGATAGCACCCTCCGCGCCTTTGTCAACAATTCAAAAACCGCGCGCCCCCCTTCCGCGCCCGGAAAAATTTTTCCCGATTAGTTTTGCATATTCGGACGTTTTCAAACAAGATGCCGCGCGGAATAAAAAATGAGGAATACGGAGGAGATAATAGCCGCGCTTTTGGAGATACGGGAGGCGCGGAAACTGTGCAAAGATAAAACCCTTTCGCCCGACGACGTCCAGAAGTTGAGGGACTTTATAGCCGTGAACCGCCGCAAAGTGCCGGCGTTCGCCATGTCGCATTTCGACCGCCTTGAAACCCCGGGGAGATCGGGCTTGGCGGAGGTCCGCAACGACAGGTGCTCGGCGTGCGGCGCCCCCCTTGCGCGCGGCGAAAAAGAGCGCCTTTTAAAAACGCGTGGCATAGGCGTGTGCGACGGCTGCTACGCCTTCCTCTACCTGCCCGGCGCGAAATTCGACGTCTCCGAATCCGTAAGGGGCGTCGTGGGGAAACAACGCGCGTCTTAAAGCCCGAAGAACCCCCGCGCGTTTTCGCTTGAAACCTCCGCTATGCGGTCTTCGCCCACCCCGAAAAGTTCCGCGGCGCGGCGCACGGTGTGCACTATCATCGCGGGTTCGCAGCGCCTGCCCCTCAGGGGGACGGGGGCTAGGAACGGGCAGTCGGTTTCAAGCATCAGAAGCCCCAAGCCCTGCCTAAGCATCGCGCGCCGCATTTCATCCGCCCCCGCAAAGGTTATTATTCCCGTAAACGACGCCCTTCCCCCCAGCGCATTAAGCTCCGCAACCTCTTCGGCGCTTCCGGCAAAGCAGTGGAACACCGCTTTCGAGAAGTCGAAACCCGCCTCCTTCATAACGTCCACGCACTCCCGGAACGCGCCGCGCGCGTGCACGCATACGGGGGCGTCCAGGTCGCGGGCGAAGCCCAGTTGGCGCGCGAACACCGCGCGCTGCAATTCCACAATTCTTTCCCTTTCGGAGGAGTCGGAGGGGAGGTCGTGGAAGTCCAATCCTATTTCGCCGACGGCGACTGGCGCGCCGTCTCCGGCAAAGTAAGAGGGAAGCGCGTCCAAAAGCCCCGCGTTTTCCTCCGAAACGTCCGAGGGGTGCAGACCCGCCTGCCAGTATAGCGCGCCCGGGTTGGCTTTGACGGCGTCGGAATAAAGTTTCCATTCGCCGGGGTTTGCGGAGGGGCATATAATGCGCTCCACCCCCGCTTCGCGCGCCCTCCTGAGCACGGCGGAAAGCGTTCCCTCCCTTATCCACGGCTCCAAATGCGCGTGGGTGTCGGTTATTTTTAAAGCCATGCCCCCATTAGGGGCTGAAAAAATTTTTATGGAAGAAAATTCCCCTCCCCCTTTGCGAAAAAAACGGGGGCGGACCCTTTCAATTTTCTTGCGCGGGGGGAAAACTTGCCCGTATATTCGGGGAAAGGAAACGGAAGCCATGGAAGAGGTAATCATAGCGGGAAGCGGATGCGCGGGGATGGGCGCCGCAATATATTGCGCAAGGGCGGGGATGAATCCCCTTGTGCTCGAAGGTCCCGTGCCGGGGGGGCTTTTAACCACCACGAACAACGTTGAAAATTTCCCCGGCTTCCCCGACGGAATAGACGGTTTCGACCTCCTTTGGCGCATGAGAACCCAGGCGCAGAAATTCGGCGCGCGCTTCGAGCAGGAGGAGGTTTCCTCCGCCGATTTCTCGTCCCCCGTAAAAAAGCTCAAAACAAAAAGCGGAAGGGAATACGGGGCGTTGAGGGTAATCGTGGCTTCGGGCTCCTCGCCGCGCCTTACGGGCGTCCCGGGCGAGGCGGAACTCATGGGCGGCAGGGGCGTCTCCACCTGCGCCACGTGCGACGGCGCGTTTTACAAGGGCATGGACGTCGTCGTCGTGGGCGGGGGCGACAGCGCCTGCGAGGAGGCGGTTTACCTCTCGAAGCTTTGCGCGTCGGTGAAGATTGTGCATAGAAGGGACTCGTTCAGGGCGTCCAAAGTCCCCGCCGAAAGGGCGCTTTCAAACCCGAAAGTAGAAGTCCACTGGAACTGCGTCCTAAAAGAAATTTTAAGCGGCGAAGACGGCTTTTGCCGCGCCGTGCGCCTTGAAAACCTAAAGACGGGGGGCGCGATTGAAATCCCCTGCAGGGGCGTATTTATAGCAATAGGCCACACCCCGAATACGGACGCCTTCAAGGACGCGCTGGAAACCGATTCGGAAGGCTACATAGTCCGCCTTCCCGGCAGCCCCGTAAAGACCGCGGTGGAAAACGTCTACGTTGCGGGCGATTGTTCCGACAAAATTTTCCGCCAGGCGTCCACCGCGTGCGCGGCGGGTTGCATGGCGGGCATTCTTGCAAGTTCGCAGGGGGGCGCGTGGTAAGGATTTCGCTGAAGATAGCCAACCGCGCGGTGCAACCCTTGGAGGACGCGCTTTGTTCGCTTACGCGCTCCCCATGGGGTATCGAAAGGGAGCCGGGCGGCGAACCGCTGCTTTTCGGCTACTTTGAAGACGGGGAATGCGCCGAAAGCGCCTTCAGGGAGCTTTGCGCGCTTTTCCCGGACTTGAAGGGCGGATACGCCGCCGAGGAAATCGACGACCGCGATTGGCGCAACGAATACAAGAAATACCTAAAGCCTTGGAGCTTCGGGAAACTGCATTGGATTCCCGTCTGGATGCGCGGCGTTTTTCCCGTCCCCGAAGGGCACACCGCGCTTTATTTCGACGCGGGAATGGCTTTCGGAACGGGCGGCCACCCCACAACGCAACTGTGCGCGCGGGCTATGCTTGAATACGCCGGGAACCGCGACGTCTCGCAAAAGGACTTTATAGACGCGGGTTGCGGTTCGGGGATACTAACTTTAAGCGCGCTTTTGCTGGGCTTCGGAGGCGCCTACGGCTTCGACCGCGACCCCGAAGCCGTGGAGGTCTCGCGCGAAAACGCCCTAAAAAACGGAATTTCCCCCGAAAGGGCGCAATTCCTAAACGCGGGGATAGAAAGGGGGCTCGAGGGCAGAAAGGCCGACGTCCTCGCCGCGAACATAATAAGCGACGTCCTCAGAATCTACTGCGCCGAACTCGTCCGCGCCGTGAAGGACGGCGGTTGGCTTATCCTAAGCGGAATACTCTCCGCCGAGGCTGATAAAGTGGAAAAATTTTTCGCCGAAAGCTTCCCTGAAAGGATTTTGGTAACGGAAACGAAACGCCTCGGCGAATGGGCGGGGATAGTCCTAAAGATGAAATAGCTTGGGCGCGCGCAACCGCAACGCTCCGCCGGAACAAGGTTTTGGGGGTTGCTTTCCGAAACGGGAATTCAAACCCGCCCGCGGTCTTTTAAAAAATACGTTTCGTACAACAGATCGTTTATATTAAGATATTTCAACGCCCTGTTGTAGTTTTCTTTTACGGCGTTTATCCTGCTTTCGTATTCCTGTTCGGTGCAATTGTTTACCACCTTCCCCACGTCGACGTTTTCGTCCACCGCAATTATCCCGTCCGGATTGAAAAATTCGCCGACTTTCGAGGCGCCGATATAAACGGGAACCGTCTGGGACACCAAACAATCCATAAGTTTTTCCGTGAAGTAATACGCCGATATGTCGTTTTCAACAACTATCTGGAAGCGGTACTCCCTAAGCGCCGCGGATTTATAGGGGATTCTATGGCTCCCCCCCCCCCCCCCCGAACACGTCTATTTTCCCCGAATTCAACGCGTCCTTCGCAATGCGGTGGCGGATTTCGTGCATACGGGTGGATTTTTTTTCGGAGCAAAGCATCGATATGCCCCTGGTCTTTTTTTCGTACAGATTCGCGTCGAGTTCCGCCGGATCCTTCACCCCGCGGAAGTATTCCCTCCCGTAATAGACGCCCGCGCAGGACGGGAACAGAACCGCGTTGTCCAGTTTGTCCAGCAGGTTTTCCGAGTACGTGAAAATTGCGTCGAAGTCTTTTTCTATGCCCTTGTACTTGTCGAAAATTTTATACTCGTCGGGAATAATCGCCTCCGATTCTATGAAATATCCGTATCTGCGGACGGGGTTTCCCATGGTTTCCAACATCGCGGCATGGGTGTAGAAATGGGTATCCAACCCTATATTGTACCTGTCCCACAGGAAATACTTAGAGGCGTCTCTGTACGGGCAGTGGGCGCCGATCCTATCCCTGATGAAGAACACGTCCATCTTTCTTCCGTCCTTGTTGTACACTTCCAACTCTTCTCCGCTGAAGTCGATTTCGGGGTAATAGGGAGCGTAAATTTCCCCCCAATGGGAATTCCCGATACGGGTTACGACGTGCTTCGCCTTGTCCGTAAGGAAATTCCTGATTTTCTTCCTCCGGGATTTTACGGGAACCAAACAGGACGCAAGCCTTGCCAGTCCGCACGCCAGTTTCGCGAATTTCGCCCTGCGGATTTCCCTGCGCTTTCTTTTTTTCTTATATCCGGCGTATGTCGCCATCCTTCAAATTTCCAACACCCACCGTTATTCGGGCAGACTTCCGCCCGTTTGGCAAACATTAAAATCCGGTCCAAAAGAAACAAACCGGGCAATGCGCCCAAGCTTTTCATTTTTTTAGTTGTAACTTTCGGGCGTCCGCATAGCTTGGGCGCAATACTCTCCGCCGGAGGCGGGCTGGTTCTAAAGACGAAGCGGCTTAAAAATACTAAAATACCGGAAATACCTAAAACATGCAATATACCCAAAACAATCGAAACGCCGAAGACCTGGGGAAACTTAAGGTTCGCGATATGAAAAAACTCGACAAAAACGCGAAGGACCGCCTCTTTACGGCGGTTCTTATGCTGAAGGAAATCTCGGTAAAGAAAACGAGCAACGGGAACGATTTTTTCCGCTTCGTTTTCGGCGACAACTCAGGGATCCTCAATCCCTTCAGGTGCTTCGACTCCTCCCCCGTCTTTGAAACCCTGCGGAACGCGAAGCCGGGCGACGCCTTCGAGGTCCGCGCCGCCGTCGATTTCTGGGTGAAAAACGATTCGAGCACCGAGTTCAGCCCGGTACTGCAGTCGCTCCGCCTCCTGAAGGGCGCTGAACTCGCCGCCGCCGGGGGCGACCTCGAGGAGCTTTCGCCCCGCGACCCCGTTGAAATGCGGAACGGATTAAACGACGTAATTTCGCAGATATCCAACCCCGTACTCCGCAAAACCGTAAACGCCGTCCTTGAAAGACTGGGCGAAGGCTTCTACAGCGCGAGCGCCGCCGTAAAAATGCACCACGCCTACGGAAGGGGGCTTTTGGAGCACACCCTTGCAACGGCGGAGACGGTTAAGGCTCTTCTGGGCGTCTACACCTTTGTGGACCGCGACTTGGCGCTTTCGGGCGCCGTGCTCCACGACGTCGGCAAGGTTGCCGAATACGGCGAACGCGCCTCGGCGTCGCCCACGCGCGCGGGAATCCTGCACGGCCACGTGGTTCTGGGCTACAGGCTGGTTTGCGAGGAGGCGCAAAAATGCGGATTGGAACCCCGTCTCCTTGAAAGACTGGGGCACATAATCCTAAGCCACCAGGGCAAGCGCGAATGGGGGGCCGCGGTCGAGGCGTCCACGGCGGAGGCGCTTCTCGTATCGCTTGCCGACAACGTCAACGCCAAAATGGCGGCGGCGCAATACGCGGCGCTGCACGGAGGCGGGGAGGAGTTTACGAGGGCGGAGGCGTTGGACTCGAAGAACCTGCTTGTGGAATCCGTCCACCCCGGAGGCGAATAGGAAATGAAAATAGCCCTGGCAAGCTTCAACGCCCATAAGATTTCGGAATTCGCGCGCATGTTCGAAAGGCTGGGCGGAAATTTCGAACTCTCGGGCGCGGGAAGTTTTGCGGGCTACACCCCCCCCGCGGAGAGCGGAAAAAGTTTCAAGGAGAACGCCCTTATAAAGGCGCGCGCCCTGCGCCCGTTCGCGGGGAAATCCTATATCGTAGCCGCCGACGACAGCGGCATAGAGGTGGACGCCCTGGGGGGCGCGCCCGGCGTGTTCAGCGCAAGGTACGCGGGCGCGGAGGGAAAGGACGCCGACGCCCTAAACAATAAAAAACTTCTTTCCCAAATGGAGGGCGTGGACGACAAAAAGCGCTCGGCGCGCTTCGTCTGCGTCTTGGCTGTAATATTCCCCGACGGCTCGGAAAAAACCTTCCGCGGCGAAATGGAGGGCTTTATTGCGCACGAAGAGCGCGGAAAAAACGGCTTCGGCTACGACCCCTTGTTCTACCTTCCCGAATTCGGGGCGACCTCCGCCGAACTCCCCCCCGAAACCAAAAACCTTATAAGCCACAGGGCGAAGGCTCTCGGCAAACTTGCAATTTACCTCGAAAACAAGGAAAACACATGAAAAAAATAATACTCTACCTAATGTCGGGCTTTGCCGCCTCGGGGCTCGGCGCCCAGACCGCGGGCGTAAGCGTTGCCGATTTCGGCAAGACGAAAAACGGCGAACCCGTCAAGTTGTTCACCCTAAAAAACGCGAACGGGATAACGGTTAAAATAACCGACTACGGCGCGGTTGTATGCTCCGTCTACGCGCCCGACCGCCGCGGAAAGTTCGCCGACGTTGTGCTGGGCTTCGACTCCATAGCCGAATACGAAACCCTTTCCGACTACTTCGGTGCGGTTGTGGGCAGATACGGCAACAGGATAGCGCGCGGAGAATTTTCAATAGACGGCAGGCACTATAAGCTCGACAAAAACAACGGCGAAAACACCCTGCACGGCGGCTTCAAGGGCTTCGACAAGAAGGTTTGGAGCGCCCGGATAATTCCGGATAAGAACGCGGCGAAGATAAAGCTTTCGCTCCTTTCCCCCGACGGCGAGGGCGGATTTCCGGGGAACCTTAAAGTGGACGTCGTCTACACCCTGGACAACGAAAACGCCCTAACCGTCGAATACCGGGCGGAAACCGACAAGCCCACCGTCTGCAACCTTACCCAGCATTCCTACTTCAACCTCTTCGGCGCGGGCAACGGCTCTATTTTGAACCACGAGCTCACCATAGACGCCGATTCCTACACCCCCGTGGACAAGGACCTTATCCCCCTGGGCGATGCGAAGCCCGTTGCCGACACCCCCTTCGACTTCAGAAAGCCCATGCCCGTGGGCTCGCGCATAAACGCCGACTCGTCGCAACTAAGGCACGCGGGGGGCTACGACCACAATTGGGTTCTCAACAAGAAGCCGGGCGAAATGAAGCTTGCCGCCGTCCTATACGAACCGGTGTCTGGCAGGATGCTTGAAGTTTCCACCACCGAACCCGGCATACAGTTTTACAGCGGCAACTTCCTTGCGGGTCAAAAGGGAAAGGGCGGAAAAGCCTACAAGTTCCGCTACGGCATGTGCCTTGAAACCCAGCACTTCCCGGATTCCCCCAACAGGAAGGAGTTCCCGAGCACCCTCCTCCGCCCCGGCGAAACCTACAACACAAAGACCGTCTTTAAGTTCCTGACGCAGTAGGGGGGCTTCGCTTTCCTCCGCTCTTTGCCCCCCCTCCGCGAAAAACGGAGGGAGGCTTTTTTTCGCGCACAAAGGATGTTTCGTCCTTCGGAGGGAACACCGGGCGCTGAAAAATTTCGGCTTTCCCCAAAAAATTAAAAATGTACCTTATATCCGTCCGCTCCCGCCGCCCTCGGGCAGGTAAAATTTTTTCAAGGGAAGCAACTGCTTAGCGGCGGCACTGAAATTGTCGTAATGCAAAGACACCAATTCGGCGAGAAGATCGGAATCAACCAAGGTCAAGGTGACGTTCGAATGCTCCGCCGCTTTCTTGGCGTCCGCGGTAAACCCGCTTGTAGAAACAAACACGCACTTATCCGTATTTTTTCTTCCGCCGATAAAGGCTTTTATGGCGTCGGAATTCGTCTTTTCTTTCCTATGTTTGACCTGGACAAAAATTCTAGGATCCTCCAAGCCCAGTCTGTCTTTAGAAGCGATAACATCGACGCCCCCGTCGCGACCCTTGGGGGTTCTCTGTGCGATATATCCCATAGCGTTTAGGATTTCCTTCGCCAACTCCTCCATTTCCTCCCACGAAAGGCTGTTTATTTTGTCTTTCAGTATTTCAAGCGATTTTTCAAATAAATCCTCGTAGCGTGTTTCAATGGAAAATTCATCGTCGCCGACCGCGTTGCCCCGCTTTCTGCCTTCCAAAATATCCTCAAATTCTTTGGCTACGCCGTCGTTGACGCTAAACAATGTCAAAGTCGATCCCAGCGAATTTTTAGCCTTTTCGGAGAGTAAATCGCGGGATACGGATTTTGTGTTCCACTCCACTTTTCTGGAGTGGAGTTGAAGTTCGTCGGCGGCTTTGGTTTCGCGTTGGTCTCCTCTCCCGGATTTGGATTTTGCCCCAAGCCATTTGTAGTCTCCTACTATTTTCGCGAGCCGGTATTCCCTGCTTCCGCTGTCGTAAGTTAAAACCGTATCACCTTTTTTCATAGTTCTGGCGAATTTTTCCAGCATAGACGTCCTCACGCTCGGCACGGACTTGCCGGAACAGTATTCCGCGGTGATACGTTTTCTTATCCCGTCCTTATCCAAGCCGGACAAATCTCCAACCCTACTCCAACCAATCGTTATATGCTTTTTATCCAACCAATCGGGAAGATATTCTCCCTTGTTGGAACGCAACATCCATGTCTTCGCCATAAGTCTTTCCCATTGTTTTCTTTAATTTTCTAAATGCGGAGTTTCTCCGGATCTTCAAGCTTTCTTTACTTCCCTTTTTTGCCTCCCTCCTCTTCGCGCCCATTTGTGTAATGAGGGAGGAGAGAGGAAAGCAAGAAACGGGAAAAGAAAAAACCCTTGAAATGAAAGCGGGGGGGGGGGGGGGGGGGGGGGGTTTTTTTTTTTTTTTTTAAAGGGGGGGGGCGGGGGGAAAAAAATACGCCCCGTCGCTAGTTGGGCGGAATTATTCCCCTTTGCGTTTCGG
>CAZMBN010000012.1:0-53661 GCA_964564825.1 uncultured Opitutales bacterium
GGGTGGGGGATAAAGATTTCCGCGCCTCCTTTCAAGCCCCCCAAGCTGGAAGATGTGCAAGGCTACACCCTGCAACCGGGCTATGGCAATTTCAACGCGCCCGGAGACTCCGCAAAAGCGGAGTTCCCAAGATTTGCGGAAGTATGCGCGTGCTTTTCCTCCGCCTGAATCCGCCTACGGATTCCCCTTCGGCGCGCGGAAATCCGGGGGGTCGGGGAAGTCCGTTGCTGCGTTGTTTCCACCCTACGGGGTTTCCCCGCACGTTCCGCCCATTCCGGAATTTTAACAAAAAAGCTTTACAAGCGCGCCGGCGCCGCCTTAATCTAATTCGAAATTATAAACCAAACCGAATTGTTGTTATGTCAGATACAGATATTGAACAGAGAGTGAAAGAGATCATCGTAAACCAGCTCAACGTGAACGAGGAGCAGATTACTCCCGAGGCCAGTTTTATCGACGACCTCGGCGCCGACTCGCTCGATACCGTCGAACTTGTAATGGCTTTCGAAGAGGAGTTCAAGGACCAGATCGGCGGGGGGGAAATACCCGAATCCGACGCCGAAAAGCTCACTACGGTCGGCAAGGTGATAGACTACATAAAGGCCAAGACCGCCGAAAAGAAATAACGGCGCGCGGCGGCGCGGCTTCCCAAACCCGTTTCCAAGCGCCGTTACGGCTTGGGCGGGTTGTTTTTTAACGGCGCGCCGTAAACCCCAAAGACTCCGCGAAAGGAAAACCGCCATGAAAGAACGCATTGTCGTCACGGGAATAGGCTTGATATCCGCCTTCGGGGACGGAGTGGAGCCTTTTTGGGACTCCGTAAAGGCCGGGAAGATAGGGGTGTCGCGCATATCCCTTTTCGACGCCTCGCAGCTCAACTGCCAGGTGGCGGCGGAATGCAGGGATTTCAACGCCGCAAAGTACATGGATCCGAAGGAGGCCAAGCGCAGCGACCGCTACACCCATTTCGCTGTCGCCGCCGCAAAACTCGCCGTGCGCGATTCCGGGCTCGACACGTCCTCGAACATAGATCCCGAACGCTTCGGTGTGCTCATCGGTTCGGGAGTGGGGGGAATGGACACCATAGAGAAGCAGTCGCGCGCCTTTGTGGAGCGCGGGGCGCGGAGGGTTTCCCCCTTTATGATTCCCAATCTGCTCGCGAACATGTCGTCGGGGGTGGTTGCGATAGACCTCGGGGCGAAGGGGGTGAATTTCAGCGTAGTTAGCGCGTGCGCCACGGGTACGCACGCCATAGGCGAGGCGATGCTCCACCTGCAGATGGGCAGGGAGGACGCGATTCTCGCCGGGGGAAGCGAGGCAGCGGTAAACCCCCTCGGCTTCGCGGGCTTCTGCGCCATGAAGGCGATGGCGACGAACTTCAACGACCAGCCCGAGAGGGCTTCGCGCCCCTTCGACGCCGACAGGTGCGGTTTCGTAATGGGGGAGGGCGCGGGGGTTGTGGTCTTGGAACGCTACGACCACGCCGTTGCGCGCGGCGCGAAAATCTATTGCGAAATATCGGGCTACGGCGCCACGTGCGACGCCTACCACATAACGAGCCCCGACGTGGAGGGAAGGGGGCTTTCCCTCTGCCTCAGGCGCACCCTCGCCGACGCGGGAGTCTCCCCTGAAGACGTGGACTACATAAACGCCCACGGCACCTCCACCCCCTACAACGACAAATTCGAGACCGCCGCAATACACACGGTTTTCGGCGAACACGCCAAGAAATTGATGGTGAGCTCCACCAAGGGCGCCACGGGCCACATGCTCGGCGCCGCGGGCGGGGTGGAGGCGGCGGTGTGCGCGCTCGCCCTCAGGGACGGCGTTGTTCCGCCCACGGTGAACTACGAGTACCCCGACCCCGATTGCGACCTCGACTACGTTCCGAACACTGCGCGCGAATACCCCCTGAAAACGGCTATAAGCACCAACCTCGGCTTCGGGGGGCACAACGGCGCGCTGCTCTTTAAAAAAATTTAGGATTTCCCCACGCATATGAAAAATTTTATCCGCGCGGTTCTGTTGCTTTTGGTTCCGGTCTTTTCCTCCCCGCTTACCGCCGGGGAGAAGGACGCCTTTGCCGGGTTTTACAAGGGCGTGTTGACGGGGGCGGAGGGGTATCCGCTGTCCCGTCAAAACGAAATCTACGCCGAGCTTTACAGGGGCGGCGGCGGGTTTTACAGGATGCGCCTGTTCTCGGCGCTCTTCAGCCGTTCGGAAGTCCACGCGCTCGTAAAGAACCTGGAGGCTTCCAACGGGAAAATAAAACTTTGCGGAGGCGAAAAGGAATATCCGCTCGGCGGATTTTCGGGGGAAATCACCCCGGAGGCCGTTTCCTTTTCCGCCCTGCAAGGGGAAAAGAAAGTGTCGGGCGTTCTAAAGAGATTTGAAGTGGTCTCTCCGACCATGGGGGCGGAAGCCCCGAAAGGGGCGAAGGTCCTTTTCGACGGCTCGGGTTTGGACGCGTGGGTGTCGAAGGACGGAAAGCCCCTTGCAAACTGGACGGCGGACGGGGGCGCCATGCGCGCGGAAAAACCCCTCCTCGATTCCAAGGGGCGCCGCGCGCCTTCAAGCGCCTATTCGGCGGAAAAATTCGGAAGGGTGAAAATGCACATGGAGTTTAAAGTACCCGCGCAATATTCCCCGGGGCGCAACACGCGCGGCAACAGCGGGGTGATTTTCGGCGGAAACCTTGAAATACAGATTTTGGACTCCTTCGGCAGCGAGGGCTATTGGGACGAGTGCGGCGCGCTCTACAGGCAGACGCCCCCGCAGGTGAACGCGTGCCTCGAGCCCGGGGCGTGGCAGACTTTCGACATCGAATACGTCCCCGCGAAATTCGACGGCGGTGTCCTTGCGGACTATCCGCGCTTCACCGTATACCAAAACGGCGTGTGCGTGCTCAGAAACGCCCCCTGCGTGGGCGACACCGTGCGCGACGTCCACAAATTCAGGGGGGATATTCCGCCCGAAAAACCTTCGCTCAACCCCAAGGCCGGCGCCTACGTCTTCCCGCGCGGAAAGGAGTGCATACAGCTGCAGGAGCACGGCGACAAGGTGGAGTTTAGAAACATCTGGGTCCTCCCCCTGGACTGACGGCGGAACATTAAAGGGTTGACCCCGCGGAATTCCCGGGCTAGGCTGCTCCCCGTTATGAAAAAGTTTTTGATACTTGCTGCCGCATTGCTTGCGCCGCTCGTCCGCGCGGACGAAAAGGACGCTTTTGCGGGCTTTTACAAGGGCGAGACCGCGGGACAAAAAATCCCCTATCCATTCGCGGGCGGTTCCGACATATACGCGGAAGTCTACAGGGGTCCGAACCGCTGCTACCGGGTGAAGTTCCTGCAGGGGATAATGTGCCGCGCCGAGGAGCACGCCGTGGTGGAAAACCTCAAGGAGGAGGGCGGCAAAATAGCCCTGAAAGATTCCAATAAGGAATGCGAAATGAGGGTCCTCGGCGGGGAGATCTCGCCCGAGTCGATTTCCGCGAAATTGGAGTTCAGGGGAAAGGAATTCGAAATTTTCCTCAAGAAGACGGAAATAGTCTCGCCCTCCATGGGGAAGAAGGCGCCCGACGGCGCCGTGGTGCTCTTCGACGGCTCCGACACTTTGAAATGGCGGAAAAAGGACGGCTCGCCCACCCAATGGAAGGTGGAGAACGGCGCAATGACGGTCAATACGGAACTCAAGGATTCCAACGGCAAGCGCGTCGACACAAGCGCCTATTCCACCGCGAAATTCGGGCACTGCCTGATACACCTCGAATTTAAGCTTCCGCCGATGTACGAAGCACTGAGGCAGGCGCGCGCCAACAGCGGCGTGATTTTGGCGGGCTCGATGTACGAAATCCAGATACTGGACTCCTTCGGCAGCGGGGGCTATTGGAACGAGTGCGGCGCCCTGTACCGGCAAGTCCCCCCGCAGGTGAACGCGTGCCTCGAACCCGGCGCGTGGCAGACCTACGACATCGAGTACATCCCCGCGAAATTCGACGGCGGAACGTTCAAGGACTACCCGAGGTTTACCGTGTTTTTAAACGGCAAGAGGGTGCAGCATAAAACCGCCGTGAGGTATCCCACCCACATGAGCCCGCGCGACGAAAAAGCCAAAAACTTCAGGGATTTCGCCCGCGAACCCGTAACTGTGCAGTTGCAGGACCACAACAACCCCGTATCGTTCAGAAATATCTGGGTGCTTCCGTTGGTCGATTAACGCGGTGCAAAAGCGCTTGCTAAGGGTGCGGGGAGGAAGAAACCCTCCGCGCCTTTTTTGCGCGTTCCCGCGGGATTTTAATACGGGGCGGGGGGGCGGTGCCCTTTACACGGGAAAAAATGTTTGCGCCTTTGCGGAGGTTTTGGGATGATTTGCGGCGATGATTCGCAGAATTTTTGTAGAGGGGAAGGATTCCCACGGGGCGAAATCCCTGTTGGAGGACATACGCGGAGGTTTGTCGCCGAAAAATTTGAAATCGCTGAGGATTCTACAGCGGTACGACGTGGAGGGGCTGGATTCCCGGCAATTCGAGGCGGTAAAGAACCTGGTGTTTTGCGAAGCCCCCGTGGAAAACCTCTACGAGGAGGATTTCCCGCGCTCGGACGCCGACACGGTCTTCGCCGTGGAATACCTTCCCGGACAATTCGACCAGCGCGCGGACTCCGCCGAACAGTGCGTGCAAATAGCGGCGTTGACGCGCCCCAAGGTGGCGTGCGCGCGGGTGTACGTACTGGAGGGCGCCCTTACCGCGTCCGAAATCGACGCGGTGAAAAAATACCTTATAAACCCCGTGGACAGCCGCGAGGCGTCCATGGAAAAGCCGAAAACCCTTTCCCGCGAGGCGAAGCCCCCCGCCGCGGTGGCGCGCGTGCGCGGCTTCCCCGGTATGGACGAAGCCGCCTTGGAAAAATTCCGCGCGGAGGCGGGTCTTGCGATGTCGTTGGACGATTTGGCGTTTTGCAGGGACTATTTTAAGAATACGGAAAAGAGGGATCCCACCGTTGCGGAAATACGGGTTCTCGACACCTATTGGAGCGACCATTGCAGGCACACAACCTTTCTGACCCGGCTGGAAAAGGTGGAGATAGACGACGGACCCTACAACGTTCCCGCCCGGAGGGCGTGGAAAAACTACCTTGAAACGCGTTCAAAACGGGGCGCGGACGCGAAGGGGCGCATATGCCTGATGGATTTGGCGCTTGCGGGCGCGAGGGCGCTCAAAGCCGAAGGGAAGCTCGGGGATTTGGAGGAAAGCGAGGAAATAAACGCCGCAAGCGTTGCGGCGGACGTGGACGTGGACGGCGAAAAACAACAATGGCTTGTGATGTTTAAAAACGAGACCCACAACCACCCTACGGAAATAGAGCCGTTCGGCGGCGCGGCGACATGCCTCGGGGGCGCCATACGCGACCCGCTGTCGGGCAGAAGCTACGTATACCAGGCCATGCGCGTAACGGGCGCAGCGGATCCGCGCGTCCCCTTCGAGCGCACCCTTCCCGGCAAGCTCCCGCAAAAGAAAATCGTTACGGACGCCGCCAACGGATACAGCAGCTACGGCAACCAAATAGGACTCGCCACGGGTCTTGTCCGCGAAATCTACCACCCCGGCTACGCGGCAAAGCGCTTGGAGATAGGGACGGTGGTGGGCGCCGCCCCGCGCTCGGCGGTGAGACGCGCAACGCCCGAAAAGGGCGATTTCGTCCTCCTGGTGGGGGGAAGGACGGGCAGGGACGGCATCGGGGGGGCGACGGGCTCCTCGAAGGACCACGACGAAAAAGCCCTGGAAAATTCCGCGGAGGTGCAAAAGGGCGACGCCCCCATGGAGCGCAAACTTCAAAGGCTATTTAGAAATCCCGACGCCGCAAGGATGGTAAAGCGCTGCAACGACTTCGGCGCGGGCGGGGTGTCGGTGGCCGTCGGGGAATTGGCGCCCTCGCTTGAAATAGACTTGGACGCGGTTCCTAAAAAATACGAGGGCCTGGACGGCACGGAACTGGCGATATCGGAATCCCAGGAGAGGATGGCGGTGGTCGTATCCCCCGGGGACGCCGCCCAGTTCGCAAGGCTCGCGGCGGTTGAAAACCTGGAATGCGCGAAAGTCGCGGAAGTTAAGGACCACGGCAGGCTCGTCATGAAGTGGCGCGGCGAAGCCGTTGTGGATCTTTCGCGGGCGTTCCTCGATACGAACGGAGCCGAGGCTACGGCGTCGGCGCGGATTTCCGAGCCCGCGCCCGATTCGCCGCTCGGGCGCAAGTCCGGGAAACGCGCCTCCGACGCGGAGGCGTGGAAAGGGGCGCTTTCAACCCTCAACACCTGTTCGCAAAGGGGGCTTGTGGAACGTTTCGATTCCTCCGTAGGCGCGGGAACGGTCCTCCACCCCTACGGCGGCCGCAGAATGGCAACCCCCGAACAGGCGATGTGCGCGAAAATCCCCCTGGTCAAGGGGCGGACGAATTGCGCAACGCTCTTTTCCTTCGGCTTCAACCCCGACGTCTCCCTTTGGAGTCCGTACCACGGCGCCCAGTTTGCGGTGCTCGAATCCGCGGCGAAAATAGCCGCCTGCGGGGGCGACGTATCGAAAATAAAATTCACCTTCCAGGAGTACTTCGAAAAGCCGAGGAGCGACCCGAAGCGCTGGGGCAAGCCGCTTGCCGCGCTGCTCGGCGCCTTCGACGCCCAAATGGGGCTCGGTTGCGCGGCGGTGGGGGGAAAGGATTCCATGTCGGGCTCGTTTAAGGATATGGACGTCCCCCCCACGCTGGTGAGCTTCGCAATGTGCCTGTGCGATTCCCGGAAGGTGTCCGGTTGCGAATTCAAGGGGGCGGGGAACAAAATAGTGCTGGGCGGGCCGGGACTTACGCGGTATCTTACGCCCGACTGGGAAAAGGCGGTGCGCATGTACGGCGCGTTGGGGCGCGCCGTGGCGGACGGGGAAATCCTCTCGGCGCGCGTTGTGGAATTCGGAGGCGCGGCGGAGGCGGTAGCCAAAATGGCGTTCGGGAACGCGATAGGGGCAGAGCTCCGCGATCCGAAGACGGATTTGTTCTCGCTCGACTGTGGCGCGGTTGTTGCGGAGTTGAGAAGGGGCGCGGAGCCCCCCGAAGGTTTCGAGACCATAGGCGAAACCATAGAACAACCCGAAATCAGGGTCTCGGGGAAAAGCATCATCACCCTTTCCGAACTGGAGGAGGCGTGGGAGGCGCCCCTCGAAAAAATATTTCCGACGCGCGCGGAAAGCGCCGAAGGTTGCGGATTGCCCGCGCCGAGTTTCGTAAATAAGAACATTCTCCTTTCGCCGCACAAATTCGCGAAGCCCACGGTATTCATTCCCGTGTTCCCCGGCACGAACTGCGAGTACGACACCGCGAGGGCGTTCGAGGCGGCGGGCGCGGAGGTCTCCACCTTCGTGTTTAGGAACATGTCGGATTCCGACGTGGCGGAGTCCATTTCCGAAATGAAAAGGCGCATAGATTCGGCGCAGATACTCGCGCTTCCCGGGGGCTTCAGCGCGGGCGACGAACCCGCGGGAAGCGGAAAATTCATAGCCGCCGTCTTTAGAAATTCGGCGCTGTCGGATTCGGTGATGTCGCTGTTGAAGGACAGAAGGGGGCTTATACTGGGGATATGCAACGGCTTCCAGGCGCTGATAAAGCTCGGTCTCGTGCCCTTCGGCGAGATACGCGAGCTCTCCGCCGACAGCCCGACCCTCACATACAACAACATAGCCCGGCACGTGAGCGCATACGTCCGCACGCGCGTAGTCAGCACCCTTTCCCCGTGGATGTCCGAATGCTCCGTGGGCGACGAGCACGTCGTGCCCGTATCCCACGGGGAGGGCAGGTTTACGGCGCCGCCGTCCCTCGTCTTGGAACTCGCCCGAAAGGGGCAAATTGCAACGCAATACGTGGACGGCCGCGGTATGCCGAGCGCGGATATACCGTTCAATCCGAACGGCTCCGTTTTCGCGGTGGAGGGCGTCAGCAGCCCCTGCGGTCTGGTTCTGGGAAAGATGGGGCACTCCGAACGTTTCGGCGACGACGTGGGCAAAAACATATACGGCAACAAGGTCCAGCCCGTATTCTCGGCGGGCGTGAAGTATTTTAGATAGCCTCTTTCGGTATCCGCCCTGGTATCCCCCCGGGAAAGGGATGTTTAAAAATATTTGACTTCCCCCGTCCCGTCCGATAGGTTGCGATCCATGAAAAAAGCCGTTTTTGCCATTGCAGCCGCGTCGGTACTTTCGTCGACGCCGTGTTTTTGTTTCGATTTGGTCGGACACAGGGGGGATCCGAGGCTTGCGCCGCAAAATTCCATAGAGTCGTTCAAGCTGGCGTGGGAGAATTCAACCTACGTGGAGATGGACTTCCACGAGATAGCCGACGGTTCCGTAATTTGCATACACGAGCAGGGCGAGTGGGAGAAAGTTACGGGTAAGAAACAGAAGATAGAAACGCTTACCCTGGAGGAGGTAAAGGAGGCGGATTTGGGCAACTATCCCGAATGGAAGGGGAAGTGTAAGGACGTTAGAATACCGACCGTCGACGAGGTTTTCGCCGCCGTTCCAAAGGGAAAAATCGTGGTCATGCACATAAAAAACTATACGCCGTCCCTGGACGAGAAAATCGAGGCGGCCCGCGTAAGGCACAATTTGGACGAATCCCAACTTGTATTTTACGGCGGCGCGGACGCCATAAAGTCCTACAACGCCAAACACAAGGGGCGCAGAAGCGTGTGGGCGACCGGTTTCTACAACAAAAAACCCGCCCCGAGCGCCGACGAGGTGGTGGAGACGTGCCGCCGAATCGGTGCAACCGCCTTCAGTACATGGTGGAGGGAGGGATTTTTAAACGCGGAGTACGTGTCGAAAGTGCGCTCGGCGGGTGTCGAATTTTGGACTTGGGGGGAATTTGAAAACGACGATTTCAACCGCATCCTCGAATTGCGCGACATGGGGGTCCAACTCGCCATGACGAACAGGGCGGGCGAATTCCAAAAGCGGCTGAAAGATGGAAGAGAGGGTGAAAAGAGCTTCGATTTCCTCGCCCACAGGGGGGAGCCGAGGCTTGCGCCGCAAAATTCCATAGAATCGTTCAAGCTGGCGTGGAAAAATTCAACCTATGCCGAGGGGGATTTCCACGAGATAGCCGACGGCTCCATAATTTGCATACACACCCAAGGGGAGTGGGAAAGAGTTTCGGGCGGCAAGCGGAAGATTGCAACGCTTACCCTGGAGGAAGCCAAGGCCGCGGATTTGGCGAGGTACAACCTCCCGGAGTGGAAGGGGAAGTACAAGGACGTTAAAATACCGACTATGGACGAGGTGTTTTCCGTCATACCCAAGGGCAAAGTGTTGTTTTTTGAAATAAAGACCTATTCGCCCGATTTTGCGGAAAAGGTGGAGGCGGCGCGCAAGAGGCACAACCTGGACAAGTCCCAAATAGTGTTCGTCTCCTTCGGCAAAGAGATAATAAAATCCGTAAATTCGAAGCTTGAGGGCTATAAGAGTTTCTGGATTACCGAAATCTCCGCCGCGGAGGACGGATCCATCAAGCTGAGTCCGGAAGAGGCGGTTAAAATCTGCCGCGATATAGGCGCGGACGGGATAAGTATGGGGGGGGCGCGCATTAAGCTCCTGGATGCCGAATACGTGTCGAAAATCCGCTCGGCGGGCCTCGATTTTTGCGCCTGGACGGTCAACGATTTCAAATTTGCGATGAAATTGCGCGGTATGGGAGTCCACCTTGTGACGAGCGACACCGCGGGCAAGTTCCAAAAACTTTTGAGGGGGGGGAAAAAGTAAAAAAATAGGGGCTTCCTACTCCGGCGTATTTAGGCGTCTATTTGTTCCGACAGGTGCGATACGAGCTCGTCCTCGCCCATGCGCACCTGCTTCGTAGAGTCGCGGTCGCGCAAAGTTACGCCGCCGCCCTCCGCGGATTGGAAGTCCACCGTAACCGCGAACGGGGTGCCTATCTCGTCTTGGCGCCTGTACCTTCTGCCGATTGCCCCCGACGCGTCGAAGAACACGTTCCAACGGCGGCGCAGCCTCGCGTAGAGTTTTTGCGCGCGGGAAAGTATTTCGGGGTTGTTCTTTACAAGGGGGAAGACCGCCGCCTTGTAGGGCGCGACCCTCGGACTCAATTTCAGCAACACCCTTTTTTCCGCCTGCCCCTTGTCGTTGGGGACTTCGTCCTCGGCGTACGCCGCCGTGAGAAGGGCGAGGAAGGTTCTGTCCACCCCCAGCGACGGCTCGATGACGTGCGGCAGGTATTTTTCCCTGCGCCCCTCGTCGAAATATTCGAGGTTCTTTCCCGACGCCGTCTGGTGGCGGGTGAGGTCGAAATCCCCTCTTACGGCTATTCCCTGCAGTTCCTGCAGTCCGTGCGGGAAACGGAAGACTATGTCGGTGCACGCCTTGGCATAGTGGGCAAGTTTTTCCTTCGGGTGGACGTCCTCGCCGAGCGATTCCGCGGGAATGCCTATAGACACAAACCACGATTTGCACGCGTCTATCCATTCGCGGTGGAGTTTGCGCCAGTCGTCGTAGGGCGAGATGAAGTACTCTATTTCCATCTGCTCGAATTCGCGGCTGCGGAATATGAAGTTGCGCGGTGTTATTTCGTTCCTGAAGGCTTTACCCACCTGCGCTATCCCGAAGGGGAGCTTTACTCGCGCGGTGTCGCACACGTTTTTAAAATCGACGAATATGCCCTGGGCGGTTTCCGGGCGCAGATAGGCGACGGCGGTTTCGTCGCGCAACGCGCCCACGTAGGTTTGGAACATCAGGTTGAAATCGCGCGGAGGCGTGAGGCTTCCCGGCTTCCCCGTGGCGGGGGAGGGAATCAACGCGTATTCTTCGGGTTTCGCGTCCATGTAGTTTCTCAACACTACGGGCGAGAGTTCCCCCTGTTTGCCCGCCTTGCGCTTGGTTTCGCGCGCTTTTTTGTCGGCTTCCGCCTGCATGTTTTCGTCTTCAAGAACGCTTACAAACCCTATCGTTTCGCCGTCGACCACCACTTTGCCGAAGAAAATCTGGTCCGCGCGGAAGCGAAGTTTCGATTCCCTGCAGTCGACCATCGGATCGGAAAATCCGTCGACATGCCCGGACGCCTTCCAAACGGACGGGTGCATTATGACGGAGGCGTCGAGTCCCACGATATCGTCCCTGCCGTGGACGAAATCCCTCCACCACGCGCGCTTGATGTTGTTCTTGAGCTCCACCCCCAGCGGACCGAAATCGAAAAATCCGTTGAGACCGCCGTATATCTCCGAAGAACGGTACACGAATCCCCTGCGCTTGCAAAGCCCCTCGATTGTAGCCATGTCGATCATAATAAAAAAAAGAATTACAAGGGGCGCAGACTAATCCCGCGGGTGGGTTTGTCAATATTTTGCGCCCGCGCGCGGTGGGGGAAAGGGGAAAAGGGAAAAGCGTCTGGCGGGGGGTTACGGCGCAAATTTCAACGCCAAATCGAACGCCCGCGAAAAACTGCGCGCCGACGCCGCCGACTTTCCAGCAATGGAAAATCCGGTGCCGTGGTCCGGACTGACCCTCAGGTGGGGGAGGTTCATGGATACGTTTACTGCGCTGTCGAATTCGAGCGCCTTGAGGGGCGCCAGACCCTGGTCGTGGTACATGGAAACCACGCAGTCGAACTCGCCGCGCAGGGTTCTCGCGAAAACGGTGTCCGGGGGCAGCGCCTCCGAAAGTCCGGGGTGCAAGGGGCGGAGTTTGTCCAAGGCGGGATTTATCAAATCCCGTTCCTCCGAACCCAACATTCCGCCTTCCCCCGCATGTGGATTCAGCGCACACACGGCGATCCTGGGAATTTTTACGCCGCGCAGTTTTTCGGCGAGGAGGCTTGCGCATTTTACGGCGCGTTCTATTTTTCCGGCGTTTACGGCGGAGGGTACGGAGGCGAGCGGTATGTGCCACGTTGCGAGGGCGAGCAAAATCCGCTCCCCGGCGAACGCCATGACGGGTGTTCCTCCCCACCGCGCCGCAAAGAATTCGGTTTGTCCGGGAAATTCGAATCCCGCCTTCGCCATGTCGTATTTCGAAACGGGGGAGGTAAGCACCGCGGAGTACTTTCCGAGCAGACACCCCCGGGCCGCCTCCTCCAGCGCCTCGATGGCGACGGCGGAGCCTTCGGGGCACGGTTTGCCGGCGACTGGCGAGAACGAGTCCCTCCCCACCTCAACCTTTCCCAAGCCGCCGGGGAGCGCGCACAAAAGTTCCCCGTGCCCCACAACGGTTGCGAATTCGAGCAGGGAGGGGTTTTCTTCCGCCCATTTCAGTATTATTTCGGGCCCGACGCCCGACGGATCCCCCACGGTTATTGCAATGTTCGGGCGCATGTCAGTGGGCCCTCGGAACCGCGTAGTGGCGTCCCTCGGGGGTGAAAAATTCGAGGAATATCCTTCCCGCGCCGGTCTTCGCCGCGCCCGATTCGAGGGCGGCGAGGGCGTTTTTGCGCGCCGAATTCGTGGCGTAGGTTAAGTGGTACACGGCTTTGACGTCGTTTATTTCGGCGGAGGAAAAACCGCGCCTTTTCATGCCCAAGACGTTCAGTCCCGAAACAGCGTTTCTCAACAACCCGTTCACGAAGGGTGGGACGTCGAGGGAAAAGGCGGAATTTCCGCTGAGCATGCAGCCGCGCCCTATTCTGGTTCTTTGGTGGACCATAACGCCCCCGCTTATAAAGGCGTCCCTTTCCACAACCGAGTGTCCCGCCACCGCGCAGAAGCAGCCCAGTATGCAATTTTCCCCGATTTGGACGTCGTGCGCCACGTGGGAACCCGCCATTAGGAAGCAATTTTTGCCGACCAGCGTGGACGCGCCGGCGACGGTCGCCCTGTGGACGGTGGCACTTTCGCGCACCACGGTGCCGTCGCCTATCTCGGCGAAGGACGGGGTTGCCGCGTTGAAATGCAAGTCCTGGGGGAGGCCCGCCACCACGCTGAAGGAGCCTATGGAGCAGTTCCTTCCTATTACGGCGCCGCCGCAGAGGCGCGCGTGCGGCTCTATTTTCGTTCCCTCCGCTATACGGACGCCGCCGTCCACCACGGCGTACGCGCCTATCTCCACGTCGTCGGCGATTTGCGCCCCGTCCCCTATTATCGCGCTCGGATGTATTTTCATTCTCTTTCCGTCCTAAAAACCACGGGAATTCCCCGTATGGAGGGTTGCATGGTAAAACCGTTCAGTATTGCGAAGCTTCGCGCGGGCGGTTTTCCCCCGCCGACTCGACCAACAGTTTGCGTTTGTATTTCCTTAAGTGGACCACCTTCACCAGTGCGGTGAAGAGTATCCCGAACAGGGTGGAGGTATATCCCGCCATAAGACTCGCCGTTATTATCCCGAAAGTCAGCAGGATGAGCGACGCCACCGTTCCCGCCAGACCTATGTAGAGTCCGAGGTCGAAAAGGTTGTCCTCGTTGTCGAGGAGGCGGAGTTTCAGCGCCGGAGGCGCCTTCATGCGTCTAATGGACGACAGCCTTGCCAGACAAAACACGTACACAATAAACTGCACGACGAGGAAAAATCCCACAGCCGCCAGGGTTGCCGTATCGGTATCAATTTTCATAGTTTCTTCTCCAATCGCGTTTATGAATTTGTCTATCGTAAATCTCAATTCCGGAACGGGCGCCGATTCGATTTTTATTTTGAAAGCGCCGGGCTCCACCAGTACGAAGAAAAAAAGCGCCGCCGCCGCCGCCCAGAGGACGCCGGAAACGAGGGCAAAAGGGGAACCGCCGCGCGGGCGTCCCCGCCGAAACATTCCCAAAAGCCCCCCCGCGAGCAGATAGCCCCCCGCGGCGGCGAGCAGTATTTTTAAGACCAGCGTCCCCGCGGGAAATTCCGCCGCGAAAGGCGCGATGTTTTTCGCCAGCGGAGCGGTGAAGGGCAGTATCCGCTTCATAAATCCTGAGGCGGCGTATACGGGCTTCCCCCGTTCAAGAAGCAGTTTCAGCGCGCCCTCCCCGCAACCGAATGCGAATGCGAAGTCGTTCCACCTCCCGGCGTCGGCGCCGCGCAGATAGGAGTAAAGGGGGCTTTCGTCCCCCGACATTAGGAGCGCCGCCGCGAGCGTGCCGGCAAGGCGCGGGGTAGGCGCCGATTTGAACAGGAGCCCGAATTCGTAAACTTGGCGGAGTCCATCGAACTCCGCGCATATGCAGCGCATTTGGGTCCAGTCGAAATTGCGGGATATGCAAAGCAGTCCCATGCAGAACTTTTCGAACTTCTCCCGCTCGGACGATTCGAATGACGTTTTTTCAAGGCACGAGCCCAAGTCCCGCAACAGTCTGGGCGAGAAATTCCCCGTCTGGACCAGAAGCGCGGCCGACAGCAAAGCCGCGTCGAGCGGCGCCCCCGCCGAGGAATATACGGGGGGAAGAAGATACGACTCTATCGAGCGCATCTCCAAAAATTTTTTTACGAGCGGGGTGCCGCTTTCCTTCAGGAATCCGAGGAGTTTTTTTCTCCGCTCGTCGACCGACATTATATGGTAGACGTTGGGGTTTTTGTCCGCGGGGAGTCCGGAGGAAAAATAAAAGGCCTCGAAATAGGGTTCGTCGCCGCCCGCCGGTATCCACTTGGGATGGGCTTTATAGAGCGCCGCCGCCCGTTCCGCAACGTCCTTCGCGTCGGGGGCGGAGTCCGCCAAAAGGGCGGCCGCCGACACTTTTGCCCCGTCCATATAGACGCCGGCCAAAAAAGACGGGGTGGGGGTCCCGGCGGACGCGGCAACCAACACCTCCCGGTCCACGCTTGCGAAATACGCGGGAATCGCCGCAGCCAAAAACAACACGGCGCAACCCGCCGCGGAGCGGATTGACGATGTTGCAAAATTCGATATGAAACGCATCTGCTTTCCCGTGTGTTGGCGGGCACTTTCCAGTGTCGGGGAAAGTCTGGACGCGCGCGCGCGCAAGTCAAGGCAAATGCCTTTTTGGCCGCGTCTAACCCACGCCCTTGCGGTTCGCGTAGCGCAGACCCTCGGCTATTTCGGGGATGACGATGCCGTTTTTTGCGTAAATTTCGCGGGCGTACGACCTTATGGCGGGACGGAAGTATTCGAAGACCAAGGCGGCGGCGACGCACACCACGCCGCACGACAACGTTATCAGTTCGAAGGAAACAAACTTTGCAACCCAACCCTGTATAATGCTCCCGACGGGCGGTATCCCGAAAAAGCACATTGAAAACATGCTCATAATCCTACCGCGTTTGGAATCGTCGACCAGGCTCTGGAGCATGGTGTTGCACGACGCCGCAACGGCTATCATGCCGAAGCCTATGGGGACGCAAAGGGCGTACGCCGCGCCCACGCTTTTCGTAAAGGATATAAGCGCCAGTCCCGCGCCGAAAAGGGAACACGACAAAACTATTACGCGTCCAAGCCCGAACGCGCTCCTGCGCGCCGCCAGATACAACGCTGCCGACACCGCCCCTATTCCGATAAAGCTCATAAGGTTGCCGAGAATCTCGCTGTCGCCGTTTAACGTCTCCTTCGCGAAGGCGGGCATGAGCATTGTGAACGGCAGCCCGAAAAAGCTGAATACGAGCAGCAGGAGAATGACGGCGCGGATGGGTAGGACGTCGACCGCGTACTTAAACCCTTCGGCTATTTCGCGCAACGCGCCGGAGCCTTCCCCGTGCGGCGGAATCTTCGGGGAGCGTATGAACGTCAACGAAACCAGTATCGCAAGGAAACACGCCGCGTTGATGAGAAAGCAAACACCCTCCCCCCACAGGTTTACTATCACGCCGCCCAGGGCGGGGCCTATGAAACGTGTCCCGTTTATGGCGGTGGAATTCAGCGCCACCGCGTTCGCCATGTCCTCGGGCGGGACCAGTTTCGAATAGAACGCCTGCCTGGCGGGGGCGTCGAAACTCGTTATTATTCCGAATACCAGGGACAACCCGAGGATAAATTCTATGTTTATCCATCCGGCGACGGTCAAAACGCCCAGCAAAAGGCTTTGAAACATGAGAGAGCTCTGGGTGCACACCAGGATTTTTCGACGGTCGAACCTGTCCACAAGCACCCCGGCAAAAGGCAGTATGAACAATGTCGGTATCAGCGACAGAAAGACGGACAGCGACAGCATGAATATCGAACCCGTCATGTTGTATATGAGCCAGCCCATCGCCACCTGTTGAATCCACGAACCCGTCAACGTCACCGACAGTCCCGCGAAATATATCGCGAAATCGCGCGTTTTTAGGGAATGGAATATGGACAGGAGCGCCCGGGGGTTCCTGGGGATAAAAACCCGGGGGTCGAAAAAGGGAAATTTCGCCCTGTACTGCCTAGATTGCCGGGAAAAAGATTTTTTCATGCTGTTCCCAACTCCACGCGGAGTACCCGTTAAAGACTCTGCCCGCGAAACGACGCTTTCCCGGGCGCGGTTTAGCCCGTGCGGGAAAATCCCGCGCAAAACAAAAACCTTCGCCCGTCGGGGGAAGGTTTTCTTTCTCCGTACAGAACGCCGGTTGAAACGCGGCGTTAGAATAGCGACGGATTTTTGTACACGGCGTTGAATTTCGCGCCGATCGACGTGTATTCGGTTTTCGTGCGGGTGATCGCCCACGCAACCTTGTCTATCTCCTCGGCGAAGGAGGGCCACTCGTGCTTCAGAGCCACCACCGCCTGCGAGGCGTTCGACGGATACGAGGATATGAATTTTTCCATATCGCTTGTAGCCTTCTGCATGTTCACCGCATACATCCTCTTTTCCAGCAGCACCAGCTTCTCCCACGACTTTATATTCGCCCTGAAGGCGTCGACGAAAGCGGAGGGGCAACCGTTGAGGCGTATGGCCTGCAGTTTCGTAACCACTTCCGAAGCCGTTTTGGAGGAGGATATAACGTCGGTATCGACCTTGTATACCGCCTGTATGGACAATTGTTCCGGGCTTTCCTGCGGGGTTGAATTGCACGCCGCAAGAAGCGCGCAACACGATAGCATTATTACTGTCTTTTTCATATTCGTATCTTCAAATAAATAAAACTCCGATTCTTTCGGACAATCGTCCCCCCGCATCGGAAAAAGTCAAACTTTTATTGCGGCCGGCGTTTTTTCCCGAAAAACGTCTTTTTGGATTGTAGTTGCGCAAAAAATTCTTCTTAATGCGGCGACAATGTCATTGGAAAGGATTTCAAAACGCAGGGGCAGGGCGGTCTTCGTGCCCGGCAACGACATAGACACGGACAGAATCATTCCCGCCCGCTTTATGGTTTGCGTCACTTTCGAGGATCTCGGCAAATACGCCTTCTACGACGAGCGTAAAAACCCCGACGGTTCCGAGAAGGCGCACCCGCTCAACGAGCCCGGGGCGAAGGGGGCGTCGATACTTTTATCCGGGGGGAATTTCGGTTGCGGATCGTCGAGGGAGCACGCCCCGCAGTCGCTTTGGCACTACGGGTTTAGGGCTATAGTAGCGGAGAGCTTCGCGGAGATATTTTTTGGAAACGCCACAACCATAGGAATTCCGTGCGTGTGCGCGCGGGCTTCCGACATAGCGCGCATAGCCGAGATTGCGAGGGAAAATCCGTCTTCGGAAGTGGAGGTGGATCTCGAAAAAATGCGGGTTTCGTGCGGCGGGTTTTCCGTGCCCTGCACGATGCCGGACTCCGCGCGCGCCGCCCTTATGGGGGGCGTTTGGGATCCAGTTTCCGAGCTTTTGGATTCCGCGCCAATGGTCTCGGCCGCCGCAAAAAAACTGCCGTACTTTAAGTAACATGGATTTCATTATCGAAGGAGCGGGAATTTTTATTTACCCCCTGGGACTTTGTTCGTTCCTCGCGCTCTACATCATGATAGAGCGCTTTATAGCCCTGCGCGAATCGAAGATTATACCGAAAGACGTGTTGAACGCGCTGATATCGGGGCGTATCCCCGACGTCAAGGGCGACTTCGGCACGGCCGCGGCGAGGATTATAAACTTTTACACCGCCTCGGCGCCGGAACCCGAGGCGCTGAAAGCCTTCGCGAGCCTCGAGGTGTCGCGCATGGAGCGCGGCATGTTTTGGCTCGATGTCGTCGTATCGGCGTCGCCGTTGCTCGGACTCCTCGGCACGGTGGCGGGGCTCGTCACGGTTTTCGCAACGTCCGACGGACGGATTCCTGACCCGGAATCCATATCGCGCGGAGTCGGGCTGGCGTTGTCCACGACGATTATTGGCCTGTCAATAGCGATACCGTCGGTTGTAGCCAATTCCTATCTAAACCGCAGGATCGACAAGCTGTGCGCGCGTATCAACGTCGGGGTGGAATGCCTCATAGAAATGTCGCACTCCAAAGGGGAATGATGAAATGAACTTGCGTTCCGGCAGGCACGGCAAGAAGGGGGAGGTCAACATTGTTCCGCTTGTGGACGTGTTGACCGTGTTGATATTTTTCTTTCTTCTGACCATGCAGTTTAAAAACTTCTACGCGGTCGACATAACCCCGCCGAAGATGGAAAGTTCCGATTCCGATTCGCCCAAGAGCCCCAATACGGTTTCCGTTTCGAAGAACGGCCGGTATTTTTACAATTCGAAAGAAATAGGAAGGGACGAACTGAAGTCCGAACTTGAAAAACTGTCCATGTCCTCCGATCCGTCCCTTGTGTTGTGCGCCGACAGGGACGTCCCCCTCCACTACGTTACTTTCGCCATAGACCTCGTCAAACTTTCCAAGATAAAAAGGCTGAGTCTTCAAACCGACAAATAAACGGCTTCCGGCGCGCGCGTTTCCGGAATCCGGGGAACAAATTTTCGGGTTGCAAAAAAAGCTTGTCTAAAAATTTTTACGGGACACCATATCCAAGCGTTGAAGGCGGAATTGTCCGAATTTTTGTTTGGGATGTTTTGTTCTGCGGGTTGCGAGGTCCGGGCGCTTTGATACATCCGCACGTTTACGTTTACGGATTTGCGCGTTTGCCGGAAGGGATTGTTACAAACTGTTTTTTAACGGAAATGGATAGGCTTGATGCAATGGAGGTCTCGGGCATATTTGCGCCGACGGCGAACAACAACGGTATACTTTTGGATCCGAAGAGGGGGGGAAAGCCCCGTCCGTCGGATCCCTACGTGCCCAAGGAACTGGCGCAGAGGTTCAACCTGAAAAAGGGCCAGTTCATAACCGCCAAGGCGCGGCAGGCGGAGGGCCACGCAAACCCGAAGGTGTTTTACGTGGAGACCGTGGACGGACTTTCGTGTTTGGAACGGCGGAAAGCGCCGGCCTTCCGCCAGCTGACGACGATAGCCCCGAACGAAAGGCTGCGGTTGGAGACCGCGGACGGGCGCATGACGACCAGGGTTATGGATTTGTTTTGCCCCGTGGGGAAAGGCACGCGCGGCCTGATTGTGGCGCCGCCGCGGACGGGGAAGACCACGCTTTTAAAGGACATCGCGTTCGGTATTTTGCAAAACCATCCGGAGTGCCGCCTTATGGTACTTCTTGTGGACGAGCGTCCCGAGGAGGTTACCGACTTCAGGATGGACCTGCCCGAAGCGGAAATATTCGCGTCTTCGAACGACGAAAACATAGAGACCCACATCCGCATATCCGATTTGGCCCTGGAAAGGGCCAAGCACATTGTCGAGGTGGGGGGGGACGCGGTTTTGCTGTTGGATTCTATAACCAGGTTGTCCAGGGCCCACAACGCGGCGAGGGCGAACGGGGGCAGGACCATGAGCGGGGGGCTCGACATACGCGCATTGGAGCGCCCGCGCCAAATTTTTTCGTCGGCGCGCAACACGGACGAGGCGGGAAGTCTGACGATAATCGCCACCGCGTTGATCGAGACGGGTTCGCGCATGGACGACCTCATATTCCAAGAATTCAAGGGCACCGGCAATATGGAAATGGTCCTTGACAGAAAAGTGGCCGAGATGCGGATATGGCCCGCCGTCAACATATCAGCTTCGGGAACCCGGCGGGAGGAATTGTTGTTGTCTCCGAAGGAGCTCGAGGCGTCGTCGTTTCTGCGCAGGGCAATGGCCAATTCCAAGCCAGAGGACTCGGCGGAAACCCTTGTTTCGCGGATGTCCCAATCCAAGAGCAATTCCGATTTTATAGATATGATACTATAGCGGGCGCGCCCGCGACTACGCCCCGTCTTTCGGGCTACGGGGTTTTCCGCTCCTCTTCGCGAATTCGAACGAAATTCCGCCCCGCGCGTCCAACGCAAGGACCGCCGAGAACCTTTTCCTCGTCTTCTTGGATACGAAGTCGTCTATCATTTGGGTTTTGCCGAGGGAGGCGAGACTCTCGAGCTCCTTTACGGTTATCTCGTGGGAGAGCATATTTTTTCCCATTCTGAAGGAGCATTTCTTCCCGGACGAAGATTGGCTTTTGCATACGTACGAAACGCCCGTATCGACGATAACGCCGTCCTTGCATTCGCAAAGCCCCATGGCGGAGCGCGGACATTTCCCCACCACGGGGGCGTCGCTCAAATTTTCCGGTTTTTCCACGGCGTCCCTGTCGTTGCCGAATTGGAACTTTACGGCGTTGTTTTCGTCCAACCTGAGCGACGCCGAATAGGGCTTGCCGAGTTTGCTCCTGAACCCGTCGAGGGGTCCTATTTTCCTCTTGGTTACAAGTTCGCGTATTTCGTCGGAGGAAAAGCGCCTGTTGCCTATGGTCTTGTAGATGGTGAATTTACCGTCCTTCGATTTGTAGGCGCGGAACGTCTCCAGAAGTTTGGAGCCGTCCACGGGGGAGGGGATGTCGGTTTCGTGAGTCTCAACGTTCTCCTCGGTAAAGTTGCGGGTTTTTTCCACTATTTGGGACGCCACGGCTTCTATTCCCGACATGAACTCCTCCCGGGAGAGTTTGTTGCGTTCTATCAACCTCAGCTTTTGTTCCCACTCGCCCGTCATCGACGGACTTGTGAGGTCGTCTATGGACAAGACGTCCAAAAATTTTATAAGACCTTCCGCCCGCGCCGTAGGTACGAGCTCCCTCCGGTTCCTTTCCACGAATTTGTGGGCTATGAGGGTTTCTATTATTTGCGCCCGCGTCGCCGGGGTGCCGAGTCCCTTGTCCTTTATGGCGTCGGCGAGCTCCTCGTCGTCGAGGAGTTTCCCCGCGCCCTCCATTGCGGAAAGCAGGGTGGCTTCGGTGTAGCGCGCGGGGGCTTTGGTTTTTTCCACGCTCAGCGAGACTTCGCGCAACTTCCCATTTTCCTTGTCCGCCGAAAGTTTTGGAAGGGAATCCTCGGACGATTTCTTTTCGTAGACGTCGAGCCATCCGGGAACCTTCAAGACTTTGCCCTCGGTTTTAAAGACGTGGGAGCCCACCACCGAAAACCGCACGGTTACGTCGTATTGGGCGTCGGGATAAAACGCCGCCACGAAGCGGCGCGCAATCATATCGTAAATTTTGCGTTCGTCTTCGGAAAGTTTCTTCTCCCCCATGTCCGTGGGAATTATCGCAAAGTGGTCGCTCACCTTCCCGGAATCGAAAATGCGTTTGCCCGCTTTCGAGACGTAGGATTCGTCGACGGCTTTTTTTGCGTGCTTGGCGTATTCGCCCCCCATGCACGACAGGGTGCGCAGCACCACCGGCCTGTAATCGTCGGGAAGCGCTCGGGAGTCCGTGCGCGGATACGTTATCATTTTATGTTTTTCGTAGAGCGCCTGCGCAATGCCCAGCGTTCTGTTGGCTGAAAAGGAAAAGCGGTTGTTCGCCTCGCGCTGGAGGGACGTCAAATCGTACAGGCGCGGCGCGCTTTGGCGCGAGAGCGTTTTTTTATCGCTGATTTTCGCCTCCCCTATCGAGCGCACTTCGTTGAGAATTTTTTCGGCGTCGGAGTGCACCCAGACGTAGTCGGGTTTGTCGTTGGCGGTTTTCCCAGATGGTTTAAAATCGGGGCGCTGGTACACCCCCTCGTAACTTCCGTTTTCAACGTCGAACTTTCCTATCAACCTCCAGTAGGTTTGCGGCTTGAAACTTTGGATTTCCGCCTCCCTCGAGACTATCATCGAAAGCGTGGGGGTTTGCACCCTTCCGACGCTCGCCAGGTTTTTCCCCCTTGCGCCGTACATGCGGCTGGTTATGGCGCGCGTGCCGTTTATGCCCACAAGCCAATCCGATTCGCTTCTGCAGCGCGCCGCATCCTGCAGGGATTCCATATCCTCTTGCGGTTTTAAATTTTTAAACGCCTCGGAAATCGACGCGGGGGTCATGGAGGATACCCACAACCTCTGTCTGGGCAGTTTGCATTTTGTTATTTCGTATATGTAGGTGAATATGAGTTCGCCCTCCCGTCCGGCGTCGCAGGCGTTTATTAGGCCGTCTATATCCTTGCGGAACATGAGTTTTTTCAACGCGGCAAGTCTCGCCTTGGTTTTTTCTATCGGCTTTAACTTGAATTTTTCTGGAATTATCGGGAGGTTCGACAGCGTCCAACGGGCGTATTTCTTGTCTATGTCGGACGGCATATTGAGCTCCACAAGATGTCCCAACGCCGCCGCAACCACGTAATTTTCGTTTTCGTAGTAGTCTCCGCGCTTTTTCGCATTGCCGAGCACCTTTGCTATATCCGCCGCCACGGAGGGCTTTTCCGCGATGATCAATTTTTTCATCTGTGAAGCGTAGCGTTTCCCGATTCCCACGAAGGGGTTATTTCACGAACTCCGGAAGTATCGCGTCTATGTTCGAGAGAAGTTCGCCCATAGTTTCGGGCGTTTCGTCCCCCATGTTCGATATGCGGAAAGTCCGGCCCTTCAATTTCCCGTATCCCCCGTCGAAGACCATTTTAAAGCGTCTTTTTAATTCGTCGATGAGTTTCGGAAGGTCTATGCCTATGTTGTTTTTAAAACAGTTGAGCGTTACCGAACCGTATTTTTCATCCGGGAAAAGTTCTATCCCTTTTGCATACGCCCACTTGCGCACGAGCCTGTTGTTTTCCAAATGCCGGGCGTACCGTTTTTCGAGCCCCTCTTCGAAGATGTCGTCGAGCTTGCTTCTCAACGCGAAAATCAGGGGAATCACCGGGGTGGACGGCGTCATGGATTTTTCCATATTTTTTTGGAATTCGAGGAAGTCGAAATAATATCCGCGCCCTTCGGTCTTTGCCGCCCTGTCGAGGGCGCGTTGGGAAAGCGCCAGAAATGACAATCCCGGCGGAATTGCAAGCGCCTTCTGGCAGCCCGTAACCATCACGTCTATCCCCAGTTCGTCCTTCTTTATGGGTAGGGCGGAAAACGAGCTCACCGTGTCGACTATGGAAATTACGTCGTCGTATTTCCTAACGACCTCCATTATCGCGGAAATATCGCTCATGGTTCCCGTGGAGGTTTCGTTGTGTATCACCGTCACCGCGTCGTATTTGCCACTGGAAAGCGCCTTGTCGAGGGCGTCGGCGTCCACGGGTTTCCCCCACTCGAAGGTCAGGGCGTCGGCTTCCTTTCCGCAACGTTTGGACACGTCGAACCACTTGTCGGAAAAGGCGCCGTTGCAGCAGTTCAATACGCGCTTGTTTACGACGTTGCGTATCGCCCCCTCCATTACCCCCCACGAAGAACTGGTGCTCAAGTACACGGGATCTTTCGTGTAGAAGAGCCGTTTCAGCCGCGGCATGCAGTCATCGACCAGGTCCGTGAAATCCTTGCTCCTATGCCCGAATATGGGCGCGGCCATGGCCCTGTAGGTTTTGTCCGATACCGCTATCGGACCGGGTATAAATAATTTGTACGACATATGTATGTTTTCTGGTTGTTGGGTAATTTTTGCGGGGCGCCGCGCCCCGGAAATGTTGCAAACCGGGAGGCCGTATCCTCCTCCGCGCCTCAGGAAACGACGTTTTTCGATTTTACGATTTTGGAGTTTTTATCCGCCAAAGTTATCACGCGCGGTTTGAAATTTTTTGCGTCGGAGCCGTCGACCAATGCGAACGACATTATCACGAGCAGATCCCCGACATTGCCGAGGTGGGCTGCCGCACCCCTTATGGAGAAGGTTCCGCTTCCCCTGGCGGCGGGAATCGCGTATGTTTCGAAGCGCTCGCCGTTGCTTATGTTGCCCACGAGAATTTTTTCGTAACAGTACATCCCCACTTTGTCCATGAGGTCTTCGTCTATGGCCAAAGACCCCTCGTAGTCTATGCGGGCGTCGGTTGTTTCGGCGCGCAATATTTTGGACTTCAACACTTGTACCAGCATTGGATTTTCCCTTTTGTTTTTAACAAAGGTTGCCACCCATATACTTTATTTTTGGGGCGTCAATACTTTTTAGACGGGACGAATATCCACTTGGGGAAAACGGGGGCGGCGGAAACGGCGCGCCGCGCCTTTAGTATTGCCTTTTATCCGGTCCGCGTTTTTTTGGAATCGTGAGGAGCAAAAGCAAACAATCGGGCGGGGGGGGCGGATCCCGCCGAAGCGGTGTCGGTTTCCCCGAAATCGCCGCCTGGCTCTGCCTGCTTGCGGCGTACGCCCCCGTGTTGTACTGGTTGCTGCGTTCGCTCGCCCAAAGCCAGCAGTTGCGCGACGCCGTCGTCGTATTGGCTACGGTGCTTGCCTATTTCGTCTTGGAGGGGAAAATAAACGTCCACGGACCGAGACCCACGAAACTCTCCGCCGTATTGTTGGCGTGCGCGTACGTTCTGCTGATAACGGCTGGATGCATCGGAATCTGGGGGGCGGTGGCGGCCTTTGCGGGATTGTCCGTCGCCGTTGTTTCCCTGGGGTTGGCGTGTACGAATAGGGACAGATACGCCTATGCGGCGGGATTGTCGTTTTTCCTTCTCGCGATGTTGTCGTTGTTTATCAAATTGTTCGACATGCCACTGAGGATATTGGCCGGGAAATCGGCGGCGTGGGGTTTGTCGTTGTTCAACAAGAGCGTGCTCCTCATGGGATTGAGGGGCGAAACCCCGCAGGTGGCGTTGATGGTCGACGGTCGAACCTACCTTGTGGCGTCCGAATGCAACGGATTCGGAATAATGTCGGCCTGTTTGCTGTTGTCGGTGGTGGTGTCGGTTCTCAGGAGGAACGCGACTTGGCGGGGGAGGGCGTCCATTGCGGCGATATGCGTTTTTTTGGGTTTCTCGGCGAATGCGGTGCGGATTGTATGCATAACGCTGGCCGCCCCGCTGGCGGGGGCGGAATACTACGACGCCGTCCACGAATTTTTGGGATACCTGTTTTTTGCCGCGGCGTTGTTGTGCGCGTGCTTTGTCAGTTCCAGGGCTTTCCCGGCAGCCGGGTCGTAAAAATCGACTTTTATATTTTCGGGGAAACGGTCCGACCTTGTTTTTTTTTTGCCGATTCCGTAAAAAAAGTATTGAATTGGAATTTTGTCCAAATAGAAAGCAGTGCGTTTTTTTACGCGTAAAGCCTTTGCGCTTCCGCTATTCCAACAAAATCCAAGGAGATAAAGGTAATGATAGATCCCAAAACGATAAAGAACAAGGCGTTAGTTTCGTGGGTGGAAAAAATAGCCGCCCTCACAACTCCGGACAAGGTGTACTGGTGCGACGGTTCCCAAGAGGAGGCCGACGCCCTCTTCGACAAAATGGTCGAGAAGGGTGCGTGCATCAGGCTCAACCAGGAAAAACGCCCAGGATGCTACTACTTCCGCTCCGACCCCCGCGACGTCGCCAGAGTCGAGGCGCGTACTTTCATCTGCTCCAAGACCAAGGCCGATGCGGGGCCGACGAACAATTGGGTGGATCCCGTAGAGATGAAGGAAAAGCTCAACGAACTTTTCAAAGGCTGTATGAAGGGTCGCACAATGTTCGTCATACCCTTCTCCATGGGACCGGTGGGCGGTCCGATTTCGCAGATCGGCGTCGAGATAACGGATTCCCCTTACGTTGTCGTGAATATGCGCATAATGGCGCGGGTGTCCCCGAAGGTCTTGGACGTTTTGGGCGAAGACGGCAAATTTATCCCGTGCCTGCATTCCGTGGGGAAACCCATCAACAAGCCGGAGGACGACGTGGCGTGGCCCTGCGACCCCGACAACACGTATATCGTACACTTCCCGGAACAACGCCTGATAATGAGCATCGGTTCCGGATACGGCGGCAACGCCCTCCTCGGCAAGAAATGTTTGTCGCTGCGCATAGCCTCCGCAATGGGAAGGGACGAAGGTTGGATGGCGGAGCATATGCTCATACTCGGGGTCAAGGATCCCAAGGGTAGGAAAAGCTACGTTACGGGGGCTTTCCCAAGCGCCTGCGGAAAGACCAACTTCGCGATGTTAATAGCCCCGGAAGCCATGCAAAAGAAGGGATGGAAGATATCGTGCGTGGGTGACGACATTGCGTGGATAAAGCCCGCCGCCGACGGCAGGCTCTACGCCATCAACCCCGAAAACGGGTTCTTCGGGGTGGCGCCGGGAACCAGCATGAAGACAAATCCCAACGCCATGCTTTCCTGTTCCAAGAACACGATATTTACAAACGTGGCGCTCACCGACGACGGCGACGTGTGGTGGGAGGGAATGACGGACGAACCGCCTGCGCACCTCTTGGATTGGCACGGCAAGAATTGGACACCCGCAAGCGGGACAACCGCGGCGCATCCGAACAGCCGTTTTACCGCGCCTATAGCGAATTGTCCGTGTTTGGACGAGGCTGTCGAGGATCTCGGCGGAGTTCCGATTTCCGCCGTGGTGATAGGCGGACGCCGTCCCAAGGGGATACCGCTCGTGTTCGAGGCGTTCAATTGGACGCACGGCGTGTATCTCGGCGCCATAATGGGGTCCGAGCGCACCGCGGCCGCCGAAGGGAAGCAGGGGGAGCTCCGCAACGACCCTATGGCTATGCTCCCCTTTGCGGGCTACAATATGGCCGAATACCTTGGCCACCTTGTCAAGATGGGCAAAAATCTGTCGCGGACGCCCCGTTTTTACCACGTCAACTGGTTCCGTAAGGACGCCGACGGGAAATTCATGTGGCCTGGATTTAGGGAGAACGCCCGCGTGCTCGCATGGATTGTAAACCGTCAAAACGGCGATGCGTGCGCTAAGGAAACGGCAATCGGCTTTGTCCCGAATTATGAGGATATCGACTGGGACGGGTTCGACTACGACAAACAAAAGTTTGCCGAGCTTATGCGGTACGATCCGGAGACGGTCGCCGTCCAACCTCTTAAGGAGGAGCTCTACGAAATGCTTCCGCGAAGTTTGAAAATCGAACGCGAGGCGCTTCTGGAGCGGCTAAGTTAGAAGGAGTCTTCCCGTTTTAAAGCCCCCCGGTGCGGGGGTTTTTTTCTCCATCTGCGCCGCGGACGCCCTCCGCAAAAACACGCCATTTCGGAAAAATAATATTGATTCGCGCGGATGCGAAAATGTAGATTGGCGGAATGCTGGAATGGAAGATAAAACCCCTTTCGAAGAAATCGGCGCTCACCGGAAGGGATATTAAACCCGGCGATACGGTGGTGTGCGCCGTTTTCACGGACGGCGGGGGGAATCTCGACAGGATAGATTCCCACAAGGACGATTTCGACGACTCGAAGATAGAGGGTAGGATAATAGGGCGTTGGGAGAGGGAGGTAAACGGCGGTTCGGAGGCGGACGAACGCGAATCGAGACGTTTGGCGCTCGCCTCGTCCGAAAATTTTTTCGTGTCGCTTTTCGACGAAAAAAACGCGGCTTCGGACGGAGAAACCGCTGTCTTAAAGCAAATTCTTGCGTTGTTGCTTGAAAGAAAAAGAATTTTGCGCCCCGTGGGACGCGTTTCGAACGGCGTGCAAAAATACGTCCAAAGCTCCACGAAAAGGAAATTCGACGTTCCCCAGGCGGATTTGGGAAAAGACACTTTAGCTAGGATACAAAAACAATTGGAGGGCATCATAATATGAAAAGGGTTACGGCAATCTTGTCGGCGGTAATATCGGCGTTTTGCATCGTCGCCTGCAATAGCGACGACGATGCCGACAAAAAACTCCTGACCTTCCACGTGGGTTCCAAAAACAGCATCGATTCGGGAATTTCCCGCGAGACGGTGGTAATGCCGCTGTCCGAGTTTGCGATAATAACGAACAAGGACCAGTTCATGTACAGCGGGGATATAGACAAAGTCGAACTCGCGCAAGTCAACGACCGCGGCGGTCCGGTTTCCGGATTTTACTTCACCTGCCAGGAACGCGGACAAAAACGTTTGGTCCAGGCTACGGGCGCCAATATGGGCGGCTTTATCGTGGTGAAGTTCGACGGCGCGCCCATAGGCCTGCGCAAGATAGACACCGTTATCACCGACGGGAGAATATTCGTGTGCAGCGAGGTCGCCCCCGGTACGGACCTTGAAAAATTCGTGGAGGAGATGAACGCGTCGATAAAGAAGGTCAACGAGATAAAATCGGACGCCGACAAGTGGTAATGGCGAGATTCGCGGCAGTTGTTGCGGTTTCGATTGCGGGGTGCGCGACATTTGCCTCGGAAATACTCTGGCCGACCGAATCGAAGATTTTCGCCGCGGGCGGGGCTCCGGCGGAGTTCCTGCAACCGACCGCCTCCGGAAGCCCGGCAAGTGGGGCTTTCGGGGATGTGCGCAACAACGGCTACAAATTCCACGAGGGCATAGATATAAAGTCCGTGCGGAGAAACGGCGGGGGCGAGGCTCTCGACAAAGTTTGTTTTGCAATGGACGGCACGGTTTGCCTGGTGAACAATACCGCCGGCGACAGCGAGTACGGGCGCTACGTTGTGCTTTTGCACGAAGACGCCGACGTGGAGGTTTACACCTTATACGCGCATTTGTCGGAAATAGCCCCGGGTTTTTCCGTAGGTTCCCGCGTTAAGGCGGGGCAAAGGGTTGGAACAATGGGAAGAAGCGCCTCGTACCCCATAGCCAAAGCGCAGGCGCATCTGCATTTTGAAATAGGTCTGAGGCTTGGGGATTCTTTCGACAAGTGGTACGCCTCGAAAAAATACCCCCAGAAAAACCATTTCGGAAATTTTAACGGAATGAACCTGTACGGATTCGATCCGTTGGCGTTTTTCACCGCCGTAAAGGAGGGCGGGGTGGATTCGGGGTTCGCCGGCTATATAAGGTCTTTGCCCACCGCCTTCGTCGTGAGGGTCTACACCCGCAGTGTTCCGGACTTCGTGAGAATATATCCGGCATTGACCGACAACGACGGATACGACTGCGGTTGGGACATACACTTTACCTGGTACGGTATGCCGCAAAAGTTCGAACGCATTAAAAATCCGCGCGCCGACGCCAAGGAGGGCGAGTTCGAAATAGTCAAATACAACGCCGGGGAGTTGGGGCGCAAATGCAGGAGGATGGTTCTTGTAGACAAAAGCGGAAGGGTCCGCGCACTCGAAGGGTTGAAGGAAATTCTGGAAAAAATCTTCTGAAAATTTACGGCGCCTTCGCGCCGCGGTTCCGAGTCTCCGTCCGTATGTTTTTACTTTCCGAATGCGCGGTTGCTTGTTTTTATTTCTTGACAAACGTTTTTCTCCAAACTACCCCACTATGGGGAAAATCTACTGCCTATGGACGTTAGTATAGACGATAAATTCTTTTTGGACGCCGACGCGTTCTTTACCGCGAATTCCGGTTGCGGTCTGACGTACGACGACGTGTCTCTGGCGACGAGATATTCCGACATTCTCCCGCGCCAGACGCGCCTCGACACGTCCCTTTCGGATTCGGTAAAGCTCTCGATACCGATGATATCCTCGGATATGGACACCGTCACGGAATCCCGGATGGCGATAGGGATGGCGAGAAACGGGGGATTGGGGTTGATCCACTGCAACATGACGCAAAAGGAACAGCGTTCGGAAGTTGCGCGCGTGAAGAACTATATACACGGTCTGATACAGGATCCGATAAAGGTTTCCCCTCAAATGCTCATAGGCGACGTTCTAAAAATCGTGGCCGAGAAAAACTTCCGTTTTCGCACCTTTCCGGTGGTGGACGCCGAAGGAAAACTTGTCGGTTTGCTGCCGGGCAGCATAGTCAAGGAAAGATACGCCTCCCTCCCCGTTTCAAAGGCGATGACGAAACGCGCCGACGTCTTCACGGTGGAACAGAGCAGGTTGGGGTCCGACCCCATAGCCGTCGCCGACGCGTTTTTCGACAAAAATTTCGGGGTTCACAAGCTCCTGGTGGTCGACGGGGACGACAAGTTGAAGGGTCTCTTCACCCTGAGCGATATTGAACGGATTTCCGAAGAAAGGCAGTCGCAACTGACGAACGCCCGCGACTCGAAATTCCGCCTGTTGTGCGGCGCGTCCATAGCGATAATAAGGAAACCCGACGGATCGATAGATTTCGACTGCATAATCTCGCACGTCGGTTCCCTTGTCGACGCGGGTCTCGACGTCGCCGCGGTTTCAACCGCGCACGGATTTACCGAGGGGGTCGGCTTCGTGGTGAAGGCTTTGCGCGGGGAGTTCCCCGATCTAACCTTGATCGGCGGAAACGTAACGAGCGCGTCGGGCGTGGAATTTCTGGCGGAAGCGGGCGTCGACGCCGTAAAGGTCGGGCAGGGTCCCGGTTCCATATGCATAACCCGCGTTGTCGCCGGCGTCGGGATACCCCAGCTGACCGCGTTGTACGTATGCTCCAAGGCCGCCCGCCGGTTGGGCGTGCGCACGATCGCCGACGGGGGGATAACCAAAAGCGGGGATATGGTGAAAGCCCTTACCCTTGCGGACGCGATGATTTGCGGAGGACTTCTTGCGGGATGTCCCGAGGCTCCCGGCCAGGTGGTTGAAATAAACGGAAAAACCTACAAGCAGTACAGGGGGATGGGGAGCCTTTCCGCAATGAAGGCGGGCAGTGCCGCGCGCTACGGCCACGACGTAAAGGACAAGACCGACAAAGTGGCGGCGGAAGGAGTGGAGGCGCTGAAAGAAGTGTCGGGTTCCCTCGACGAATCACTGCGCCAATTCATGGGCGGTATACAGAGCGGCATGGGCTACCTCGGGGCACACAACCTTGGGGAGCTGCGTTCCCTCGCCCGCTATATCCGCCTAACGTCCGCAGGGCAGCGCGAGAGCAATTCGCACGACGTCATAGAAATAAGGCAGAGCCAGAAATAGTTTCCTTTCGAAGCGGCTTTGGAGACGGAAATTTCGGGGAACGCCGGCGTTCCCCGTCCAAGGATTTCCGCGGCGGAAAAACTCCCGTTTTTGCTTGAAAGCGGAGACCGTCTTTGCGATTTTCCCCCACGGTATGGAAATCGATATAGACTATGTTGCGCGCCTGGCGCGCATCGAACTTTCCGACGGCGAACGGCAAACATTCTCGAGGCAACTCGGGCAGATTCTGGAGCATTTTAAAAAATTGTCGGAAGTGGACGTGTCGGGCGTCGAGCCGTCGGCGCATGCTCACGCCGTCTACAACGTATGGCGCGAAGATTCCGCCGCCCCCGCCATGTCCGTGGAGGATGCGCTGATGAACGCCCCCGCCAGGCGCGACAACCAGATAGTTGTGCCGAAAGTTGTCGACGAGGCTTAATTTTGAAGTGCTTTGCGGATGAGTTCCGAAATTTACTACAGGTGCGTAAGCGAATTGGAATCCATGTTGGACCGGCGCGAAATATCGGCGGTGGAGCTCCTGCGCGTCTTCATGGACAGGAAACGCGCTGTCGACGGCGAAATAGGGGCGTTCCTGTCGGAATATCCCGATTCGGCGGTTTCCGCCGCGGAGGCTTCGGATAAGAGAAGGGCTTCCGGCGGAAAACTCGGACCGTTGGACGGCATACCCGTGGGGTTGAAGGACATCCTCTCCGTGAGGGGTCAAAAACTTACCTGCGCCAGCAAAATATTGGAAAACTACACGAGTCCGTACACGGGCACCGCCGCGGCGAAGCTCGAATCCGCCGGCGCGGTGTTCTGGGGGCGTTTAAACATGGACGAATTCGCCATGGGATCCTCGTGCGAGAACAGCGCCTTTAAAAAAACCCGCAATCCGTGGGATACTTCGCGCATACCCGGAGGAAGCAGCGGAGGATCCGCCGCCGCCGTTTCCGCGGGCGAATGCGCATGCTCGCTCGGGAGCGATACGGGCGGCTCCATCCGCCAGCCGGCGTCGCTATGCGGCGTTGTCGGGTTAAAGCCCACCTACGGGTTGGTCAGCAGATACGGCTTGGCGGCCTTCGCGTCGTCGCTCGACCAGATAGGTCCTATTGCGCGCTCCGTGAAAGACGCTGCAATACTGTTAAAAGCCGTGGCGGGCTACGACAGGCTCGATTCCACGAGCGTAAATGCGGACATACCGGACTATCCCTCCCTTCTTTCCTCCGGTTCCCTAAACGGCGCAAAAATAGGCGTTCCGTCGGAATACTTTATAGACGGGATGGATCCCGAGGTGTGTTCGGCTGTTGAAAAGTCGATTGCCAAATGCTCGGAGTCGGGCGCCGAAATAACGGAAATTTCGCTTCCCCATACGGACTTGGCCGTACCCGTATACTATATAATCGCCACGGCGGAAGCGTCTTCCAATTTGGCGCGCTACGACGGCGTCAGATACACCCGCAGGAGCGCGCAGTCGCGCGACGTTGCGGACATGTACTTCAAGAGCCGTTCGGAGGGGTTCGGCGAGGAGGTTAAACGCCGCATCATCCTCGGAAGCTACGTTCTAAGTTCGGGATACTACGACGCCTACTATCTGCGTGCCCAGAAAGTAAGGACTTTAATCCGCCGGGATTTTGAGGACGCCTTCAAAAAGGTGGACGTAATCCTCACCCCCACTTCGCCGACTACGGCGTTTAAAATCGGGGAAAAGATATCGAACCCCCTGTCGATGTATTTGAACGATATTTTCACCATAAACGTCAATTTGGCGGGGCTTCCTGGGATTTCCGTCCCCTGCGGAATGTCTTCGGAGGGGCTTCCAATCGGGTTGCAGATGGTGGGGAGGTCCTTCGACGAGGCGAGGCTCCTGTCCTATGCGTACGCGTTTGAACAAGTGTCGGGATATGCGGGGCGAAACCCGAAGCTGTGACTTTAATATGGAATACGAAGCGGTAATAGGATTGGAAACGCACGTGCAATTAAAGACGGAAAGCAAAATGTTTTCTTCAGTTGCGCACAAATTTGCGGAACCCCCGAATACGCTTACCGACCCAGTGGTGTGGGCGTTGCCGGGAACGCTGCCCGTGATAAACTTCGAAGCGGTGCGCAAGACCATAGAGCTCGGATTGATGCTCGGGTGCGAAATTCCCGAAATTACGAAGTGGGATAGAAAGAACTATTTTTACCCCGACAGCCCGAAGAACTACCAGCTGTCGCAATTCGATATGCCGTTGTGCAGGGGAGGATCCGTCGAGATAGAGCTTGCGTCCCCGTCCCGCGCGCAGATGGGCGCGCACAGGAACGTCGCGCTCACCCGGATACACCTCGAGGAGGATGTCGGCAAACTCACGCACTGCGGTTCCGACTCCCTCGTCGACTACAACCGGGCGGGCACCCCGCTGATGGAAATCGTTTCGGAACCCGACATGCATTCCTCGGAGGAAGTGTTCGCCTATTTGACATCGCTGAAAAACACAATCTCCTGCGCGGGGATTTCCGACTGCGACATGGAAAAGGGGCAAATGCGCTGCGACGTCAATGTTTCGGTGCGCGAAAAGGGGGCGGACCTTCTGGGGGTGAAGGTCGAGATGAAGAACATCAACTCCATATCGAACGTGCGCAACTGCATAGACTACGAGATAAGACGCCAGACGGATTGTCTAAGGCGGGGGCTTCCCGTAACGCAGGAAACCCGCCGTTGGGACGCCGAGCTCGGGGTAACCCAGTCCATGCGCAACAAGGAGGATGCCCACGACTACCGGTATTTCCCCGATCCGGATCTCATGCCCGTTAAAATTTCCCGCGGATTGTTGGATTCGATAAGGTCGAAACTGAAAGAGGCCCCCTTCGACCGCCAGCGCCGCTACATGAAGGATTTCGGATTGCCGTATTCGGTTACATCGGTGATGTGCCATATGCCGAAACTCTGTTCATGCTTCGAGAGCGCGGTTGGAATTTATCCGAAAAATCCAAAGGCCGTTGCAAACATAATTACGAACGATTTACTGAGGGAGATATCCCAGACCCAGCATTCTTCGAGCGGTCTCGACGGCGCCGGCGCGGATACCGGCGGGGTGGGGGATTGCAACTTCCTTCACCCGGCGTTCGACGCGGATTCCCCCGTGGTGGAGCCCGCAAACATCGCCGCCCTTGTGAAGATAACCGACGACGGCGTTATATCGAAGCAAATGGCCAAGGAGGTGTTTTCCGAAATGTTTAAAACGGGGGAATCCCCCGATTCCATAGTGGAGAGGCGCGGTTTGAGGCAGAACTCGGATTTGCCGGAGCTCGAGGCGTTTTGCCGTTCGGCGATCGAAGGCAACCCGAAGGCGGTATCCGAATACAAGGCGGGCAACGAGAAGGCGATAAACGCCCTGATAGGACCGGTGATGAAGTTGTCCAAGGGGAAGGCCAACCCCTCCATGCTGTTGCCGATAATAAAGAGACTCATAGGCTAATATGACTGTTGCCGTTGCGGTTTTATTGTTTTTGCTGGCGCTCAGGTTTTCGGCGTCCACGGTGTTGGACGTTCTGAATATGCGCAATGTCCGCGCCCATGCAGACTGCGTTCCCACCGCCTTCAAGGGTTTTATGGACGAGGCCACCTACTCGAAGGGGATGAACTACTTTTTGGACAAAACCCGATTCTGTATATTGGAAAACGTTTGCGCAACGCTGTTTCTTGCGGTCGTGCTCGTGTTGTGGGTGTTGCCGCGGCTTTACGACTTTGGACTCGATATTTTTGGAATCTCCGTATGGGGTCAGGCTCTGACGCTGATTTTCATGGCGCTTGTCCTGTCCCTTCCCGATATTCCATTCGAATTGTATGGACAGTTTGTTATAGAACAGGAATACGGTTTCAATAAGGGCACATTGGGTTTGTGGGTTGCTGACAAACTAAAAAGTTTCGCCGTCGCTCTGGTGTTGGGCGTTCCCATTTTGACGCTCATAATATGCTTCTCGGAGACTTTCAAGGACACTTGGTGGTTGTGGGGTTTTGCGGCGGTGGCGGTGTTCCAGACGGCGATGCTCGTGCTGTATCCGCGTATTATAATTCCGCTGTTCAACAAACTTGAAGACCTGCCCGAGGGCGAAACAAAACGGGTTCTCTCAGAGCTGTCGGAGCGGGGGGGATTCAAGGCGAAAGGCATCCAGGTTATAGACGGAAGCCGCCGAAGTTTGCATTCCAACGCATACTTTACGGGATTCGGAAAGTTTAGGCGCATAGTGCTGTTCGACACCCTTTTGGACCAACTTGCGATTCCGGAACTTGAAGCGGTTCTGGCGCACGAAATAGGCCACTACAAAAAAGGGCATATGGCGAAAATGATGTTTGTGAATTTTTCCACGGTTTTTATCGCCTTCGCCCTTATGGGGTATTTTTCCAAAAGCGAGTGGTTTTACGTCGATTTCGGTTTTTCCGAGGCGGAGGGATTCGGCCCGGTTCTGCTTATGTTTTCCATGTTCTCCGGACTCTTTACTTTTTGGCTTTCGCCGTTTCTCAACGCGTTCTCGCGCCGGAACGAATACGAAGCCGACGCTTTTTCGGCGGATTTGTGCGGAGGGGGCGGCGCCCTCGTGTCCGCACTGCGAAAACTCAATAAAAAAAACCTAGTCAACCTGACCCCCCATAAAATTTACAGCGCCTTCTACTATTCGCATCCCACCCTGCTCGAACGCGAGGAAGCCCTGGAAAGGATACGTAAATGAAGATAGCCTTGACGCAGTTTGCGGCGTCGGATTCGACCGCGGAAAATCTGGATAGGCAAATCCGTATGGTGACGCGGGCGGCGGAATCCGGCGCGAAAATCGTGTGTACGCAGGAACTGTTTATGAGCAAGTATTTCTGCGTGGAACTCGACGCCCGAAACTTCGCTTTCGCCCGTACTTTGACATCCAAGGAGGTTCTATCGTTGTCGGAAGTCTCGCGCCGGTGCGGGATTGTCCTGGTGGCGTCCCTGTTCGAAGACAGGGGAGGAGGACTCCACCACAATACCGCCGTGGTATTCGACGCCGACGGGTCCACGGCGGGGATATACAGAAAAATGCACATACCGCACGACCCCCATTTCGAGGAGAAATATTATTTTGCTCCCGGCGATACGGGTTACAAGGCGTGGAACACCCGGTACGGCAAGATAGGGGTGCTTGTATGCTGGGACCAGTGGTTTCCAGAGGCCGCGCGGCTTACGGCGCTTGCGGGAAGCGACATAATATTTTATCCCACCGCGATTGGAGGTCTCCTGGACGAGCCGCCCGCGGAGGTGGCCCGCTTTAAGAGGGCGTGGCAGACCGTCCAGTGCGGCCACGCCGTGGCCAACGGCGTTTATATAGCCGCGGCCAACAGGGTGGGGGTGGAGAAAACTTCCGACGGCCGCGGCGGCGTAAACTTTTGGGGTGGAAGTTTTTTATCGAACCCCTACGGCGAAATTGTGGCGGAAGCTTCCCGGGATACGGAGGAAGTCTTGGTTGCCGACATCGACTTCTCCCTTATGGAGGAATTTAGAAAAAATTGGCCGTTTCGCAGGGACAGGCGCGTCGACTCCTACGGGGATATCTCGAAATTGGGTACGGAATAAGTTTTGCCCGGATTGCCTCCCCGTTTTGTCTTGAAGACGTTTTTTTTTGCCGTAGTTTGGAAGAATGAAAAAGAGCGTTGGTTTGGCGGAAATCGTCGCATTTCTCGACGAATATTGCGGGAACGGCAAGTTCGAGGATTTCGACGGCGCCTTCAACGGTTTGCAGTTTGAAAACAGCGGTGCCGTTTCGGCAATAGCGACGGCCGTCGACGCCGGTATCGCCGAGATTGAACTGGCTTCGGATTTGGGTGCGAATTTGCTCTTGGTCCACCACGGTATGTTTTGGGATCCGCCCGTTCCCGTCGTGGGACCGTCGTACCGCAAAATCAAAATCTTGGCGGATAACGATATTTCGGTGTATTCCGTCCACTTGCCCCTCGACGCCCACGACGAAGTCGGCAACAACGTGCTCATTGCAAAGGCTCTCGGCTTGAAAAAGATAGGCAGATGTTTCCCCTGCGGGAAAGACGGAATCGGCATAGGCGTTCTCGCCGCCGGACCGCGCGGCGGAATAAGGACGCTTTCTTCGCGCCTTAAAAAACTTTTCCCGGATACTTACAAGGAAATACTCTTCGGAAGTTCAAACCCGGGGAAAATAGCAGTATGCTCGGGAAGTTGTTCGGACGTGTTGAAGGACATGCCCGGGCTGGGGGTCGACACCCTCATATGCGGGGAATTGCGCCAAAAATGTTTTCCGCTCGCCCGTGAACTACGCTTAAATCTTTTTCCCTGCGGACATTACGCCACGGAGCGTTTTGGAATAGCGACGCTCGGAGAAGTCTTGGCGGATAGGTTCGGCTTGCAAAGCCGTTTTTTGGAAACGCGCAATCCGCTTTAAATTTTATTTCCATTATTCCTAAAAGTTTCTAGGTTTGGACGCCGGATTTGTTAAAGGTACATACGATGAAAAAAATAGCTGTAATTAACGGAGTCAATCTCGACAGGCTGGGTTTGCGCGAACCCGAGATATACGGCGGAAGCTCGTTGAAAATGCTGGTGGAATCGCTGAAGAAAGACGCCGCTGCTCTCGGCGTGGAAATAGTCGATTTCCAGTCGAACTCCGAAGGGGAGATAATCGACAAGATAGCGGAACTTTCCGATTCGGGAATAACTCTTGGAATTATAAATCCGGGCGCGTTCACTCATACGAGCCTCGCCCTGCGCGACTGCATAGCCGGATCGGGCATAAGATTTGTGGAAGTCCACATATCCAACATTTACCGGCGGGAGGAGTTTAGGCACCGTTCGTTCACCGCGCCCGTGTGCATAGGTACGATAGCCGGTCTCGGCTTGGAGGGGTATTCGGCGGCTTTGCGCTTTCTTTCAAAAATTTGACGGCGCAAACGCTACCGTGGAGAAGGCGATAGATTTTTCCTCCGAATTGAACGGCAGCCAGTTGTCGGCGGTGGTGTCGCCGCCGGAGCAGCCGGCGCTGGTTCTCGCCGGAGCCGGGTCGGGGAAGACGCGCACGCTTACGTACAGGGTGGCGTGGTTGCTGTCCGGTTGCCGCATGTTCCCGAGCGAAATTTTGCTGCTTACCTTTACAAACAAGGCGGCGCTGGAGATGCTCGGCAGGGTTTGTTCCCTGACGGGATACGAACCCCGCAGTTTTTGGGGAGGCACTTTCCATTCTGTCGGCAACCGTTTTCTTCGAGTAGAGGCCGCTTCCCTGGGAATATCCCCCGATTTTACTATAATGGACGCCGAGGATTCCGTTTCGGTACTTAAAATGGCGGCGGAAAAAGAATTCCCCAAGTTTTTCTCCGGCGCGGGAAATCCACGTCCGGCGTTGCTTATGGATATAATAAGCTACGCGCGCAACACCTGCCTGGACGTATCGCACGCCATGGCGGAGCGCTTTCCGTGGATTGAAACCCCCTCCGAACAAATAGAGCGCATCGCCGGGACCTACGGTCTGGCGAAAAGAAACGGAAATCTTTGCGATTTCGACGATTTGCTTGAATTGTGGCTTAAGTTGCTCGAGACCGATTCCGGAGTCCTCGAAAAATACCGCGAACGCTTCGCCAACGTGTTGGTTGACGAATACCAGGACACCAACACCCTGCAATGCCGCATATTGGACCTGCTTGCGGGGAAGGGCCGCATAACCGCCGTGGGCGACGACGCCCAATGCATATACTCGTGGAGGGGCGCCCAAATCGACAACATACTGCGTTTTCGCGACCGCTATCCCGGGGCGCATATTTACAAGATCGAACAAAATTACCGAAGCACCGCGCGGATTCTTTCCTTCGCGAACTGTATTCTCGACTCCATGCCGATCGACAAGGCGTACAAAAAAACCCTTCTCCCCTCGCGCAACAACGGCGATCTTCCCGTGGTTTTACGCGCGTTGGATTCAAAATTTCAGGGGAAAATAGTGGCTTCGATGATATCGGAGATAGCGAACGGCGGGCGTTACCGCGCCGGAGACATAGCCGTGTTGTATCGTTCGCATTTCCAATCCATGGATTTACAACTTTGCCTACGGGAAAAAGGCGTAGACTACGTCATCACAAGCGGCGTAAAGTTTTTCGAACAGTCCCACATAAAAGACGTGGTGTCGCAGTTGCGTTGGGTTGCAAATCCCGCCGATTTCGTATCTTTTTGGCGCTTTGTAAGAATTCTTCCCAAGGTTGGGGAAAAAACGGCGTTGGGCATATATTCGGTGGCGCGCGAACTTTCGGGCAGGACGGGGGAGTCCCTTCCTTCAACGCTCCGCCGAACCGAGGTTCTATCCAAAGTTCCCGCGGCGGCACGCGGATTTTTCGACCGTATGTCTTCGAATTTGGCGGAAATAGAGGGTATGTTGCCGTGCGTAAAACCCCAAAATTCCGACGGTGCGGTTGAACGAGCGCATACCCCGGCGGATATGGTCCGTTGCGCCTGTTCCGGTTGGTACGCCGATGCGATGAAAACGATGTACGAAAATTGGACCGATCGGGTTGATGATTTTGACGCGCTCGCCGAATACGCCTCGAAGTTCTCGGATTTCGGCGATTTTTTGGCGAACGTATGCCTTGAAATATCGGAGGGCGAAGTGCCCAAAAATCCCGAACTGGACGGCGCCCGCCGAGCTGGCAAAGTCAGGCTTATGACCGTGCACCAGGCGAAGGGATTGGAATTCCCCGTAGTGTTCATAATAGGGGCCGCGGAGGGACTGTTTCCTTCGCAACGCAGCATAGACGACGGCGACGTGGAGGAGGAACGCCGGATTTTTTATGTGGCAGCCACGCGGGCGCGCGACATCCTAATAGTAACCTATCCGTGTACGGGCATGGTAAACGGGGCTTTTAAGGAGCGCGCTCCAAGCAGGTTTCTTTGGGGCATCCCGACGAAATTGTACAATACCGTATTGAAACCGCGTGGGCAAATTGTTTGACTCGGCGGGGAAAGGATATAGACGGGTATGCGAATGGAAAAATAGGCTATACAGGAGATTCGACATGTTGATAAAAAGACTTTCCGCAAGATTGCAAAACCACCCCAAACGCTTGATATACTCCGACGGAGCTGATCCGCGTATCCTCCAATCGGCAAGAAGGTTCGCCACGAACAAATTGGGGGTTCCCATATTGGTGGGATCACGCGGCGAAATAGAGTCCGTTGCCGGGGAAATCGGCGTGCGGCTGGACGGAATAAAAATTGTGGAACCTTTGCTTTCCGACGATTTTCCCTTCATTTTTAAGGTCTTCAAGTCCCTGCCGAAATTCAGGGACTTCGGGGAGGCCGAACTCGGGGAGACCTTATCCAATCCGATTTATTTCTCGACCATGATGCTTGCGACCGCGCACGCTGACGCGATGGTCGTGGGGGCGAATTCGGATACGGGCAATTCCCTACGGTCGATATTCCAGATAATATCCCTTCAAAAAGGTTTCAAAACCGTTAGTTCAATGATGATTGCCTCCACCGAACGTCCCGGTTTGGGGATAGGAGGCGACCTCTTTATGGCGGATTGCGGCGTTATCGCCGAACCCACCGAGGATCAACTTAGCGATATTGCCATTACGACCGCGATGCTCATGAACCATTTTACTATGGGGAAACCGAAGGTCGCAATGTTGAGCTGCGTTACCAAGACGGCGAACACCAAGTTGTCGAGCATACTGAAAATGAAGTCCGCCACCGCCTTGGCTCGTGCGCGCATACTGCGCGACGGTCTCGATATAGAAATAGACGGTGAATTGCAAGTCGACGCCGCAATTCGCCCGGACGCCGCCTTGCAAAAAGGCGTCCAGAGCTCGGTTGCGGGTTGCGCCAACGTCCTGGTATTCCCCGATTTGAATTCCGGCAATATCGCCTCGAAGATGCTTCAGTTGGCGTCGAATGTAAATTGCTACGGTCAAATACTGACCGGAATTACAAAACCCGCGGCGGAGATATCCAGATGCGCCACCACGGACGACATATTCGGCACAAGCGTAATCGTTGCGGCGCAGGCCGTAGATAGGCGCTTTATGACGCTGGAGGACGATGCATAGGTCATAGGTGGTTTTCGCCGCCTTTCCCGCGCGATCTCTCCCCTAAAGTCCCGAACTTTGTTGCGGGGGATTTTCCCCGTCGGGGTCGCTTTTGAAACAGGCGGCGGCGATAGGCGCTGCGGGAGACCGCTCGCGGATGGACTCGCGTTGAAAATACTTGTATTCCCGGGATTTTTACCGTAGATTGCGGATAATTGTAACTGGAAAATGTCCGGAAAGATTCCCATGTACGCGGTTGCCTCTTTATTGTTGTCGTCGATGTTTTTACTTTCGTCCTGCGAAATACAAGAAAAGTGGAACGATCCCGTATATTTTGGTCCTTCGGAAGATCTGGGAAAGCATTCCAAGGGATCCGGCACGGGATACGAGACGTGGAAGTTCGACTGGTAGCCGATTATGCATACCCTAAAAATAAAAATCGCAAAAAACCTTCTCCCGCGTGCGCGGAACTTTGTTTCGCGCTATTTCACAATGCGGACTTTTTTACTTGCGGCGGTGTATTCCATCCTGGTTTTCGCGTCCCTAACCGGCGCCTATTTGTTAAGGTTCGATTTCGACCTTTCCATAATGGAAAAATTTCCCGTCCTTTTGGCTTTGTGTGTTATGTTGCCCGTCAAACTTTCCATGCTTGCCGTCTTCGGGCAGTTCAAGAGCCTACTGTATTCGTTCTACCTTCCCGATTTGTTGAATATCTTTTTCGCGATGACGCTTTCGGGGGTGGCGGTGTTCGGGGTTGTTTCGTCGGCATTTGCGGTCTTCGGCTTTGAGCATACGATTATCCCCCGCGGGGCGTTGGTTTCCGATTATATGATATCGATGATATTGTTTTCGTCCTTTAGATTTTCGGTACGCCTTTTAAGGGAACGCTTGCTGGGCGACAGGATCAATCCCGTAAACGCCACGAAACGAGTCATGATATTCGGAGCCGGGGATATAGGGATGTCCTTTGCAGGCAACCTCATGTCGCGGAAGGGATTGGGAGTTAAACCCGTGGTGTTTATCGACGACGATCCGAAAAAATACGGAAAGGAACTATTGGGCTTGGAGGTGCTTAACGCGTCCGGAAATTTGGAGGAGGTGGTGAAGGCGTACAAAGTGGATAAAGTGATAGTAGCTTCCTCCCGGATATCCGGGAGTCGCATAGCCGCCGTAATGAACCAGATGAAAAATTTGTCGGTGGACTCCTGCATAGTGCCGTCGTATTACGATTTTGCGTCCGGACACGTCAAGATTTCGGAAATGAGGGAAATAGGCATAGAGGACATCCTGGGCCGCAACTCGGTCCAACTCGATTCCAAATTTATAGACGACATGATAAAGGACAAGGTGGTTATGGTTACGGGCGCGGGGGGGAGTATCGGAAGCGAATTGTGCCGCCAAATTGCTTCGAAATCCCCGAAGCTGTTGGTACTTGTCGATCATTGCGAAGTCCAAATGTTCCAAATAGAACAAAATTTGATTTCCATGGAATTTGGAATCCGCATGAAGTGTTGTATCGGAAGCGTAACCGACGAGAACCGGATGGAGGAAATCGTAAAAAATTTTAAGCCCGACATTATCTTCCACGCTGCCGCGCATAAACACGTTCCGATGATGGAATCCCAACCGGGCGAATCGCTGAAAAACAATTCTTTGGGCACTTGGATAATGGGCGACGTGGCGAGCCGCAACGGTGTTGGAAAATTTTTGCTGATATCCACGGATAAGGCAATAAACCCCACCAACGTCATGGGCGCCTCGAAGCGTCTCGCCGAAAAGGCCGTCCTTTCGATACAAAGCCGGCCGGACAACCGCACGTCTTTTGTAGTCGTGCGTTTCGGCAACGTGTTGGGATCGTCGGGCAGCGTAATCCCCACTTTTAGAAGGCAGATAGCCGAAGGTGGTCCCGTAACCGTAACCCATCCGGAGGTTACCAGGTATTTTATGACGATCCCCGAAGCTATCGGGTTGGTGCTTCAATGCGCGGCGCAGGCCATCGGGGGGGAGATACTCGTTCTCAATATGGGCAAGCCGATAAAGATTATGGATCTGGCGCGCCAGATGATAAGGTTGAGCGGGTTCGAACCCGATGTCGACATACAAATAAAGACTATCGGTTTGCGCCCCGGCGAAAAACTTTACGAGGAATTGCAATATACGGACGAGCATCTGGTGAAGACGGGACACCCGAAAATATTCGGCTACATGTCGGACACTCCGCCCCCGTCGTATGAAAAGATGAAATCGATAGCGAACGAGATCCGAACCATTTCGGATTCCAAATCCGTAAACGATTTGAAAAACTACATATTGAATCTCGTTCCCGAATACAGGCCGCAATTTTACGATTGATATCGGCGGTTTTCGCTTTGCGGTTTTTCAAAGCGTCCCGCAAAAAAAACTCCCCACGGAAGGGTTTTTCTGGGACGAAAGACGCCCGGGACGGCTAAATTTTATCGTCGTCCGGGAACGAGTCGAGATCGTAGGGGTCGTCGTCCCCGTCTTCTCCGCGTTCGTCGTCGTCCCAGTGCATGGTTTCGTCCACCTCTATTTTTTCGTCGGTTTCGTCTATGTCCTCTATCTCGTCGGCGTAGTCGTCGTCCCCGTCCTCCCCGCGTTCGTCGTCGTCCTCGTCCTCGAGGGAATAGCCGTCGGGAACATATTCGAGAATGTCCATGATTTCGTGGAAGGCGTGAATCGCGCGGCCCTCCATATAGTCGTTCGAATAGTTCTCGCGTATCTCTTCTTCAAGATCCTCTATGGCGATCTCTTTTTCAAAGTTAAAGGTATCGTTCAGCATCTTGACCTGCAACTTCGTTATATGGTCGAGAAATTCCGCATAGGGGGAGCGTTCGTCGTCCATGGAGTCGGGCAGTAGGAAGAGTTGTTGCTCTTCGGCGTCGAAGACGGAGTCGTCGGAACGCGTAATTTTTACTTCGGTTTTTCCTATTTTCGAATCTATGGAGAAGGGTATGAACGCCTTTTCCACTATCGAGTCGTCGAGCCCGTAGTCGCGCAATCCCTCGAGCGTGTCCAGCATGTGGGCGGTCTGGCGCGGATCCACGAGGCTCAAGCCGTCCGCGTCCCAGTTTACTTTATCGCTCGTTTCCTTAACCCACCAATTCAGGTCTTTGCCGAGACGGATTTTGCACCAACTTAGTTTGGGGGAGTTTTCTGGCATAATAATCTTTCTTGTGGCAGGGGGTTATTAAATATTTAAGTTCAAGTTCAAGCTTTTTTTTGTCCGAATTTGTTCCGCACTCCGGATACCGTAATGAAGACGAGCGTTGTGGCCGCGCACAACCACGCGAACCAGTCGCCGTGTCTCACGTAAAAGCTGTTTCCCATAGGAAGGTTTTTGTAATAAACCACGTCAGAAAAAGCGGCTCCCCTGAAATATATCGATCCGTTTTCGTCGAGCATCGGCGATGGTCTCCGCGGCCGCAAACTAAGCGCGTCGAGAAGATTTCCGTCCGCGTCGCGTATTTCCAATTGTTTCGGGGGCAATTCCGCGGTGGAGGCGTTCCATGCCTTCCCGTCCTTACCGAAAACGGTCGTGCAGGGCCGCATCCGTCCATACTGGTCGAAAACCGCGCTTAGTCCGTTGTTGGAGGAGCGGAGTAGGGGCAGTCTGGTAGAGACGGCCTGGAACGCCGAATGCGCCGCATGTTGCCACGCCCCCCCTTCGCGTCCGTACCAGGAGTCGTTTGTGCACACGTAAAGCAGATCGGCTCCGTTGAGGGCGGCCTCCCGCCCGAAGCAGGGGAATATGTCCTCGTAGCATATCATTGCGCCCACCTTGTAGTTCCTGCCGTTTACGTCCAAATCGAGGGATTTGAATCCGTCGCCGCGCTTTATACCGCCCACGGGAACCGTCTTCGACGCGAAAAAGGACGCCCATGCCGGGATATATTCCCCGAACGGCACAAGTTTGCGCTTTGCATAATAGCGTTTTTGTAAACCGTTTCTGGGGGATATGGCAAACGCCCCGTTTTGCAGAAGGTTCTCCCGCGGGAGATACGCCATGTTGCCCGTCAATATAGAAACGTCGTTGTCGCGGGCAAGCTTCTCCATTCGCATCCGCACGGGTTCGTTGCCTATAATGGGCCAGCGCGGCGGTGTGGCGGCCTCGGGCAACAAAACGACGTCCGCTCCCCCGTTTTTCGCCGCCGCGGTTGTCAGACGTTCCACAACCCCGAGGTTTTCGGCGGCGAGTTGCCCGTCCCACTTTAAAATTCCCGCAAAGTTTGTTTGTACAAGACCCGCCCTGAAAGCCTTTATCTCGTTTTCGGTGCGCGGCATATTGCGCGCGTACATCCACATACTTGCCAACGCCGCAACCAGCGCCACGTAAAATTCGGGGCAAAAACGCGAAATTTTCGGCGTTTTTGCGCGTCCCGAACGGATTCTCAACGCATGGTATTCGTACAACCTGTACAGATAGTCGGCCGTCGCCAGGTTGAAAAACACCAGGGTGAAGGAAACCATCCAGACGCCGCCCACGGCGGCCGTTTGAATCACCGCCGGACGCGTCCATTGCGAGTGAGCCAAAAGCAGCCATGGAAATCCCGTAAAAATTTTCGACCTAATCCATTCGAGGCACACCCATAGGGCGGCTACGGCGCATAATTTAAACAACCTGGTTCCGAAAGCCTCGTCGAGGTTCGGCAGCATATTCGGGAAGAGCCAGTACCACGGGAATATGAAAAACGATACGGTGACGGATAAAAATAAAAGGGCCGCATAGCCGGCGGGCGGCCATACGTGCCTCATCCAGACCAGTATCGACATCCAAGCCAGTACGGAGAACAGTACGCTGCATATTCTCCATACGAGCAGCCGTATTCCGCCGGTGCGCGCATTGTCCCGGTCCTTCAGGAGACGCGCGCAAAGTATTGCGGGAACCGCGAATATATAGGCGAACTCGGCGGTATTGAACGGCTCGAAACTCGTTGCATAAAGCGCGAAACTCAAAAGTAGGGCGCATGCGATGCCCGCACAGCCGGGTAGGGGCGACCTTACCATTTTTCCAGCTTCCAACCTTCGTTCCTTATCAGGGCTTCCGCCTTTTTTAACTTCAAGGTTTTCAACTCCCCGTTTTTGGATATGGTGACCTTGTCGTTTCTGCCTATCTTTGGAAGTTCCTGCTTGGGGGGGGAGGGAAGGCGTATCTCACGCTTGGCGGAGGCGTTTCCCCCCGGCGAATTTTCACGCACGACCGCGTTTCTTGAAATTTGTTCGTGCAGCCTGTTTATCATGGCTTGAAGCGCGTCCATGCTCGAGGCGCTGCGGAAAATTCCCAGGCAAACATCGTTGCGTATCCTACCCATGAGTCCCTCGAAAAATTTATACGCCTCGCTTTTGTATTCCACCAGCGGATCCTTTTGCCCGTATCCGCGCAAGCCTATACTGCGCCGCAGGTCCTCCATTTCGGTCAGGTGGTCCTGCCAGTTCTTGTCCAGCGCCCGGAGCACGACAAACCGCTCTATCGCGCACAGCGTCTCGGCGTCTTCGATGTCTTCGCGGACTTTGTACACCGCCAATATTTCGTCGAATATGGTTTTGCGTATTTCGTCGGGATTTTTCCCCTCGAGTTGCTTTGGGGTTAAGGCTACGGGGAAGCGGCTCGTTATCCAACTGCACAGGTTTTGAAGGTCCGCGGTCTCGGGGAGACCCGTTCCGGGGGTAACCGCCGATATGCGTTCGTCGAGTTCGTCGTTTATAAAGTCGAAAACCATCTGCCGGGGGTTTTTCGTGTTCAGGCATTCGTCGCGCAACCCGTAGATTATTTCGCGCTGTTTGTTCAAAACGTCGTCGTATTGCAACAGGCGCTTGCGCATGGAATAGTTCTGTCCCTCCACGGTTTTTTGGGCGCGTTCTATCGAGCGGTTCAATAGGGGATGGTCGAGGGGTTGCCCCTCTTTGAAAGTTTTGTCGAGTATGCGCGCCATTGGTCCGCTGCCGAATATACGCAGGAGGTCGTCTTCAAGCGAAATTAGGAATTTTGAAAGCCCCCTGTCGCCCTGCCTGGCGCAACGTCCGCGCAACTGCCTGTCTATGCGCCGCGATTCGTGGCGTTCGGTTCCCAGTACGTAGAGTCCGCCCAACTCTTCGACGCCTGGGGCGAGCTTTATGTCGGTTCCGCGTCCCGCCATGTTTGTGGCTATCGTTACCGCGCCGGTTTCGCCTGCCCGTGCTATAATTTCGGCCTCCTCCTGGTGGTGCTTGGCGTTCAGGACGGTGTGCGCAATATTGCGGCGTTTGAGCATCCTGCTTAGAACCTCGCTCGCCTCGACCGACGCCGTTCCCACAAGCACGGGTTGCCCCCGTTTGTGCGCGGCGGCAATCTCCTCTATGGCGGCGTTGTATTTCTCCCTGCGCGTCTTGTAGATGACGTCGTTTTTGTCTATGCGCCGGCAGGGCTTGTTTGTCGGAATCGCCATAACGTTCAAGCCGTATATGTCGTGGAATTCCTGCGCCTCCGTTTCGGCGGTTCCCGTCATACCCGCCAATTTCTCGTACAGCCGGAAATAATTTTGTATCGTAATCGTGGCGTATGTTTTCGTTTCCTTTTCTATCTGCACCCCCTCTTTCGCTTCCACGGCCTGGTGCAGCCCCTCGCTCCAACGCCTGCCGTACATTATTCTCCCCGTATTCGGGTCCACTATGTGCACCTTGCCGTCCTGCACAACGTACTCCACGTCCTTTTCATATATGGAATACGCCCTCAGCAGTTGGCTTATGCAATGTATGTACTCGGAGATTTTTATGAATTCGTCCTCCTTCTTCAACTTCGACTCCTGTTTTTGGCGCGCGTCCAAGCTTGCGTCGGAATCTATTTCCGTGAACAGGGTGGGCAGGTCCGGCAGCACGAAGGCGTTCGGATTTTTGGGGCTTATGGCTGTTCTCCCCTTCTCGGTGAGATCGCTTGTGTGTTGTTTTTCGTCTACGACGTAATACAGGTCTTCCTTGTACTTAAAACGGTCGTTCTTTCTAAAATCGGCGGCCATTTCCATATCCATCTTGTCCAGTTTTTTCCTGAGGACGCCGATTTCCATTAGTTGGCGCAGTATCCGGTTTTTCGGCGCGCCCATTTTCACCTGCCACATCTTTATTACAACGCTTTCGTCGAGATCCGCGCCGTTTTTTTCAACCTCCCCGTACGCCGTTCTGACGTCGTTTATCAGTTTGTTGCAATAGTTTGTCTGCAGTTTGACGATTTTCTCTATGGAGGGCTTGAGTTCCACGAAAGGGGCTTCGTGGTCCTCCTGCACGGGACCGGAGATTATCAACGGGGTGCGGGCTTCGTCTATGAGGATGGAATCGACCTCGTCCACTATGCAGTAATAGTGCGGGCGTTGGACTTGCGCTTCGGCGGAGGACGCCATTCCGTTGTCGCGGAGATAATCGAAACCGAATTCGCTGGCGGTGCCGTAGGTGATGTCGGCCTTGTACGCCCGCGCTTTCTCGTCCATCGGTTGCATATTGTAAATCCATGATACGGATATTCCGAGGAAGTTGTACAGGTACCCCATCCATTCCGAGTCGCGCCGCGCAAGGTATTCGTTCACCGTCACCAGATGGCAGCCCCTGCCGGTCAGCGCGTTCAGGTACAGGGGCAGCGTCGCAACCAGGGTTTTGCCCTCGCCCGTGGCCATTTCCGCTATTTTGTTCTGGTGCAGGGCAATGCCGCCTATCAGTTGGACGTCGTAATGGACCATCTCCCATTTTATATCGTGACCGCATACGCTCACGGTTTTCCCGCACAGGCGCCGTGCGGCGTTCTTGACGGCGGCGAACGCCTCGGGGAGTATGGAATCGAGCGGTTCTCCCCCCGCGTAGCGGGCCTTAAATTCGTCGGTTTTCGCCCGTAACTCGTCGTCGCCGAGGGACTGGTACTGCGCTTCAATCCGGTTGATTTTCTCCACTATCGGACGCGTCTTTTTTACAAAGCGCTTATAGTGGCTTCCGGCGAAAAGTTTTAATATTTTCGATAGCATCTTATTTTTGCGGAACCGCACGCCGGGTTCTTAGTGCGAGGACCCTATTTTGTCGCACCCCAACGCGGCGTGAACGGGTAGAATATTATGAGGGATTTTCCAACAATGGCTCTTTCGGGGATATAGCCCCAGTACCTGCTGTCAAGGCTATTTGCGGAATTGTCGCCCATCGCGTAGTAGTTCCTTCCCGGTACGCTTACGCTTGCGCCGTTTGCAAGTGCCCCCTCGTCCTTGTATCCGCAGTACAATCCCTCCTTTTTCGCGTTGCGTTCAAATGCGGGGGATCCGCTTATGGGATTTCCGTTTCTGTACAGTGTGTTCCCGTTCACTTTAAGTATGTCGCCCCCGGAGCCTACAAGGCGCTTTATGTAGTATTTATCGTCGGGGACTCCGTTGTTCATCCGCGTTATCCCTCCGCAGTATTTGGTTTTGAAAACCACGGGTTCACCTATTTTCGGCTTGCGGAAGTTGTACGTAAAACGGTCCACAAACAACATATCCCCGCCGAGGATGTCGAAATTCAGCATGCGTCCGCCTTTTTTAAACGTGCCGAGTTTCAGCATGGGGCGACCGTCCATTGAAACGACCGCGGAGCCCTCGGATTTAAATGCTCCGGGGAAGGCGTCCTCCAAAACTTTGTCTATAGGGAAGTCCGCGGGAACCGCCAATACGGTGTCCCGTCCCCCTATATTCAGGGTGTATCTGCGCTCGTACGAGGGCCACACGAAGAACTTCTTTACGGGAACTATTTCAAAGGCGGGGGAAAGGTTTTCGAATCCCGCCAATGCTATGTACAAGTCGCCGTCGCAGGGCGCCGTGATATCGTAGTTTTCGGCGCCCTTTAGGAGAAATCGGAAGATTTTTTCGGGCGTGGACGGGATTGGGTCGTCCCCGGTGTACGTCTGGTGCGTCATCCCGTAAAAACTCGGGTACATGGAATTCGTGGGGATTTTAAACGGCTGGAGAAAAAAGTAGCGTATGCCGAGCGCAAGTATTCCAGCCACCACTATCATGTCCACATAGTCGGCCACGGTCGAGAGCGGGTATATGGTCCTACCGTATTTCCGCACAAGTTTTTCAAGTTTGCCGGCGCGCGCTGCGTATCCGTCCGTCCCGATTTTTCCGTCGAGGACAAGTTCGTCCAGTTCGCCTATCGTCTTCGACATTTGCTCGGCGTCCGCTTCCGTCATCAGATCGCGCCTGTAGTTGTACACCTTGTACGCCGCCGACAGCAATTCTTCGGCGTCTTTCCTTTTTTTGCTTTTAAAAAATCCGAACATTTTTTCAAGTGCTTGATTTCAACACGTCGACAAACGCCTCCTGGGGGATGGAAACCTTTCCTATCCGCTTCATGCGTTTCTTGCCTTCCTTCTGTTTTTCAAGGAGTTTTTTCTTCCTTGTGATATCGCCTCCGTAACACTTTGCGGTGACGTCCTTTCTAAACGATCCGATGGTTTCCCGTGCTATTATCTTTCCGCCTATCGCCGCTTGGATAGCCACTTTAAACATTTGCCTGGGCAAAATGTCCTTGAGTTTTGCGCATAGGGCGCGCCCCTTTTGTTCCGCCTTGTCCGCGTGCACTATGGATGCAAACGCGTCTATTTGCTCCCCGTTGACGAGGATGTCCAGCCGCACGAGTTTCGATTGCGCGTATCCAGCCGTATCGTAGTCCATACTGCCGTATCCGCGCGTTGCCGATTTGAGGCGGTCGTTGAAATCTATAAGGATTTCGTTGAGCGGAAGGGTGCATACAAGCATGACGCGCGTTTCGTCTATGGTCTCGGTTTTTTCGCAATATCCGCGTTTTTCCGCCACGAGCGCGAGCGTATCCCCTATGGAATACGTGGGGATCAGGATGCTCGCCCTTATCATCGGTTCGTACACTGCCGCAACCGCCGTAGGGTCGGGAAGACGGCAGGGATTGTCTATTTCGATTTTCGTGCCGTCGCGCAAATCGAGCCTATAAACCACGCTCGGGTAGGTGGATATTATGTCGAGCCCGTACTCCCGGCGCAGGCGCTCCTGGACGATTTCCATATGCAAAAGTCCCAAAAAGCCGCACCTAAATCCGAATCCGAGCGCAACGGACGTCTCCGGCTGGTACGCCAGGGCGGAGTCGTTCAACTGCAATTTCGCTATGGATACCTTTAACTTTTCGTACTCCGAACTGTCGATGGGGTATATGCCGGAAAACACCATGGGCTTAACCTCTTTATAGCCGGGAAGAATCTCCCTTGCGGGATTGGAGGCGGAAGTTATGGTGTCGCCTATGCGCACGTCGGACACTTCCTTGAGGTTGCTGGAAACCACGTACCCCGTGCAACCCGCCTCGAGCGAGGATTCGGGAGTCATTGCCGGAACGAATCTGCCCACCTCCTTAACTACGGTTCTCCGCCCGTTGTTCATCAACATGATTTCGTCCCCGGGCTTTAGGCATCCGGAAAATACCCTGACGTAGCATATCACCCCTTTGTAGGAGTCGAAAACGCAATCGAAAATCAACGCGCGCATCTGCGGGTAGTCCGTTAAACGCGGGGGGGGGACCCTTTTGATGACCGCCCCAAGTATGTCCCTTATCCCGACGCCGTTCTTCGCGCTGGCGAAAATCGCGTTTCCGGTGGGAATGGCGAGAACGTCCTCTATTTGTTTTTTGCAGAGCTCGGGTTGGGCGCCCGGCAAGTCTACCTTGTTTATCACGGGGATTATTTCAAGCCCCTGGGTTATTGCGAGGTGCGCATTGGCCACGGTCTGGGCTTCCACCCCCTGCGCGGCGTCCACCAGCAACACGGCTCCTTCGCAAGCCGCCAGCGAGCGCGAGACTTCGTAGGAAAAATCCACGTGTCCGGGGGTATCTATCAGGTTCAACCTGTAGCGTACCCCCTCGAAATTGTAGAGCATGGACACGGGGTGGCATTTTATCGTTATGCCGCGCTCGCGTTCCAAGTCCATGGAGTCGAGGAGCTGGTCCTGCATGTCCCGTTTCCTTATGGTTTGGGTTTCCTCAAGGAGACGGTCGGAAAGGGTGGTTTTCCCGTGGTCGATATGCGCGATTATGCAAAAATTTCTAATGTTTTCAAGGCGGTCCATTAAAAAAATCGTATCGATAACATATAAACGGGGTAGCTTCTTTGAAAAAAACGCTTCAATCAAGAACATTTTTCGTGCGGCGCGGGGGTTTGTAGAAGGCGGTTTTCGGGACGAATTGCAAGGGTTTGGTTTTATTTTTTCCGTGCAAATGTACGAAGATACGCGGAAAATGGAAAACGCCTATTTTCGGACATCGGATTTTTAGCTCGCAAACATTGTAGCCCCGTACACCATCGACGCCGTTATTTTTTACGCGCGGATGGTGGAATAGGTAGACACATCGGTTTTAGGAGCCGGTGCCGCAAGGCGTAGGGGTTCAAATCCCCTTCCGCGCAGTGTTTTGAAGACTGTAATTTCAAGCAAGTTAAAAAGCAAACCGCAAAGCGATTTTGCGAGGGAGAGGGTAAGGCGCAGGGCGTGGCTTGAAGCGTATAAGGACGTGCCTCTTGCGGTGTACACGAACGGCATGACGAACGAGCAAACCCTCTACCGCTACGGCAGGGAAAAGAAGCATCCGTTCGAGGGTAGGATATTCACGAAGAACGAGGTGTTGAGGCAGGAGCGCTTGAAGAGGGAAAGGGAAAAGGCGCACAAGGACGAAATCAAAGCCGTAGGCGACGAATTAAAGGAGATAAACGAGATAGCCAAACTCGCGAAGGAGGAGTGGAGGAGGAAGAGGAACGACCCGAACGAAGCCGCTTTGAGGCGCGGAGGGCTTTCCGTCGACGAAGAATATAAAAAGGGTTACGCCGAGAGGAGGGAACGGCGCAAGGAACTGAAGGAAAAGGCGAAGGAACTCAAAGAGAAGTACAACGAGGAGGAGCCGGTGAGGGAGCTTATCGACAAGGTGCAGTCCCTGGACGTCGGCAGTTATCCGAAATGGTATAAGAACGACGTTGTGGAGGAGTTGGTTGCGTTGAATCCGTCCGTAGCCGAATACCTGCCCGACGACGTGTTAAACAACTTCTACGGGAGGAAGTGGGCTGAAGAGGAGCAGGAGAGAAGGCTTAAACGCGAGCAGGAAGCCGAAAGGATAAGGGAGGAGGAGTCTATGGCGGAGGCTGGACACTACAACTCTTCGTTTATCGAATCTTTGGGAGTCGAGGGGAGGAAGTTGCCCACGCCGAAATCGATAACCGCGGCGAGGGAATACGGCAACGAAAGCGCGTTGAAGGCGTTCAGCAAGGGCGATATAAAGAAGATAGAAGCGTTCTACAATAGGTGCAATTTTGGGAACAAGAGGAAGTTCTTCAGGAAGTTTGGATTGTCGGAGAACTTTAAGCATGTGGTTCCGAGGGACGAAGGGACGCTTGACGAATTGTATAAAGACGGATGGAGGGTCGAATCGGACGAGATTCTCGATATGTACTTGGGTGCGCTTGAAGGCGTCGAGCCTCCGAGGAATACTTCGTACCACGCGGTCGAAGTCGGCAACCAGTATAGGGGAGGGGACTCGTGGTACGATGCGAAATACAACGACAGGCAGTACAAGGCGGACTACGACCCCATGTATTCGCTTTCGCAGGGGAACCGCTTCAGAAAGGTT